>CAZEVO010000008.1:0-67346 GCA_964515235.1 uncultured Methylococcaceae bacterium | reverse complement strand
TTGCTTGGGCTGGGATGCCCAAAACAAGCTTTCGCAAAAATAGTGGCGCGCTTGAATAATTAATGTTTTATTATTAATGCGACAAGATGTCACAGGTAAAATTAAACAAAAAGAAATATTAAAATGCAAGGAAAATATATGATTTATTTTTCTGTGGACGATTTGTCATTTGCTTCAGCATTCATCGTTTCATAACCAACTGTTAAATGTATGGTTTGTTCTTCTTGTTCCAACAAAAACACTAATACTACAGTAACTACAACGAGTGCAATAATCCACGTTAACATGCTATCGTCTTCTACTTGAGACATTTCGAACTCCTTATATTGTGATGTAATTACGTTAATATAACGCAACTCTACATTTTACCATAATCAGTTATGTATTTTTAGGTTATCGATTTTTAATGGTGACTTAATGGTTTTAAAAAATGAGTTTGAAAAATTAGATTGAAACTTATAATGTGCCCAGCTGACAGAGCCTACAACAACCCATGAGCCCTTTAGATTGTTTGATCTTAAGTCAGGCTCCCATTCGGATGGTGTATTTATCGGCTTTGAAAGAATTCTAAACTTAGCGTTGTCAAGAGATAAGCCGACTTTTGTTCCCCAAAAAGCGGTAAGCTTTAATAGTGCTTTATTAAGATTTGGTTCTTGAATATTAGGGGTTACTGCGCGATTAGCCCACATGGAATGTACACGCCCCCAGTTAGGAGCAGTCATTCGGCCTTGGTCGTTAACAAAGGGAAGCCAGTGGTAGTTATTGTCATGACCTAAATATTGTATGGCTAATATGCGATTATAGCCTTTGAAATGATCGTGAAGATAAAGTGCATGTGGGGTGATGCCTAAAAATGTATGGCTTAAGACACAGATAATATTACTAGCATTGGTTATAGGTGTTAAGTTTTGGTTTTCATGTAAATTAAGGCGGTATAAGAAGGCATAGTTGATAGTGCTGTTAAGTTGCAAAATCACCAATAAACAAAGAATTTTGGAAAATTTATAAATAAATTGTGCGGGATGATGGGTGTAATAACTGTATAGCGAATCATAAAAAACAGCTGGGGTGGCGTTGATGTAAGATAAAATTTTTGGCGTTTTGTTATATGTGATTTTTTTGAATAGAAATGGACCTATTCCGGGCAAGGAAAATACGAGGCTGATGGGTATGGTATAGCGCATCATAAAGAGAATTTTGGCGTAACAATAATGGCCATAGCAAGGTTGATGATATTTATTTAATGTGTAAATAAAGTCGGATCTGTTATTGGTGTCTTCTTTAAATTGCACGGCATTAAAAAAATCGAAGTGTTGCAGTAAAATGATATGACGAATCTGATTAAGGTTGCTTGGTTGATAATAAACAGTAACTAATGCGGATTTGTAGCTGATTTTATTTTTGATTTTATGCCACCAGTGAGGGGGTACTACTAGCGCATAGAAGAAAAACATGATCAGGCCAAATGGATAAATATTAAAGGATAAAGAGATGCCTAAATGTAATGAAGCACCCATAATTAGAAACCAATGTTGAAATTTTGAGTGAAAAACAAAAACAGGAAATGCAAGTTGAAACAGAATAATCAAATAGCCGATGCTACGCTGCAAGATTTCTTCATTAAGTAGCCATGAAAGATTAAGTGCTGAAATATAATAAGGATGACTTGAGGGAACCCATGCGCCTAGGCCATTTCTCCAATGATCAGCCCATAGTTTGTGGATGGCGGAATCAGTATAAAGAAAGCATAAGCAAAAGATGATCGGTAAATAATAGCAAAGAATTGAAATGTCTTGAGTTTTGGGGTAATCAAGAGATAAGTTGCGAAGACGATGATTGAGTAAATCAAGTGACCAGTTGCGGTTTATCGGCAGGAATATGAGCAGAAAACCACAGGCAACCATGAATTGATCGAAACCACCTGAAAACTCATGGCGCATCGGAGTAAAGTTGAGGAACACGAGCCAGAGTAAATAATTACTGATAGTGGCAAATTGGCAGTAGCGGCCAACCATTAAACAGATCCCAATAAAGGCCCAAAAGATTAGGAATAAAGGAATGAGCGGATACGCATGATTAATAAAGGGAACTGGGTCAAATATTAAGTGACGGAAAAATAATAAGAATATGGCTTCCTGGAAAACAATAACTCCATAAAAGCAGCGAAAAATGCTTAGTCCGGTAGGTGAAACTTGGCGGTCAATGTTTTGTTTTACGGCTGATGCAATGAGTTTTCGCATGGGTTTAATTGAGAGGCGTGTTCAGGTATTAAGTTAAGACTAAAGAATAAATTAATTCTAAGTCTTGACGGAGATCAATATAGAGTTGTTAGGGGGGGTAATAACGGGAGGTGGTTCAGAAAATGAGGGTAAAAATAAACCGCTACAGTCCCGAAAAGAACCTGTAGCGGTTGATATTTTTAAACTAGTAAGGCGTCAACTTATAGTTTGACCTTAATAGATATAGTATATCTGTACTAGTCTTCGTCGTCTGGATGAGGAGCGAACATCCATTTGTACCATATGTAAATGATACCACCTAGTACAAGAAGGCCAACCATACCGGCTGGTGTTTTCAACGTTTCCGTCATATCAAGAATAAATCCCATCGAGGATCCTCCAAATAAATAATTAATGAAATTTGCAATGCATAAAGCATATAGAACCTATAATATTAACAAATTAATAAAAGTTAGGCAATAATTCTTTTTTAGTGAATAGGGTGGTGTTTTATAATTTGCAGTAAAGATGCGGAACGTAATGTAATGGCCAGCAATGAAAGTAAAGTTATTATAATGTATAATTGTTTTTAAGTTTCTTGCTCAAAATGTGTAAGAGATTAAAAAAATCAATGGACTGGGTGTTCATCTGTACTAACTAATAAAGACAAGAGAGAGAATTATGATAGGTGGTTTATTAACAATTTATATGGCTTGTTGGACATATCAGGCAGCAGTTCGAGCGGGAACAAGTGGAGTATTCAAGTGGGTTGCAATTACAGCTGGTTCACTTTTTTTCATTCAGTTTCTTTGGATACAGGTCGATGTTTTCTTATTTCTGACTGAGAATGAAGATACAGGCGTTGACCAGGCAGAATTAGCAGCAATGCAGACCAAAGACGTAAGCAATCGCTTGATGTCAGCGTTTCGTGAATTAGCAGCGCCTTTAGTGGGTTTTTTGGTTGCAGCGATAATTCGAGCCAAATTTGTTGTAAAAGGGGGGTTGGGGCCTTCAACCTTGTTTGGGCATATGAATATTTTCAAAGGCACCCTTTCTACTCTTAATGATAATGAAAGCGTTTTAGCAGAAAACGGTGATGCTGCGACTAAAGATAAGGACGCAGAAGGAAAATAACATTATCTAAAAGTGATGTTTAACATTTAAAAGCCTAGGTTTAACCTAGGCTTTCTTGTTTGTGACGACAGTATGGAGCTGCCGGCCAAAGTTTTTTATTAATTTAAATGTATTTTTATGAGTAGTCGTCAGAAATTATTAACTGAGCAATTATCAAAAAGAATTTTATTTTTGGATGGTGCAATGGGTACTATGATTCAAGAATATAAATTAAGTGAATCTGATTATCGGGGAGAGCGGTTTGCAAATTGGCCCAGTGACCTAAAAGGTAATAATGATCTCCTATCATTGACACAGCCAGATATTATTAAGGCCATTCACCAAGCATATTTTGATGCTGGGTCAGATATTGTGGAAACCAACACGTTCAACTCTACGACTATTGCAATGGCTGATTATCAAATGGAGTCATTAGCCTATGAGTTAAATTGTGTATCTGCGCGAATAGCGAGGCAAGTTGCTGATGAGGTGACAAAGTCTAATCCTGATAAACCAAGATTTGTTGCTGGAGTTATAGGGCCGACAAATCGAACGGCGTCTATTTCTCCCGATGTCAACGATCCAGGTTTTAGAAATATTGATTTTGATGGTTTGGTTGTTTCTTATATGGAAGCGATAACGGGGCTAATTGACGGCGGAGCAGATATCTTATTAGTTGAAACTATATTTGATACCCTTAATGCTAAAGCGGCGCTCTTTGCGATTGATCAGTATTTTGAAAATACCAGCACTCAGTATCCAGTTATGATTTCCGGCACGATCACGGATGCGTCAGGTCGAACGTTATCAGGACAAACGGTTGAGGCTTTTTGGAATTCGGTCCGTCATATTCAGCCGTTATCAATAGGATTTAATTGTGCCTTAGGTGCCGGTGAATTACGTCAATATGTTGAGGAGTTGAGTGCGCAGGCAGAAACTAATGTATCGGCGCACCCTAATGCAGGATTGCCAAATGAATTTGGTGAATATGATGAGCTACCAGAAGCAATGGCAATCGAGTTGGAGGACTGGGCTAAAAATGGCTACATTAATATTGTAGGTGGTTGTTGCGGAACATCTCCTGCACATATTAAAGCTATTATTAAGGCTGTAGAAAAGCATCCGCCTCGGAAAACCCCAACACTAGAGAAGAAATGTCGTCTTGCCGGTTTAGAGCCATTTAATATTGGCGCTGACTCCCTGTTTGTTAATGTTGGTGAAAGAACAAATGTTACCGGTTCGGCGCGTTTTAAGCGGTTAATCGTTGAAGAAGATTATGAGACTGCTTTAGATGTAGCAAGGCAGCAAGTGGCCAATGGCGCTCAGATTATTGATATCAATATGGATGAGGGCATGTTGGAGTCTAAGGATGCAATGGTTAGGTTTTTGTTATTAGTTGCTTCAGAGCCTGATATTTCAAAGGTTCCTATCATGATTGACTCTTCCAAATGGGATATTATCGAAGCCGGTCTCAAGTGTGTTCAAGGCAAAGGTATTGTGAACTCTATTTCTCTTAAAGAAGGTGAAATGGTCTTTAAGAATCAGGCTCAGTTAATTAAACGCTATGGTGCAGCAGCAATTGTAATGGCCTTTGATGAGGTTGGGCAAGCGGATACAAAAGAGAGAAAAGTCGAGATTTGTCGAAGGGCTTATAAAATCCTAACAGAAGAAGTGGGTTTTCGTGCCGAAGATATTATTTTTGACCCGAATATCTTTGCTATTGCTACTGGAATTGATGAGCATAATAATTATGGTGTGGATTTTATTGAGGCAACACGAGAAATAAAATCAGCATTGCCACAAGCATTAGTTTCGGGCGGGGTTTCAAATGTATCTTTTTCATTCCGAGGTAACGAGCCGGTAAGAGAGGCAATACATGCAGTTTTTTTATTTTACGCAGTTAAAGCAGGCATGGATATGGGGATTGTTAATGCTGGGCAGTTGGCTGTGTATGATGATATACCAAAAGAATTAAAAGAGGCTGTGGAAGAAGTTGTTTTAAATAAGCGAGATGATGCGACGGATAAGTTATTAGCGCTTTCTGAGCAATTTATGGGTAGTGCTGGGGTTGGTAAAAAAGAAGATTTAAGCTGGCGAAATGAGCCAGTTAATAAACGAATTTCGTATGCATTAGTTAAAGGAATTACCGAATATATAGAGGAAGATACTGAGGAAGCGCGCCTTGGGTTTGATTTATCACTGAACGTTATTGAAGGTCCGCTAATGGCTGGCATGAACGAAGTGGGTGACCTATTTGGTGCAGGTAAAATGTTTTTACCTCAAGTTGTTAAATCAGCGCGGGTCATGAAGAAAGCAGTAGCTTATTTAATGCCATTTATGGAAAAAGAAAAGTCAGGAAAGGTCGAAAGTAATGGAAAAATCCTGATGGCGACTGTGAAAGGAGATGTCCATGATATTGGTAAAAATATTGTTGGTGTGGTTTTGCAATGTAATGGTTATGAAGTCGTGGACTTGGGGGTAATGGTGTCAGCTAGTGTAATTCTAAAGCGGGCAAAGGAAGAAAATGTTGATATTATTGGGTTAAGTGGGCTGATAACTCCTTCACTCGATGAAATGGTTTTTGTTGCTAAGGAAATGGAGCGTTTGGGATTTGAAATTCCAATAATGATCGGTGGCGCAACAACGTCAAGAGCACATACAGCTGTTAAAATTGAACAAAATTATCATGGTTCTACCGTTTATGTTTCTGATGCATCACGGGCTGTCGGAGTGGCTAATAATTTATTGAGTGAAACAAAAAAAGAGTCCTATATTAAAGCTATTCATGATGAATATCAGCAAGTCAGAGACCGCCATCAGGGACGAAAATCGAAAAGTACATTACTTTCTCTGGCAGATGCAAGAGATAATAAATTTGAAATTCAAAAGAGTAAGCCTGATCAGCCCACATTTTTGGGTAATAGAGTGTTTGAGAATGTTTCGTTAAGAACATTGGCTAACTTTATTGATTGGTCGCCATTCTTTCAGACGTGGGAGTTGGCTGGAAGTTATCCGGCTATTCTAGAAGATGACATCGTAGGAGAACATGCGAAGGTTCTTTTTCATGATGCCTCTGTAATGTTGGAATCAATTATTGCTGAAAAATGGTTGTCTGCAAAAGCCGTTGTCGGTTTTTACCCGGCTAATAGTCAAGGCGATGATATTTTAATTTTTGAGGATGAGCAGCGATCAGCTGTACGTGAGACACTCTGTCATTTACGACAACAGAATATTAAGGTTCCGGGTAAAGCCAACTATTGTTTAGCTGACTTTTTATTGCCTGTCGAGGTAATTGACAATGATTATATCGGTGCTTTTGCAGTGACTGCTGGGATTGGTATAGAAGCTAAACTGGCGGAGTTTGACAAACAGCATGATGACTATAGTGCGATTATGCTCAAGGCGCTCGCAGACCGATTAGCAGAGGCTTTTGCGGAATATATGCATCAACAAGTCAGAACTACTTATTGGGGTTATAACAACAATGAAGTGCTTGATAATCAGGCGCTTATCAATGAGGCCTATCAAGGTGTTCGGCCAGCACCGGGCTACCCTGCGTGCCCAGACCATACTGAAAAAGAAAAGTTATTTAGTTTGTTGTCGGTTACTGATAATACAGGGATTGAACTAACTGAAAGTTATGCAATGTATCCGACTGCGGCAGTTAGTGGGTGGTATTTTTCTCATGATAATGCGCGGTATTTTAATGTTGGTAAAATAACGACGGAACAGCTGGTTGATTATGCAAATAGAAAAGGATGGACTATAGACGAAGCAAAGCGGTGGTTAGCTCCTAATCTACAAGATTAATTAACAATACGTTATGTCTCTTGATTTGGTTTTATTGGGAACTGAAAGCTGTCATTTGTGTGAGCAGGCTGAGGAATTGGTTTTATCAATATTGCCTCAGTACTCCAGAGAGGTAGGCGTTGTTAAAATAGATATTGTGGAGGAGTCTCAATATTTAGCCGTTTATGGGCTAAAAATTCCGGTATTGTGCCATTTTGATTCAGGAAAGGAGTTAAATTGGCCTTTTAGTAAAATTGAGGTTTTGCGATTTCTTAACGAAATATCGGCTTGAGTTGGCTTTTTAGTCCATGGTGAAAATGTATTTTATGGCTATGCATCAGAAGAGAAGGTGTATCTTCTGATGCAAGACAAGATGCGTTCTGTTTATAAGAGTTTTTCGTTATCAGGATCTGTTTTAGAAGTTAGTGATTCAAAGCATCCCAAAACGCTGTCGCTAAAATTCCTATGAGCATCGGCTAATGCTTGTGCTGAACCAAAGGTTTCTCTAAGAGCGCTTAGTTCATTTTTAGGGTTGGATTGCACGTCGCTCCCATCCTGACCCGAGAGTGTGCTCAGTTTTAATTTGAATTGAATTAGTTTGGTATAGGCCAAGTAGATTGGAGTCCGTCTAGGGTCCCAAGAAAAAAAACCAATCATCTTTTTACCGCTCATGTCAACAATGCACTGTGCGGTTTCATCAGGGTCAAGGTTGTAGTCAATAAGATCCTGATCGGTTTTCATTAGTTTAAGAACGTGTTCTTGGTATTGTTTCTTTTCATCAGTACAGCCGCTAAGTAGTAAAGCGCAAAAAAACATGAGGGCGAGTTGTTTCATAAGTGTGTGTTAAAAAATAGTTAGCAATACCGATCAATTATACGTTAATTGAAAAGTCTTTTTAATGGCTAATTTATTTTGTTATTTTGAAAATAACTTATTGATTACAGGTTAGGTGAATATCATTCATCGCTGTTTCAACCCATGTTTCCGCTTCATAATTAAGTTCAACGGCTTTTCTGCCCTCGCTAGGAATTAGAGGGCCTATGCGCACCGTAATGGTTCCCGGGTATTTTAAGAAACTGTAGCGAGGCCAGAATTCTCCGGCATTATGGGCAACAGGAATAATAGGGCGTTGGCTTTTTTCGGCGAGTAAGCAGCCACCTAGGTTGAATTTTGTTGGTACGCCAGGTTTTGTTCGAGTTCCTTCGGGAAAAATAAGAACCCATAAGCCTTCATTAAGTCTATCTTTGCCATCACGGATTAATTTTTTTAAAGCAGAGAGTTGGTTTTGACGGTTGAGGGCAATAGGTTTTAATGTTGCGGCGGCCCAACCCCAAATAGGTAGCCAGAGTAATTCCCGTTTCAGAACAGTAACCTGAGGAGGAAAAATAGCATACAAGGCAATAGTTTCCCATGCCGATTGATGTTTGCATAAAATTATTGCATTTTGGTCCGTAATAATATTGTCTAAACCTTCAATGTTGTAATCTAGTTTACAGATAAATTTGGTGAGCCACAGGACAGTTGTTGCCCAGAAATGGGCAAGTTTGTAACGGATTTTAAAAGGGAAAGGCGCGAGTATGAGAACGATAATCCCCATGGATAGTGTTAAACATAGGACGCACAAGAATAGTAATGTTGATCGTAAATAAAGTAGCGCAATATTATCTTGAGATGATGAATTGGGTGCAGTCATAGAGGTTGTTGAAAGTGTTAATCTTAATAGTCGGGTTGTTAACTAGGGTTCTTTGTCCTTTTCCGGTTTTAACTAAAATTGGCGTTGTTCCTGCAGCTTGGGCGGCTTGAATATCACTTAGTTTGTCACCAATAAAAAAGGTTTTTGTTAATTTAAAATTGTAGTCTTCACTGCATTTGATTAATAATCCAGGTTTAGGTTTTCGACATTCGCAAAGGTCTTCAGCTTTATGGGGGCAGTAATAAATAGCTTCTATACTGCCGCCTCCTTGTTTGACCAATGTTTTCATTTTTTTATGCATTTCTCTGAGTGTGGCAGTGTCAAAATAACCATGGGCTATTCCAGATTGGTTGGTAATAACAATGATTTTATAGCCATGCGAGGTCAATAACGCAATAGCTTCAATGCTTTTCTCAATAGGGTGCCATTGTGCAGCGGATCTAATGTAATTGTCAGAGTCATGATTGATGACACCGTCACGGTCTAACAAAATAAACTTATTAGCAGGCATTATTGTAATTTTGAAATATCCGCAATTTTCAGGAATAAGTTCTCTACTTTATGTAGCAGGGCGAGCCGGTTATTACGTAAAGATAGGTCATCACAATTAACCATGATGTGTTCGAAAAACAAATCAACATCTTCTTTAAGTTGGGCCAAACGATTTAATGCTGCAGTATAATTGCTATCGTGAATTAGGGGTTGGATATCTTTTTCTGCAGCCAGAGTTGCTTTTAGTAAATTAAGCTCTTGTTCTTCAATAAGGTTTTGAACACTCGATTGAGGTGATGATTCAGATTTACGTAAGATATTTTTTATGCGTTTATTCGCTTCAGATAAGCTATTTGATTCGGGCAGTGCACGAAAATCACGAACGGCTTGTAGTCTCAAAAAGAAATCTAATAGATTGTCAGGCGAGACGGCTAGAACGGATTCAAATTGGTCAATAGTAAAGTCATGATCAAGAAAATAACCTTTCAGTCGCTCATAGATAAAGGAGGTTATTTTATGTTCTGTCAGTTCACGGTCAAAGTTGTGAGTGAATTGACTCAGGCTAACGCTAATTAGTTCGGTGATATTAATATTGAGCCGGTTTTCAATAATAATGCGGATTATACCTAATGTTGCACGCCTTAAAGCATAGGGGTCTTTATCGCCGCTAGGAATAAGTCCAGCACTAAAAATTCCAACAAGAGTATCAGTTTTATCAGCGATAGCAAGGATTTGACCAGTTTGACTTTCAGGTATTGGGCCGCCAGATTGTTTCGGATAGTATTGCTCTTCAAGCGCTTGGGCTACTTCATCTGGTTCGTTATCAGCCAAGGCATAATAACGCCCCATGACACCTTGAAGGCTAGGGAATTCGGCTACCATTTCAGTTAACAGGTCAGTTTTAGCAAGTTGAGCGGCGCGACGACTCTGTTGTGGTGCGATTGCAAGCGCAGTCGATAAGTATGTTGCTAGAACTTCTAGTCGTTGGCTTTTATCTTGCAATGTTCCCAGTGTTTTTTGGAAAATAATATTAGCGAGTTTCGGTGTGCGGTCCGATAATTTCAAATGACGATCTTGTTTCCAGAAAAACTCAGCATCAGCCAGACGTGGTAAAATAACTCTTTCATTGCCTTCTTTAATAGATTGTGGGTTAGTGCTTTCGATATTACTGAAAGTAATAAAGTTGGGTAATAATTTTTGTTGATCATCAGTAACGGCAAAGTATTTTTGATTAGTTTGCATTGTCGTAATCAATACTTCAGCAGGTAGTTTTAAAAAGCGAGGGTCAAAGTTGCCAGTAATCGGAATGGGCCACTCATTGAGAGCGGTAATTTCTTCGAGTAATGCCTCGTTAATCACAGCAGTACCACCAACATTGTCTGCAGCCGCAAGGGTTGCAGTATGGATGACCTGTTTGCGTTGTTCAAAATCAGCAATCACGTAACCTTTCTCAAGTAGTTTACGTTGATACTCAGAAGGGTGATCTAAGAAGATGGCCGTCGGCGCATGAAAACGGTGGCCAAAGGTGTGTTGGCCGGTTTTGATGCCTAAAATTTCACAATTTAAATGATCAGAGCCAAAGAGTAAGACAGCCCAATGGACCGGTCGGACAAATTCAGTAGCTAGATCTCCCCAGCGCATACGTTTGGCAATAGGTAACTTTTTAAGGCCTTGGTTGATGATTTCTGGAATTAAATCGTTGGTAGCCTGACCTTTAGTTTCTTGATTAAAAGCCAACCATTCGCCTTTTTCAGTTTTTAACCGGGACAATTGATCAACGGTAGTCCCACAACTGGTTGCGAAACCTAAAGCAGCACGGCTTGGGTTACCCTCAGAATCGAAAGCAGCCTTAATTGCCGGTCCGCGCTTCTCGATGGTCTTATCAGGTTGTTGAATAATAATATCTTCAATTAGAATCGCTAACCGGCGGGGGGTAGCAAAAGAACTTGTTTGACCAAACGTTAATTCAGCATCTGTTAATGCTTGGGTAATGTTGGATAATAAGGCATTACTTAATGTTAATAAGGTTTTTGGGGGTAATTCTTCTGTGCCAAGCTCAAAAAGTAAGGGTTTGTTATCAGTCATTTTTATGTTTTCTTGTTGTTAAGCATTGGGAATCCTAATGCTTCTCTACCTTGATAATAGTTTTCGGCAACAGCTTTTGACATCTCTCTGACGCGTAGAATATAACGTTGTCGTTCGGTCACAGAAATTGCATGGCGTGCATCCAGAAGATTAAAAACATGCGATGCTTTTAAAATCATTTCATAAGCGGGAAGAGAAAGGTTTTGGTCAATGAGTTTTTTACATTCCTGTTCGTAATTGTCAAAACAGGAGAAGAGGAAATCCGTGTTGGCGTGGGTGAAGTTGAAGTGTGACATTTCAACTTCGTTTTGGTGGAAAACGTCCCCGTAGCTAACAATACCTTGGCTGTTGGTGTTCCAGGTCAGGTCATAAACGCTCTGAGAATTCTGGAGATACATCGCAATACGTTCGAGCCCATAGGTGATTTCGCCAGTTACAGGCCGACAATCTAGGCTGCCAACTTGTTGGAAATAGGTAAATTGGGTGACTTCCATGCCATTAAGCCAGACTTCCCAGCCTAAACCCCATGCACCTAAAGTGGGAGATTCCCAGTTGTCTTCAACAAAACGAATATCGTGTTCAAGTAAGTCGAGACCGAGATGACGTAAGGAGTCTAAATAGAGTTCTTGAATATTATCGGGAGATGGTTTTAAAACCACTTGAAACTGATAATAATGTTGTAATCGATTGGGGTTTTCTCCAAAACGCCCATCAGTTGGTCGTCGTGATGGTTGCACATAGGCTGAACGCCAAGGTTCAGGACCAATGGCGCGAAGAAAGGTTCCGGGATGAAAGGTTCCGGCGCCTACTTCCATATCTAGGGGTTGTAAAATGGTACAGCCTTGTTGAGACCAAAAGGATTGCAGAGCAAGAATAAGGTCTTGGAATGTTGTAGGTTTATTATTGTTACGTGACACGGCTTTTTTAGACGATAAAAACTTTTATTATAACTTAAATTATGAATAAGAATAGTTTGTTGCGTTGCTAAGAATTCTTGTTCAGAAGATTGGTCTATTGAGGTGTTTATTTTACATGTAAAAAGACCTGTTTCTTAGAGAGTTAATAGCATTTATCGTGATGGTACCTGTTCGTTTTTAGGGGAGACATAACGTATAATGCATTCTTTTTTAAAAGAATAAATAACAATGACAAAACAGAGGAAAGCGGTTTCCCTTATATCTGGTGGCCTTGATTCAATGCTGGCGACAAAAGCTGTAATGGAGCAAGGGGTTCATGTTGAGGGGATAAATTTTTTCACTGGATTTTGTGTTGAGGGTCATACTCATGCGATTCGGAAAAAAGATAAAGCTAAGCCAAAGCGTAACAATTCATTATGGGTTGCTGAACAGTTGGGGATAAAACTTCATATTGTGGATGTTATTGAGGAATACAAAAATGTGTTAATCAATCCACAGCACGGTTATGGTGCAAACTTAAATCCTTGCTTGGACTGTAAGGTTTTTATGGTGCAAAAGGCCCAACAATGGATACAAGAGAATGAATTTGATTTTATTATAACCGGTGAAGTGATAGGGCAAAGACCTATGTCCCAACGAAAAGACACAATGCCGGTCATTGCGAGAGAATCAGGCGCGCACGAGCGGTTATTAAGGCCTTTGTGTGCTAAAAACTTACCTGAAACATTGCCTGAGAAAGAAGGATGGGTTAATCGAGAAGAGCTATATGATTTTAGTGGTCGTACACGAAAACCTCAAATGGCTTTGGCAGAAAAATATGGTTTTACAGATTACGCTCAACCCGCTGGCGGGTGTTGCTTTTTAACCGATAAAAGTTATTCTGATAAATTGGTGGATTTATGGACCGCAAGAGGTAAGAAAGAGTATGAGTTGGACGATGTAATGCTCTTGAAAGTGGGTCGACACCTACGACCCGAGCCTCATTTTAAAATGATTATTGCTCGAGAAGAAGGTGAAAATAACTTTTTACAGGGTTACAAAAATAGTTTTCAAACGATGACAACAGTAAGTCATCCCGGACCGTTAGTTTTAATTGACGGTGTTCTTTCAGAACAAGATTCTTTATTGGCGGCGAAAATAACGGCACGATATAGTCAAGGGCGAGAAGCAGAGCAGGTTGAAGTTAAGTTGATGCAACAGGGAGAAGAAGATAAACAATTTCTGGTTAAACCGCTATCTGTTGTAGAAATACCAAAAGAATGGCATGTATGAATAAGCACTTTCTAGATGCCCGACGGTTACTTTGTCCGATGCCGGTCATAAGGGTACAAGATAAAATAAAAACGATGTCAGTGGGAGAGCAATTAGAGGTGGTTTGTACTGATCCGGGCGTGTTGCAAGATATTCCCGCTTGGTGTCGTATTAATGGGCATCAAATCTTATCAGCAGATAGTAATGCAGGTGAATTTATAATCAATATTATTGTGGGTGACTAATTCCTACTATGGAAGAAAGTGAAATTGTTCGTTTGAAGTCTCATGCAACGATTATTGCAGCATTCGTTAATCTTTTTTTATCGCTGATTAAGGTGGCAGCAGGGGTGGTTGGACAGTCTTCTGCATTAATAGCTGATGGTATTCATTCACTCGCGGACTTAATGAGTGATGCTGTAGTGCTGATTGCGGTTAAGTTAGGTAGTAAGCAGCCCGATCAAGATCACCCCTACGGCCATGCTCGGTTTGAGACGCTTGCGACTGTTGTGCTTGGCATTGGATTAATTATCGTGGCAGCAGGGATCGTATGGGATGCAGTAAACCGTATTTCAGGTGCGGATGAACTGCTGGTTCCTGATTATTTGACTTTGTATGTCGCGGGAGTATCAATTGTTTGTAATGAATGGTTGTTTCATTTTACCCAAAAGATTGCAAAAAAAACTCGATCAAAATTATTGCTGGCAAATGCTTGGCATCATCGTAGCGATGCGATCTCCTCTATTATAGTTTTGGTCGGCATAGCCGCTATGCTTTTAGGTTATGGTTATGCTGATGCGGTCGCTGCTGTATTAGTAAGTTTAATGATTGCTAAGATTGGTCTGTCACTCATGATTGATAGCCTTAAGGAATTAGTGGATACGGCTATTTCAGATGATGAAATTGAAGCTTTACGCCGGGCAATTTTAGTGATTGATGGGGTGGTTAATATTCATTTATTACGGACACGGCGTATGGGCGAAGATATTTATGTCGATCTTCATATTCAGGTCGATTCGTATATTAGTGTGTCTGAGGGTCATATGATTGCCGATACTGTACGTAATAAGTTATTGGAGCAATTTAGAAATATAGCTGATGTTTTAGTGCATACCGACCCTGAAGATGATGAGCAAAAGGAATTGATTAAATTTGGGCCGCCATCAAGAACAGCCTTAGTTAATGATGTTCGAAATTGTTTGGGTGATTATTATAGTTTAGTAGATGAAATTAAAATCCACTATCTTAATGGTTCTGTGGAACTGGAAGTGATTTTTTTGTTGTCACCTCTTGAGCATGACTTAGTGGTTGATAATTGTAAAAAACAGTGTGAAAAAATAGTCCAGCAAATAACGTCGGTTAGCGCAACACGAACTCTTTTTTACCGATAAAAAATACAATGAAGTCATTTAAATAATAGGAATTAGATCATGTCAGTAGGAGCGCCAAAGTTTCCAAGAATGCATCCTGTTAGTGGAGTGTCATTAGGTACCCATTGTGCACAAATTAAACAGAGTGTGCGTGATGATTTGTTAGTTATTGCTATGGATTCTGGTTCTACATGTGGTGCGGTTTTTACGCAGAATTTGTTTTGTGCAGCACCTGTGGAATTAGCCAAGAAAAATCTTTTAGATGGTCCGCGTTGGTTGGTTATTAATTCCGGTAATGCGAATGCAGGGACTGGAGTTAAAGGATATCAAGATGCGGAATCGGTTTGTTTGTCAGTCGCTCAACTCCTTGGAGGTTGTGCTGAGCACGTTTTACCTTTTTCTACCGGTGTTATTGGTGAATTATTACCGGTTGAAAAGATCACTCAGGCTCTACCCGAAGCAGTTAAATGTCTTCAAGAAAATAATTGGGAGAAGGCTGCTGAGGCGATTATGACAACAGATACGTTTCCTAAAGGTGTGTCGAAAGTGATTGATATTTCCGGTAATAAAATGACAGTAACCGGGATTTCAAAAGGAGCAGGTATGATACAACCTAATATGGCAACGATGTTATCGTTCGTTGCTACCGATGCTAAGATTGAAAATGGATTATTACAGAAATGCCTAAAGCAAGCTGTTGAACAGTCTTTTAATCGAATAACTGTCGATGGAGATACCTCAACAAATGATGCTTGCGTATTAATAGCAAGCGGTAAATCTACTGTCCCTGACTTGCTTGAAGGTAGCGAGCCATATCAGCAATTTTGTGAAGTCATTCATGAGGTTTTTAGTGAATTGGCTGAGGCCATTGTGAGAGACGGTGAAGGTGCAACAAAGTTAATCTCAATCGTTGTTAGTCAGGCTGCTAGTGATGATGAAGCTGTTCAAGTGGGTAAAACAATTGCACATTCACCGTTAGTTAAAACAGCTTTTTTTGCTAGTGATCCTAATTGGGGAAGAATATTAGCAGCAGTGGGTCGTGCTGGCATTGAAAGTTTAGAGTTAGAGAAGGTTTCGATTTTTCTGGGTGATGTTTGTATTGTTCGTGCAGGCGCTAAAGATGGTCAATATACAGAAGAGGCAGGTCAAGAGGTTATGGATGCTGAAGAGATAACGATTACCGTTTTTTTAGGGCGAGGGAGTGCGGAACAAACGATAAAAACTTGTGACTTATCTTATGATTATGTTCGTATCAATGCGGAATATCGGACTTAAATATGTCTAGTAAGGCATTGCAAGTCGCTGTGGGTGTTGTCAGTAATTCACAGGGTGAAATTCTAATAGCCTTTCGACCCGAGTCGGTTCATCAGGGTAATCGTTGGGAATTTCCCGGTGGTAAGTTGGAGTCTGAGGAAACGGATAAAACAGCTTTGATTCGGGAGCTTAAGGAAGAGTTGGATTTGACAGTAAAGAGAGCAAGACCATTGATTTCGATCAATCATCAGTATCCAGATTTGCGAGTTAAATTATGGGTTTGGAAAATTGATGAATTTGTTGGTTCTGTATCTTCGAATGAGGGGCAGCCTATTCGTTGGGTGCCAGTTGATACACTAACAAGCTATTCTTTTCCTGCTGCTAATCAAGCTATTGTTAAGGCAATTCAGTTGCCAAGTCAATATGCGATTATTGGTGATGATGACCTTACTACCCTTAAAAGAAAATTCATTTGTTTGGTTGAGAAAAGAATTAACCTTATTCAACTCAGGGCGAAACGATTATCGACTGCTGATTTGCAAAGATTTTTAGAATTTAGCACCGCTGTTTGTACAGAAAATAAGATCAGGTTAATGATAAATTCCAGTCTTCGTGTGTCGGATGTATTTTTGGCTAATTTGCATTTGACAGCTAAGGATTTAATGGCAACTAGGGAACGTCCTAAAGGTATTGAGTGGCTGGGAGCATCGTGTCATAGCTATAGTGAATTGCAACATGCTGAAGCTATCGGCGTGGATTTTGCTGTCTTGGCTCCAGTCAGCAAGACATCAACCCACCCGGGTGCTAAACCATTAGGTTGGGAATGCTTTAAGAGTTTAGTTGCTCAAGTGAATATCCCTGTTTATGCACTGGGAGGGATGACGGATTCAGACTTGCTTACTGCATATGAATGTGGTGCTCAGGGGATTTCAGGTATTAGTGCTTTTTTACCTTAGGTTGTGTTACTGGGTTAGTGTTTATAGTAAACAACGGGTGATCTCAAATGGAATGTCGGATTGTGTTTGCGTTGGTCTGCCGCCATCTTTTGACGGCATCATAAATCGAATGGAGAAACGATGTTTGCCACCGCTGATTTCAGCATAACAAGGAAGTGCTTTGTCGAGACGAACTTGGATGAGTTGGTAGGATGATGATTGGTCCAGATTATCTTGGAAAAAGCCCATTTGTGCAATTTCCTGACTGGGGGAACTACTTTGGCGAATAAATCTTAAGACAAGTTCAATAGCATGACGAATGTCAGAAAATGATGCCGACCATTTTTCAAGATCATTGCGCTGTTGAGGAGGGGCTTGTTCTAACCAATAATGAAAACCAGGCAAATCAAAAGAACAACTACCGCCGGGAATTGAGGTTCGTTGGGTAACGTTCTTGAGTAGTTCATTTCCTTCAATGATAGCAATGCCAATTTTTCCGTTACATTGGTAGAGTGACTGACTGACAGATTGTACTTCATGCAAAATAGATTGAAGTTTTGAATCGTCAATATCTTCATTCTTTGACACCATAGTTAGTATGGACGTATGGCGTTCTAATTCTTTTAAAATAGCTGATTTAATGTCATTACGTGAAAATAAGGTAATGATTGAATGAAGAACATCAATGGCGGCGCGTTTATCCCAAACGGTTGTGCCTTGTAAGCAATGATCAAATTGTTGGAAAAGGTGTTCTAAACGCATAAAGAGACGAATGCGTTCTTTGAGTGGGAATTCGTAGGATAGGAAATTATTCACAGACTATTGATCGGCACATGATTGACATAAGGATTGGTAGAAATTGTGCAGTTTTTTTACTGATTCTGCAAGTTCTTGTGTGCTGCCACTATTGGTGATTACATCATTGGCAGCCGATAATCGTGATTTTCGTGAACTTTGACAATTGATAATGTTCTTAATCTGATTGCTTGGTAGGCCATTTCTCTGTTTAACGCGACTCATCTGTAGTGCCTCTGGGCAGTCTATTACGAGTGTTCTATCAACCCAATGAAACAGGTTCTTCTCAATGAGTAGGGGAATGCAGAGTAAAATATAGTCGGATTTTAATTGTTCAATGGCAGTAAAAATTTCACGATAAATTAAAGGGTGAAGAATATTTTCAAGACATTGTCTTTGGGTGGCGTCTGAGAAGACAAGTTCGCGAAGTTCAGCCCTCTTTAAGTGACCCTGTTTATCAAAATAGGAGCCAAAGTGTATGGCTATTTCTTGAAGGGCAGGTTGTCCTGGTTGTGTTAATTGGTGTGCAATATCATCGGCATCAATAATGGGAACACCGAGTGATTCAAAATAATTTGCAGCGGTACTTTTGCCACTACCAATACCCCCTGTGAGTCCAATTTTGAGCATAATTTATCGTTTGGATAATTACGATGATAAAAAATATTTTTTTTTTACAGTATAACCTTTAAGGTGTTTTTGATATCAATTATCTTGTTTAACGGCAGTTATATCACGGATCCTAACTTGAAAATGGGTAGATACATGGCAACAACTAAACTACCGACTAAACTGCCCAGAATCACCATAATTAAAGGTTCTAGTAAATCGCTTAGGTTATCAACGGCATTATCAATGTCTTCTTCATAAAAATCAGCAACCTTGCTGAGCATTTTATCCATAGAGCCGGACTCTTCACCAATAGCAACCATTTGAATAATAAGAGAGGGGAAAACTTCAGTTTGTTGCATGCTCAGTTGTAACTGCTGTCCTGTGGAGACTTTGTCTCGAATAGCAAGTACTTGTTGGCTATAAACATGATTCCCTGTCGCACCAGAGACTGAGGTTAAGGCCTCGACTAAGGGTACGCCAGCTGTCGAAAGTGTTGATAGTGTTCGAGCAAAGCGGGCGATAGCTGCTTTACGTAAAATGGGGCCGATGACAGGGATCAGCAAGTAAATCTTATCAAGAGTATGACGGAAATTGGGAGAGCGCTTATGAAAAAAGCGGACAATCATTACAATGATCGCGAGCACTCCTAATACAACCCACCAAAAATCCTGTAGCCAGTCGGATAGATCAATGACTAAGCGTGTAAAAAGTGGAAGATCAGCGCCAAAGTCTTGAAACAGTTCTTCAAAGACTGGAACGACAAAAAGTAATAGAATTGCGGTGACTAGTATGGCAACGATCACGACAGCGATAGGGTAAGTGAGTGCTTTTTTAATTTTGGCTTTAAGTGATTCAGTTTTTTCTTTGTAAGTTGCTATTTTATCGAGCAATATCTCTAAAACACCGGCTTGCTCACCAGCCTGAACAAGGCTGCAGAAGAGATCATCAAAATAATCAGGTCGTTTTCTTAGGGACTCAGTAAAGGATAAGCCATTTTCGATATCTTTTTTTATATCGAGTAGTAAGGTTTTCATACTCTCATTGTCATGGCCGTGACCGGTGATTTCAAAAGCCTGAACTAAAGGAACCCCAGCATCTAGCATGGTAGCTAATTGCCGGCTGAGAACGGCAATATCTTTACTGGTGATCTTCTTTTTTCGAGTAGATAGAAGAGCTTTTGGTTTAGGTTTAATACGAGTGATTCTTATATTCTGACGACGAAGTTCAGCTTGAGCTGCAGTTATATTATGACTACTTAGAGAACCTTTTGTAGTTTTTCCTGTTACGGTATTGATACCACGCCAGTTATATTCTGTGGCTAGATTGTTTTTAGTCATAAATTTACCCTTGAGTCACTCGGTTTATTTCTTCAAGACTAGTGATGCCGTCACTGGCTTTTTGAAGTGCTGCTTGCCTTAAATTTAGAATATTCTCTGCCTGACATTGTGTTTCAAGTTGATTTGAATCACAGTTAGCTAGAATCAGTTGCTGCATGGCATTACTAATAGGCATAACCTGATAAATACCTATGCGGCCAAGGTAGCCGTTATTACACTGTTCGCAGCCTTGTGGGGCAAAGAGTGTGAGGTTTTTAAGTGATTCTTGACTAAAACCAGCATCTAAGAGGATTTTATCGGGCAGTCTTTCTTCTTGTTTGCAATAGTCACATAATTTACGAACCAAGCGTTGGGCAACAATTAATTGTATTGAGGACACAATATTGTAAGGTGGAATGCCCATTTGAATGAGTCGGCTCAATGTCTGCGGAGCATCATTGGTATGAAGTGTTGATAGCACTAAATGACCCGTTTGAGCAGCTTTGACTGCTATTTCAGCTGTTTCCTGATCCCTAATTTCACCTACCATTATGACATCAGGGTCCTGTCGCAAGAATGCTCTTAGTGTGGTCGAAAAGTTAACACCGGCCTTTGGGTTCATAGTAACTTGATTAATACCTGGGATTGTTATTTCAACAGGGTCTTCAGCAGTTGATATATTGAGCTGAGGTGAGTTTAAGATATTAAGTGCGGTGTAAAGTGTGACCGTTTTGCCGCTGCCTGTTGGGCCGGTAATCAGGATTAAGCCATAGGGTTGATTGATTGCATTCAAAAAGGATTTCATTTGGGTGCTCTCAAATCCTAGAACTTCAATGCCTAATGTTGCGCTGGAGGGATCCAAGATTCTGAGGACTACTTTTTCACCATAGAGAGTTGGGCAAGTATTAACACGAAAGTCGATAAATTTATCTTTTGATAATTTAATTTTTATTCGGCCATCTTGAGGAATGCGTCGTATCGCAATATCCATTTTGGCCATGACTTTTATGCGTGAAATCATCCGGTTAGCCATATTGCCCGGGGGGGAGGCTATTTCTTGTAAAATACCATCCGCCCGGAATCGGATTCTGAAAAAATGTTCGTAGGGTTCTATATGAATATCAGAGGCTCCTTTTTTTATAGCATCAACTAGGATTTGCTTAACGAATCGAACGATTGGTGCATCATCAATCTCAGAAGGATTATCGATATTATTTTGTTGGCTAGTAAGTGGTTCTTCTTCTTCAATAATGCTGATATTCTCATCAATAATATCTGCTATGGTTGTTTCTTGAGCTTCTAGGCAGGTCTGAATCGCAGTGTTGAGCTTGTCATCTTCAACGATAATAATTTCAGTTTGTTGGCGGGTATGAAATTTTATTTGCTTTAGAGCGTGACTGTTCGTTGGATCCGATAAACCAATAAATAATGTGTTATTGCGTTTAAATAAGGGAAGAGCCTGATATTCTTGAATTAATGATTTAGTTAATTCTGAGAGTGGTAGTTGGTGTATATCAATAACATCAAGGTCTAAATAGGATAAACCGAACTCTTCTACAGCAATCATTGCGACACTGTAACTATCAACGAGTTGTCGATTTAGAATATAACTGAGTACTGAAACGTTCTTTTTTTCGGCTTGGCTAATCAGTTCGGGTGTATCAGTTTCATTAATAAGCCCTCTGTTAATGAGGCTTTTAACGAGTCCGATTGTTATTTTGGGTATATTTTTAGAGTCCACGGCAACTATTCCTTCTGATCTTGCTAAAGATAGAAGAAATAGTGACGTTGTCTAATGGATGTTTAGGACTTGTTAATTAATGATGAGGATTAAAGTTGTGTGATTTTCTGGAGTTGGGTCTTTAATTGAGAAAGAGACAGGTTCAAGTTGGTGAGTTTCTCCTTCTCTTTGTCAATGACGGATTGGGGAGCGCGAGCAATAAAGTTCGGGTTCTTGAGCTTCCCTTCAATTCGAGGGAGTTCCTTCGTTACTTTTAGAATTTCTTTTTCCAGACGAGTTATTTCTGCGGCTTTATCGATTAGCCCTGACATGGGGATTAATATTTGTAACGTACCGACTAAAGCAATGGCAGATTCTGGCGGAGTCTCATGATCATCTAACCAAGTAATCGAGTCAAGGCGGCCTAGTTTGATTAAGAAATGTTCTGTTTTTGTCTTTAAATCATGGTCTTCCGTTGTGCCATGTTGCAGTAAAACGTTAAGTTTTTTTCCAGGAGCTATATTCATTTCACCGCGAATACGACGCAGGCCAAGAATAAAACTCATGACCCAATTGATTTCTTTAATGGCGTTATTACTAATGAGTTGATTATTGGCTTTTGGATAAGACTGCAGCATAATTGAGTCTTGGTTATTGCCGGTTAATGGTGCAACGCGTTGCCAGATTTCTTCAGTAATAAAAGGCATAAAAGGATGCGTTAGGCGAAGTAGTTTTTCTAGCGTGGTTACCAGTGTTTGCCGTGTTCCGCGTTGTTGATCTGGGTTACCATCTTGCAATGATATTTTTGCTAATTCAAGGTACCAGTCGCAATATTCATTCCAAGTGAACTCGTAAATAGCTTGCGCTGCAAGATCAAAACGATAATTGTCAATAGCCTCTGTTGTTGTTGTAACAACTTGTTGGAAGCGTGATGTTATCCAGTGGTCAGCCTGAGAAAGTTCAACGGCGTTATTGTCCATGCCGTTGTCTTGCCCCTCTGTGTTCATTAAAACATAGCGGGCAGCATTCCATAGTTTGTTGCAGAAGTTTCGATAACCTTCGATACGATGACTGTCTAAACGAATATCGCGTCCTGTTGAGGCAATAGAAGCAAAGGTAAAGCGCAACGCATCAGTACCATAGCCTGGAATTCCATCTGGGTAGCTTTTTCGGGTCAGGCGCTCTATTTTCTCAGACAAATGCGGTTGCATCATATCAGCAGTTCTTTTGTTGACCAGACTTTCAAGGTCAATGCCATCAATGACATGAATTGGATCTAGGACATTGCCTTTTGATTTGGACATTTTTTGTCCTTCGGAGTCGCGTACTAAGCCATGGACATAAACATCTTTAAAAGGTACATCGCCCATAAACTTGAGGCCCATCATAATCATTCTTGCGACCCAAAAGAAAATAATATCAAAGCCAGTAACCAAAACGCTGGTAGGGTAGTATTTATCAAGTTCAGGGGTTTTTTCTGGCCAACCTAAGGTTGAAAAAGGCCAGAGCGCTGATGAAAACCAAGTGTCTAGAACGTCCGGGTCTTGATGGATTTGGACATCATCAGGCAATTGGTATTGTTGACGAATTTCTGTTTCAGATCGTCCGACATAGATCGCACCTTTATCATCGTACCAGGCAGGAATACGGTGTCCCCACCAAATTTGTCTTGAAATACACCAGTCTTGAATATTAGTCATCCATTCAAAATAGGTATTTTTCCAGTTATCCGGGACAAACCGAATGTCACCGTTTTTAACGGCAGTAATTGCAGGCTCAGCCAAAGGTTTCGTTTTAACATACCATTGGTCGGTTAGCAGTGGTTCAATAATAGAGTGAGTCCTATCCCCTCTGGGAACCATTAATTTATGGTCCTCAATTTTTTCCAGTAAACCACTGGTTTCAAGATCATTGATGATTTTTTTACGCGCATCGAAACGATCAAGACCGACATAGGCAGTTGGAATTAATTGGCCTTCAGTTGCTTCATTCTCTCGAATAGTTGCATCAGGGGTGAAAAGGTTGATGAGCCCGCCATGTGGTAAAGCTTGGACAGTTGGTTGGTCTCGGTGGCGTAGCCAGACTTCATAATCATTAAAATCATGAGCTGGAGTTATTTTGACACAACCGGTACCAAAATCTGGGTCTACATAACTGTCGGCAATGACGGGTATTTCGCGGCTAGTCAAGGGGAGTTTAACGGATTCCCCGATGAGATGCTGGTAACGCTCGTCATCGGGATGCACCGCTACAGCAAAGTCACCTAATAGTGTTTCGGGACGAGTTGTGGCCACGACTAAATAACCGGAATTGTTGCTTAGTGGATAGCGCATATGCCATAAAAAACCATTTTCTTCTTCGGACAGTACTTCAAGATCTGAAACAGCGGTATGTAGCACCGGATCCCAGTTAACGAGTCTTTTCCCTCGATAGATGAGCCCTTCTTGGTAAAGGGTTATAAACACTTCCTGTACGGCTTTGGAAAGGCCTTCATCCATGGTAAAGCGTTCTCTTGACCAATCTAAAGAGGATCCCATTCGTCGTAATTGTTGCGTAATAGTGCCGCCGGATTGTTGTTTCCAGTCCCATACTTTTTCAATAAAGGGATCACGGCCATAATCAAAGCGTGTTTTTCCTTCACTTTCTATAAGTCGTTCAACAACCATTTGTGTCGCAATACCGGCGTGATCTGTCCCTACTTGCCATAACGTTGCATCACCTTGCATACGATGGAAGCGAGTCAGGATGTCCATAATGGTATCTTGAAAAGCGTGTCCCATATGGAGACTACCCGTTACATTAGGTGGAGGAATCATAATGCAGTAAGCATCATCACCGTCTTTGGGTTTGAAATAGCCTTGTTCTTCCCAGTGGCGATATCGGTTCTGTTCAATTGTATGAGGGTTATAGGTTTTTTCCATGGAAGCAGTTTAAGTTTTAGCGAAGTAAGTTTTTTATTTTAACCTGATTGTAACTGGAAGCTAAATTGGTTCAATTTAAAAAGGTTAAATTTTATGTGTATCAGGGCTTAAGTTCATTTTTTTATAGTGGCGGTATCGTTGTCGACCTTTTGTCAGGCAGACTTCATTATTATTAATAATTTCAATAATGCGGGTTAGTTTCTCTATGTTGGGTGTTAATTGCTGGGTTAAATTAACCAGTATGCCGGACCAGTTATCAGGGATGTCTTGATTGCTAATGAGTAATTGATCAAATAATGAATGAGTGTTGTTTTGGATGATTTGGTGTGGGATAAAACTGGTGGGTCTGAATGACCATAGTAAATCATCGAGATTCTCACTGTCTTCGATTGAAGGCGTGAGAAAAAATGCCTTTTGTTTTTGTCTGAAAATTTTTTCGGCTAGTTTGCAAACAAACTGATAGCGATCTTGTTCGCTTGTAGTCGATAATATATAGAAATCAATTGCTGGCATTTTTGGCAAAATCAATTAAGTACTGGGTGAGTAATGGTACTGGGCGGCCAGTAGCGCCTTTTTGGTCGCCGGATTTCCATGCAGTGCCCGCAATATCTAAATGTGCCCAGCGAAAATCTTTGGTAAAGCGTGAGAGAAAGCAAGCCGCAGTAATGGTGCCTCCTGCCGGACCGCCAATATTGGCCATGTCTGCAAAATTTGATTTTAATTGGTCTTGGTATTCATCCCAAAGTGGCAGACGCCAAACTGGGTCGCAGGCAGTGGTTGCAGCCGAAAACAGGTCTTCACACAGAGCATCATCATTACCCAGTAAACCGCTTGGGTGACGACCTAAAGCAGTTATGCAGGCGCCTGTTAGTGTGGCAAGGTCGATAACAACTTCGGGGTTATACCGTTGTGCATAGGTTAGTGTATCGCATAAGATGAGTCTGCCTTCTGCATCGGTATTCAGTATTTCGATGGTCAAACCAGACATGCTGGTCACAATATCGCCGGGTTTATTGGCATTACCGTCGGGCATATTCTCAGAGGTAGGGATTAGGCCAATGACATTGATCGGTAAGTTGAGATCAGATAGTGCTTGAAAGACTCCTAAAACACTCGCGCCGCCACACATATCATATTTCATTTCATCCATACCGGAACTGGGCTTAAGGGATATGCCGCCGGCATCAAAGGTTAGTCCTTTCCCTACAAGGACAATAGGTTTTGATTCTGGCGTTCCCCCTTGGTATTCCATGGTAATTAATTTGGCCGGTTGCCGACTGCCACGGCTGACAGACAGGAGTGCTCCCATGCCTAATTCAGCCATTTCATCTTCTTCGAGAATATGTGTGGATAAACGGTTATTTTGCTGGCTTAATTGCAGAGCTTGGTCAGCAAGGTAGCTAGGAGTACAGTGGTTGCCTGGTAAATCTGCAAGGTTCTTTGTGAATTCTATAGCGTTAGCGAGGGCAATACCTTGTTTAATTCCTATTTCTGAGTCTAATCGGTTATTCTCTGATACGGCGATGTTGAGATGGGTTAATTTTATCGCAGGATCTGGTTTACTTTTTAGGTCGCTAAATTGATAGCAGGCCCCTTGAAAGACCTCTACTACTTGACGTATTTTCCAGTGATTATGTTGATTCTCAACAGTAGTGTTTGTTAGGCAGCAGGTCGCATTAGTTGCTGGTGTGTTTTTTAGTGCCTTAATAGTGCTGGATAATAATTTCCGGTAATTTTTACTGGATAGTGGTTGATCTTGTTTTCCGAGGCCAACGAGAATGCAGCGTTGATACAAATTGTTGGGGATGAAATTTATTGTTAAAGTACTTCCAATGGTTCCATCAAAGTTGTCGCGTTGAATGATGTTATCAATGAGCCCTTGTGTTTGCAGGTTAAAGTCGGAACTTTCTTGGCTGTGTTGCTGATTTTCGAAAACACCTAAAATAAGACAATCTTTTTGATTGGATTCATAGGGTGATGTTAGTAATGAAAATTCCATAAGTTTTCCAAAATTGTTTATAGGCATTTATAGGTAGCCCAAGGGCACGGGCGTATAATATACCTTATAACCATAGTTTTTAAGAGAGAGATGCAGAAAAAAAATTCATTAATTGAGTCTAAGCGCCGTCGGCTAGTGACGGTGCTTGACAAAATGATTTCATGGGAGCTGTTAAAGACAGCTTTCTCTGTTTTATTTGTTATTGTCATTATTTTAGTTAGTAAAAAATTTGTAAAAGTTTTAGGTCAAGCCATTGAAGGACATATTTCTAGTGGTGCGGTAATGAAAATTGTTGGTTATAAAGCTTTAGGAATTAGCATTAGCTTTCTACCAGCAGCGATTTTTATTGCGGTATTGGTCGTTTTAGGGCGGATGTACCGCGATCATGAAATAGATGCAATTGCCTCGGGAGGGGCTGGGTTAATGCGTATTTATCAGTCTATTGCTATATTTTTAATACCAGTTAGCGTGATGGCTTTATGCTTGTCTTTATTTTCAATTCCTTGGGCAGAATCGAATATAGTTGAAATAAAGCACCAAGATCAACAGCAGTTTGAATTACGGGGATTGATTTCAGGGAGTTTTCGTCAGCGTGGTGATCTGATGTTTTTTATAGAGGGTATTGACGATAATAATAGGATGCAAAATGTGTTTGCAACCAACCACAGAACGAAGAATATTGAAGTCATTAATGCTGCATACGGTCAGTTGGAGGATTTGTCTGGCGGGCGTTATATAGTTTTAGAGAATGCAGAAAGAGTGAGTGGTAAACCCGGCCAGGTAGATGTTGTAATAGAGCGTTTTGATAAGTATGGATTATTGATTGAAAAAGAAAAAAAATTACCTGTTTATCATGCTGAGGCGTTACCTACAAAGGTTTTGTTGAGTAAATCCTCTTCGCGGCATAGTGCTGAATTACAGCGGCGTCTTGCTATTCCTCTGGGGGTTTTAATGTTAGGGCTGTTGGCAGTTCCTTTAGCGCAATTAACACCGCGAGGTGGTGTGTATGGTAATGTGCTCGTCGCATTTTTGATTTATTTTAGTTACGCAAATTTACAGAAATTTAGTCAGGGTTGGTTGTTAAAAGGTGTTTTACCGCTTTGGTTTAGTTTGACATGGGTCTATGTCTTGATGTTTTTGGTTTGGATATTGTTATTATTTCGATTTTTTGGGTTGCCATGGATAAAGGTTGTGTTTAGACAAAGGTTTGTCGAATGAATGTATTGACACGTTATATTGCTTTAGAAGTCTTAAAGGCTTATTTGATTGCTATTTTAATTTTACTCACTTTTTATAATTTATTTACCTTTGCCGATGAAATGGGGGATATTGGAAGAGGAGAGTATGGTCTTGGAGAGATTGTTTATTATTTAGCATTAACAACCCCTGCTGCTTTCTATGCATTAACACCATCAGCTGCATTGCTGGCAAGTTTGGTTGCATTGGGTTCGATGGCTAATAATCATGAGCTGGTCGCAATGCGTTCGGCATCATTATCATTATTGGGCATTATTAAGGCTGTGATGTGTGCTGGGTTAGTCGTTGTTTTGGTTTCAAGTATTGTCAGTGAGTTTGTTGTTCCGGAGGCTTCAGTTTTAGCAAAAACAATGCGGGCAGAAGCTCAAAATAAAGCACTTATGACAAAAAGCGAAAATGGGTTTTGGCTGCGCGATGGGAAAAACTACATTAATGTTCGTCAGTTTAAGGGGGAAGGTCATTTAGGCGATTTAGTGGTCTATGAATTGGATGATCAGCGTCATTTAAAAGTTTTTTCATATATACATGATGCAACTTTTGTTAAGGAGAATGAATGGCTGACACGTGGAATTTCTGCAGTTCAGGTTCATCCTGAAAAGACATTCTCGAGTCAAATTGATGAAAAACGCTGGCCTTTTTCAATTACGAAACGATTTTTAGATATTGTTTTGGTTAAACCAGAGACGCTTTCATCGGTCAATTTATTTCATTACATACGTTTTTTGAAGAAAAATGAACAAAAAACAGACGCGCTGGAGTTGGCGTTTTGGAATCGAGTGACAAGCCCTGTCGTCATTATGGTGATGATCTTGATTGCAGTTCCTTTTGTGGTAAAGGTAAATCGAGTGACTAGTGTTGGCTTGAGGATTTTAGTGGGTACCGTGCTTGGTGTTGGCTTTCATCTTTTCAATAAAGTGATCGGTTATATGGGATTGGTTTATGGGTTTGATCCGTTATTGATGGGTGTTCTACCTAGCATAACTATCTTGGCTATTGCGAGTATATTTATTTCATCGTTACGATAAAATGATGCGAGTTAATCATCGGAGGTGATAAATGCCTGTGTTCCAGAAAATCGGTCATGTAGGGACAGTTTTTCCTTGTCGAATAAAATCCAAATAAAGCCGAGTCCGAATAACCCCCAGGAGAGAGTCGCCCAAATGAATCGAGAAAGGGCATTTTTCCAGCTTAGGGGTTGTTGATTTGTCGTCAAAATTTGGATTTTCCATGCTCGTAGCCCCAGTGTTTGTCCTCCATGCGTCCAGAACCAGCCAAAAAATAGAAAACAGATGCTGATCAGATACCCAAGATATAAGGGGCTACCTGCAAAGGCTTCGCCAGCATTTAGGGGTAAAGCAATTGCTGTAGACAAAAATAATACGGCTGCGAGGAGGAAAGTATCGTAAAAGATTGCAAATAAACGTCGCCAAAAACCGGGGTGATTGGCTATTCCTATTTTCTGGGGTGTCATTTTTTTCTACGAATATTGCGTTAAATATTTATTTAAACAGGGCTAGTTTTTGACCAAAAAACATGGCTATTCCTACAAGGGTACCTAGCATAACCAATGAAAATAAAAATGGTGGGCGAAGGAAAACTAAGATAGCAAAGTCTACGACGAAGATGCTGGAAATTAACGGAGTTTCTAGTACTTGCTTGAGTACTCGGTTAATTAAAATATCCTGTGCGGTACCTAAAAGAGCAGTGATGCTTTTAAGATCTGGTAAAGTTTTTTCGGCCATGGTTAAAGTCCCCTCAGTTAAATGTCATGTATATCCGCTTATTAGCTAATAATAAAATGAACAAAAGGTCAAGGTATTTGGTTTTAATTTCGTGTTATTTGTACGAAATTTTATCTAACTGTTAGAATGTTGCCATGAATTTATTTTTTTTACAGGAAAAGAGCGATTTTTGATTTTATAAAAAAACTTGTTTCTTTGCCTAAGAAACAAGATGTTGAGTCCGATGTTGAATCAGATTTTGTCGTTTACCCACGATCAGAGCATACGGTTTCGCGGGCGCAAATCAGTGATAATGCGCTTAAGGTTCTCTATCGACTGAAGAGTAATGGTTATCAATCTTTTTTGGTCGGAGGGTGTGTAAGGGATTTGTTGTTGGGGCTTGAGCCGAAAGATTTTGATGTGGTGACAGATGCAAGCCCTGAACAAATTAAGGCGATTTTTCGTAATTGTAGATTAATTGGGCGGCGATTTAGGTTGGCGCATGTTCATTTCGGCCGTGAAATTATTGAGGTGGCAACCTTTAGAGGTGCTTCCAGTGGTGATGGAGGTGTTGACCGGATTCATGAGAATGGGCGGTTGTTACGAGACAATGTATATGGCACGATTGAAGAGGATGTTTGGCGGCGCGATTTCACCGTTAATGCGCTTTATTATAATATTCGTGATTTTTCAATCATTGATTACACTAATGGCTTTAAAGACCACCAACAGGGAGTTTTGCGGTTAATTGGTGATGCACAGGTTCGTTATCGTGAGGATCCTGTAAGAATGTTGCGGGCAGTTAGGTTTTCTGCCAAGTTGGGTTTTCAGTTAGATTCTGAGAGTGCGAAAAATATTGTTGAAATGACGGGTTTGCTGGAAGATGTTCCATCAGCGCGCCTTTATGACGAGGTTCTTAAGCTTTTTTTATCGGGTTCTGCAGTTGCGGTGTTTGAGTTGTTAGAGCGTTATCGGTTATTTTCTGTTCTTTTTCCTGATGCTGATACTAGTTTGCAACAAGCTGAAGGTGACTTTCCTCGTGCATTGTTAATGAAAGCGTTAGAAAATACAGATTCTAGGATAGCGATTGGGAAGCCAGTGACGCCTTACTTTTTATTGGCAGCTTTTTTGTGGGATACCGTACAGGGTCTGGTTGCGATAAAAGTACAGAAAGGAATGAATGAGATTTTGGCTTTACAAGAAGCTGGTAATGAGGCGATTGCTCGGCAGGTAAAATTTACGGCATTTCCCAAAAGAGTCGGTTTATCTATGCGAGAAGTTTGGGGTTTGCAGCCGCGTTTTGAACAGCGGGTAGGAGCACGTGCTTTTCGTGTATTGGCGCATCCGCGTTTTCGAGCTGCGTATGATTTTTTGTTACTGAGAGCGCAGACGGGTAATGCAGATCCTCAGTTAGCCGAATGGTGGACTGATTTTCAGGAGGCTGATAGTGAGCGCAGGAAGGACATGGTGCGTTCGATTCCGGGCGCAAAAAGAAGAGTCAGGCGGCGAAAAAAGACGGCAGTACGGAGTAAGCGTGCTGTGATTTCGGGATGATTTCTTGCAAAGAAAGGGTCGTTGCTTTTGTCGGATTAGGCAGTAACTTGGCTGAGCCTGTCTTACAGATTGATCTGGCGCGTCGTGCGATTAATGGTCTTGAGCATGTTGATGAGCTAGGTTTTTCTTCGCTTTACCGTAGTCCTCCTATGGGGCCACAAGATCAACCTGATTATATTAATGCGGTCATGAAAGTGGTTACTCCATTACCAGCGATGGCTTTATTGCGTGCCCTACAAGATATAGAAAATAATCAAGGGCGAGTGAGAACGGGTAAGCGTTGGGTTGCGAGGACCTTGGATCTTGATTTATTGTTATTTGGTGAGCAATGCATTCAAGACCCTGATTTGGTTGTGCCTCACCCTGGGATCGCTAAACGTGCCTTTGTTTTATATCCTTTAGCAGAGATTGATAAGGATATTCAGGTACCCGGGCTGGGTTCCATAGCTTCCTTGGTTTTGAATTGTCCGTTATCTGGGCTGATAAAGATTAATTAAAGTAAAAGAACATTATGACCTTATATCCAGTAATTGCTCAGGAAGGGCTATTGTCCGTTTTGGATTTGAATAAGATGAAGCTGCGAGGCGAGAAAATTGCATGTTTGACAGCCTATGATGCTAGTTTTGGGCGGCTTCTTGATGAGGGTGGTGTCGATGTTATTTTAGTTGGTGATTCCTTAGGGATGGTTGTTCAGGGTCATAACAATACGTTGGCAGTGACGATGGATGACATGGTTTATCATACTCGGTGTGTTGTTAAGGCCAGTAAGAGGGCCTTAGTGCTTGCTGATTTGCCGTTTATGAGTTGCGCAACTGTGGATATGGCTTTGCATAATTCTGCAAGGCTTGTGCGTGAGAGCGGTGCCAAGATGGTTAAGTTGGAAGGAGCAAAGACGGAAATTGTCACTGCTTTAGTGGCAGAGGGTATTCCTGTTTGTGGGCACTTGGGCTTGTTGCCGCAGTCGATTAATCAACTAGGGCGTTATTTTGTTCAGGGGAAAAGTACTGTAGCAGCAGATCAAATCATTGAGGATGCTATTGCGCTTGAGCGTGCGGGTATTAGTCTACTGGTTTTGGAGTGTATTCCGAGCGTGTTGACAGAGCGTATTAGTCAGGTTCTGAGTATTCCTGTCATTGGGATTGGCGCGGGACGTCATTGTGATGGCCAAATACTTGTTTTGTATGATATTTTAGATATCAGCATAGGTAGGAGGCCGCGATTTTCAAAGAATTATTTAGCGGAGTCAGGCACGATTCAAGGAGCTGTTGGAGCCTTTGTTAAGGCGGTTAAAGAGAAAGGATTTCCATTGGCTGAACATAGCTTTTAATGATGCTTAAGATCTGTAAAGATATTAGTTCTATTCGTCAGTGGGTCGCAACATGTCGCGCGAAAGGAGAAACAGTAGGTTTTGTGCCTACCATGGGAAATCTGCATGCAGGACATTTGCATTTAGTTGAGCAGGGGCGAAAAAGAACCGATAACATTGTTGTCAGTGTTTTTGTCAATCCTTTGCAGTTTGGTCCTAGTGAAGATTTTACTGCTTACCCACGCACATTGGATGAGGATAGGCAAAAACTTGAGGCTTTTGGGGTCAATGCACTCTTTATCCCGGCGACTACGGATCTTTATGCGCATGGAGCGAGTACCTCGGTGGTCGTTGATGGTCTTTCGGATCGTCATTGTGGTCAATCTAGACCCGGGCACTTTTCGGGCGTGGCGACTGTGGTTTGTAAGTTGCTTAATGTTGTGCAACCGGATCAGTTGTTTCTGGGAGAAAAAGATTTTCAGCAGTTGTTGATTATTCGTAAAATGATTTCGGAGTTGAATTTTCCGGTACAGGTGCAGGGTTTTTCAACTGTTCGGGAGAATGATGGGTTAGCTTTGAGTTCAAGGAATTCTTATCTGGATACTGTGGAACGTAAGCAGGCACCGATGTTGTATCAATCTTTAGGTTTAGCGAAGGAGCAAATAAAAAATGGACGGCGGGATTGGAGGGCTATAGAAAAAGAGCAGATCAAAAGGCTTGAGGCGTCGGGTTTTGTGGTTGATTTTTTTACAATTTGTAATGCTGATGATTTGGTTTTAGCGCGTTCTAATCACGCCTCTTGGGTGATTCTGGCAGCGGTGATACTAGGTCAAACGCGGTTGATTGATAATATTCAGATTTCACGCAGCGAAGTCTGAGTGAGGGTAGAAAGTATTTTGGTTGTTTATCTTATTTAATTTAGGCATAATACAGGGTTCCAAAAATATTAAGAGCTTACTTATGCAAACAACTATGCTCAAAGCGAAATTACATCGGGCGAGTGTTACTCATTCTGAGCTTGATTACGAGGGGTCTTGTGCTATAGATGGCAAATTTCTCGAATTGGCCGGAATTCGCGAGTATGAGCAGATTCAAATCTATAACATTGATAATGGGGCGCGTTTTACGACTTATGCCATTCGGGCCGAAGATGGTTCTGGTATTATTTCCGTAAACGGAGCTGCTGCACGGTTAGCGAGCAAGGGTGATTTAGTGATTATTTGTGCTTATGCAGTGCTTGATGCGCAAGAATTGGAATCGTTTAAGCCTAAGCTAATTTATTTTAATGCTGACAATGAAGTGGTTCGTTGTGGGCATGCTATTCCAGTTCAAGCAGCTTAATAAGTTTCAGGGGAAGGGCGATTTAAGTCTTGAAGGCGGTTAAGATCTTCAGGGGTATCGACATCCCATTGCAGAGGTAGTTCGTGGTAGTTCAGTTTTAATGTCTTAATGCGTTGTAAGGTTGTTTCTAGCACGTCTTCTTTTCCCCAGTTGATTTTTTCGAATAACCGCCGTTCTGGTCGGGTCAGTCCGATTAAAACATAGCCTCCGTCTATAGCAGGGGCAAGTGTAATATCGTTATTGTTTTTGAGTGCCTTGATTGCATTTTTCAGAGTTGCAGGAGAAAGGGAAGGTGAGTCTGAGCCAATGAGAATGACAAATTGCGCTGATTTAAGGGATGAGTAGAAGGCATGGTGCATCTTTTCTCCTAAGTTATTTCCCACCTGTTGTTCTAAAGTAATTGGAAATTTTTCTTTTAGCAGCGTAAAGAACTTGTGTGTTGGCGATGGGCTGCACCACAGTTGGATTGGGCAAATAGTTTCTTCGCAGGCCATTTTTAAGGTGTTGGTTGTGAGTTGTTGATGTATTTGAGCCGCATCCTGATGGGTTAGCGGGGGGCATAGGCGTGTTTTTACTTGCCCAGGAATAGGGGCTTTGCTGAAGACAAGGATGCGAGCCTCATTAAACAGATAGGGCATCTGGTTAAAAGGATCTTCGGTCTAGTTCGCGGCGACTGGTTTGGTTTAATTGAAAGCGTTGAATTGATTTGGTGATTTCATCATAGGCGCTCTCTTTGTTTAGCCAGCCTTTGACCTTTACCCATTTGTTATCTTCTAAGTCTTTATAGTGTTCAAAAAAATGAGCAATGGTGGATAAAGAAGCGTCAGGAAAGTCGTGGTGTTCGTCGATATGGTTATAAAAAGAAGTTAGTTTTTTGATGGGTACAGCGAGGATTTTTGGGTCAGGGCCGGCTTCATCCGTCATGTCAAGTAGTCCGATGGGGCGGCAGCGAATAATGCAGCGCGGTAACAGGGGTACAGGGGTGATCACAAGAACATCAACCGGGTCACCATCGCTAGATAGTGTTTGTGGAATATAGCCGTAGTTGCTGGGATATTGCATTGCGGTACCCATGAAACGATCGACAAATAAAGCGGCAGATTCCTTGTCGACTTCGTATTTAACTGGGTTTGCTTGAGCAGGGATTTCGATAATAACATTGATGTCATAGGGTGTGTTCTTGCCGGGTGAGACATTGTATAAGGGCATGCTTATTCCTGAGTTATTAATTAAACTTAAAAAACACTGTTTGGTAAGGCGTTAAAGGATAGCTTGTTTTGACTGGCATTGTTAGTCTTTATCCGGTGTTAAACTGGAGTTTATTTTGAGTTATTAAGAGGCGATATGTTTGGACAATTAAAAAAGATGACTGTTGAGTTGGGTAGCATTGTTGATTATCAATTGCAGTTGGGCGATGAAGGGGTTCATTTAAATACTTTGATTGGGCGGTCCATTGTTATGCGTCATACCGGTAATATTTTTTGTGTACATTGTGGTCGGCAGACTAAGAAAAGCTATAGCCAGGGGCATTGTTATCCTTGTTTTATTTCGTTAGCTCAGTGTGATATGTGCATTATGAAGCCTGAGCAATGTCATTTTGATCAAGGAACTTGTCGAGATCCTGATTGGGGAGAAGCATTTTGTATGCAGCCCCATTTTGTGTATTTAGCAAAAACATCTGGCGTCAAAGTAGGGATTACGCGAAATTCACAAATTCCTATTCGTTGGATTGATCAGGGCGCCGTTCAGGCGTTACCTGTTTTTAAAGTAAAATCACGGTATTTGTCGGGTCTTATTGAAGTCGTTTTGGCCAGGCGTATTAAAGACAAAACAAACTGGCAGCGGATGTTGAAAAATCAGGTAGGTGACGAAGACTTGGTCGTTGTTCGTGATCGACTCGTTGCAGAATGTCAGGAAGAATTGGATGGGGTAGCGAAGGGCTTTAGTCAAGATGCTATTGAATACCTTGGTGCTGGGAGTGTTGTGGATATTCATTTTCCAGTATCGGTATATCCTGAAAAAGTAAAGTCATTTAATTTTGACAAGCAAGTGGAGGTTTCTGGTGTGCTGCAAGGGATTAAGGGGCAATATTTGATTTTAGATACAGGGGTTATCAATATCCGCAAATTTTCAGGGTATGAAGTTAATTTGGAGATGTAGTGAATTAATCGGTTTTATAGGTCTTTTCTTCCTGATAATAATCGTTAAAACCGACTGTTTTTGTCAGGTCGTTGAAGTTGAGTCCGGTGGGTGGGTGACCATTCTTGAGTGCGGTTAAGGCGTGTTGCATGGATTGAATGGAACTGTTGAGTAAAGTAAGTGGGTAAACGGCAATCTTATAGCCTAGTTGGTGTAGTTTGTCGTGGCTTAGGAGTGGAGTTTTGCCATGTTCAATCAGATTGGCTAATTTATAGCCTGGAGTGGATTGGCAATATTGTTGCATTTCCTGAAAGCTTTCAGGGGCTTCTAGAAAATTAATGTCAGCACCAATTTCATGGAAAAGCTGTGTCCGTGCGATGGCTTCATTTAATCCATGAGTTGCTCTGGCATCTGTTCTTGCCATAATGAGGATGTCTGCCCCTTCATTTCGTGCATCGACTGCGGCTTGAATTCGCATTGCTGCCTCTTCGCGGCTGACTACAGATTTCCCTTGGGTATGGCCGCAGCGCTTGGGAGCGACCTGGTCCTCAAGCATGATGCAGGCAAACCCCGCTTTAGCATAGCCTTGAACGGTTCGTTTGATATTAATGGCATTGCCAAAGCCGGTATCGCCGTCACCCCAGATAGGTATCGAAACAGCGTTACAGATATTTTGTCCTTGATTGAGCATTTCTCCATATGAGATCAGGCCAGCGTCAGGTAATCCTAGGCGGCTAGCAGATACTGCAAATCCGCTCATAAAAGCACTGCTAAAACCCGCTTGCTCGCAAAGCTTTGCGGAAATGCCGTCGTGACATCCGGGTATTGTCAGTAATTCCGGTTTCTTGAGAAGGCAACGGAGTCGATCGGCTGCTGACTCGTTAGTTTTTTGACTGAAGATGGTCATAGCAAGTTATTAATTCAGCGATTAAATTGTCTTTTTTGGTGGTATAAGTGAATAAATGAACGAGAGGGAATAGTATCATTTTGATCTTTCTTGGAAAGAAAATGATGTTGTTAGGCTAGAAAATAAAGTTTTTTTGTGTCTACAAATGACAATTTTACAAGGAACAAGTATCATAAAGGGTTACAGTAATAAAATTGATGTGGTTTTTTATATTCTTGCATGTGTTTTGTACGCGAGGTATCTGTGCGTTAGAAACAATGATGAGGGTGATTAAATACAGTTTTTGAGGATATGAGTGTGGAACTGAGTGGCGGGCAGATTGTTGTCCAGTGTTTAAAAGACGAAGGTGTAGATTTAATTTTTGGGTACCCAGGTGGTGCGGTATTGCATTTGTATGATGCAATTTTTCAGCAAGATGATGTGCAGCACATTCTAGTGCGTCATGAACAGGCTGCGACGCATGCTGCAGATGCTTATGCGCGATCTACTGGTAAGCCAGGCGTAGTTTTGGTGACATCAGGTCCTGGGGCGACAAATGCTGTGACTGGCATAGCGACAGCTTATATGGACTCAATCCCTATGGTGGTCATTTCTGGACAAGTTCCATCGGCGGTCATTGGTAGCGATGCTTTTCAAGAAGTTGATATGGTCGGAATTACACGGCCTTGCGTTAAGCATAATTTTTTGATCAATAGTGTCGCTGATATTGCTGAGACCATGAAAAAAGCGTTTCATGTCGCAACGACGGGGCGTCCCGGGCCGGTTGTAGTCGATATTCCCAAAGATATTACTGATCCAAATGTTAAGGTTCCTTATACATATCCGGAGTCGGTGATGATGCGGTCGTATAATCCACCGCGAGAAGGCGATCCAGTACAAATTCAGAAAGCGGTTGATTTATTATTATCAGCGAAACGCCCGATGATTTATAGCGGCGGCGGTGTTGTTTTAGGAGAGGCAAGTGACGAGTTGCGGGATTTTTCACGCCTGCTGGGTTATCCGGTAACAAGTACATTGATGGGGTTAGGGGCTTTTCCTGCAACCGATTCCCAATTTATCGGCATGTTGGGTATGCACGGTACATACGAAGCCAATATGGGAATGCATGAAAGTGATGTCATTATTGCTATTGGTGCGCGTTTTGATGATCGGGTTACAGGTAAATTAACGGAATTCTGCCCTTATGCCAAAATTATTCATATTGACATTGATCCGGCATCTATAGCCAAAACAGTGAAGGTTGATGTCCCGATTGTCGGTGAAGTCGGTATCGTTTTAAAGCAACTGTTAGCTGAAATTAATTTGAACCCAAAAAGAATCGAAGCCGAGGTGTTGGCTGCGTGGTGGGACCAGATTAAAGAGTGGCAGTCAGTTGATTGTTTGGGATATGACCGAGAAAGCACTTTGATTAAGCCGCAGTACGCGGTTGAGCAATTGTATAAGGTTACATCGGGTAATGCTTTTATTACCTCTGATGTGGGGCAGCATCAAATGTATGCAGCTCAGTTTTATCAATTTGACCTACCCAGGCGGTGGATTAATTCGGGTGGTTTAGGAACCATGGGGTTTGGTTTACCAGCAGCTATTGGAGTAAAGCTGGCGCATCCAGATGCTGATGTTGCCTGTATCACAGGTGAAGCAAGTATCCAAATGTGTATTCAAGAGCTTTCGACAGCCCAGCAATATAAAACACCGGTCAAAATTATTAATTTGAATAATCGTTATATGGGCATGGTTCGTCAATGGCAAGAGTTTTCTTATCAAAGTCGTTATTCTCATTCTTATCTTGAAGCGCTGCCCGATTTTGTTAAATTAGCGGAGTCTTATGGGCATGTTGGTATACGGGTTGATAAGCCAGAGGATCTGACCTCGGCATTGGAAGAAGCGTTTGCGATGAAAGATAGAACCGTATTTTTGGATATCATTACAGATCAGACAGAAAATGTTTATCCGATGATTGAAGCTGGTAAAGGGCATCATGATATGCGCTTAAGAGTTGCGCCGGGAACACCTATCGATAGGGAGTTGGCGTAATGCGACATATAATTTCAATTTTGATTGAGAATGAAGCCGGTGCGTTATCGCGGGTTTCGGGTTTGTTTTCTGCGCGAGGATACAATATAGAGTCGCTGACTGTTGCGCCGACTGATGATTTGACTTTATCACGAATGACGCTAGTTACCCGGGGTAGTGACGAGGTTATTGAGCAAATCATAAAACAACTCAATAAATTAATTGATGTTGTTAAATTGACTGATTTAGCCGACGTCGTTCATGTTGAGCGGGAGTTGATGCTGATTAAGGTTCAGACTGAGCAGAGTAGTCGGGCAGAAATTAAGCGAATGGCGGATATTTTTCGTGGGAAGGTGATTGATGTTACTGCAAATAGTTATATGATTGAGATGACCGGAGCATCAGAGAAATTGGATGCTTTTGTTGCAGCTATTAGTCAGCATAATATTATCGAGATTGTTCGGACGGGTGCAACTGGCTTACCAAGAGGAGCCGGTAGCCTGATATTGTGACAGTAAAAGAAATAAACAACAGACTATTGAGTGCTTTTGTGGTCTTGATAGTTACTTATGATTAACGTTAATTTAAGAGAAAACAGGAAAACACATGCAAGTTTATTACGATAAAGACGCTGACCTATCAGTTATTCAGGGAAAAAAGGTAGCCATTATTGGTTATGGTTCTCAAGGGCATGCGCATGCTAATAATTTAAAAGATTCTGGTGTTGATGTTGTTGTTGGTTTGCGCGCAGGTTCTGCATCAGTAGCAAAAGCTGAGGCTTCAGGCTTAACAGTGAAGGAAGTTTCAGCAGCAGTGACTGGGGCAGATGTGGTTATGCTGTTAACGCCAGATGAGTTTCAGTCACAGCTATATAAAGCAGAAATTGAACCGAATTTGAAGCAGGGCGCAGCTCTGGCTTTCGCGCACGGCTTTGCAATTCTTTACAATCAGGTCGTTCCTCGAGCTGATTTAGACGTCATTATGATTGCTCCTAAGGCACCGGGGCATACAGTCCGGTCAGAATTCACCCGTGGCGGTGGAATTCCAGACCTTATTGCGATTGAACAAGATTCATCCGGAACTGCAAAGTCGATATGTTTGTCATATGCTTCTGCGATTGGTGGTGGGCGATCAGGTATTATCGAAACAACTTTTCGGGATGAAACTGAAACAGATTTGTTTGGTGAGCAGGCGGTTTTGTGCGGTGGTGCGGTGGAGTTGGTTAAAGCCGGTTTTGAGACATTGACAGAGGCTGGTTATGCGCCAGAAATGGCCTATTTTGAATGTCTCCATGAGTTGAAGCTTATTGTCGACCTGATGTATGAAGGCGGTGTTGCAAATATGAATTATTCTATTTCAAATACTGCAGAATATGGTGAGTATGTTACAGGGCCTAAAGTCATTAATGATGAAAGTCGTCGCGCTATGCGTGAGGCTTTGCAGAATATTCAGCAAGGTAATTATGCGAAACGATTCATTATGGAAGGGCAGACAGGCTATCCGGAAATGACAGCTCAGCGACGCTTAAATGCAGAGCACCCGATTGAAATAGTTGGACAGGAATTACGCGATATGATGCCTTGGATTAGTGCGAACAAGATCGTAGATAAGTCAAAAAATTAAAGACAATTGAAAATGTAAGTCCTTATTATGTTGGTATAAGACTTACTTCTGACATTATTTAGAAAGCGTTTTAAATTTAATTAAAAGATTGAAAAGATATGAGTAAACCAAAAAAGATTGCGATTCTAACCGCAGGTGGTCTTGCGCCTTGCCTTAGTTCTGCTATTGGGAGTTTAATTGAACGTTACAGTGAAATTGACCCTTCCATTGAAATTATTTGTTATCGCAGTGGTTATAAAGGCTTATTGTTGGGTGATTATTATACGGTGACAGATGAGGTCAGAGAAAATGCAGGGCTATTGCATGATTTTGGAGGTTCACCAATTGGTAATAGTCGAGTCAAATTAACTAATATTAAAGACTGTGTGGCGCGAGGGTTAGTTGAAGAGGGGCAAGACCCTCAGAAAGTAGCGGCAGATCAACTCATTAAGGATGGAGTAGATGTGTTACACACAATTGGTGGCGATGATACTAATACGGCTGCGGCAGATTTAGCTGCATTCTTAGCGGAAAATGATTACGGTTTAACGGTTATAGGCTTGCCGAAAACGGTTGATAATGATGTTTTCCCTATTAAGCAATCACTCGGTGCTTGGACCGCTGCAGAACAAGGAGCGCGTTATTTTCAGAATGTGGTAGCAGAAAATAACTCGAACCCTAGAATGTTGATTGTTCATGAGGTTATGGGTCGAAATTGTGGCTGGTTAACAGCGGCAACAGCACTTGAATATCGGAAATTGATAGGGCAGCGTCAATGGTTGCCGAGTTTAGGGCTAAATCGTGATAGTTATGATGTGCATGGTGTTTATATTCCAGAAATGGAAATAGATTTTGCAGAAGAAGCTAGGCGTTTACGTGCCATTATGGATGATGTGGATTGTGTTAACATCTTTATTTCTGAAGGGGCAGGGGTTGAGGCTATAGTTGCAGAGATGCAGGCTAATGGTGAAGAAGTTCCTCGGGATGCATTCGGTCATATTAAGTTAGATGCGGTTAATCCAGGAAAGTGGTTTGGTGAACAATTTTCTAAAATGATTGGTGCAGAAAAAACACTGATTCAGAAGTCAGGTTATTTTGGTCGTGCTTCTGCTTCAAACGCTGAGGATATTCGTTTAATTAAATCGTGTGCAGATTTAGCTGTTGAATGTGCCTTACGTGGCGAATCAGGTGTTATGGGGCATGATGAAGATCAGGATAATGTCTTGCGAGCCATTGAGTTTCCTCGTATTAAAGGCGGGAAACCGTTTGATTTAGACTTGGACTGGTTCAATGAAATGTTAGACGAACTGGGGCAGACTAAAGGTGCGCGGTTAGAAGTACAGCACTAATTTATGAGCGCCTAAAGATAGCAGGCAATGTGATAAATTGCCTGCTATGATTAGACCTCTTACTAAGAATGTTTTTCTGATATAGAAAAAAAATATGAAACCAAAAAAACCTACTATTCGTCAGCGTGGCATTTATTTGCTACCGAATTTATTAACGACAGCGGCAATATTTTCTGGGTTTTATGCTATTGTCTCAGCAATTCATGGCGAATTTGCGGTAGCTGCAGCAGCGATTTTTGTGGCGCAGATATTAGATGGTATGGATGGGCGTGTTGCGCGTATTACTAATACGCAAAGTGAATTCGGTGCGCAGTACGATAGTATGGCAGATGTGACTTCTTTTGCTATTGCTCCTGCGTTGATTATTTATTTATGGGCATTTTCCGAGCTTGGGCAAGTCGGCTTGTTTGCTGCTTTTGTTCATGCCGCTGGCGGTGCTTTGCGGTTAGCGCGTTTTAATACGCAGTTAGAAGTTGCGGATAAGCGATATTTTCAAGGGCTTCCAAGCCCGCCTGCTGCTGCAATAATAGCGGGTTATATCTGGATTAGCGAAGCATATAATTTTGGTTTTGATGAGGGTGCATTCAGATATTTTGCGCTACTTCTAGCGATAATGACCGGATTGCTAATGGTTAGTAATTTTCCTTATTACAGTTTTAAAGATATAGATGTTAAAAGCCGTGTTAGCTTTGTAGTGACAATTGGTGTGATGTTGGTAGTCGGGATTATTTTTGCAGAACCTGCAATCATGTTATTTTTAATGGCGATGAGTTATGCCGTTTCAGGTCCTGTGGTAGCGCTTTTAGCACGGCAAAGGCGGGTCGCAAAGAAGAGCTAGTTATTGATGCGATTAACTGTACTGGGTATTGCATAAGTCATAAGAAATCACCTCGAAACACAGGTCATTTTTTCCAGTCTAATACTGAAGTTTCTTCATGAATGGAGTTCTCATGAAAGATAAGTTAATAATTTTTGATACCACAATGCGTGATGGCGAACAAAGTCCAGGCGCATCAATGAACAAAGACGAAAAGGTTCGGATAGCTAAGGCTTTGGAACGTTTGAAAGTTGATGTAATGGAGGCTGGTTTTCCTGCGGCAAGTATTGGCGATTTTGAAGCTGTAAAAGCAGTAGCAGAAGTGATTAAGGACAGTACTGTTTGTGGCTTGTCACGTGCTCTGGATAGAGATATTGATCGTGCCGGTGAGGCACTCCGGTATGCAAATAGCTCAAGAATTCACACTTTTATCGCAACTTCACCGATTCATATGAAGGTGAAGTTGAAAATGCAGCCGGAGGATGTGATTGAGCATGCGGTAAGAGCAGTTAAGCGCGCGCGCCGGTATACTGATAATGTTGAATTCTCACCTGAGGATGCTGGTCGTTCGGAAGAAGACTTTCTGTGTCGTATTCTTGAAGCAGTGATTGATGCAGGAGCGACAACGCTAAATATTCCAGACACGGTGGGCTATAGTGTGCCCGGGCAGTTTGGTGCAACGATCAAGAATTTAATTGAACGAATTCCTAATTCAGAAAAAGCGATATTTTCAGTACATTGCCATAATGATTTGGGTTTAGCTGTTGCTAATTCATTGTCTGCGGTCATTAATGGTGCCAGACAAATTGAATGTACGATTAATGGTTTGGGAGAGAGAGCCGGCAATACCTCACTTGAAGAAGTGGTGATGGCGGTACGGACACGGCAGGATGTATTCTCATGCGAAACCACATTGGATACACGGGAAATTTTAACCTGTTCTAAACTAGTCTCCAGTATTACAGGATTCCCAGTACAACCCAATAAGGCTATTGTCGGAGCAAATGCTTTTGCTCATGAGGCTGGTATTCATCAAGACGGTGTTTTAAAGAATAGAGAAACCTACGAAATCATGTGTGCTGAAGATGTTGGCTGGTCAGAAAATCGTATGGTTTTAGGAAAGCATTCTGGACGTAATGCATTTAAAACACGAATGAGTGAGCTTGGAATTGATTTTTCTGGCGAAGAAGAGTTGAATGATGTTTTTTTTCGATTCAAACAACTAGCGGATAAGAAGCATGATATTTTTGATGAAGATCTTCAGGCATTAATTTCTGAAGCCAGTATTGTTTCAGAAGATGAAATTAAGTTTATAGGTCTAAAGGTCTGTTCTGAGACAGGTGAGGTGCCTGTGGCTTATGTAACATTAAGTATAAAGAATCGTGAAGTTTCAGCAGATGCAGAAGGTAGTGGTGCCGTAGATGCCAGTCTTAGGGCTGTTGATAAGTTAGTTGATAATCATGCAGCCCTTAGACTTTATTCGGTAAACAATATAACTGACGGTACGGATGCGCAAGGCGAAGTTACGGTTCGTTTGGAACAAGATGGTAAGATTGTTAATGGTTTAGGCTCGGATACAGATATTGTGATTGCTTCTACAAAAGCTTATATAAATGCAATTAATAAGATTAAATCTTCCGATATTCGATCGCATCCACAAAAAGGAGCTGTTTAAACGGTAGGAGGTAATGTGAAGCAGAGGATGCGGCTAAAATTTTTAGCAGCTATGGGGATTGATGTTTGGGTCCCACGTGGCCCTTATGCAGACATTAAATCAGAATTACCAAATAACAATACTCTTTTAGAACGAGTAGAAGAAGAACGTTGCAATGATTTAGGCACTCCAAGTTGGCAAGAACTTTCTTATCAAGTTACAAACTGCAAACGATGTGTATTTTGTCAGAGTCGGACTCAGGCTCTGGTTGGGGAAGGCAATTGTCATGCGGATTTGATGATAATTGGCGGTGCGCCGGATGAATCAGAAGATCAGTTAGGCAGACCTTTTGTGGGTCAGTCGGGGGAGTTGTTAACAGAAATAATCAGAGCAGTGGGTTGGGAACGTCAGGAGGTTTATCTGACAAATATTATAAAATGTAAGTTATCCGAGGACCGAGACCCGATACAGTCTGAAGTCAATGAATGCCTTGTTTACTTAGAGCAACAAATAAAATTGATTCAACCCAAAATAATTTTGGCGGTAGGTGAAATTGCTGCCAAAACTTTATTGGCTACTGAGAGTCCTTTGAGCCAGTTGAGTGGGAAAATACACTACCGTAATCGAATTCCACTGGTTGCAATTTCGCACCCAACTCATTTGTTGCGGGAGCCTTTAGAAAAAAGGAAAACATGGTTAGATTTACAGGTGGTATTGCATTGTTTGAAGAACAGCGAAAATTGATTGGCCATATTTTGATTGAAAAGGTAAAGAGATTCTTTATTTCTGATGCGGATAGAGATTTTTATGCCAGACATTTTCCAGGTTCTGTAGACCCGGAAAGTTTGAAGCGTATTCGTAAAATGGAGACAACAGATATTGATGCTGTTTTAAACCTTGAGCAGACAGTTTATAAATACCCATGGACTCGTGGGATTTTGGTCGATTGTATGATTGTTCCTGGTTATTCTTGTTGGGTGTGTGAGGATGAGCACAACGTTTTTGGTTATGGAATTCTGGCAATTGGTATCGATGAGGCGCATATTATGAATCTTTGTGTTAGTCCCGAGGCGCAGGGAAGTGGCTGGGGGGCTCGGTTATTAGATAAAATCATTGAAACGGTTAGAGAAAAGAAGATTGTTGATACTTTACTTTTAGAAGTAAGGAAATCAAATAAGCCAGCAATTGCACTTTATAAAAAATATGGCTTTAAGAAAATCGGGGAAAGGAAAGCCTACTACCCGAGTGAAAATGGCCGTGAGGATGCAGTGATGTATGCGTTACCAGTATCAGAGTTAACCAATAGTTAGATGTTTTATATTTGAGAAAAACTGAATGGTCTACTTTAAAGCATCTGTGATATGGGGGTTGATCGTATTGTAAATAATTTGGTGCATTTTTGGATTGCCGGCAATAATATTGCCGCTTGTCATAAAGTGATGATCGAAAGAGAAGTCAGTGACCACCCCGCCAGCCTCTTGTATTAATAAAACGCCTGCGGCCATGTCCCAAGGACGCAGGCCTATTTCCCAGAACCCATCCAGTCGACCTGCAGCGAGGTAGGCAAGGTCTAGGGCTGTGGATCCGGCACGCCGGATCCCTGCCGAATCAATATGCAACGCTTTAAACATTTCTAAATAAGGATCAATATGCTGCCGGTGTTTAAAGGGAAATCCAGTGCCTAATAGGGATCCTTGAAGGTGCATTTGTTGAGAAACACGAATTTTTCGGTTATTTAGTAAAGCGCCAGCACCACGGCTAGCACAAAACAGCTCATCTCTTAACGGATCGAAAATGACACCTTGCGTGAGTTTTCCTTTATGGGTTAAGGCGATGGAAATAGAGTACTGCGGAAAACCGTGTAGAAAATTGGTTGTACCATCAAGAGGGTCAATAATCCAGATATATTCATTTCCAGGGTGGTGTCCGCTTTCTTCAGCAATAATGCCGTGATCTGGGTAAGCACCATTGATAATTCGGATAATTTCGCGTTCTGCTGATTTGTCAATTTCAGAAGCAAATTCACTTTTGCTTTGTTGGCGTACTTTTAAAGCACCAATATTATCTGTAGAGCGCAGAATTAAATCGCCTGCACTTCTAGCAGCTCGAGTAGCAATGTTTAACATTGGATGCATAATAGAAATTACATATTTATAAAAACAGTATAGGATAACAAATATTTTGGTAAAATTTATAGTTTTCGTTTAAGGAATTAACCTTGTTAGCCAATATCAGAATCGTTCTAGTCGAAACATCGCATCCTGGTAATATCGGTGCAATCGCACGTGCAATGAAGAACATGGCATTGTTTCAATTGTATTTAGTTAAACCGAAAATATTTCCGAGTGCGGATGCAACTGCACGTGCCTCAGGCGCTGATGATGTTTTAGCATCCGCGGTTATTTGTAATACATTAACGGAAGCAGTTGCAGATTGTGAGGTAGTCATGGGAGCAAGTGCGCGGGATAGGACAATTGGTTGGCCGACCTTAGTCGCTCAACAATGTGCAGAACAAGTACTAAAGGATGCGAAAACCAATCAAGTTGCACTGGTTTTTGGTCGAGAAAATTCCGGGTTGACTAATGCGGAATTGGATTGTTGTCAGTATTTGATTCGTATTCCTTGTAATAAAGACTTTAGTTCATTAAATTTAGCCGCAGCGGTTCAGATTGTGACTTATGAGTTGTTTTCTAGAGCTAGTCAGCAACCCGTTGAGGAAACAGAGTCAGAACCATTAGCAACTTCTTCACAAATAGAAGGTTTTTATCAGCATCTACAGGAGACACTGACTACGATTGATTTTATTCAGTCGGGTCAATCTAATTCAGTGATGCGCCGGCTTCGACGATTATATGGACGAAGTCGTTTATCTACTCGGGAGGTAGATATTTTGCGTGGTATTTTACGAATGACTCAAGGCCGTAAACAGTAGGGTATTTCATGTTTAATCGAATAAAAGAAGATATTGATTGTATTTTTGGCCGTGATCCGGCCGCGCAGTCTGTTTGGGAGGTTTTGACGGCTTATCCAGGTTTTCATGCGGTTTTGTTACACCGGTTAAGTCACCAATTGTGGCGCATGAAGATGAGGTGGTTCGGGCGATTTATCGCACATTTATCGCGTTGGGTTACTGGTATAGAAATTCATCCAGGTGCCGAAATTGGTCGGCGTTTTTTTATTGATCATGGAATGGGGGTGGTGATCGGTGAAACGGCGATTATTGGGAATGATTGTACCTTATATCACGGAGTCACATTAGGAGGAACGGTTTGGAAGAAAGGGAATCGACACCCTTGTTTAAAAGATGGCGTTGTTATTGGTGCTGGTGCTAAGGTCTTAGGTCCGATTGTGGTTGGAAAGAATGCTCGGATTGGCTCTAATTCAGTAGTTTTGAAAGATGTACCTAAAGGTGCAACGGTTGTTGGTATTCCGGCTTATGTTGTGGAGAGGCGGGCTAAGAAACCAAGTGCAAAACGTGATGCCATCGCTCATAAAATGGGTTTTGATGCTTATGGGGCAACAAACGGCATTCCAGACCCGGTTTCTAATGCCATTAATCAAATGTTGGATCATATTCATCTACTGGATGGTCAAATAGAAGGTATGAAGAAGGTTCTTAATCAAGCAGGTATTGAATATAAAGAAGAACCTATTCCTGAATTAGAAGTTCATGAGATTGATGATGGCTCTGGAGATAGCTGAAATGAATTATTTTAATTAATTGATAGAGTGCTGGTATTTTTTTCGAGAAGTTTGCTAACCAATGATATATTTTGACCATAATGCGACATCGCCTTTAGATCAACGGGTTTTAGAGGCAATGATGCCTTATATGACCTCTTTTTATGGCAATCCCTCTAGCCTATATCGGTTAGGTCGAGTGGTTCGTAGTGCGCTTGAAACAGCGCGAAATCAAGTTGCAGAATTAGTCGGAGCGCAACCGTCTGAGATTATTTTTACCAGTGGTGGTACAGAAGCAAATAATCTGGCGATTAGAGGTTTTCTAGATAACTCTACGGTAAAAAGATTATTTATTTCTAAAACGGAGCATCCATCAGTTTTAGCCCCTGCGCTGTCGTTGAAGGGCCTTCTGGCGGTTGAGTATTTGGATGTCGACAGTCAGGGTTTGGTTGATTTTAAGGTGCCGCCATCCAGACTCGAGAAAGACCTAAACTTTGTTTCAGTGATGATGGCAAATAATGAAACCGGAGTTATTCAGCCGATTGCCCAGTTATCAAATTATCTTAAAAGTATTGATTCAGCCACAATTATACATAGCGATGCGGTCCAAGCCTTAGGCAAAATACCGGTTAACCTAGCGGCGCTAAATGTAGATATGCTTTCACTTTCCAGTCATAAAATTTATGGACCTAAGGGGGTAGGGGCATTAGTGGTGCGTGATTCGGGGGCATTAACACCGTTATTGTTAGGAGGATCGCAAGAGCGATGCGCTAGGGCAGGGACAGAGAATGTGGCAGGTATTATTGGTTTCGGTAAAGCGGCTGAAATTGCGCAGCAATCCTTAATGACAAGAGATAAGTTATTAAAACAATTAAGAGATTATTTGGAAGAGCAATTATGCAGTCATATTTCGGGTGTGATGTTATTTTCTGACCAAGTTAAGCGATTACCCAATACGGTACAATTTGCTATACCTGAACTAGACGGCGAGATGATTTTAATGCAGTTAGATAAAAAAGGTTGTGCGGTATCAAGTGGTTCAGCTTGTGCCAGTGGCAGTGAACCCAGTCATGTTTTGTTGGCTATGGGGGTGAATGAGTATTTGGCCAAAGGTGCGGTCAGGGTTAGTTTAGGGGAAATGAACACTAAAGATGATGTCGATCAATTTATAATCTTACTAAAGTCGATTGTAAGTCAGGGCTAAGAGGTTTGACGTTATTACCAATAAAACATTGATTATTAACAGTAAAATTTAACGTATAATCTAGCTTTGTTTTAAACTATAAAATGATTTTGATAGAGAGGGTTTGTGAATAATTCTATTACATTAACTGAACGTGCAGCGATACAGATTAAGCGGCAATTAGAGCAGCGAGGTCATGGGCTAGGATTGAAGTTAGGAGTCAAAGAGTCTGGTTGTACGGGGTATGCCTATACCTTAGCTTACGCTGATGTATTAACAGACAGTGATTCAATTCATGAAGGTTATGGGGTCAAAGTTATCGTAAATGAAGAGCATCTTTCCTTTATTAAAGGGTTGGAGTTGGATTATCGGCAAGAAGGCATTAATGAAGCCTTTGTTTTTAATAATCCAAATGTGAAAGATTCATGTGGCTGTGGGGAAAGTTTTTCCGTGTAGCCCTAACAAGATAACTGTCACTTACGCGACCTGTTTTTTAAAATGATGTCATAAATTTCATTAAACTAATTAATTCGAGTATCTATTTGGCTACCTGCATAGGCTTTAATTGCGCAGAATTTGAATTCAGGTATTTTAGCTGCTGGGTCGAGAGCTTCATTTGTGAGTAGATTAGCGCTGGCTTCGTTGTAGCAAAAAGCCATGAAAATAGTCCCTTTTTGAATACCCATTTCAGCTCTTGCATAGGCAGACAGTTTTCCCCGTTTTGATTCTAACGTAATGATCGCACCGGGCTCGATACCTAACTTTTCAAGGTCTTCAGGATGAAGTGAAGCAATAGGGTCGGGTTCTATAGCGTTTAAAGTTTCTGAATGCCGGGTCATGCTACCGGTATGCCAATGTTCAAGCTGTCTCCCAGTAATAAAAACAAAAGGGAAGTGTTCATCAGGGAGTTCATCGGCTTGTGTGTAGGGAGCGGGTACAAATTTTCCTCGGCCGGTCGTGGTTGGAAAGCCATCGGTAAAAATAATAGGTTGTCCGGGGTCGCCTTCTTGCTGGAGTGGATAGGTGAGAGAGTCTTCGCGCTCTAGACGGTCCCAGGTCATGCCTGCAATACTATCCATAGCTAATCGCATTTCATTAAATACATCTTCAGGTCCTTGATAATTCCAGTTTAGGCCCATGCGGTTAGCTATTTCTTGAATAATCCAGAGGTCTTGTTTTGCTTGCCCCGGTGGTGTTACCGCTTGACGACCCATTTGAACGCGCCGGTCAGTGTTGGAAAAAGTCCCATTTTTTTCATAGAAAGCAGAGGCGGGTAAAATAACATCGGCGAAGCCGGCAGTTTCAGTAAGAAAAATATCCTGAACAACTAAATGATTGAGGGCTGCAAAGGCTTTTCTGGCATGGTTCTGATTCGGATCAGACATTGCTGGATTTTCACCTTCAACATACATGCCGTGAACATTACCATGGAGGATTTCATGAATCATTTCTACGGTCGTGAGCCCAACGTCGGCGCTGAGTGGTGTTTGCCACAGTTTTTCAAACTTGATGCGATTTTCTGGGTCGCTGACCGGGAGGTAATCAGGAAAAACCATCGGAATAAGGCCGACATCGGAAGCGCCTTGGACGTTGTTTTGACCTCTAAGAGGGTGTAGGCCGGTGCCCGGACGTCCTATTTGCCCAGTCATTAAGGCTAGTGAAATTAGGCAACGCGCATTATCGGTGCCATGGACATGTTGGGAAATACCCATGCCCCATAAAATCATAGAAGCTTTTGACTTTGCATAGAGTCTGGAAACTTCTCGAATGGTTTCGGCATCAATACCGCAGATCGGAGCCACTTTTTCAGGGCTGTAATCGGCGATATGATCGTTCATGACTTCAAAATTTTCTGTGTGGCTATGAATATAATCATCATCTTGGAGTTGTTCATCCAAAATGGTATACATCATGGCATTAAGTAAGGCGACATCGGTATCAGGTCTAAACTGTAAAGAATACGATGCGTATTTTGCGATATCGGTTTTGGCCGGGTCGATTAAAATTATTTTTGTGCCTTGTTTGCTAGCATTCTTCATGAAGGTAGCGCCAACGGGGTGGTTGACCGTTGGGTTGGATCCGATGATGATGATAACTTCGGCATCACTAACATCAGAGACTGGGTTTGAAACGGCGCCACTGCCAAGACATTCTAATAAGGCAACAACCGATGATGCATGACAAAGTCGGGTGCAGTGATCGACATTGTTTGAGCCAAATCCGGTTCTGATCAGTTTCTGAAAAAGATAGGCTTCTTCATTACTACCTTTGGCTGACCCCAGTCCTGCTAAGGCATTGTTGCCGATATTGTTACGAATTGATAAAAGACCATGGGCGGCAAAATCTAGAGCTTCTTCCCAGCTGGCTTCGCGAAAGACGTCATTAATATTATCGGGATCCAGAAGTTCGGTGCTTTTAGCAACGCCTTCACGTCGGATGAGTGGGGTTGTGAGTCGCAGAGGGTTATCAATATAATTAAATCCGAAACGACCTTTAACGCATAACCGGTGGTGATTGGTGTAACCGTCTCGCCCTTCGGTGTACATGATTTTATTGTCTTTGACATGGTATTTGATTAAGCAACCGACGCCGCAATATGGGCAAGTTGAATCAACAGTCTTGTCAATTGCTTCTAGGCCAACATTATGTGCTGGCATTAGAGCGCCAGTAGGACACGCCTGAACACATTCGCCGCAAGCCACACAGCTACTGGCTCCCATGGGGTCTCCAATATCAAAGACAATTTCAGAATGTTTGCCGCGGTTAGCGTAGCCAATAACATCATTCATTTGTTCTTCACGGCAAGCCCTAACGCACCGGGTACATTGAATGCAAGCATCTAAGTTCACCGCCATAGCGGGGTGTGAGGTGTCTGCTTTGGGTTGCGTACGGCTCGGAAATCTGGGGCTGGCGACATCTAACTTGTTAGCCCAGAGGTCTAACTCGGAATCTTTTGTGTATGGGGAAGTACCTTGTTCCGGCATATCTGAGAGCAACAGTTCAAGAACCATTTTTTGTGATTTCAGTGCTCGTTCACTCTGGCTTTTGACTTGCATGTTTTCAGTAGGGGTTCTACAGCAAGAGGGTGCTAATACACGCTCTCCTTCGATCTCAACCACGCAGGCCCGGCAGTTTCCATCAGCCCTTAAGCCTTCTTTGTAGCACAGGTGAGGGATTTCTTTACCGTGTCTTTTAGCAGCCTCGAGAATAGTTTCATTGCCGGCAGCATCTATCTCATGACCATCCAAAGAGAAGGTTATGGTAGTTTTTGTAGTTTCTGGGTTAGCGGCCATAGTTGTGATATCGATTTTATGAAGACGTTAATTCGTCAGGGAAGTATTTGATAATACTACGTAATGGATTTGGTGCAGCTTGTCCTAGCCCACAGATTGAAGCGTCGCACATGACTGATGAGAGCTCTTCTAAGAGTTCAGTATTCCATTGAGATTGTTCCATGAGCCCAACGGCTTTACTCGTACCAACGCGACAAGGTGTGCATTGCCCACAGGACTCTTCTTCAAAGAATTTCATGGCATTAATAGCGCAGTCTTTAGCGCTATCTTGGTCAGAAAGTACGATGATTGCAGCGGATCCGATAAAACAGCCGTATTGATTGAGCGTATCAAAATCGAGGGGAATATCGCCCAGAGAAGCAGGTAAAATACCGCCTGAGGCACCGCCGGGAAAGTAACCATAAAATTGTTGGCCGGGTAACATACCACCACAATATTCTTCAATTAGCTCTTTGATAGTGATTCCAGCTGGGGCGAGATGTACGCCAGGCTTCTGGACGCGTCCGGAGACGGAAAAAGAGCGTAAGCCTTTACGATCATGACGGCCGTGTGAGCTAAACCATTTTGGGCCTTTTTCAATAATATCTCGAACCCAGTAAACGGTCTCCATGTTGTGTTCCAGAGTGGGCCGGTTAAATAAACCAACTTCAGCTAAATAAGGGGGGCGAAGACGTGGCATACCGCGTTTACCCTCTAAGGATTCGATCATGGCAGATTCTTCGCCACAAATATAAGCACCCGCTCCACGGCGTAACTGTATGTTAGGTAGTTGGTGCGATGCCGAGGGTGGATTGCTTTTTAAATTCTGAAGTTCACGGGTTAAAATTTCTCGGCAACCGGCATATTCATCGCGTAAATAGATATAGATTTCAGCGCAATCGACAATAGTGGCGGCAATCAACATGCCTTCAAGAAATCGGTGTGGGTCTTGTTCAAGATAGTGACGGTCTTTAAAAGTGCCGGGTTCACCTTCATCAATATTTATAGCCATCATTCTGGGGCCTGTATAGCCTTTAACTATGCGCCATTTTTTGCCGGCAGGAAAGCCTGCACCGCCTAAGCCGCGTAGTCCAGAATTCTCCATGAGAGAAATAATATGTTCTGGATCACGTTGGCCATCAAGGCAACTTTGTAATGTTTGGTAGCCGCCTTCTTGTTCATATTGTTTGCGGGTAATATATTCAGCTATGGGTGCACTAATCTGATTAGTATCAATAGCAGTCAGGGTTTTTTCTACCGTTGCTGTGGAAATTGGATTTTGACCGACAACTGCAATGGGTGCCTCATGGCAACGTCCTACACAAGGAACGGGTTGTACGCGGACATCCTCGCCCAGTGTTTTTTTGAGGCTGGAGAGCAAGCTCTTAGCATCAGCTAATTCGCAAGAAACAGACTCACAAACGCGCACGGTTAAGGGGGGTGGTGGTTGCTCTCCGGTTTTAATAACGTCAAAGTGGTGATAGAAACTGGCAACCTCAAAGACTTCAGCGGTCGATAAGTTCATTTCATGAGCTAACGCGGTTAGGTGTTTATCGGAAATATGATGGTAACGGTCCTGAATTTTATGCAGATGTTCAATGAGTAAGTCGGAACGACGAGGTTCATTTCCTAAAAGACCTTGTATTTCACTAAGGGCCGAAAAATCAACGGAATGACCCTTTCGGCCTTTACGTTTTTTTTTAACGATTTGATCTGCATCAATGTGTATGGTTGCCACTCAGGTCCCCTAATAGCTATAAAATGGTTAGTAAATTTAATGACTTATGCTAGAAATTGGTCAACTTTACAGTAGATTATCTATTGCTTTCAAGTCATTATTTGTGACGTTTCTATCATTAAAAGTGATATAGTGATGACGGTTTTATTTTTTGATGATTATTGTTATTTGAAATGCTTTTATGTTAAATCCACAGCATTTGCTGACTTTTTGTACCGTGGCTAAATATTGTAGTATTACCCGTGCAGCACATTCGTTAAATATTGGCCAGCCTGCAGTTTCGGGGCAATTGAAATTATTGCAAGAAGCGGTTGGTGAGCCATTGTATGAGCGGGAAGGACATCGTATTGTTTTAACGCCTGCGGGAGAGAATTTATTGGAACATGCTTCCAATTTTGAGAAAAGCTTTAATGAAGCTAATGAGTTTGTTCGGTGTTTGCAGAAAATAAATGCGGGAACATTACGGATTGGTTCAACGATGACGATCGCTAGTTTTTATTTACCTAAATACGTCGTGCAATTACAGACACTCCATCACGGTGTGCAAGTGTTTATGACAACGGGTAATACGGATGAAATCCTTAATAACCTAACTAGCCTTGATTTAGGTTTTATTGAGGGGCCGATAGACCGAGAATTATTGCCTAAGAATTATCAATTATTGCCGTGGCAAAAGGATGAAATTGTTCTGGTTTTACCCGAAGATCATGAGCTGGTAGCGCTTTATCCTGGCTCGGTCCCGCTTCATGCATTACTTAACTATCCAGTGATTTGGCGCGAGCCGGAATCAGGAGCGCGTCAGGTTTTAGAAAGAGCCTTGTCCAAAGCAAAGTTGGAGATTCCTGTTAATATTGAGGTCATGGGAGTTTCAGGTATTAAAGAAGCAGTAAGAGCAGGTTTAGGTATTGGGTTTTCTTCTTCTCAGGCTTTGCGTTACGAGCGAGAAGGCTTAGTTGCACGCCGCTTAGATTCTGCTAGTGGGTTACTTTGGCATTTGAATATTATAGCGCCGAAAATTGCGATTCAGTCACGTGCAGTGAAAGCCTTTTTAGAATTGTGTGATCAGAAGGATAAGGATTTGAAATGAAAAAGAGGGTTTTACTTAGTTTGATCATATTTTTAGGCTTGCTGACGATGAAATGTCAGGCAAAGGATACGTTAGTGGTGCAAAAAATTGCCCCAGGCTGGTATTTTCATTTTGGTCATCATGAACTCCCTAATAGAGAAAATCACGGAGCTATTGCTAATATTGGATTCGTGGTAGGAAGTTCCTGTGTTGCTGTACTCGATTCAGGAGGTAATCCTCATCAAGGACTTTTACTCAAAAATACTATTGAGAAAATAACTGAGGTACCGATTTGTTATGTTATTAATAGTCATGTACATCCTGACCATGTTTTTGGTAATCGTAGTTTTAAGGCCAAAGGAGTGCAATTTGTAGGGCATAAGAACTTAGCGCGTGCTTTACAATCGCGTGGGCCATTTTATCTACAACGCTCTGAAGAGCAGTTGGGTATAAAATTAACAACTCAAGATATTGTATTGCCCGATATTGTGGTGACTGATTCTTTAATTCTCGATTTGGGGAATAAGTTTTTGACAGTAAGGGCGCATGGGAGTGCTCATACAGATAATGACTTATCAGTGTTTGATCAGAACAGCCAGACATTGTGGCTGTCAGATTTATTGTTTGTCGAACATTTGCCGGTGATTGATGGGAGTCTGAAGGGGTGGTTGAAAGAATTAAACGTACTTGCCAAGCTAAAGGTTAAACGCGTGATACCCGGGCATGGGCCAGTTTTAAGTCATTGGCCAGAAGCACTAAAAACCCAGCAGGATTATTTGAATATGTTATTGAAAGAGGTGCGAGCGATGATAAGGCAAGGAAAGTTTATTGAACAGGCAATCGCTGAGGTGGGTCGAACAACAAAAAGCCAATGGGCATTATTTAATGACTTCCATAAGAAAAATATAACGCAAGTTTTTGCGGAACTAGAATGGGAAGACTAATTAAGGGGTGATTATGATAATAGTACGAGTGGTTACAAGTTTTTTTATCTTATTTTTTGTTAATAGTGTTTCTGCAAGTGTGGATGATACAGTTTGGAAAAATGACTTGAAGGCACAGTTTTTTTCAGGTCGTTCGATTAGTGAAGCGGATAATGTTATTGCTATTGAGGCACCCTATCGTGCTGAAGATGCTGCGCTGGTTCCTATTAGAATTACAAGTAAAATCAAGCAGACAAATCAGAAGTATATTAAAAAAATTACCCTGATTGTGGATAAAAATCCAATACCGTTTGCTGCTGAATTTAATTTTACTCCGCTTAGTGGCAAGGCTGATGTAGCAATGCGCCTTCGAGTTAATACCTACAGTTATGTGCGTGCCATAGCAGAAATGAATGATGGTCAACTGATCATGGTGAAAAAGTTTGTTAAAGCCAGCGGCGGTTGTTCGGCCCCGATTGGCGCCGATCTGGATGCGGCAATGAAACGACTTGGGAGAATGAAGTTTAAGTTTCCTAGTGCTGCCCAGTCTAATGAGCCAAATTTAGCACAACTATTGATTAGTCACCCGAATATTACTGGGATGCAAATGGATCAGGTCACTCGTTTTATACGTCCTGCTTATTATGTAGAGCAAGTGAGGGTAACCTTCGATGGTCAGCCGGTACTAACCGCTAAGACCGATATTGCAATTAGCGCAGACCCTAATTTTAGATTTTATTTTATTCCTCAGGCATCGGGTGAATTGCGTGCTGAAGTGAGAGATACTGATGGAAATACTTTCTCACAAACTGTTAGAGTTGAACCTTGATGTGTTTAATGTTGTAAATTTGGTTTTGTGAGGTACTCATGAATGATAAAGAACGAGTAGCAAAAAAGGCTGCGATGGAAATCAGTCACGGTATGGTGGTTGGATTGGGAACAGGTTCTAGTGCCGACTGTTTTATTGAGGCTTTGGCTACACGTCATCAAGAAGAGGGTTTGGCGGTTAAAACAGTGGCGAGTTCTATTGTAAGTATGCAGAAGGCTCAAGATTTAGGCTTGCCGATTGTTGCAATAGAACATTTAAAGCAGCTTGATTATTATGTCGATGGTGCTGATGAGGTGACTGATGATTTGATCTTATCGAAAGGTCAGGGAGCTGACTTAGTCCGAGAAAAAATTTTAGCAACGGCGGCAGATAAGTTTATCGTTTTGATTGACCAGAGTAAGCGTGTTCAGCAGATTGGGGAACGATTTCCTGTTCCTGTTGAGGTGATTCCTTTTTCGTGGCATTTGGTGGCTAAAGCATTACGACGAATAGGTGTAGAAGGAACATTACGGGCCAATGCCAATAACAGTGGGCTAGCGATGACAAGTTATGGTAATTTAGTTTTAGATGTTGATTTTGGCTTCTCTTTTACGCCTGAAGAAATAGATAATGTTTTGAATGCAATGCCAGGGGTTATTGAGCATGGTATCTTTCGTAACTTAGCATCATCTATTTATATAGGTGTTGAGGGTGACGTTGAAGTATTATCGAGCCAATAAAAGTTTTTTGGAGTTTTTTGACAGGATGTTTTTTGTAAGGAAAAAATGGTACGGTTTTGATCGTATAGTCATTGAAAACGGTGAATGATAAATAATGGGGGAGATTATGTTAGTAAAAGGCCAAAAAGCACCAGCTTTTTCTGTTGATAATGAGGATGGTAAAAATATAAGTCTTGACGATTATCAGGGTAAGCGTAATGTTGTGTTATATTTTTACCCTAAAGATGATACGCCAGGGTGTACGATTGAAGCGAATGATTTCACTCGTTTAGCAAAGGATTTTTCCGCTTTTGATACTGTTGTATTAGGGGCTAGTAAGGATAGTTGTGAAAGTCACCAGGATTTTATTAAAAAATTTAAATTAAATATCGCCTTATTATCTGATGTCAGCGGTAAATTATGTGCAGACTATGACGTCTGGCGTGAGAAGGTAAGAGCGGGTGTAACTAAGATGGCAATTCTTCGATCAACCTTTATTATTAACAAAGAAGGTGAACTGGTTGAGGCTTATTACGGGGTAAATCATGAGGGCCATGCCGAAGCGGTTTTAGAGCGTGTAAAACAATTACATTATCGACCTTAAATGGACTTTTCTAGTAGAAAGCTGTGGTTATAATGGCCGCAGCTTTCAGTATTAGTTAACGTTAGGGTTGTTCGAAAATCTCAATAGCATTAGCATCAAGGTCACGGAAGAACAGGGCGCGGCGTCCTGAGCGGCTTAGGCTGTAACCAACATTATTTTCATCAAGCTCTTTTACGATGAGATCAATGTTGCCCACTGTGAATGCAACGTGGCGGTCATGACCACCGTGTTTCGGGCGACCGGAAATGGGGTCGGGGTTGCTGAGTTCAATAAGGTGCATTTGTTGATTGCCAATCTGAAACCAAGCGCCGGGGTATTCCAAGTCTGGGCGAGTAATACGCTCTAGCTTGAGAATTTGTTGGTAGAAATCAACAGATTTTTCGGTATCTTGAACCAATAGGCTAACGTGGTGAAGAGTTAGGTTATTATTAGACATGATCTTTATTTAACGATTAGGTATGGGTAGAAAAGTTAATTTTTTTATTTAAGATTGCCGGCATGAAGGCCGCACTCTTTTTTGTCTGTTTCCCACCACCAACGGCCACTGCGTTCGTGTTGATTAGGAATAATGCTTCGTGTACAGGGTTCACAACCAATACTGATAAAGCCTTTACTATGGAGTGTATTAAAGGGAACCTGATAGGCTTCAATATAATCCCAGACCTGTTGGGAACTCCATTTAGCTAAAGGGTTAAATTTAATAAGCGAGTGGTGTTCGGTTGAGAAGGTTGAGTCTTCTTGTATGGCCGGTAAATTTTGCCGTGTGTCCAAACTTTGATCCATGCGCTGACCTGTTATCCAAGCATCAAGATTCTGTAGTTTTCTCTGTAAAGGTTGGACTTTTCTAATGCCACAACATTCCTGATGACCGTCATTAAAAAAACTGAAAAGCCCTTTTTGCTGAACAAAATGATCGAGTGTTTTGTAGTCTGGGGTTAATAATTCAATATTGATTTGATAATGGTTGCGGACCTGTTCTATGAATTGATAAGTTTCAGGGTGTAGACGGCCAGTGTCCAGTGAAAATACTTGGATATTTTTTTTAATATTCAATGCCATGTCAATTAAAACGACATCTTCAGCACCGCTAAATGATAAGGCGATATTATCAAATTTCTCGAATGCCTTTTTTAGAATGGTACGTGGTGATTTGTCCGCTAGTTCTAATTGTAATTCTGATGTGTTTAGTGAGTTTTCGACCATGGCAATTAATAAATTACTGTTGTTTGAAATATTGTGCCAGAAAATCATCAAAACTTATATGATCGTTTTTTTCAATTTCGACTAAGCGTTTTTTTGATTGAATTGACATTCTAAGGAACATTTCTGATTCTTCTTGATTAAGTTGTTGGCTACGGTAGAAATGTTCATGTCGGCGTGATTGTGCAATAGCAAATCGTGCAAAGGGTTGTTGGGTTTTACGCATATCCGCTAAAATTTGAGCCGATGGAGTCAGGTCAGGGTTGTTGACGCGGTTTATTTGTTGGTTTAAGGCTTTTTGGTAAGGGGTGTTTGTTGTGCCTTGGTCCAAGACCTGACAAATAGAGGACATGCTGTTAAGAATGTTAAGAGCCCATGCTTTAAGGGTTATTTTATTGCCGTTCTGTTTTAATAATAAATCAGGACGACGACCTTCATGAGCAACGGTTGATAGGTTTTCATTATTCAACTGTTGTTGGTTTTTAGTGTATGGCGTACTTTCCTGAAATAAGCAGGTGAGTAAAAAGGCTTCTAAAAAATGGGCGGTATTGGTTTCGATGCCAGTAGGTTGGAAAATATCAAGATCGAGTGAACGAATTTCTACGTATTTTATACCTCGGCGTTGTAACGCTAAGGTTGGTTTTTCGCCAGATGCACTAATCTGCTTAGGGCGTATCGTGTTATAAAATTCATTTTCTATTTGTAAGATATTGGTGTTGAGTTGTAGATATTCACCGTTCTTTTTAAGTCCAATTTTTTTATAATCAGCATAAGGCGTTTCAATGGCGGCGGTTAAGCTATGCACATAATCTAATAAGTTATTGTAATCAATTTCCAGACTTGCCTGATTGTTACTTTTATAACCGATATCACTCATTCTAAGGGATGTCGCGTATGGCAGGTAAAGCGTATGATCATCAAAAGGTTCAAAAAAATTATCGATTAAAGGACGGTCTTTAAAGAAATTCTTGCAAATGGCTGGTGATGCGCCAAATAAATAAAGTAGTAGCCAGCCTTGATTTAAGAAATTTCGAATCAGATTAAAATATTGTTCAGCAATGAAGTCTTGGTCGGGGAGTGAAGACTGAGTTAAGGTTTGTAATGCTGGCCAAAGTTGTTCGGGGATGGAGTAATTGAAGTGGATGCCAGCTATCGCCTGCATGGTTCGTCCGTAACGGTGACCAAGACCTTGTCGATAGATATGTTTCATCTGTCCAATATTAGATGAGCCATATTGAGCGATAGGAATACTACGATCACCATCTATGCCACAAGGCATACTGGCGGCTAGTAAAAATTCATCTGGAAGGTGGTCGTAGACAAATTGATGAATCTGGTTAAGATAATTTAACGACTCTGTTATTTTAGGCTGAGGTGGAGTGATTAACTCCATTAATGCTTCAGAATAATCTGTTGTAATACAGTTGTGAGTCAGAGCTGCACCAAAGGGTTCAGGGTGCGGCGTTTGAGCGATAAAGCCCGCTTGCGATAATCTTAGGTTTTCTTTTTCAATGCCGGTGAGTCCCCCTATAATAAGTTTTTCATGGCCAGCGTCGATTAATTGGCTGAAACGTTTCGGCGTAAGGGTATCCAAAATAGCGTGATCCTTGTGAAAAAATAGTGGGGCTCGTCCGTATGTGTTGCAATACAGTTATAATAGCGAGCCATTATAGATTGAAATGCCGATTAGAAAAACCTTGATGTGATTGAAAATAAAAATTATCTTGATAAGGCGAAATTAGTCCTTGAAACTGTTTTTGGCTACGATAGTTTTCGAGGGCTTCAAGAAGCGATTATTGATCATACCTTGCAGGGTAAAAATTCTCTCGTATTAATGCCCACTGGCGGTGGAAAATCATTGTGTTATCAAATTCCTCCATTAGTCAGCGGTGGTGTAGGCGTTGTTATTTCACCTTTAATTGCGCTGATGCAGGATCAGGTGAGCGCATTACATCAGGCTGGTGTTAAGGCTGCCACATTAAATTCTATGCAGACCGTAGCAGAAACGAAGGCAGTAGAATCGTCGTTACAAGGAAATGAGTTGCAATTGCTGTATGTTACTCCGGAGCGTCTTGTGTTAGGGCGACTTCTGACTTTTCTTAAGACGGTTAAGGTCTCATTGTTTGCAGTAGATGAAGCGCACTGTGTTTCACAATGGGGGCATGATTTTCGAGAAAGTTATTTGAAATTGTCGGTGTTGTCCGAGCATTTTCCTCAGGTGCCGATTATGGCCTTGACGGCTACTGCAGATCCGCGAACGCAGCAGGAAATTATTAGCCGCTTGGCAATAGGTAAAGATCAGGTTTTTAAGGCAGGTTTTGATCGTCCTAATATACGCTATCGAATTTTGCATAAACAACGGCCTTACGAACAACTATTGGCTTTTATTCAGCAAGAGCACCGTGGTGATGCGGGTATTGTTTATTGTTTATCGAGAAAAAAAGTTGAGGCCACAGCAAGCCGGTTAAGTCATCAGGGAGTCACGGCTTTACCATATCATGCGGGTATGAAACCAGAAGACCGACAGACTAATCAATTACGTTTTTTGCGTGAGGAAGGGGTGGTCATGGTTGCAACGATTGCTTTTGGTATGGGGATTGATAAGCCTAATGTAAGGTTCGTTGCGCATCTTGACCTACCTAAAAGTATTGAATCTTATTATCAGGAAACTGGGCGTGCAGGTAGAGATGGATTGCCCGCAAATGCCTGGATGGTCTATGGTTTGCAAGATGTGGTTACCTTGCGGCAAATGGTGAGTCAGTCATTAACGCTAGGCGATGTACAAAAGCAAGTTGAACGACAAAAATTGGATGCTATGTTAGCGTTGTGTGAGCAAATAGCGTGTCGACGACAGGTTTTATTGACCTATTTTGGAGAGTCTGGTGAGGGCGTTTCTTGTAATAATTGTGATACCTGCTTGGACCCAGTTGAAACTTGGGATGGTACGGTTGCCGGGCAACAAGCCCTTTCTTGTATTTATCGAACCGGACAACGTTTTGGTGTAGAGTACCTAGTCGATGTACTTCAAGGTAAAGTAAACGATCGGGTGAAACATTTTGGCCATGATAAGGAAACTGTATTTGGGTTGGGCGCAGATAGAACACGAGGGCAATGGCGTTCTATTTATCGCCAACTTTTGGCTAGAGGATTGATAGCAGTTGATCTAGAAGGACATGGAAGTTATCACTTAACCGAGCAATGCCGGTCTGTTTTACGTGGTGAAGCAGCCTTGATTTTACGAAAAGAGCAGGTCACTAAGCAAAGTTATAAGGGAAGCCATGTAAGTCTGGGCGGTGCTAGTCGTCGGGAAAAAAGGCTTTGGGATGCTTTACGCGCTAAACGCTGGGAAATAGCAGCGTTACAAAAAGTCCCCCCGTATCAGATTTTTCATGATGCCACATTGGTTCAAATGAAAGATCAGTTGCCAAGTAACAAGGAGCAATTCAGGCAGTTATCCGGTGTTGGGGAGCGAAAGTTGGCGTTATACGGTGATCAGTTTTTAGCAGTTATTGAGCGCTTTATTAAGCCTAGATATGATCAGCAGATGACCGAAACGGTTATAACTACATTAGATTTTTTTATGGCAGGATTGTCTGTCGAATCTATTGCCGAAAGAAGACAGATAACAGTGGATACGGTTTATGCACACTTGGCTGAAGGGTTACTTATCGGATCAGTTGAGCTGACTGAAGTGGTTCCTCTGTCAAAGCCAGAAATTACGGTTGTTGAACAAGCAATTATAGAGGTAGGCGGTGATCGACAAAGCCAGACCTTACGAGGTGTTTATGATGCTCTAGATGGAGCCTATAGTTACGGTATTATTCGGTGTGTTAAGGCTGCTTTACAAAAAGAAGTGGTCGCTTGATTTAATGGCTGGTGAGTGGCTCTGGATATTTGAAATGATAGTTGTTTTTTAGACAATGATCGAGCCATTGGCCGAGGAAATAATTTAAAGACCATTTGTAGTCCATGATAGCAACAGATTGCCGTGCGTTCTTAATAGCTTGAAACACATGGGATCGTTCGTGGTGACGGATGACTTCAACCATTTGTGCATCTAAGTAAACCTTGATATTAACAGCGGGTTCGAAGGTATGTTTTTTGTGTTGATCAAAACAGTGGCTGAGTTCTAAGGTTAAGGTGTAAGGGGCACGGTCAATGACTGATAAATGTAACTCTAAGGGAGCATTTGATTGCCCAATTGCAGATTCTTTGATCTGGCCAATATGGGGTATCAACCTGAGTAGTTTCTGGTAATTAGATTCGCAAATTTTTTCCAAGCAAAAGGATTTATTGATGAGGTTTAATTTTGACATTGTTAGGATTCACGATAGCAAGCGTAGGAGCTATCTGTTTCCCAGAGGATTACTTTTTCCACGGTAAATCCTTGTTTTTTCATGTAAAGGTAGATCATTTTAGCAAGAACTTCGGCGGTTGGGTGTTCATCTAAAGGCATGAAGCGTTCGTTGTTTTGCTTAAGCCACGGAATGAGTGGGTCATCTTTAAAAACTAGAAAATTATGATCCAATTGCTGTTCTATAAAGGTGTTGGCACTGGCTTTTATATCTGAAAAATCACAGACCATTCCCTGTCTATTGAGTTCTTGGGCGGTAACAGTAATGGCTGCTTTTACACTATGGCCATGAAGGTGCCGGCATTTACCCTCGTGGTGCATTAATCGGTGACCGTAGCAGAAATAGATTTCTTTAGTAATTGAATACATAAATCAGTTAACTGTTGATTTTGAGCGAAGAGGTTGAGGTTTTTTTACGCCTTAATGGTGCTGATCATAGCATTAATTTCAAAATATTTGCGGTTTATACGTGTGCTTGATTCCACTTCGATTAAGGCAGTAAAAGAAACATCAGGTGATTGTTGGGGACTTAAGGTAGCCTCTATGACCCAACCGGTTTCAATGGCGGATTCTGTTCTGAAAATTAACTTATTATCATTCTGCATTGTGCAGAGCGCTTGATGATATTGGTTAGAGTCAACGAAACGATAGGAGAGCGGGATGGCAGTAGATGGTTTTTTAAAGAATAAGGGCATGGGTTAGTGGGCTGAGTGGTTAATAAAGGGCAGGCTTATAATCGTTCTAGCGATTTTTAATTTTACTATAAAAAAATATTTTGCGTTTGATGATCTTTTCTATCAGTAGAGTGGCTGGGTAATCTAGCTATTCAGAGCATACTATGGCATATTAACCTGCTAAATGAGGCTAGTTCTAATAATTGTCGAACACGCCCTATGTATCGGATGCTGTCATTAACAGAGTCATCTACTTATCAGTTAGCCGCGAGGCTAGTATTAATATTGGATAAACCCATGAGTAAACAAACCGTTCTAACCGGGATTACGACAACAGGAACACCGCATCTTGGTAATTATGTCGGAGCAATAAGGCCTGCAATTACTGCAAGTAATGATGCCCAGGTGATGCCTTATTATTTCTTAGCAGATTATCATGCATTGATTAAATGTCATGAACCGGAACGAGTTCGGCAGTCGAGCTTGGAAATTGCTGCCACTTGGATGGCTTTAGGTCTTGATACCTCAAATGCGATTTTCTATCGTCAGTCAGACGTTCCAGAAATCCTTGAATTAACTTGGATGTTGACATGCGTGACATCGAAAGGATTAATGAACAGAGCACATGCCTATAAGGCATCGGTGGATGAAAATGAGCAAGAAGGGGGGGCTGACCCTGATAAAGGGATAACGATGGGACTTTTTAGTTATCCTGTCTTAATGGCGGCAGATATTTTAATGTTTAATGCTCATAAAGTTCCGGTCGGTAAAGATCAAATTCAACATATTGAGATGGCGCGGGATATTGCCGGTCGTTTTAATCATATCTTTGGTGAGCACTTTGTTTTACCCGAGGCTGTAGTCGAAGACAATGCTGCCACACTATCTGGGTTAGATGGTCGTAAGATGAGCAAAAGCTATAATAATACGATTCCATTGTTTGCACCGGAAAAGAAGTTTCGTAAATTGATAAATAAGATTAAAACTAATTCTTTGGAGCCAGGCGAGCCTAAAGACCCAGATAGCTGTACTTTATTTAGTATCTATCAGGCTTTTGCGACGGATTCTGAACTTGAAGAGATGCGGGTACGTTACGCGGAAGGGATTGCCTGGGGTGAAATGAAAAAACATCTGTTCGAATATATTAACGATCAGATTGCGCCTGCTAGAGAGCGCTATGATGAATTGATTAAGTCTCCCGATGTAATAGAACAGGCGCTTACAGAAGGTGCAGTAAGAGCACGGGAAGTCAGCGTCCCTTTTATGGAGGAGATTCGCGCCTCTGTAGGGATACAGAAAATTAGATCTTTCTAAAGATGACAAAATCTGAGATTACTTTCTTGAACTGGGTTCAGGACAGTTTAAAATTATTACTGAGTCATCCGGTAGTTTGGCTAAATTATTTCCTCTGGGTTTGTGTGCTTTTGTCCGTTGGGCGAATTTCATTGGCACTGGGAATTGTGTTATCAGCCTTTAGTTTTTTGATGACGGTTTCTATTGCCGATTATGTGAGTGAAAAGCAGTCTGAGGAGACAAAAAACACCTTGACGGACATGATGCGAACTCATGTGCCGACGGCGTTTTCAATGGCAATTATGTTGATGTTATGTTGGTTTGTTTTTAGGGTTATTTTTAATATCTATAGCGGTGAACCTGAGAAAATCGTATCCTTTTTCTTTGATTGGCAGTTATTTGACCAAAATATCGTGGACCAAGGGATACGTGAATATTCAGGGTGGTTGTATCGCGCAGCGATTGTGACGTTGATTTTTCTTATTTTGATGTTAACGTCATTTGCTAGTTGGTTTAGTTATCCTCTGATGGTTTGTCAGGGTCTAAACTGGTCTCAGGCAAAGTATCGTGGTAAAACGATGACACAAGATTTTCATACAGTTTGTCAAAAACAACTGGCTTTTTCGTTTTTCTTAGCTATTGTTGCAACGGGAATTAGCCCGTTCTTAACTCCGCTTATTTATATTTTTATTGGTGTATTATTGTACGTCTCTTTTGCTGATATAAACCGGTCATATTCATAACTGATGTTGCAATTGGTCATTGTTGATTTTGAGAATGTACAACATGGATCTACGTTCATAGACTTATTAGATTGCTATGCGCTTGACCCCATGGGTGGAGGCCAAGGATTATCTGAATACAGCAAACTGAATCTGATTGAAAAACTAGCGAAACGGGAAGATATTTTAAGTGTCTTGGCTTATCTAGATGAAATGCCGGTTGGGTTAATTACGGCTTTTGAAGGCTTTTCAACATTTCAATGTAAACCATTATTCAACATTCATGATCTTGTTGTACACCCTGATTTTAGAGGCCAAGGTTTGGCGATTCAGTTACTTGAAAGCGTAGAACAAGTAGCAATAGAGCGTGGATATTGTAAATTAACATTAGAAGTTTTATCTGGGAATAAGACAGCGTGTTCTGTTTATCGCAAAGCGGGATTTAGAGGCTATCAACTTGATCCCATTTTAGGAGAAGCTGTTTTTCTGGAAAAGGTTCTGAGTTAGAAGGAAAGGTTTGTGTGCAGTGCTGTTGTACTGTGAGTCCACTATTTTTATCGAATTTGAACGATGGGTTATTAACATGTTAAATCAAATTAAGTCCTTTTTTAATCAACATATAGCGCCGCATGAATCAGTGCAAATCACGGATGCTGATTTGCACTTGGCGTGTGCGGCATTATTGATAGAAATGATGCATATGGATGATGCGGTGCGTCCCGAAGAAAACGCGGTAATTCTCTGCCGTATTAAGGAATATTTTGAGCTTTCAGATGATGCAGCAAATACCTTGATGGAATTAGCAGCGGAGCAAAGAATAGCGGCGACCGATTATTATCAGTTTACCTCTTTGATTAATAGTGGATTTTCCCAAGAACAAAAAATAATGTTGGTAAAATTATTGTGGGACGTTGCTTTTTCTGATGGTGAATTAGATATTTATGAGGAGCATCTCGTTCGTAAAATTGC
>CAZEVO010000007.1:50927-67483 GCA_964515235.1 uncultured Methylococcaceae bacterium | reverse complement strand
TCTGAAGTTGCACCGTAACCTACTAATTCTGCGTAAATTTTGGCTCCACGTGCTTTTGCATGTTCCAAATCTTCCAGAACTAAAACACCACCGCCTCCGGAAATAACAAAGCCATCACGCGTAGCGTCATAAGCTCTTGATGCTGTCTCTGGGGTATCATTATATTTAGAAGATAAAGCGCCCATAGCATCAAATAAAACTGACATGGTCCAGTGAACTTCCTCTCCTCCTCCGGCAAAAACAATATCTTGTTTACCCATTTGGATTTGCTCCATGGCATTACCAATACAATGCGCACTGGTTGCACAAGCCGAAGTAATTGAATAATTAATACCCTTAATTTTGAAGGGTGTCGCCAAACAAGCAATGTTTGTGCTCGACATGGTCCGGGGCACCATATAAGGCCCAACACGCTTTACGCCTTTTGCACGTAAAATATCTGCTGCATCAACCAAATTAGAGGTTGATGGCCCGCCTGAACCCATAATTAATCCCGTTCTGACATTAGAGACTTCATTCTCTTCAAGTCCGGCATCATCAATCGCCTGTTGCATGGCAATGTAATTAAACGCTGCCCCATCACCCATAAAACGTTTTACTTTACGGTCTATAAATTCATCAAGGTCTATATTAATGGGCCCGTGAACATGACTCCTAAAACCCAACTCTTTATATTCTTCAGAAAAAACAATACCTGAACGACCAACCTTTAGAGAATCAATAACCTCTGCTTGATTATTTCCTATTGGAGAGACGATACCCAATCCTGTAACCACTACTCGTTTCATGTTATTTCTCCTCAAAAATCTTCGGTTGAGGTAAACAAACCCACTCGGAGATCCGTTGCTTCATAAATAACCTTGCCATCCACATCCATCGTAGCATCGGCTATACCCATTACTAACTTGCGCAAAATTACACGCTTAAGATCCAGTCGATAAGTCACTTTCTTGGCATCAGGTAAAACCTGTCCACGAAACTTAACATCGCCAACGCCTAAGGCACGTCCTTTTCCAGGACCACCCATCCAACACAAATAAAAACCAACCAATTGCCACATCGCATCTAAACCCAAACACCCCGGCATTACCGGGTCTCCCTGAAAATGGCAATCAAAAAACCATAACTCAGGCGTAATGTCTAATTCTGCAACAATGCTGCCCTTATCAAACTTCCCGCCTTCATCTGAAATATGTGTAATTCGATCCATCATTAACATATTCGGCAGGGGTAACTGTGCATTCTTTGGGCCATATAATTCACCTCGCCCTGACATTAACAACTCTTCTCGGGTAAAACTATGCTGTTTCTGCATAAGCCGTAAAATCCTTAAAATTTAAAATATGGCTACTATTATCCAGTAGTCGACAAAAAAAAGCAGTAAATACAACGAATTTTTACTTTCATTTTGCAATAAAATCGATTGCTCGCTGTATTCTTTTTAATGTTTTTGAGCGCCCCAACAAACTCAAGGTGACATCGATCCCAGGTGTTGCAGCCTGCCCAGAAACTGCAACGCGTAATGGTTGCGCGACCTTACCCAGCTTTAAATCCATCGTTTGTGCGGTATCAAGGACTATCTGATGTAAAACTTCACCATCCCATTCTGCTATCGCTGAAAACTGAGTTAATAACTGCCGCAAGACCTCAACCGCGTCACCTTTAAAATTCTTTTTCGCTGCCTTCTCATCATACGATTCAAAATCTTCGTAAAAATAACGACTAGCCGCAGCCATTTCTTTTAAGGTCTTGCTGCGTTCACGTAAGGCAACAACTACTGACTCAAGTTCTGGCCCATCTGCAACATTGATTTCTTGATCATTAAGATGCCACTGTAAATGCGGTGTTATTTGTTCAGGGTCAGTCGTCATTATATATTGATGATTCAACCACAACAATTTCTCTGTATTAAAGGTTGATGCAGACACATTCACCGAGGTTAAATCAAAATGCTCAACCATTTCAGAAATTGAAAATATTTCCTGATCGCCGTGCGACCACCCTAATCGAACCAAATAATTAAGTACAGCTTGTGGCAAAAAACCCTCATCACGATACTGCATCACACTCACAGCACCGTGACGTTTAGATAGCCGACTACCGTCATCACCTAAAATCATCGGCAAATGCGCATAATGCGGCGGTTCTACACCCAATGCCTTTAAGATATTAATTTGCCGCGGCGTGTTATTGATGTGATCGTCACCACGAATTACATAATTGATACCCATATCCCAATCGTCAATCACAACAGTCAAATTATAGGTGGGTGAACCATCTCCACGAGCAATAATTAAATCGTCTAACTCACTATTATTAATCGTAATATTGCCTTTCACACAATCGCTAATTACCACCGCGCCTTCAGTTGGGTTCTTAAAACGAATCACTGGAGTCAAGTCATCTCTGACATTTTCACCATGACGACAACGACCATCGTAACGAGGCTTTTCTTTCCGACTCATTTGCTCTGCGCGCAAAGTTTCTAGCTCATCCTTACTACAATAACAATAATAAGCATCGCCTTGGTCCATTAACTGCTGAATAACTGCCTTATAACGATCAAAACGCTGGGTCTGATAATAAGGTCCTTCGTCATAATTCAAGCCTAACCAGGCCATCCCGTCTAAAATAGCATCAACCGAGGCCTGAGTTGAGCGCTCACGATCAGTATCTTCAATTCGTAAAACGAACTGACCTTGATGCTGCTGGGCATAGAGCCAAGAAAACAAGGCTGTTCGAGCCCCACCTACGTGCAGGTAACCGGTAGGACTTGGTGCAAAACGTGTTTTTATATTCATTTATTTTTTTCTTAATACTAAATTTGCATACTGTTTAGCAATCCCCATCGCCTTCATCGCGCGTTCCACATCGGCATAGTAGCTTAAAACACCCTTCGCTGGCTCAGAACCGAGAGCAACTGCTTTTTGATACCACACTCTTGCACCACTAACACTGGCTGGAACCCCCAACCCGATATCACTCAATGCACCCATCATTACCGCCGCTTCAACTAATTCCTGATCAGCTGCTTTTTTTAGCCACCGCGCTGCGGTGGCTGGATCCTGCATCACACCTTTTCCTAAATAATAAATAGCCCCCACTTGCGCTTGCGCTAATGCATTACCTTGGTCTGCTGACTCTTGAAGCACCGCTAAATCTGGCTGACCCGCAGACCAGCTACACACCGGTACTAGTAAAAAAACAACTAACACTAAAGATTTTATTTTATTCATGATTTTCCCTGTTCAAAGCCTTTATTAACAACAGAACATTTATTCTATCACTGTCAAGCCACCCATATAGGGCACCAACACCTCAGGAATATGAATTCTACCTTCAGCATCTTGACAATTTTCCATCACTGCAACCAAGGTTCGGCCAGCTGCCAAACCAGAACCATTAATCGTATGGACTAATTCCGGCTTGCCGGTCTCAGGGTTGCGCCAACGCGCCTGCATTCGACGAGCCTGAAAATCACCAAAATTACTACATGAAGAAATTTCCCTATATTTTTGCTGCCCAGGCAACCAAACCTCAAGGTCATAAGTTTTTCGAGATGAGAACCCCGTGTCACCTGCACAGAGTAGAACTTTACGATAAGGTAAATTTAATAATTTAAGGATATTCTCGGCATGCATTGTTAATTCTTCGTGCGCCGCATCCGAGTCTTCTGCCCGGACAATTTGCACTAACTCAACTTTTTCAAATTGATGTTGACGTATAAGCCCTCTAACATCTTTTCCGTATGAACCTGCCTCACTTCGAAAACAAGGTGTTTGACAGACATATTTCAAGGGCATCTTATCAGCCTCTACAATTTCACCACGAACACTATTAGTGACTGGAACCTCCGCAGTTGGAATCAAATATAGCGGTGTTTCACTTTCTATTTTAAATAAATCTTTTTCAAACTTTGGTAACTGCCCGGTTCCTTGTAGTGTTTCTGTATTGGCCAGAAAAGGCACATAGGTTTCTTGATAACCATGCTCTCGCCCATGAACATCAAGCATAAATTGAATCAAAGCGCGCTGTAACCGGGCAACAGGGCCGGTCAACACAACAAATCGAGCCGTTGCGATTTTTGCACCCGTCTCAAAATCCATACCCCCTAAATTAGCGCCCAGATCGACATGATCTAAAGGTTCAAAATCAAATTGCCGTGGATCCCCCCAACAATACAACTCCAAATTATCGGCTTCATCACGCCCTTCAGGAACCGCAGCATCCAGAATATTAGGTAAACTCATAAAAAAATCAGTTAATGCCTCTTGGACCTGACTTAATTCTTTCTCAGTGTCTTTTAACTGATCGCCTAGTGACTGCACATCAGCCAACAAAGGCTGTATATCAGCTCCTTTCGCCTTCGCTTGACCAATTGCTTTAGATCGAGAATTACGTTCATTTTGTAACTCTTGTGTCTGAATCTGTAGGTTTTTACGCTGCGTTTCCAACGCACTATAAGCAGCAACATCTAACTCCACCTTACGGTGACTTAATGCCTGTTTAACTGCATTGATATCTGCTCTTAATAATCTTGGGTCTAACATAGTTTTCAACTACCTAAAAAATAAAAAAACCCCGCTAAAACAGGGACAAAATATACCTCTATGGTCACGAAAATACTCACTGCTTAAGCGCTACATTTGCTTGCCTGCCAAAAGTCCTACACTTAGCATGGAACCGGTTAAAACCACATTACCTAAAAGTAAGCTCGCAACAAGATTAAAAGTCTCATCAAACGAAAAGCCCTCTTCAATCATGTGCAACATTATATAAAGGCTGGAAAGGGTTATAAACAACCCGCCAAGCAACACAACTGCTACCGTCTGATATTCAACGGTTAATGCAACCTTGTGCATCAACGTGCCGGCCACCATCCCGATTAAAAAAGCGCCAATCGAATTGGTTATTAATAAACCGTAGGGCAATGACCAATTAGAACCGTGATAAAATCCTGAAGATTCTTGAAAAATCAATCGCCCCATAGACAGCCCTAGCCACACCACTAAAACACAAATGCTAACGCTTACAAAAACATTCAACATTGCTTTTGTTAGGTTTCCTTGCTCTAACAAATAAAGCGTATCCAATGAAAATGTTGAAAAGGTCGTGAGTGAGCCAAATACTCCCACCAAAATAGCCAATCGATATTCATCACCTAATGCAACACGCTGTACCACCAGTGCTTCTGTCATCAAACCTATTAAAAAAGAACCAATAACATTTACAGCTAAGGTTCCGTAGGGAAATCCACGCCCTAACCACTGATAAACTCCTGTTGAAATTAGGAATCGCAATACGGCGCCAAGCGCACCGCCAAATGCAACCGCATAAATCTGATTCATGATGGTAATTTAATAAAATGTTTTCGGTAATACTTCAATTCTTCGATCGATTCTAAAACATCGTCTAACGCTTGGTGACTGCCTTTTTTTACAAAGCCATCCAATAATTCCGGTGCCCAACGTTGAGCAAGTTCTTTTAATGTCGATACGTCCAAATTACGGTAATGAAAGAAATTCGCCAATTCTGGCATATAGCGCACCAAAAAACGCCGATCCTGCCCAATACTGTTACCACAAATCGGCGATTGATTTGCCCCTACCCACTGTGACAAGAAAGCTAAAGTTTCTTGTTCGGCTACGGCATCTGTTATCTCACTGTTCTTAACTCGTTCGATCAAACCCGACTGACTATGGTGTTGTTGATTCCAGTCATCCATAGCGTCAATGACCGCATCTGGCTGATGAATGGCTAAGACTGGACCTTCTGCCAGAATATTGAGCTGTGCATCGGTCACCACAGTCGCTATCTCTATGATAAAATCTCTGTTCGGATCTAGGCCCGTCATTTCCAGATCGATCCAGATAAGGTTTTGAGAGTCTAATGCCATAAAATACCCAGTCTACAGATAAAAGTTGCGACAAATTGTAGCATTGGCTAATCTTTATACCTAACTTTTTGAAATAACTTAAAGCAATCACCCATGAATACCTTTACTGTCATCTTCCTTATCGCTCTTGCCTTATCTTTTAGCACGCAATACTGGCTCTCAAAACGTCAAAGCAGTCATGTTGACTTACACCGTGACAAAGTTCCTAAAGCCTTTAATTCAACAGTGACACTTGAAGAACACCAAAAAGCAGCCGATTACACTCTCGCCAAAGAAAAACTTGGCGGTTACGACCAAATTGCCGGCGTTTTTTTCTTGTTATTTCTCACTATCGGTGGCGGCATAGATTGGTCTTTCTCACTTTGGCAGTCTTATGGTTATTCACCCATAACAACGGGCCTCGGCGCTATGGTCACAATCTTCCTCATTATGCACGTTTTGGAACTACCTACCAGTATCTACCAGACCTTTGTTATTGAAGAAAAATTCGGTTTTAATCGCAGCACCCCCATTCAATTTGCCAAAGATCAACTCATTCAGATCTTTTTAATGCTTCTCATCGGACTACCTATTTTAGCACTCATTATCTGGATCATGAACACTGTAGGCACATACTGGTGGCTTTTGGCTTGGGTTATTTTAATGGGTTTTTCACTACTGATGAGCTGGTTATTTCCAACCGTTATTGCACCCTTATTCAACAAGTTCACACCACTGGAAGATGGCCCTCTTAAAGATCGTATTCAACAGTTACTGGAGCGTTGCGGCTTTAACAGTCAAGGCATCTTTGTGATGGATGGCTCTCGTCGCTCAGGCCATGGTAATGCTTATTTTACTGGCATCGGTAATAACAAACGTATTGTCTTCTTTGACACACTGATTGAATCCCTTGACGATGAAGAATTAGAAGCAGTACTGGCCCATGAACTCGGTCACTTCAAATGCAAACACGTCATTAAAATGCTTATAGCCACATCAATCATGACCCTCATTAGCCTTGGTGTTCTCGGATGGCTCATTGAACAAAATTGGTTTTTTCAAGGTTTAGGTATTTCTGAACCATCAAATGCCGCGGCCTTATTATTATTTATGTTGGTTTCTCCAGTTTTCACCTTTTTTATTCAACCTATCAGCGCATTTTTTCAACGTAAATTCGAATTTGAAGCCGATGACTTTGCTGCTAATAATGCAAAGGCTGCAATGCTAATTAGTGGTCTGGTCAAACTTTATCGTGAAAATGCAAACACCTTAACACCTGACCCACTGTATTCCGCTTTTCACTACAGCCACCCACCTGCAGCTATTCGCATTGATCATCTGGATCCTGACGCCTTAAATGGCTGATTTTCTAAACGGCCTCGTCATTGCACACTTAGGCAAAGGGCTTGCTATTGAGAGTGCGGGAAAAACGATCATTTGCCAAACACGCCGACAACTTGGTATTGCCGCCGTCGGCGATCAGGTCTTATGGGAAAAAACCGGCCCTGATCAGGGCCGCGTTACTGAACTACTCCCTCGCCGCTCTGTCTTGACAAGGCCGGCGCGCCAAGGCAAAACACGCCCCGTGGCAGCCAATATAGACAAAGTGATCGTAGTCTTTGCGACTAAACCTCGCTGCGACTTCTTATTAATCGACCAATATCTGGCTGTTTGTGAAAATCGGAATATTAGTGCTGAATTAGTCTTTAATAAAATTGACCTGAGCCCCAATGCTGAGCGCCAACGTATTACTGCGGAACTTACACGCTATCAGGACATGGGCTATAGATTACATTCTGTCAGCGCTACGACCGGAAAAGGCCTGTCAACGCTCACCGATACACTGACAAATAAAACTAGCATCCTAGCCGGACAATCGGGTGTCGGCAAATCATCTCTGACCAATGTTTTAATTCCCGATAAGTTACTCAAAACAAATACGCTATCAGAAGCCAACGCACACGGGCGCCACACCACAACAACAGCAACCCTTTACCACCTACCTAATGGTGGCGACCTTATTGACAGCCCAGGTGTTGCTATTTTCGGTCTTGCAGGACTAACTGAAGCCCAATTAGCCTACGGCTTTAGAGAGTTTCAGCCCTTTATTGAAGCCTGTCAATTTAATGATTGCCGACACCAAAAAGATAAAGGCTGCGCTGTACGAAATGCTGTTGAAAACCAAGTTATCAGTTTAATGCGCTACCAACGTTTCTTAAAGTTAAAAGAGAAAATGAATCCTTAACTACAACTCTAGAAACAGCATTAACCCGGAGGCCAAAGCATTTGGCGACCACCCAGTAAATGTATATGCAAATGATAGACCTCTTGCCCGCCATGACCATTACAATTAATCACCGTACGATAGCCATCCTCTGCCAGGCCTTGCTCCTTTGCAATACTAGCACAGCGCGTTAATAACTCCCCGGCTATGGACTTTTCTGTTAACTCATTGAGCGTTGCAATATGTTGTTTCGGGATTACCAAGATATGCACAGGCGCTTGCGGGTTGATATCATTAAATGCTAAAACATCTGCATCTTCGTAAACAACAGCCGGTACAATTTCCCTACGAACCATTTTGCAAAATATACAATCACTCATCATTTCATACCACCCTGTTATAATTCCCGACGACCATTAAACGCATGCGCTAAGGTTCCACCGTCAATATATTCCAACTCACCACCCATCGGTACTCCATGCGCAATACGAGTTGCAATAATATTTCTTTGCCTTGCCATTTCACTAATAAAATGAGCTGTCGCCTCCCCTTCAACGGTCGCATTCGTAGCCAAAATAATTTCTTTGACAACGCCCATGACTAACCGTTGTGCTAACAAGTCAAAACCTAGTTCACTGGGCCCGATACCATCTAACGGCGAGAGTCGACCATGCAAAACAAAAAACTTGCCCCGAAATACAGCAGATTGCTCAACAACCCAAACATCAGCAGGCGTTTCTACAATACATAAAATCGCCTCATCTCGAGACGAACTCGTACAAAGATGACAGACCGAATGCTCAGTCAACGTTCGGCATTGCTGACAATACTTTACTTGTTCAATTGACTTTTGTAGCGTTTCAGCAAGCAGAACACCGCCTCGTTTATCTTTTTGTAATACATGAAAAGCCATTCGTTGTGCAGACTTAGGCCCCACACCTGGTAAACAACAAAACGCTTGGATCAAATCATTTAATAGTCCTGACTGATGCATTAAAATGGCATTTTAAATCCTGGTGGCATAGGAAAACCCGCCGTCATACCTGCCATTTTCTCTTGCTTTAACTTAGCGACTTTATTCACTGCATCATTAATAGCTGCGGCAACTAAATCTTCAAGCATATCCTTATCATCAGCTAATAAAGAGTCGTCAATAGAAACCTTTTTAACGGCACGTTTTCCGGTCATAACCAACGTTACCAAACCTCCCCCCGACTCACCTTTAACTTCCATTTGCGCCAGTTCTTCTTGGGTTTTCTGGAAGTTCTCCTGCATCTTCTGTGCTTGTTGCAACAAGCCTCCTAATTCATTTTTCATTACGTTCCTCATTACTTTCAACAGGTTCTATCGTTCCCGGTATAATGTGCGCTGAAAACCTGTCCTTTAACGCCCTAACCGCTTGATCATTTTCAATGGTTTGTTCTGCGACTTCTTGCCGACTTTTTATTTGTTCATCAATTAATTTCGCTGGAGTTACTGTATCTCCTAATGATTCCTTCTGAATCAACAATTTAACCTTCCGCCCCAAATAATCGTCTAATGCCTTAGATAAGGATTGTTCTGTCTTGTTACCATGTAATTCTTTAAAACGCTCATCTAACACTAGTTGACACTGATTATCTGACAACGAAGCTAAAATACAATTGTTTGCAAGCTGTCTCGCCATACCGCCCAACTTCATTGCATCAACCATTGTCAACCAATCACTTGCCTCTGAAGACTTCGGTGTATTATCAATGCTTTGAAATTCTTCCTGCGCCGCAGTCACCTTGTGGGTAACCGGTGCAACGCCCTCGTTCTGCTTAGTCATTGTATTCACAGTACTGACTGGTCTGAATGCTAACATTCGAAGCAATAACATCTCAAAACCACTACGCAAATCGACAGCCATCTGCAAATCCTTTCGTCCTGTTAAGGCAATTTGATAATACAGCTGAACTTCTTCTGGCGTGAGCGCTGCAGTTAGTTTCTCAACCAGTTCTCGAGACTCTACGGCTACCAATGTCTCAGGCACCACCTGGGCCAAAGCTGTTCGATGCAACAGCCGAATGACTCCAGTGCACACCGAGTCAAAGTCTGAAGAAAAGTCTGCTATTTCAGCAATCTTTTGCAATACTCCGGCAGGATCATTGGCTGCCACCGTTAATAATAATTCACCAACAGCCTGATCGCCTACTGTGCCCAACATGGACTGTACATTAGCAATTGAAACTTCGCCTTCTCCAAAAACAATAGCCTGATCTAAAAGACTTAACCCATCACGCATACTGCCAGCAGCAACATGAGCGATAAGTGCTAATGCAGAAGCATCGTAGGTAATCGTTTCTTTCTGCAAAATGCTCTGCATTTGATCTGCAAGTTGATTAACCGTTAAATGCTTCAAACTAAACTGTAAACACCGCGACAACACCGTGACTGGAATTTTCTGTGGATCTGTCGTTGCCAATAAAAACTTAACATGGGCTGGAGGTTCTTCCAGTGTTTTTAATAACGCATTGAAACTGTGTCCTGATAACATATGCACTTCATCAATCAGGTACACCTTATAACGACCACGGCTGGGCGCATACTGAATATTATCAATCAGGTCCCGCGTATCCTCTACCTTGGTTCTCGATGCCGCATCTATTTCAAGAAAATCAATGTACTTATCATCATCAATATCACGACATACCAGACACTGTCCACAAGGATTTGACGCCTGTATATCCTCACAGTTTAAGGCTTTGGCAAGTACACGTGCTATTGTGGTTTTACCAACACCACGCGTTCCGGTAAATAAATAGGCATGATGTAAGCGACCTGACTTCAGTGCATTCATTAATGATTTAACAACCGACTCTTGGCCAACAATCTCATTAAAGTCCTGAGGCCGCCATTTTCGTGCTAATGCCTGATAAGTCATGACAGTTAAGTGATATAAAAAAGGATAAAGCGGTGAGTCATGGGTGGAAACTGCGCCAGCCACATCTCGGCACACGAATAAGCTGCTGCCGCTGCTCCCTTCCGGGCCTGACGGGGTTTACAGCGTATCGTTGCGAGAGGACCGACACAGTTACCATAAAGACTTTCGAGCAATGTTCTCGAAAGGAGGGCAATTATGATCGAATTCAGCACAGAATTCAATAACCGTGTGTTTTTTGTTTGAAATATATTCATCCCACCTATCATGTTATCAATATACACCGTTAAAAACTTTCCGGTTTCAACCAACGACGATTACAATTGTAACCAACTTGTTCGATGAACACCCGTGAGCATTTCACCCACTGAACTGGCAATTTTAGTCGCTAACCGCTCAAGTAATTGCTCCCTCGGCGTAAAGTCCACTAGCTTTTCAGCGCCAATAATATCTTTTGCAACCGATCGATCATGGCCAATTCCATCAGCTAATCCAAGGGTAATACTTTCTTGCCCCGTCCAAACCAATCCTGAAAACATTTCATCCGTTACTTTCAATCGATCACCTCGCCCCTTTTTGACTGCCGCAATAAACTGCTGATGGACCTGGTCAAGCAAATGCTGTGCATGAGCCTTTTCAGCATGATTAACTGGTGCAAAAGAATCCAGCATCGCTTTATGCTTACCTGCAGTCATCACGCGGCGTTCAACACCTAATTTTGCCAACGTATCAACAAAACCATAGCCTTCCATAATGACACCAATTGAACCCATAACACTCGCAGGGTTAACAAAAATCTTATCAACCGCCGCTGCAATATAATACCCACCTGAGGTACACATATCCGTCACCACCGCATGAACAGGTAAGTCAGGGTATTGCTCTCTGATTGCAATAATCTCCTCAAAAACATAAGCAGACTGTACAGGACTCCCCCCCGGCGTATTTAAACGAACAATAATACCCTGAGTCATTTCATCTTCTACAGCAGCACGTAAACCTTGAATAATATTGGCAGCACTCGCATCAGTCCCTTGCATGATCATTCCGGAAACATCGACAACTGCCGTATGCTTTTCAATGCTCTGCATTCCTATATTTAACCGTGGCCCCATACTAATAACCAGCAAAACCACCAGATAAGTCATCATTGCCAGTTTAAAAAATATTCCCCAGCGTCGAGCTCTACGTTGCTCGGTCACACCTGCCAACGCCAACTTCTCAATTAATGATTTCTCCCAAACATGGTCATCACCACCCGATGTTATCGTTTGTTTTGTGTTTTCCTCACTCATTTATCACCTTAAATAACCTAAATAACTAATTACTAACAAAGAATTTAGCATGAAAGATAACGACCTTTCTGAACTCAAATCCCAATGAATTCTTACCTGTACCAAAACTTGTCACATCTCTTACACTAGAAAGGAACAAGCATAGCATCGCCACTCATAAATTAAAAACTCATCCCTAATCTTTCATTTCATAATTGCACTAACAAGTTTGTTATTTTCGAAGGCAACTCAGCTGTTACCGTAAACGGCTGCTCTGTTTCTGGGTGTTTAAAAGTCAATTGATGGGCATGCAACATTAATCGGTTAAAGCCATTAGCCTTAAATAAATTAACACTCTCTGTTTCATCATATCGCTCATCGCCAACAATAGGGTGCCCCAACCATTTAGCATGAACCCTAATCTGATGTGTGCGTCCCGTTTTAGGCCGCGCCTCAACCAAAGTCGCAGTTTTATAGACCTTTAACCGTCGAAAGGCTGTTTCAGCCTGTTTACCTTGCGGGCTAACAATAACCATGCGCTCACCACTCTTATTAATATTTTTTAATAACGGCACATCAACCCATTGTTTTTTTTGCTGCCAAGCTCCAACTAATAACGCTATATAGGTTTTTGAAACACCATCACCCCGGAAATACTCATGTAATTTTCTAAGGGCGCTGCGCTTTTTGGCAACAATCAAACACCCTGAGGTATCCTTATCGAGACGATGCACCAATTCCAAAAAACGATGTTCCGGGCGAATTTCACGTAACGCTTCAATTATTCCAGACTGAACACCACTCCCCCCATGCACAGGAAACCCTGACGGTTTATTAAGAACCAATAAACTTGCGTCTTCATACAAAATATTATCGACTAAACTTTTCCGCAATCGTTGAGGGACAAACACTTTGTCAACTCGAACATCCATACGTAACGGCGGAATCCGAACGAGATCATTCATTGCAAGACGAACGGTTGCTTTACACCGTTTTTTATTGACGCGCACTTCACCTTTTCGCAGCATGCGATAAATTCGACTTTTTGGAACCCCCTTTAAAACAGCAATTAAGAAATTATCAATCCGCTGCCCTTCGTGCTTCTCGTTGATCTCAACATATTGAACACTTTGTGTACTTTCAAGAATATTGTTTGCCATTAATTTAAAAATATTTTTTTACTTGAAAAATAAGCCTTCAAACTATATCTACATGATATATGCGACTTAATTACTAATAATACAGTAAATCAATGATTTAAATTGCTGTAATACTATAATATTGGTATATTGGGGTGTTAGAGAGCAAATACATCATAGTTCACTGATAAATCAAGTGCACCAGGATTGTACTGGGCTTTATAAATTAAGATTTCGAGTACTTAGTCTGTTATTTTTAAAGAAAAAACAGGTAAGAGACTGGTCAATGTGGTAAAAATAAAAAAATTGAACTCTCTATCCACAACATTATGTTATAGCCCCAACATAAAAGAATTTGGGTTTTATCACTCTACCCGAGATGAGTGAAAACAACATCCTGCTTAAGGCTTTGTTGTTTTTTAATGCGCTGCACTTTAGCTTGGTCACAACGACTTTGCTATAGCGATAAACTTTCAACAACCCATTAGCACAGAGCTAATGAGAGAAAACCTTTCTTAAGGTATACAAACACTGACTTAAAATGAAAGTTTACAAAAAAACACAGCCTCATGACCAACGTTAATCACGTTTGAAATTAACCATTACAATATGAATTAAATGGAGCAGGATGAACAAGGACAAACACAATGAAAAGAATGCTTATCAACGCTACGCAATCAGAAGAATTGCGCGTTGCTTTAGTCGACGGGCAAAGTCTTTATGACTTTGATATTGAAATACCGTCAAAAGAACAAAAAAAATCCAACGTCTATAAGGGTATTATTACTCGCGTAGAACCTAGCTTAGAAGCCGTTTTTGTTAACTATACCGATGGTAAACATGGCTTTTTACCTTTCAAAGAAATTGCACCGAAATATAGTGGCAATTCACGATCTAACCTTAAAGAAACACTGAAAGAAGGTCAGGAAATTGTTGTTCAAATAGAAAAAGAAGAACGTGGCAATAAAGGCGCAGCACTCACGACCTACCTAAGCCTAGCGGGAACTTATCTCGTAGTAATGCCAGACAACCCAAAAGCCGGCGGCATTTCCCGTCGTATTGAAGGTGATACACGCAACGAACTGCGCCAAGCAATGGCCGATCTCGTTATTCCTGAAGATATGGGCGTCATTGTCCGCACTGCCGGTTGTGGAAAAAGCACTGAAGAATTGCAATGGGATTTGGACTATTTAGTGAAACTTGCTAATGCGATTGAAACAACCGCACAGGAAAAAAAAGCACCCGCCCTAATATTTCAAGAAAGCAACGTAATTATTCGAGCATTACGCGATCATTTGCGAAATAATATTGATGAAATCATTGTTGATGATCCGGAATCATTTAACCTAGTTCAATCCTTTTTAACGCAGGTTATGCCAACCTTTCTTTCGAAAGCCAAGTTATACAATGAAAGTGTTCCATTGTTTAACCGCTATCAAATAGAATCCCAAATCGAATTAGCTTATTCGCGCGAAGTACCGCTCCCTTCCGGCGGCTCAATTATCATTGACTACACAGAAGCATTAACCTCTGTTGACATCAACTCTGCACGCTCGACTAAAGGGAGTGATATTGAAGAAACGGCTTTAAATACCAACCTTGAAGCCGCCGATGAAATTGCTAAGCAATTTAGAATCCGCGATTTAGGCGGTCTTTTCGTTATTGATTTCATCGATATGATGGCTAATAAAAATCAACGTGCTGTTGAAAACAGACTGCGAGACGCACTAAAAATTGACCGAGCACGCATTCAAACCAGCCGCATTTCACGTTTTGGTTTATTAGAAATGTCTCGCCAACGGATTCAACCTTCACTTGGTGAATCAACACAACTGACCTGCCCCCGATGCAAAGGGCAAGGTGCAATTAGAAATGTCGAATCTGTTGCGCTTTCAGTCTTACGATTAATTGAAGAAGAAGCCATGAAACCGGCTACCGCTAAGGTCATGATTCATCTCCCTATTGAATCCGCAACTTTTCTTCTCAATGAAAAACGACAAATCATTGAACAAATTGAACAGCGTTTAAAGGTAGGTATTATTATTCTTCCCAGCAAACACTTGGAAACGCCTGCCTATGAAATAGAACGCATTAAAACGAGCGATCCTGATGAAAACGCTCAGAGTTACGAAAACATTCAGAGCGAAGCAATTAACATCCCTGATTTTGCTCAAAAAATGCCTACAAGTAACGACAACACGGCAATCAAAAATTTCCTTCCAGAATCACCAGCCCCTGAACAAAAAGAGCCTGTTAAAGTCGGATTCTTTCAACGTTTATTTGGGAAATCTAAAACATCAGAAAAACCTTTAAGTTACCCAACCCATTTCGAAGATGGTTACGAAAGAGGGTCTGAAGATAATGAGAATCGCAACCATTCAGGCCGACGCCCTCGCAATGCTAATAGAAATAATCGCAATACCCGAAATAATAGAAATAATAGGAATAATCACAATACCCAGAATAACCCAACTAACCGAACTCCAATTAATGCTCGCAACACACCCGAACATTCAAGTACAGAGAACAACCAGAGCAATAACTCAGAAACCGTCAATGATGATAACCGTGGCAACGTAGTAGAGCCGAGCAATGAAAGCCCTAGCAACCGGAATAACCGTAGTAGACGTGGAAATCGCAACCAACGAAACACCCAAAATCGTGAAAATTCTTCTTCATCTAGCAGCACTGTAACTTCTAAAGTTGAACAGAATTCCGATAAAAACAACTTATCGGATCAAAATCAAAAAAATAGTGGGACCCAAAATCCTAATACAGCGCGTGACAATACCCCATTAGTAGAAAAAACAGATAATTTTAAGAGCAAACCAGAAGAAAGTACGACTGACAACACTTCAACAACATCGACTTCTCCCAATGTGACGGAAGAAAAACGACAGCCCCGCAGACGGAACCGTAACCGCCGCCGCAACAATCGCAACTCATCAGTCAATCGTAATAATACTAACGAGGTAAAATCAAACACACCAGAGACCGATTTAAACCCACAAGCCGCATCTGAAACACAAGCGACTCCTGCGCCTAAGCCCAAGTCAGAAACTCAGAGTGCTCCGAAAGCTCAAACCGCTCCTGCGCCTAAGCCCAAGTCAGAAACTCAGAGTGCTCCGAAAGCTCAAACCGC
>CAZEVO010000007.1:44444-50827 GCA_964515235.1 uncultured Methylococcaceae bacterium | reverse complement strand
CTCCTGCGCCTAAGCCCAAGTCAGAAACTCAGAGTGCTCCGAAAGCTCAAACCGCAGCACCGACCAAAGCAACTTCAGCATCTGATAATAATGATTTAAGCCGCACTTCTAACACAAAAAATAGCGACTAAAACCATCCCTTTCAAGCTAAACAGGATTGGATACATGCGCTGTATCCAATCCTCTTTCAACATTCCAGACTCATTAATACTCTACTGTTACCAAGGCAAATAATCCTGTTTGATTCAATAGCTTTAAAACTGCATTAGTTGGAAAAATTCGCCAACTGTCATTCAACTGCAACAAACACCGAGCACCTTCACTCGAACCGCCTATTTTCGCTGTATAATCAATAACTACTGGACAACGCCCCCCCCTAACAGGTTGAATCACTGTCTCCAAATACTCTATTTTTTCCGAGATCATGTTATCAGAAAGTTCATTTTTCCATTGCAACACCAATCGACGTGAGAATTCTGCTCTCGCCTCATCAATACTATAAAGTGATTCAATGGTTAGTCTTAACATTCCTGAATAATCATCAATAGCCAAACCACCCTCTACAACAATGAGCTGGCCAACCACCAGGGATGCTTGACACTGTTCATAAACAGTTGAAAAAGCAGCAAGCTCTAAACGACCAGAACAATCATCTAAAACTGCAAAAGCCATCATTTTCCCTTTTCGTGTCTGTCTAGTTCGCAGACTTGTTACTAAGCCAGCCACACGTGCCGCTGTTTTCCCATAGGCTTGCTTAATTTTCCCTTGTAATTCAGCAATACTGCCATGGGTAATATTAGCTAATTCTTCGCGGTATTGGTCATATGGATGCCCTGTTAAATAAAAACCCAATACTTGTTTCTCAGCACTTAATTGCTCTTCTTCTGACCAAGGTTCAATTTCTTTCTGGCTGCCGCTACCTTCTGAGCTTGAAACATCTGAAACCAAACCAAACAAATCATTCTGCCCTGCTCGTCGCATCTTCTGAAATTGCTCAGCAGATTTCAATGCTTTCTCTAAATTCAACAAATAAGCTGCTCGATTAGAACCAAATGTATCAAATGCACCTCCTTTAGCAAGCGCCTCCAAAACCCGCTTATTAACTCGTCTGAGGTCGACCCGTTGACACAAATCAAAAAGACCTTTAAATGGTCCGTTTGATTCTCGCTCCTGTAATACTGCCTCAATTGCAGACTGACCTACCCCCTTAATCGCCCCAAAACCATAAATAATTCGCCCTTCAGAATCATTACTAAATCGATATTGTGAACGATTAATATTAGGCTGTAATAGCTCTAGGTTCATTGCTCTGCATTCTTCAACCAACAAAACGACCTTGTCGGTGTTATCCATATCCGAAGATAATACCGATGCCATAAAAAGGGCAGGATAATGCGTTTTCAACCATGCTGTCTGATACGCCACTAATGCATAAGCTGCTGAATGTGATTTATTGAAACCATAACCCGCAAACTTTTCCATTAAATCAAAAATATAACTCGCAACCGTCTCCTCAATTTGATTGCGCACGGCGCCTTGAGTAAAAATAGCGCGCTGCTCAGCCATTTCCTCGACCTTCTTTTTCCCCATTGCGCGCCTCAACAAATCAGCTCCCCCTAGCGTATAGCCTGCCAGCTCACGGGCTATTTGCATCACTTGTTCTTGGTATAAAATAACCCCATTCGTAGCACTTAAAATAGGCTCAAGTAATTCGTGTGCATATTCTGCCTTCGCCCCATGCTTTACATTGATGTAATCATCTACCATGCCAGACTCCAAAGGTCCCGGACGAAAGAGCGCAACCAATGCAATAATATCGTCAAAACAATCTGGACGTAGTTTTTTGATCAGTTCTTTCATACCGCGCGATTCTAATTGAAAAACCGCTGTCGTCTGCCCACTTTTTAACAATTCAAATGTTTCTAAATCATCAAAAGGTAACTCTGTAATATCAAGGACTGGCAAATCATTTTGTTGGTGTCTTTCATTAATTGCCTGGACCGCCCAATCTATAATGGTTAATGTACGCAAACCTAAAAAATCAAACTTAACTAGACCTACACTTTCAACATCATCCTTATCAAACTGGGTTACTAAATTATCACCACCTTGCTCACAATAAAGTGGGGTAAAGTTAGTCAACGGCGTCGGTGAAATAACAACCCCACCAGCATGCTTTCCTGCATTCCTTGCCGTACCTTCCAAAGATAGCCCGTAATCAATTAAAGATTTTACCTCTTCATCCGTTTCATACAGCTTCCGTAATGGCTCTGAATCTTCTAACGCTTTAGTCAATGTCATTCCTAATTCAAAAGGAATCAACTTGGCTAAATGATCAACAAACCCATAACCATGACCCAAAACACGCCCTACATCTCGCACAACAGCTTTTGCAGCCATCGTCCCATAAGTGATGATTTGTGATACATGATCTCGACCATAACGCTGAGCTACATATGCAATGACTTCATCACGACGGTCCATGCAAAAGTCGACATCAAAATCCGGCATTGATACTCGCTCTGGATTTAGGAATCGCTCAAATAATAAATCAAATTTAATCGGGTCTAAATCTGTGATATTCAGAACATAGGCCACCAATGAACCCGCTCCGGAGCCACGCCCTGGTCCCACAGGGATTCCATTATCTTTAGCCCATTGAATAAAATCAGCAACAATTAAAAAATAACCTGGGAACCCCATCTCAATGATAACCGACAACTCATCATCAAGACGTTTTTGGTATATTTGAACCCGCTCATCTGAGGATATGGCTTCAGGGAAAATTTTATTAAGACGTTGTGACAGCCCTTGATTAGATAAAGCCACAAAATGCTCAGAGAGCGTCATTCCTGTAGGTACTGGAAAGTCAGGTAAAAAACTCTTACCTAATGTCATTTCTAAGTTGCAACGTTTAGCAATTTCTACAGTATTTGCTAATGCCTCAGGAATATCTGAAAATAGCTCAAGCATTTCTTCGGTACTGCGAAGATATTGCTGCGAGGTGTACTCTTTCGGCCGCCGGTTATCCTCAAGCACACGTCCCTGATTGATACAAACTCGTATCTCATGTGAATTAAATTCCTCAGCGCTCAAAAAACGCACATTATTCGTTGCCACGACAGGTAATGAGAACTTCGCCCCTAAGTTCAAAACATGAGTTATATAATTTTCCTCATCACTCTTACCAATCCGCTGAATTTCCAAATAGAAACGGTTAGGGAATATTTCTTTCCATGACTGTGCTAAATGCTCGGCTAACTCTGTATTCCCAGCAATTAATGCCTGCCCAATATCGCCATCCATTGCTCCTGAAAGCACAATCAGACCATCAGACAACGCTTTCAACCATTCCCCCTTGATCATGGGAACGCCTTGATATTGACCTTCTTGATAGGCACGAGAAACCAAAGCAGACAAATTCAGATACCCGCTATGATTTTGAGCTAGCAACGTCATTCTGTATGGCGCGGCACTGTCATCTTCATTATAAAGATAAATATCAGCACCAATAATTGGCTTAATGCCAGCCCTTTGAGCCGCTCGATAAAACTTAACCAATGAAAATAAATTATTTTGCTCTGTTAAAGCGACAGCCGGCATCGCCAATTTACGCAATTGACTAATTAAGGGCTTGATTTTAACAATCCCATCAACCAATGAAAATTCCGAATGGACTCGTAAATGAATAAAATCTACTGCCAGCACCACTATATTGTTCCTATAACTTTGATTAAATGAATAAGAATACTAATCACTCTAGTACACCATCAATGATCTTTACGGGTCTGAGAGATTAAACGACTAACAGGGGCAAATGAAGGTCTGTGAACGGTTGTTAATCCTAAACTCTCAAGCTGATGTATATGCTGCTGGGTCGGATAACCTTTATGTTTGGAAAAAAAATACCCCGGAAACAGAACATTATAAAAATCCATTTCACGATCTCGGTATACTTTGGCGATAATAGAGGCGGCCGAGATTTCAGCAATCCGTTGATCCCCTCGCACAACCGAGTCCCCCTGACAAGGAATATCGGGAAACCGATTGCCATCTACCCATACCCAATCAGGGGTGACCTCTAAGCCCTGATAAGCCCGCTGCATCGCTAATAAAGTTGCTTGTAAAATATTAATTGAGGTTATTTCACTAACTTCAGCTCGTCCAATGCTCCAGTCTATGGCTTGATCTAAAATACAAGCTGACAAGCATTCACGCCGCTTTGGAGAAATTACCTTTGAATCTTGTAATCCTGATATTGGCTTATAAGGGTCTAGAATAACAATAGCTGCTACCACGGGACCCGCAATACAACCTCGCCCTACCTCATCAATACCGGCAACGATTGATGAATCTGAATTCACGCAAATTATCGCAAAATGCCACGCGTGACATTACGTAAGAAATTAACCATATGTGACAATTCTGTACATTCACCTGCTATCTCTTCCATTTCATCAATAGCATCTTCTAACTTTAAGTTCGATTTATACAAAATTTTATAAGCCCGTCTGATTTGTTGCGTTACTTCCGGTATACAACCAGAGCGCTCCATACCGACAGAATTAATACCATGCGGGCGTGTCGGTCGACCGCCTACCATGACGAAAGGAGGAACGTCTTGGGTAATCGCACTACCCATTGCGGAAAAACTTAAACGCCCAATCTTGGTAAACTGATGAACCAAGGTAAATCCACCTAAAATCGCATAATCATCTAAACGCACATGCCCTGCTAAGGACGCCCCATTAGCCATCGTTACATGGCTGCCAACCATACAATCATGAGCCACATGCGTATAAGCCATAAACAAATTATCATCACCAATCTGAGTTATAGATTGATCTTGCTGCGTTCCCCGATGAATCGTTGAAAACTCACGCACCGTATTGCGGTCACCGATCTCAAGCCGCGTTAATTCTTTTGCATATTTCTTATCTTGAGGGTCTTCACCAATCGAAGAAAATTGAAAAATTTTATTATCTTCACCTATAGTAGTCGGCCCTTTTATAACGACATGGGGGCCTATGACTGTTCCTTTGCCAATTTGAACATCAGCACCTATAATCGAATAAGCGCCAACAGATACCCCTTCTTCAAGCTCCGCATTGCGGTCAATAACAGCACTACTTTCTATCAATCATCTGCCCTCGAGGCTGCACACATAATATTAGCGCTAGCAACAAACTCACCTTCAACTTCTGCACGGCAAGAAAACGACCATATATTACGCTTGTCCTTAAGGTAGATCACCTCCAACTTTAATTGATCCCCTGGAACAACCGGACGCTTAAATCGCACCTTATCCAAACCAACTAAATAATAGGTCACACCTCGCCCTAGTTCATCAGGAACACTTTTAGATGCTAACAAACCTGTTGCTTGCGCCAAAGCCTCCATAATTAACACACCTGGCATAATCGCTTGATGTGGAAAATGCCCTTGGAAAAAAGGCTCATTATAGGTTACATTCTTAATTGCCAATAACCGTTGACCCGGTTCACACTCAACAACCCGGTCAACCAGCAAGAATGGATAGCGATGCGGCAAGAACTCTTGAATTTCATGAATATCCAACGTCAATTTTCCTTATTTATCTGTAAAACGCCATGGTATTAACAGCGTATCACTACGCCTTCACTAGAGAACGACTTAATTCCCTTTCATGGTAGCCAACTTCTTCTGAACTAACTCAGTCACATCAGCTTTTTCACCAACAAATAACACACCATCACGAATTAACAAATCAAACCCTTCTTCTTTGCCCAAAGCCTGACTTGCTTCATAAATTTGTCGTTGTAATTTTTCTAATTCCTCATTACGGCGACGAGAGAAATCTTCTCTGAATTCACCCATAGAACGCTTGGCATCACGTGTTTTAGTTAGGATCTCTCGATCTATTTTACGCTTTTCAGATTCGCTCATAATACTGGAATCACGTTTTAATTTATCTTCTAAAGCCTTAATTTCTTTCTGCTGTGCCTGAAGATGTTTTTCACGAGGTGCAAATTCTTTCTCCAAATTCTTTTTAGCAACCTTCATTTGTGGTGCCTTATCAAGTACTTTAAGTATGTTGACATAACCAATTTTTAACTCCGCGTTGGCCATCCCTGAAAACAGTAACAAACCCATTAAAACCACTAAATATCTGCTCATCTCATCCTCAAAAGTTTTTCGTAGTTAAATTTTTTTTTCGTAATATCTATTCGGGGTAAATATTAACATACCCACTCCTTAAATTTAAAAGTTTGACCCCATAGAAAACTGAAATCTTTGTTCATCATCATTTTCATCCGTATTCATCGGCATTGCAGCACTAACTGTAATCGCACCAAACGGTGACAACCAAGTCCCTGACAGACCAAATGAGAACCGCATGTACT
>CAZEVO010000007.1:38621-44344 GCA_964515235.1 uncultured Methylococcaceae bacterium | reverse complement strand
ACAGAAGTCCCTTCCGTGTAATCTTTTAACTTTTGTTGTTTAATATCAAAATTAAACTGAAGCCGATCAGTCTCATTCACAGGAACACCAAAATTCATCGATGCATTTGCTGAATCCATCGTAAAAAATGCGGTATTTGCATTCCGAGAATTAGTTTCTCGCCAGCCTAAGTTATACCCCAAACTAATACCATCATCAGTAAAATAAGGATTATAAAAACCAAAACTATAAACGGTAGTCACATCACTATTATTAAAATTAAGATCAAGCCGTTTACCAGAACCCAATACATTATTCTGTGACACACTGGCATTTAAAACCAGCCCCTGTGTTTGGGAAAAACCAAATCCTGCCATCAAGTTGCCAGATGCTTTCTCAACCACCTTGTAATTCACATCTATTTCATCAGCCGCTCCGACCACCGGCGGTGTTTCTACTGTAACTTGCTCAAAAAAACCTAATTGTTGCAAGCGCACTTTAGAGCGCTCAATTTTAGTCGTCGAAGCAATCGCCGACTCCATTTGCCGCATTTCTCGGCGCAATACTTCGTCACGACTAGTCGTATTACCTGCAATATTGACATGACGAACATAAACCTTTTTCCCAGGATCAACAAAAAAGGTCATATCAATTGTCTTATGTTCGTTATCTATTTCCGGAATCATATTAACATTTGCAAACACGTATCCTTCTTCTCCTAAGCGATCGGAAATAAGTTTAGACGTTTCAGTCGCACGCTTACGTGAAAAGACTTCTTCAGGACCAACTTGAACCAACTGAATAAGCTCTTCAGGCTCTACAACTAAGTTACCTGTTAGTCGCACTTTATCTAAGGTAAATAAATCACCTTCATTCACGTTGACCGTAATGTAGATCGCTTTCTTATCAGGCGTAATTGCCACTTGCGTTGAGTCAACTTTAAAATTTATATAACCCCGATCCAAATAATAAGAACTTAGCCGCTCTAGGTCAGCAGCTAACTTTTGTTTTGAATATTGATCATCTTTAGTGTAAAAGGACAACCAATTAGAAGTTGTCAATTGAAATTCTTTAAGCAATATATCACTAGCAAACTGACTGTTACCGACCACATTTATTTTCTTAATCGTCGCGACACTACCTTCCGAAATTTCAACCTTAATTCCGACGCGATTACGGGTTAAATTTGCAATCTCGGTTTCTAATCGAAGACCATATTTACCGTGGCTAAAATACTGCCTCCGTAATTCCTTCTCAACTTGCTCCAGTACTTGACGGTTAAAGACCTTACCCTCAGACAAACCAATTTTAGTCAGTGCTTCCTCTAATACCTCATCGCTTAAATCAATATTACCTTTAAAAATTATTCTCGCGATGGAGGGCCGTTCTATAACATTAATGACTAGGATATTACCTGCTCGAACCAAATTAATATCTTTAAAAAAGCCAGTTTTAAACAAGCCATTCATCGTTGGCGCAATCTGATTCAGATAAAAACGCTGACCCACAGTAACGGGTAAATAATTATAAACAGTACCAGCTGCAATACGCTGCAGACCGTTAACTTTTATTTCCTCAACAACAAATGAATCTTCTGCTTTTACCGGCGAAATCTGCACAAAAATCAGCGCCAGATAAATTAGAGCTACAACTGCTTTCATAACGATGATGTCTTGATCCGATCCATAAAATACTCAAAAATAAGATAATAACACTATAATCGAATGGTTAGCGGCAAATAATCAAGCTCTGCCAAAGCCAAAAGATAACACTTCAGAAATATCATCAACCCCGGCACGAATCATCAATAACCGATCAATACCTAAGGCAATCCCTGAACAATCCGGCAAACCCTTTTCAAGAGCAGCAATCAATCGTTGATCTTTTACCACGGCTGGCAAAGCGCTATGTTTACGATACGCTATCTCACGATCAAATCGATCACTCTGCTCAACAGGATCGCTCAGTTCAAAAAAACCATTCCCTAATTCAATACCGTGGACAAAAACCTCAAAACGTTGACAGACTGTTTCATCCTCTTGTTTCAAACGTGCCAATGATGCTTGACAGGCAGGATAGTCATAAACCATGACCAACGGGGTCTTCTTTAATCCCGGTTGCACGATACAAGAAAACAAAAAATCCAACCATTTTGAGTGTTCTTGGCCACAAACAGACACTGCATCCCGCAAGTCAAACCGTTCCGCTGCGCGACTAAAATCTGTTACTGATGACGACAAAGGATCCACACCCACCGCATCTTTAAAAATCACATCATACGGTACCTTTATTACTTTCTGACCCGCTAATGAAGGAAGTAAATCAACTAACAAAGCAGTTGTTTCCTCCATTAGTAAATCCAAATCATAGCCGACACGGTACCATTCCAATAATGTAAATTCAGGATTATGCAATCGCCCTACTTCTCCTTGCCTAAAAGCCTTACATATTTGAAAAATGGAACCACTACCCGCCACAAGTAACCGCTTCATCGCAAATTCCGGTGAAGTCTGAAGAAACAATGTCTGCTGCTTTAACCCACTGTGGTCATCCGTTTTAAAAAACTGAATCGTCGGCTCAGTACCACTCGCCCGACTTAATAGTGGCGTTTCCACCTCTAAAACACCCCGATCATTAAAAAAATCTCTAATTGAGGCATAAACCTCTGCACGTAACTGCAAGACCTCTAACGAACTACTCGGCTCCCAAAAAAAGCCCTTGCTACTCCTTTGATCGACCAACATATTCCCCTTTACGGGTATCTACCTTAATTAACTCACCAATCTGAACAAATAAAGGCACTCGAACAACTGCACCGGTTTCTAATGTAGCTGGTTTTCCTCCTCCCCCCGAAGTATCGCCTTTTAATCCAGGGTCTGTTTCAGTAATAGTTAATTCTACAAAGTTAGGCGGCGTAACTGACAACGGTTGATCATTCCATAAAGTAACCGTACAAACATCCTGATCTTTAAGCCAAATTTTTGCATCCCCCAGCGCTTTTTCACCGGCAGAGTATTGCTCAAACGTGTCAGGCACCATGAAATGCCAAAACTCACCATCGTTATAAAGGAACTGCATTTCAATTTCGACAACATCGGCAGCCTCAACAGATTCACCTGACTTAAAGGTTCTTTCTATTACCCGCCCTGTTTTCAAATTCCTGATTTTTACACGGCTAAAGGCTTGTCCTTTTCCGGGTTTAACAAATTCATTCTCAATAATTGCACAAGGATCATTATCAAGCATGATTTTTAATCCCCCTTTAAACTCATTGGTACTATAACTGGCCATTGATACCCTCTTGGAAAACGCTTCAAATCCTATCATTATAATCGCTATAACAAAAAACGGCTATTTATAGAGACCTTAAAGAAATAAAATTATTGCTGACAATCATTACTATGGTATATCGTCTACCCACTTTTAAAATACTCATTTTCTCCAATTCCGCTATCAACAAAGCCTCCTACTATGACTTCTGAATCTGTGTCAAAAACATCACTCACACCCCAAAGTTGGCAACAACAATTAGCAACTGCTTTTACTAACACAACTGACCTTTGCCAATTCCTAAACCTAAACCCGAAAGATCTCCCAATTTCTCAACAAGCAACTGAAAAATTCGCCTTACGCGTACCACAGAGTTACGCTAATCGGATCAAAAAGAATGATCCAAACGACCCATTATTACTTCAGGTTCTCCCCTTGAGTTATGAGCTTATTCGTAACGCACAATACAATAATGACCCGACCGGAGAGCTTGCTGCGATCGCTAATCCTGGCATTATCCACAAATACCATGGTAGAGCATTACTGATCAACACCGGCAGTTGCGCCATAAATTGCCGCTATTGCTTTAGAAAAGAATTTCCATACGCTGACCAGCAGTTACGACGGGGTGATGAACACAATGCTATTGATTACTTACAGAAAAACTCCGAGATTACTGAGATTATTCTAAGTGGCGGCGACCCACTTATTCTAAGTGATACCCGCTTAAAACAATTATTGAGCGCCATAAAAGAGATCAAACACATCAACCGAATCCGAATTCATACCCGAGTTCCGATTGTTTTACCAGACCGCATTACTCCCGAACTTATAACACTCCTCAACCAAACGGATAAAAAAATCATTATCGTATTACACAGCAATCACCCCAATGAAATAAATAGTTCGATTCAGGCAGTAACGAAACAATTTATCCAAAATGAATACACCGTACTCAATCAATCTGTGTTATTAAAAAACATTAATAATTCTGTTAACACCTTACAACAACTCAGCGAAACACTTTTCGATGCGAATATTCAACCTTATTACCTCCATGTCCTTGACAAGGTCACAGGCACTCAACATTTCAATATTCCAATACAAGAGGCTATCACCTTAGTCAACACACTGAGAAATACCTTGCCGGGATACTTGGTTCCACAATTGGTACAAGAGCAACCTGGGAAGCCGGCTAAAACATTACTCAACCTTCAATTAACGCCTGAATCAGAAAATCTCATGTTTTCTGATTAACTACACCGTGTGGAACATGTGCTGAAACCACATGCTGGCTAGCAGAATCACAATGTCCTTTTTGATCATCAAAGAAAATATCTGCCCCAAACGCATCCAAAAAAGGTCCCTTTTCTCGCCCTCCTAGAAACATTGCTTCATCAATCCTGATATCCCAAGCTCTAAAAGTTCGTACTACACGCTCATGCGCAGGCGCTGCACGCGCTGTCACTAGGGCCGTTCGAATAGGCACAGACTCCTCCCCAAAATGACTCTGTACATGATGTAACGCTGCTAAAAAATTCTTAAAGGGTCCACCGCTTAATGGCTGATCAGCTGCTAAACGCTCATTCTCCGTAAATGCCGTAAGCCCTTGCTCTTGAAAAATTCGCTCTGATTCATCTGAAAATAAAACGGCGTCACCATCAAAGGCAATCCGTAACTGATCCGGATGTTTATCACTACTTGCCGGAGACAAAATAGTCGCCGCGGCATAACCAGCATTTAAAGTATTCACAACATCTTCAGCATTAGCTGATAAAAAAAGATCTGCCCCAAAGGCCGGAATATAAAGGTAAGGTGAGCGCCCGCTAGAAAAAGCAGCACGTGTTATAGCCAGATTATGTGCTGCTATTGCATTAAAAATACGCAATCCGGTATCAGCACTATTTTGTGAAATCAGAATCACCTCAACCAATGGCTCATTAGGAAAAAAATCATTAAGTAAAAGTAATTTTTTAACCAATCGGTAACCAAAACCCGGTTCCAACACCTTATTTTCATTAGCGATCTGATACCGACAAAAAGCCTCTTTTCCTTCTGTCTCAAAGACATAATGAGACTCATCCAAATTAAAAAGTGCTCGTGATGATATTGCTACTACCAGTTTCTTAGTCATGGCTCCACCCTCTCAATACCCAAAATGACAACCAACTTACACGATTACACTATTGCGCTTGCGCCACCCAAGCGAGCTTAAGTCCTAGCATTGTCCGAGTTTGCTCTGCATAAGCCTCTGCATCATGTTTACTGATAAAGCCGCCGACATAAAGCCGATACCAAACAACACCAGACACTTGTACCGTCGAAATTGCAACTTGTATGCCCTGATCAAACAACTTCATTGCCTGTTGCTGCGCAACGACCTCTTCTTTAAAAGAAAATAAGCTCACAATCCATTGTCCTGCAATCGGTTGCTCAATTATTAACTGATTATTTATCACTGACTCCCGCGCCTT
>CAZEVO010000007.1:8123-38521 GCA_964515235.1 uncultured Methylococcaceae bacterium | reverse complement strand
CCTTTGCCATTTTAAGAACACTTTCAACTTGCTCTGATAATAATTGAATTTTATACGTTAATTTATTTTGCTTATCCGTTAACTCGTTAAGCCCCTCTGATGGGTTCTTATTAATTAACACATTAACATTCGAATACCACGAGGCACCAAAGAACACAAAAACAATCAGTAAAACCAAATTAACCCATGACAAAGTCAATGCTCTGGTACTTGCCATCTGACTCTTTTCAATACTTTGCCTTTCATAACTCTGCATACGCCCATCTAATCGAAGCAACGCCTCATCTGTTTCACGTTGCAAATGCTCTACATGTCCCTCATTATCTTGACTACGCTGGCTAACATCGTCTTCCAACTGAGTAGAATCTGGCTCTGGCACTTCATAATCAAATGAAGGAAACTCTTCACCCTGCCCTTCATTCTGATTGTTCTTATCTTTCATCTTTACCACCTCTTACATTTAGAGCACCCGATAAAAACACACGGTCAATTAACATAAACTAATCATTACAGTCACCATGATTATCCAGAATAATACTATGGCTCAACACTTTCTGGAAATAAATTCATCGACTGAATGATATAGTAGCCTAAACTTATCCCCCAAACGGTGACTATCACGGTATGATGGCACCCATTATATTTTTGTTACTACTTCTATTGATAAACTATGCCGACCCTAGAAATTGGACAGCACGTGACTGATTTTGAAGTCTCTGCCACTAACGAAACTACCACAAATTTATCTGACTTACGGGGGAAAAAGATTATCCTTTACTTTTACCCGAAAGATAACACTCCTGGCTGCACGACAGAAGGACAAAATTTTCGCGATCATAGCGCAGAATTTAACGCTCATAACACGATGATCTTTGGCGTCTCCCGGGATACGCTCCGCGTCCATGAAAACTTCAAAGCTAAACACCAATTCCCATTTGAATTAATCTCTGACACCGATGAAACCCTGTGCAATCTTTTTGATGTTATCAAAATGAAAAACATGTATGGGAAACAAGTCAGAGGCATCGAACGCAGTACATTCTTAATTGATGAAAACGGCATATTAATTGGCGAATGGCGTAAAATCCGAGTCAAAGACCATGTCAACACTGTCCTTACACACATCAAATCACTGGACTAAAGTATTAATTTTTAAAGCAAAATAACCCTGAAACCAGTCACGCTGGTTCTCATCGCATCACAACATTTTCATCTTTCACTTTTGGCCAAGCCGTCAACACGACCTGCACTACCGTCGCCAAAGGAATCGCAAAAAACACGCCCCACATCCCCCAAATACCACCAAAAAAGAGAATCGCAACAATAATCGCTATCGGATGAATATTGACCGCCTCTGAAAATAACAACGGTACTAAAACCACCCCATCAATAGCCTGTATAATCGAATACGCAGTTGCCGCATAAAAAAACTCTGAAGAAAAACCCCATTGAAATAAGGCTACCCCTAAAACCGGTACCGTTACTAATGTTGCACCGACATAAGGGATAATGACTGATAACCCCATGAATACAGCTAACAACATTGAATAATTTAAGCCGATAATACTGAAAGTCAGAAAACTCGCCACCCACAGAAGGAACACTTCAAAAAATTTCCCGCGAATATACCGGCCAATTTGAATATCAACCTCCTTCCATACTCGTAAAGAAAGCAACCGTTCTTTAGGTAAAAACCGACCAAACCAAACCAGTATTTGCGCTTTATCTTTTAACATAAAGAATACGACTACTGGTAACAGAATAAGAAAAATAACCGCTGTAACCACACTCACCAATGAAGCTGCAGAAACAGTTAAAACATCTTGACCATACTGAATAATTTCTCTTTGCAGAGATTCCATAATCTCCAAAACCTGTTCCTGATTCACTAACTCAGGATACATATCCGGCAAACTCATGACTTTCATTTGTAGTGCCGAAATCATATTCGGAATCCGCTCAATTAACTGGATAGTTTGTTTATAAACCATCGGAATCAACACAAACAAAACAAAGCCTAAAAAAGCAATAAATGCCGAAAAAACAACTAAAACACAAGGCATACGTGGTAAATCTTTTTTCTCAGCATACTGAACAAGACCTTCCAACAAATAAGCGATCACAATTGCGGCAAAAACAGGCAACAATAAATCTGCCAATAAATAAATCAGACCAAACCCAGCAAATAAAATAATTGCCAAATTAGCCGCCTGAAGATTAGGCAATAAATGTTTAATCCAGTCTTTAAAAATATTCGATTGGGAAAATTCTGAAGGCGTTGTCATTAGCGTTAATTAAAATGTTTTTGTTAAATTACTATCAACGGGGTAAAACAGAAATTATCATAAACCATTAGCAAGACGGTATAAATGTAATTTTACCGGATTTCCATAAAAACATTGCCCGTACTCAGAATAAGTCCCCTGAAACAATAGACAAAGTCTTTCCAATTAAAAAATGACCGCCTCCAGAGGTTTATTAGCTCCAAACAAGGTCACTTGCTATTTCACAATCGACTTGTATCATCGCCTTCATTTTCTCCTTTCTTTCCAACAAGTTAGCTTAATTACGCACAATTTATCCACAACAACATAACACTCAATGCACACTATATTGTGTTTTTTTATATACAAACCACAATATGGTGTATAATCACTCCCTAATGCTGCTTAGTCCTGTAACGACAGGTGAAACCTAGTTTCAGATCGCTATATCTACATTCAGCAACAAAAAATGGCACACAGACAAGACGCAGTACGCGCACTGCACATTTCAACACCTAGAACCGTTAGCGCACATAAGAAATGATTCTTATCGAAACGCCAATATGAAAGACAGAGAACCACATTATTTTTTTGGAGAACTTTATGGAAACAGAAACGACACCCACGGAAGCAAAAAGCACAGCCCCAACTCCAGAGCCATTGACACCTGCAACTGAATTTACAGCTATGACTCCCGGTGAAATCCATGTGATCAGACGTAATGGCAAAGTTACCGCCTTCGATGCTAATAAAATTTCTGTAGCAATTACCAAATCTTTCCTCGCTATTGAAGGTGGAAATGCGGCGGCCAGTGATCGTATCCATGAAAATGTTGCCCTCCTCACATCACAAGTCAACTCAGCACTGACGCGTCACTTATCGGGCGGCGGCACCATTCACATTGAAGACATTCAAGATCAGGTCGAACTAGCCTTAATGCGAAGCGAACACCATAAAGTTGCTCGCGCTTATGTCCTATACCGTGAAGAACATGCCAAATTACGTGCGAATAAAGACCAATCTGACCAAGACTCCTCAATCGATACAACCATCACGCTAACGGTTACAACCTCTGATGGCAGTACAAAAACACTCAATACCCAACGATTAAAAGAGATCATTGCTGAGGCTTGCCAAGGACTTGATGATATTGACCCTGAAATTATTTTTCATGAATCAATACGCAATATGTTTGATGGTATTTCCGAGAATGATGTGGGAAAAACACTAGTCATGAGTGCGCGTTCACATATCGAAAAAGAACCTAATTATTCCTTCGTAGCTGCTCGGTTGCTTATGGACAATTTTCGCAGTGAAGCCTTATCATTTATCAACCAATCAGAGCACACAGCGACCCAACACGAAATGTCCCAACTGTATCCGACATTTTTTAAACACTATATAAAACGCGGCGCTGACTTAGGGTTACTCGATAAAACACTTGAACAATACAACTTAACTCAATTAGGTGAAGCCCTACAGCCTGAACGCGACTTACAATTTACCTACCTTGGACTACAAACCTTGTACGACCGCTATTTCATCCATCATCAAGAAACTCGTTTTGAATTACCTCAGGCTTTTTTCATGCGCGTTGCCATGGGGTTAGCTATTAATGAAATTAACCGTGAAGAACGCGCAATTGAGTTTTATAACTTACTTTCTAGTTTTGACTTCATGAGTTCAACGCCCACTCTCTTTAATTCAGGTACGCTCAGACCACAGCTATCATCCTGTTACTTAACGACTGTTCCAGATGATTTAGATGGTATTTTTAGCGCAATAAAAGATGATGCGATGCTATCAAAATATGCCGGTGGCCTAGGCAATGACTGGACTCGCGTTCGCGCCATGGGCTCACACATTAAAGGGACCAATGGAAAATCTCAAGGTGTCGTCCCGTTCTTGAAAGTTGCTAACGATACTGCTGTAGCCGTTAACCAAGGCGGCAAACGAAAAGGAGCAATGTGTGCTTATCTAGAAAGTTGGCATTTGGATATTGAAGAATTTCTTGATCTGCGAAAAAACACCGGTGATGACCGCCGTCGTACGCATGATATGAATACTGCAAACTGGATACCTGACTTATTTATGAAGCGCATTGCCGAAGAGGCTGAATGGACCTTATTTTCTCCTGAAGAAACTCCGGATCTACACGACTTATATGGTCAAGCCTTTGAAGAAGCCTATATTCGTTATGAACAAAAAGCAGATCGTGGTGAAATAGAAAACTTCAAACGTCTACCTGCCTCCTCATTATGGCGAAAAATGCTCTCTATGCTCTTTGAAACCGGTCATCCTTGGATTACCTTTAAAGACCCATGCAATCTACGCTCACCGCAACAACATTCTGGTGTCGTGCACAGTTCCAACCTCTGCACAGAAATCACCTTAAACACCTCTGATAGTGAAATCGCTGTTTGTAATTTAGGTTCAGTCAATTTACCTGCTCATACGACAGAACAAGGCTTAGACCTTGAAAAACTAAAAAGAACAATTAAAACAGCGATGCGAATGCTAGACAACGTCATCGACTATAATTTTTACAGTGTCCCACAAGCACGGCATTCAAACTTACGCCATCGTCCTGTTGGCTTAGGACTTATGGGTTTCCAAGATGCCCTTTATAAGATTGGTCATGCTTATAGCTCTGAAGACGCTGTTACTTTCGCAGACCGCTCAATGGAAGCTATCAGTTACTACGCTCTTGAGGCTTCTTCTGAATTAGCCCAAGAACGAGGAAGTTATTCAACATTAAAAGGCTCTTTATGGGACCAAGGCATTCTTCCTATCGATTCCATAACCCTATTAAAACAACATCGCGGAAAGTTCTTACAAGTCGATGAATCGCAAACACTTGACTGGGATCAATTACGTGAGCGAATTAAAAAACACGGTCTTCGCAATTCAAACACCATGGCCATCGCACCCACTGCAACAATTTCTAATATTTGTGGTGTTTCCCAATCGATTGAGCCGACTTATCAAAACTTATTTGTTAAGTCTAACCTATCCGGTGAGTTTACTATTGTAAACCCTTATCTAGTAACTGAATTAAAAAAACGCAAGCTCTGGGATGAGGTCATGATTAATGATCTTAAATATTATGACGGCAGTGTACAAAAAATTGCCCGTATCCCTGATGACCTCAAACAACTTTACGCTACTGCTTTTGAAATCGACTCCCGTTGGCTGATTGAAGCGGCCTCTCGCCGTCAGAAATGGATAGATCAGGGACAATCACTTAATTTATATATGTCCGAACCTAATGGTAAAAAGCTCGATACTCTCTACAAGCTAGCTTGGCTGCGTGGCCTTAAAACTACTTATTATTTACGCAGTATGGGGGCGACACATGTAGAAAAAAGCACCCTTTCTGACAATAAACTCAATGCCGTTCAAGTCACTCCAGATTCAGATAATGAACCCAAAGTTTGTTCAATTCTTGACCCTGAGTGTGAAGCATGTCAATAAACCATAACCACCTTAGCAACCGTTCTAATTAAACATCAGGGAGATAACAAAATGCACAACTGGAATGATGACCCCTTTGCAAACTTAAGTGGCAACCCAGCACCCGAAACCAACGAACATACTCTGGAAAATAATCAGGTTAAAGGGGCTATTATTGAAACTGCAACGCAATCATTACCACCTCAACCGCTCTCGTCCGAAGAACACACGGGCACCACTGGGTTGGAAAAAATTGAAATGGGTGCCCGCCGTATACAAGTCGATGACAAGAAAATCATCAATTGTCGCGCTGACTTAAATCAATTGGTCCCTTTCAAATATGATTGGGCATGGCAGAAATACCTTGATGGCTGCGCTAATCACTGGATGCCTCAAGAAGTCAACATGACTGCTGATATCGCGTTATGGAAAAGTAGTGATGGTTTATCTGAAGATGAACGCATGATCATCAAACGTAATTTGGGCTTTTTTTCTACTGCAGACTCATTAGTTGCTAATAATCTAGTCCTTGCCGTCTACCGCCACATAACGAATCCAGAATGCCGTCAATACCTTTTACGTCAGGCTTTCGAAGAAGCTTTACACACACACGCCTATCAATATGTTATCGAATCATTAGGCATGGACGATGGTGAAATTTTCAACATGTACAGAGAACTGCCCGCCGTAGCTCGTAAGGCAGAATGGGCTCTGCCGTTCACAAAACATTTAAGTGACCCAAATTTTCATACCGGTACGGATGAAAATGACCAAATGTTATTGCGCGAACTTATTGCCTTTTATGTCATCTTTGAAGGTATTTTCTTTTATGTCGGATTTGCCCAGATTCTATCAATGGGACGACGTAATAAAATGACCGGCACAGCTGAGCAGTTTCAATATATTCTTCGTGATGAATCTATGCATATGAATTTTGGCATTGACGTCATCAACCAAATTAAACTGGAAAACCCTCATCTATGGACTGAAAAATTCAAAGGAGAAATAATAACCATTATTAATGAGGCAGTAGATATTGAAATACAGTATGCCTATGACACCATGCCTCGCGGTGTTTTGGGGCTAAATGCCCCTATGTTTAAGGAATATCTCCATTTTATTGCTAACCGTCGCTGTAGCCAAATAGGACTCCCTGAACAATACCCCGGTGCTCAAAACCCATTCCCTTGGATGTCTGAAGTTCTTGACCTGAAAAAAGAGAAAAACTTCTTTGAAACACGTGTAACTGAATACCAAACGGGGGGTGCTTTGTCTTGGGACTAAAGCAACCTTTTGACGTCAGGAAGCAGCCTTCTGCCTGGCGTCAAAATTTTTTCCTGAAAATTTAAATGAAAAAACCTCCCTTAAGGACACGGGTTAGGCCATTGACGATGAATAGCGTCAATCGCCACCATCAGGTCATCACTCAACTCAACTGTTGCACTTTCCAAATTATGCTGTAATTGTTCCAGTGAAGTAGCTCCTATAATCGTCGCAGTGACAAAAGACCGACTGTTGACAAAAGCTAAAGCCATTTGAGCTGGGCTCAACCCTGCTTCTTTAGCAAGATTCACATAAGCTGTGGTCGCTTGAACGGCTATTTCGTTAGAGTAACGCTGATAACTCGGAAATAAAGTCAGTCGGGCATTTTCGGGTTGTTGATTGACTAAATATTTACCTGTTAAAACGCCAAAGGCTAAAGGTGAGTAGGCTAACAACCCGACATCTTCTTGGTGAGAGACTTCCGCTAATGCAACCTCATAGCTTCGATTCAATAAATTATAAGGATTCTGCACACTAACGATTTTCGGACCGACCCCACTTTGACTCAATTGTATATATTCCATCGTTCCCCAGGCTGTTTCATTAGATACGCCTATCGTTCTCACCTTTCCTGACTCAACTAATTCATTCAATACCGATAGAGTTTCTTCAATCGAAATGGCACTATCATCCGGTTGATGCTGGTATTCCAATCGTCCAAAAAAATTAGTATTACGATCAGGCCAATGTATTTGATAAAGATCAATAAAATCGGTATTCAGCCGCTTCAAGCTATCGTTTAAGGCCCATTCAATATTACGCTTATTGAGACGCGTATAGCCCCCTCGGACATACGGCATAAAGTTATCAGCTTTACCAATAACCTTGCTGGCTAAAATAACTCGATCACGATTTTTACGTTCCTTAAACCACCTCCCAATAATTCCTTCTGTCTGACCAAAAGTCGCAGCACGCGGTGGTATAGAATACATTTCGGCCGTATCAATAAAGTTAACACCGTAATCTAAGGCTTGATCAAGTTGCTCATAACCTTCTTGTTCAGTATTTTGTTCCCCAAAAGTCATGGTTCCCAAGCACAACGCACTAACCTTTAAATCGGTTTGACCTAACTGATTATATTTCATCATAACCTCATTAATTCAACGTGATAAAAAACTGATAGCCCCATAGCCCCATAAAAACCAAAAAAACTAATATCAACCCCAGAGTATTCATATAGCGTCTAATTAAATCATCTAGTCGTTCTCCTCCCCAACTAATCAAGCCGGCTACTAAGAAAAATCGAGCTCCCCGCCCCAAAATAGAAGCAGCAACAAACGGTAAAAATAATAATCCAAAAGCACCCGAAGCTATAGTAAAAACCTTATAAGGGATCGGTGAGAACCCAGCCAAAAAAACCGCCCACACGCCCCACTGCTCAAACCAGTTCTGAACACGAATAAACGAAGCACCATAAGTACTGTCCTGTAACCACGGCATAACCCAATCCATCGCATATAACCCAATCATATAACCAAGAATACCACCCAATACCGAAGCAACCGTAGTTAACAATGCAAAAAACAATGCTCTCTTAGGCTGAGATAAAGACATAGGTGCCAACATAATATCCGGTGGCAATGGGAAAAAAGATGACTCGGCAAAACTTAAAGCAAACAAGTATTTAACAGCATGACGATGTTGAGCCCATAACAATATCGATTCATAACAACGCTCAAAAAACACTACTGCGTCCCCATAACAAACGGAACAAAACTAACCGCTTCAATCTCTTCGATATCATAACCCGCCTTAGTCCTAACAACCTTTTGTAATTGCTGGCCACCATAAGGCCCAACAGGAATAATCATTACTGCTCCTATTTCCATCTGTTGTAACAATACTTTCGGAATTTCAGTAGGTGCGGCAGAAACTAAAATACCATCATAGGGTGCAAAATCAGGCCACCCCCACCCCCCATCACTGTGTAAATATTTAATATTCCTAATTGCTAAATCCATCAACAACTGACTGGCTTTCTTTTGTAGCGGTGAAATTCTTTCGACTGAATACACTTGATCTACCATTTGCGCCAATATAGCGGTTTGATAACCACATCCAGTCCCTATTTCTAAAACACGCCTCATTGCCCCATGATCAACTAACAACTCGGTCATTCTAGCGACAATATATGGTTGAGAAATAGTCTGGTTATAGCCAATTGGTAATGCGACATCCTCATAAGCTCGGCTAGACAATGCATCATCCATAAACAAATGACGCGGTGTATCTCTCATAACATTGAGAACACTATGATTACTAACGCCTTGCGCAATTAATCGGTCAATCATGCGATTTCTTGTACGCTGCGAAGTCATACCAATTCCCGCATGTGTTTTCATTCCGTCACCGCCTCGCTAATCCATTCAGATAAGTCATCCAGTAACTCATATCGTGTTAAATCAAGTTGTAAGGGTGTAATTGAAACATAATTATTTTTTACCGCATTAAAATCAGTCCCAAAACCATCATCACGCGCTAAACCTGGTGGCCCCACCCAATAAATAGGTCGTCCCCGTGGGTCTTCCGACTTAATAACCGGCTCAGATTTATGCCGCTGACCCAAACGGGTCACCTGGTACCCTTTTAATTTCGTCAAAGGAATATCGGGAACATTAACATTCAAAACTACATCCCGTGCCAACGGTTTTTCTTGAATACGTTGTAACAAATAAATCGCAACTTCTGCCGCTGTTTCAAAATATTGTGGTGTATTTGATGCTAATGAAATTGCTATCGCCGGAAACCCTAAAAACCGGCCTTCCGTAGCTGCTGCCAAAGTTCCCGAATACAGTACATCATCCCCCATATTAGCACCATGATTGATGCCAGCAATAACCATATCGGGTTCATCTTTAATCAATCCTGTAATTGCAAGATGGACACAATCAGTCGGCGTACCATCTACTTTATAAAAATTCGGCTCTATCTCAGAAGCTCTAAGCGGCAAATCTAAGGTCAGAGAATTGCTTGCTGCACTTCGATTTTTATCCGGTGCAACGATAACTATATCAGCTCTCTTTTTCAATGCTCCAGCCAGTGCTAATAGCCCCTCGGCAAAATAACCATCATCATTACTCAACAAAATTTTCATAATTATTCGCTCAATCCCTTAAAAAACGCTAAAATCCACCCAAAAGCCATTATAATTTTCTAACCATTCCAAGACTTTTCAAACCCTCATGGACCGTAAAAATAATCCCTCTGATGAAGACATCATGCTATTTAGGGAAACTGTTGGGAAGGTAAAATCCATCAAAAATGATCGACAATATTTTCATAAGACGACTAAACCCATCATTATTACGAAATCGACTCAGCCTGACCACTATCAAACTCTCAATGATACACTGAACGACACTGTTGACCTACTCAGTCAGAGTGATAATTTAGAGTTTTTAAAGCCCGGCCTACAAAGAAATACTCTAAAAAAGATGCGTAAGGGGTTTTTCGCGATAGATGCCGAACTTGATTTACACGGACTGAACCGGACAGAAGCTAAGAATCACCTCACGCAATTTCTCAACGACTGTATTTCGGAACATTACCGTTGCATTCATATTATCCATGGCAAAGGTTACCGATCTCCTAACCAAAAACCCATTCTCAAAAATAGTCTCAACCAATGGTTAAGACAACACAACCATGTACTGGCTTTTTGCTCCGCCCCGCCTCATGCAGGTGGCTCCGGTGCGGTTTATGTTTTACTCAACTTAATCAATAAATACGGCCAATAGCACCATCCCTAAAATAATTCGGTACCAAATAAAAGGCATAACTCCCACCTTTTCTAAAAATATCAAAAACCAGCTAATAGATAAATAAGCAACTAGGGCCGAAACTACCACACCCACCAACATAAACTCCCACACCACCGGCACCGATGAATAATAGAGTTCTAGGCTTTTCAGTAACCCTGCTAAAACAATAACGGGGATAGATAATAAAAACGAAAATCGTGCCGCTTGATGACGAGTAAGCCCTAACAATAGCCCTGCTGTGATGGTAATACCTGAACGAGATGTTCCCGGAATTAACGCAAGGGCCTGAAAAGATCCCACAATCAACGCATCCTTCAGCGTAACTGATACACGCCTCTCTGTCGCTTGTCGACTCGACCAGCCTAATAAAACTGCAAAAATAATCGTTGCAAATGCGATCACCACTGGTGAGCGTAATAATTGCTCTACCTGTTCAGAAATAGAAATCCCGACTAACCCAACCGGGATAGTTCCTAGAATCACCGCCCACGCGAGCCTGGACTCTTGTGAGTTTTGCTTTTTCATCACGGATACAAACCATGCATCTACTAAGCTCACAATATCTTTTCGATAAAAACTCACAACAGCAAACAAAGTCCCGATATGTACCGCAACATCAAAGGCTTGCCCTTGATCGTCCCAATCAAAAATAACCGGCAGTAAAATAAGATGTGCTGAACTAGATACCGGTAAAAACTCCGTCAAACCTTGTAAAAAGGCTAATGCAAACGCCTGCATAAAGTCCATATTAGTTCCTGACAACCATAATTTCTTTTAACAGTGCTGTCGCATAACTACCTGCCGGTAAGAAAAAAGACAACGTTAATGTTTTTTCATCAAAAAAACTCCAACTTAACTCTTTGACTCGGACTCTGAATGCTCTGCGTCCTAACTGTAGACCCATTGCCTCTAGCCCTTCTTTGAACTCAATATTCTGGCTTAATATTGTCTGTTCAATACGCCATGATTCAGCCTGTACTAACACCTCGCCACGCCCCCATAAACTCCCCGTTGGATGAACCTCTAAGTCCGCAACGCGCACTGCCATATTTTTGTTAATCGTATCGGTTTGGAATAAACTATTTGAACCATCAAATTGCAACACATCACCTAATACAATTTGATTCCAGTTATTCAACTCAACTCGACGTGCTAAAAGACCATTAAAAAGAAATGACCGGGTCGCTGACAAATAAAGACTTCGTTGATTTCTATTAAATGACTTACCTTGAAATAAAAGCTGTGCTTTTTCAATATTCTTGCCATCATGACCAAAACGTTGTGGTCCATAATAATTTGCAATCCCTGCTTTAGCAATCGTCGTTAGCAATTGCTCTGTTTTCTCAATATCCCCTTCCCATTGACGGATTATTAAACTAAATTTATTACCCGTTAAGACGCCTCGCTTTAGCTTTTTATGATGCCTAGTTATCTTACTCAAGATAATGTTTTCTTCATCCCAGTATTGCCACTCGGGCATCGTTTTTCCAGGCAGCCAAATGCTGAACCATTGGCGGGTTACTGCTTGTCGGTCTTTTAAGCCAGCATAACCAATATCTCTACTCAAAACACCGGCAAATTTCGCCAATTTTCGAGCAACATAATCAGTATTTTCTCCTCGTTTTTCAATAAAAAGAAATATATGCTCGCCTTCTCCACTCGGTGTAAAAGGTAAAACCTCCTCAACCTTAAAATCTTCTGGAAATTGACGAATAAAACCTGAACCTTGTGGACCACCATAGGTTGTAGGCCAGTCTGGAAGCGTTATCACTATAATCCTACTTGATGAGAAAAAAGTCAGTACTCAATACAAACAACACTTTAATTCACGTAATTAGGACAACCCATCACTCACCAAAACTATGGCTTGAACTGCAATTCCTTCTCTACGACCCTCGAAGCCAAGTTCTTCTGTGGTCGTTGCTTTCACATTAATGCAATCTGCAGCTACGCTTAGGTCACTCGCAATGTGATTTCTCATACCATCAATATGGGGCGCCATTTTGGGCGCTTGTGCAATAATAGTAATATCTGCATTCACTAAATTATAGCCCTTTTCTTCAACAAGACTATACACATGCCGCAATAAAACCCGACTATTCGCACCCTTAAATGAAGAGTCAGTATCTGGAAAATGATGTCCGATATCACCTAAAGCTACAGCCCCTAATAACGCATCAGATAGGGCATGAAGAACAACATCACCATCTGAATGTGCAGCTATACCCTTGTCATAATCAATGGTTACACCACCTAAAATAACATCACCTTCCTCTTGAAAACGATGAACGTCGTAGCCTTGCCCAATTCGTATCATTCTTGCTCCAAATAAAATTTTGCCAATCTCAAGTCTTCCGGCCGGGTGATTTTTATATTCCCGGGTTGCCCTTCAACAATTTTAGGTTGAAACCCATTTAATTCAAATGCACTAGCCTCATCTGTGACGACTTGACCTTGATTAGCCGCTAGTTGTAAAACATTCTTTAATGCACCATAACGAAACATTTGTGGCGTTAGAGCGCGCCAGATTTTATTCCTATCAACTGAATCTACAATCTTCCCTTGAGTAACATTCTTTAAGGTATCGTGAGATGGTAAAGCTAGAATTCCGCCTACATCTTCATGCTGTAGAGTTTCAATCAAGCCATGAATATCGGATACCTTTAGACATGGTCTTGCCGCATCATGAACCAACACCCAGTCATTATCATCTGCCTTTTCATTCAAAGCATTTAAAGCTGATAACACAGAGTCAGCTCGCTCGAGACCGCCCTCTGCACGAATAATATTTTCCTGACTCGAACAAGACAATGTCGGCCAATAAGGATCTTCTGATGAGATTGCCACGGCAATAGCTTCAAAACAATCTGCCTCTAGTAATTGAAATAAAGTTTGTTCTATAACCGTTTTATCACCAAGCATTAAGTATTGTTTCGGCCGATCCGATTGCATCCTTTTACCTACTCCGGCGGCCGGAACAACTCCCCAAAACTTCTCTGACTCACTCATAAATACTCAATATCCTAAAATAAATATTAGGAAAAAAGACAACCCTGCTATCCACAAAAAATTACCGATACCGATTAAAAAAAAGAATGAAGTAAAAGACCATCAAAAATAAACGATTAATGACGGTCTTTTACTTGAGTAGACTCCGGTTGAAGGTATTGATAAAAGGTTTCATTCTTTCCAATCATACCCAATTCATTACGAGCTCTCTCTTCAAGCGCCTCGTCTCCTTTTCTTAAACCCAGAACCTCACGATAGATACGCTCATTTCGCTCTTTCTTAAGTAAATCTTGTTGGTTCAGAACAGTAATCTGCTGTTGATAGTCACTCACTTGCTGCAAACCACCTTCACCGAAAATTAATCGGTACTGTAACATCACGGTTAACAAAACAACGCCTCCCAACAAAATACGCACAGTTTGGGTTTAACTCTACCAATCTAAATTAAGCCAACATTCTAAAAGCACTTTTCCCAGCATAATGTGCTTTAGCACCTAATTGCTCTTCTATTTTCATTAGTCTATTATATTTAGCGATACGATCAGATCGACTTAAAGATCCAGTTTTAATTTGCCCCGTACCTGTGGCAACAACTAGATCAGCTATCGTGACATCTTCCGTTTCACCTGATCGATGAGAGACTACTGCAGAATAATTAGCTGCTTTAGCCATTGCAATCGCTTCAAACGTTTCAGTTAAAGTACCAATTTGATTTACTTTAATAAGGATTGAATTTGCTATTTGTTTATCAATACCTTCCTTCAAAATAGATGGATTAGTAACAAATAAGTCATCCCCTACCAATTGAATTTTGCCACCTAACTGCTCTGTTAAATACTTCCAGCCATCCCAATCATTCTCATCTAAGCCATCTTCAATGCTGATAATTGGATATTTATTCACCCAATCTGCTAAGAAGTCTGTCATGCCTTCAGAATCAAATCGTTTATTTTCAGATGCTAAAACATAACGATCATTAACAAAATACTCAGAACTTGCCGCATCAAGACCTAAATAAATATCTTCTCCAGGTCGGTACCCTGCCTGCTCAATAGCTTGAAGAATAACCCCAATTGCTGCCTCATTCGATGGTAAGTTAGGCGCAAACCCCCCTTCATCACCTACTGTTGTCGTCATACCCTGCTCGGTCAAAACCTTTTTAAGGGTATGAAAAACTTCAGCCCCATAACGTATTGCTTCGGTAAAGCTAGGTGCACCCACAGGTAAAATCATGAACTCCTGCAAATCAACACTATTGTCAGCATGAGACCCGCCATTAATAATATTCATCATCGGTACCGGCAAGATAAACTTTCCGTCATTATTCATATATTGATAAAGTGGCTCCCCTTGCTCTTTTGCTGCAGCATCTGCTGCAGCCATAGAAACAGCCAAGGTCGCATTTGCACCTAATCGACCTTTCGTGTCTGTGCCATCTAAATCAATCATCGTCTTATCAAGTAAAGTCTGATCAGCAGCATCCAAACCTATCACTGCTGAACGAATTTCAGTACGTGTGTTCTCTACTGCATTTAGTACACCCTTACCCATATAACGTGTTTTATCACCATCACGTAATTCAATAGCTTCTCTTTCCCCTGTTGAAGCACCTGAAGGAACCATAGCGCTGCCTTCCACTCCCGAAGCTAGAACCACATCAGCCTCAATGGTAGGATTACCTCTTGAGTCTAGAATTTCTCTTGCACGAACATCTACAATTTCAGCCATTTTCATTACCTATAAAGTTGTTTCTATCAGACGATTGGATTTAACCGTTTGATCGAGTATTAATAAAATTTCTAACAATTCTTTCATTCTGTCGAGAGGCCAAGCATTTGGCCCATCACTTTTTGCCTGATCTGGATCAGGGTGTGTTTCCATAAAAATACCCGCAATACCAACAGCCATTGCGGCCCTAGCCAAAACAGGTACAAACTCTCTTTGTCCACCCGAGCAGGTACCTTGTCCGCCCGGCAATTGCACTGAGTGTGTCGCATCAAAAACAACAGGGCAATCTGTTTCTCTCATGGCTGCCAACGACCGCATATCTGAGACTAGATTATTATACCCAAAAGAAGCACCTCGCTCACAAACCATGATCTGCTCATTACCTGTCGCTTTTGCTTTATTAACTACATGAACCATATCCCAGGGTGCCAAAAACTGTCCTTTCTTGATATTAACTGGCTTCCCTTGCTCAGCTACACGCTGAATAAACCCGGTTTGTCTACAAAGAAAAGCCGGCGTTTGCATTACATCAACAACACTAGCTACTTCACCTAAAGGGGTATCCTCATGGATATCCGTTAATACCGGAACATCAAACTCTTGTTTAACTTTATCTAGAATTTGAAGCCCCTTCTCAATACCTAAACCACGAAAACTCTTATGAGAAGAGCGATTCGCCTTATCAAAAGATGACTTGTAAATAAACGGGATTTTCAATTCTCTCGTTAGTTCTTTCAGTTGACCGGCTGTATCAATAGCTAATTGCTCACTCTCAATAACACATGGGCCGGCAATCAGAAAAAAAGGCTGATCTAAGCCCGCCTCAAAACCACACAATTTCATTCCATAGACTCCTTTGTCTTTTTATAGAGAGCAGCTGCTGCAACAAACCCCGAAAAAACCGGATGTCCACCTCTAGGGGTTGAGGTGAATTCCGGATGAAACTGACACGCTAAAAACCAAGGGTGATCAGGGATTTCAATCATTTCAACTAATTGACCATCAATCGACTTACCAGAAAAGATCATGCCTTTTTCTGCCAGTGCCGATAAATAATGATTATTAAATTCGTAACGGTGCCGATGTCTCTCACTGATAACATTCTGTTGATAAAGACGATGCGCTAAAGTATCGTTTTCCAATTGACATTTTTGCCCGCCTAAACGCATAGTCCCGCCTAAATCGGCGTCATTAGCTCGAACTTCTCGACGCCCCGACTCATCCATCCACTCAGTGATCAATCCAATTACAGGGTCTTCCGTACCTTCCACAAACTCAGTACTGTGGGCATTTTCTAAGCCAACAACATTTCGGGCATATTCAATCACGGCAACTTGCATCCCTAAACAAATGCCAAAATAAGGGATGTTGTTTTCTCGGGCATATTTAACCGTTGCCACCTTTCCTTCAATTCCACGTTCACCAAAGCCGCCAGGAACCAAAATAGCATCAACTCCAGACAAAGATTCTAAACAATCATCTTGTATAATCTCCGAATCAATATAGTCAAGAACCACCCGGTTTCGGGTATGAATCCCAGCATGAACTAATGCTTCATTCAACGACTTATAAGCATCCAAATGGTCGACATACTTGCCGACAATAGCAATGGTAACCTCATTCTTACTGTCCTCTAAAGCCGCAACAACACGTCTCCACTGGCTTAAATCAGCAGGCGGAACAATTAAATCTAATTTCTCAACCACAATTTCATCAAGGCCTTGCTCATGAAGTAGCATAGGAATTCGATAAATAGAATCAGCATCAATGGCTGAGATAACTGCTCGCTCTGAAACATTAGTAAACAAACCAATTTTCTTTCGGTCAGCATCTGAAATATTTTGCTCCGAGCGACAAAGCAAGATATCAGGCTGAATCCCTATAGACCGCAATTCTTTAACTGAATGTTGTGTTGGTTTAGTTTTTACTTCACCTGCAGAGCGAATAAAAGGGATCAATGTTAAATGAATAAATAACGTCTCCGTTTCACCTAGTTCAACACGCATTTGCCGAATTGCCTCCAAAAACGGCAATGACTCAATATCCCCTACGGTTCCCCCAATTTCAACCAAGGCCACATCAGCCCCTTTAGAACCGGTTAATATTTGTTGTTTAATTTCATCCGTAATATGCGGAATAACTTGAACAGTTGCGCCTAAATAATCTCCTTTACGCTCTTTACGAATAACATTTTCATAAATCTGTCCGGTCGTGAAATTATTACGCTGAAGCATTTGTGAATCAATAAATCGTTCATAATGCCCAAGGTCCAGGTCAGTTTCCGCACCGTCCTCAGTAACAAAAACTTCCCCGTGTTGAAAAGGACTCATCGTCCCTGGATCAACATTAATATAAGGGTCTAATTTGATCATGGTAATATTCAGCCCTCGTGCTTCAAGAATAGCAGCCAATGAAGACGCGGCAATACCTTTTCCCAGCGATGAAACAACACCACCCGTTATAAAAATAAATTTAGTCATAAAATAGTAGGACTTTCTCTCTGATTTATCGAATCGACTTAACTTAATACCTGATTATCTCACGATAACAAAGTTTTATTTATAAGCCTATTTTAATTGTTATTCGCCTTTTCGTCATTCTCTTTCCTGTTATTGGTTGCTAAAGTCCATTTAAACTGTAATTTATGAGCCTCTGAGATTTCGTAAAATGCATCTGCAACCCATTTATCTCCAACAGCAGCTAACTGTTCATCAAAAAAAATAAACGGCATCCGAGACCGCAACCATGGCGGAACCTTAGCTTCCTGAAATAATTTCTTTACTAAATGCGTCCCTGTACGCCCCGGTAGACTAATCCTTTCCCCGCCTTGTCGATAACGAACAGTTACTTTATATTGCTCCCAAAAACCCCACGCATCCGCCCTTTCTTCTAGACCAATCCGCTCTAACTTTCCATTATTCTTTAATATTAAAATATCTTTCCCATGCGGCCATCGTTGTTCAAAATCCAAATCCACCGGCAACAAGACTTTTAATAAATACAACTTATCTTGAAACCGGCGAACACAATAATCACCAATGATTAACTCTGGGCTACGGTCTTTACTCGCAACTAACACCTCTCTTAGTAATAAATTAATTGACCGCTCAGAAGGCATTTCCAATTCCCGCCACTTAAACCAAGAACGAATAACCATCGCCTGAACATAGGGAGTTAAGCCATTTAGTAAATTAACGGATAGCGTCTGATCTTGCTGACAAAACACCTGCATAAAGACAGGATCAATCAATTCAGAAATCAACACATTCCCTTGATGGCAATGACGCCCAGCACGGCTTACTGTGGAATCCACAGATGGCCAACGCTCTTTTAACAACGGAGTAATAATATTACGCAAATAGTTTCTATCAAAATCAACACAAGCATTACTGGGATCCTGAATGAACTTAAGTTGATTGCCTATCGCATAATCGTTAATCGATTTTTTGCTGACCCCTATCAGAGGTCTAATTAATTGTCCCACCCCTAAATTAGAATGCTCTGAAATCCCTGATAACCCGAGCAACCCAGCACCTCTAAACATTTTCAATAAAATTGTTTCATATTGATCTTCTTGGTGATGGGCGGTTAAAACAAGGTCGTCTGGCGCTAACAATGACGCTATGGCCTGATAGCGTGCGTCTCGCGCAACTGCCTCAGGACTTTCACCTGGAACAGGTAACAACGTTAAAGAAATTTTTTTAAATTTAACCCCTAGTTGGCCAGCAATCTGCTGACAATGCTCACCCCAGCCTGATGAACATTCCTGTAACCCATGGTCAATATAAACGGCTGTAATCGATTCAGATAATGCAGGAATCTGCACACATAGATGCAATAAAACATGGGAATCACATCCGCCACTATAGGCGACAAAAACTTTTTCCCCTTGCCAGTAACGCTGTAAAATTCGAAATAGTACTTCGGGGGTTAACACCCTCAACAACCTTTCAAATTGAAAAAAACCATAAGCACTGATTTATCATAACGCTTAAACTCGGAAGCACTAAGTCATCCCAAGAACCAAAAAATTCAACTCAGAAGATACGTTAACAAACAACTGCCACGAGAAAAAAGGAATTAGTCCTCATCAGAAAACGCACCAAATCCCATAATTCTTTGATAGCGCTTCTCTAATAATTCATCAATAGATTCTTCACGTAAAAACTGTAAATGCCTCAACAAAGCTATTTTTAAATTACTAGCAACTTGTTGAAAATCACGATGACCACCGCCTAACGGCTCACGAACAACCTCATCCAAAAGCCCCGCCTCTCTCACGCGATCAGAAACAATGCCCATTGCCTCGGCAGCAAGTTCTGCTTTCTCGGAACTCTTCCACAAGATAGAGGCACAACCCTCTGGAGAAATCACCGAATAAGTACTGTACTCCAACATAAGCAGCCGATCACCGACACCAATCGCCAGTGCACCCCCAGAACCGCCCTCGCCAATAATCGTACAAATTATTGGTGTTTTAATGCGCGCCATCTCAAATAAGTTTCGGGCAATGGCTTCACTTTGACCGCGTTCTTCAGCCCCAATACCCGGATACGCACCTGGCGTATCAATCAAACAGATCACCGGCAAATTAAATCGTTCTGCCAACTTCATCATTCGTAACGCCTTGCGATAACCCTCTGGCTTAGGCATTCCAAAGTTTCGATAAATTTTTTCCTTGGTATCTCGCCCTTTTTGATGGCCAATAATCATAATTGCTTGACCCTCTAATTTAGCTAAGCCACAAACAATAGCAGGATCATCAGCAAAGGCACGATCACCATGAAGCTCACAAAAATCAGTAAACATATGCTCAATATAATCGAGCGTATAAGGTCGTCCTGGATGACGTGATACCTGAGATATCTGCCAATCTGATAATTTGGAGTAAATGGACTCTGTCAGTTCCTGATTCTTACTCTCTAATTGCTTTAAAGTATCTTCAATGTCAATATCGTCATCAAATTTAACATTACGCAATTCTTCAATTTTTGCGTTCAGCTCAGCAATCGGTTGTTCAAAATCAAGAAACTTTAAGTCCATAGGTATCTACATTAGAGGGAAGTTAACTATAAAAATCAGCTATTTTCATAAATCTGCGCCGTATTCTACCATCTAAACGAGAAGAATGCGATATTCTCTTGGACTTCCACCCAAGACTAAACACAGCCAAGCGTTAATTGACTTAGAAACTTACTTACTCTTTTTTAAAGCTTGACGATCAAGGATCTTAAGGTTGTTTAATTTCTCATTAATTTTAATTTCAAGCCCTCTTGAAACCGGTGTATAGAAACTACTACCAAGAAGCTCCTCCGGAAAATAATTTTCACCAGCCGCATACCCTTCCGGCTCATTATGGGCATAACGATATCCTTTCCCATAACCTATCGAGTCCATTAACTTACTGGGTGCATTCCTTAAATGTAACGGGACTGCCAGTGACCCACTATTTTTAGCGGCTTGCATAGCAGCTTTATAAGCAACATAAACGGCATTACTTTTTGCAGCGCATGCCATATAAATAACTGCTTGTGCTAAAACCAACTCCCCCTCCGGACTGCCTAGGCGCTGCTGCGCATCCCAAGCATTCATTGCTAACTGCAATGCTCTTGGGTCGGCATTCCCAATATCTTCCGATGCAATTCGGACAATCCGTCTCGCCAAATAGCTAGGATCACAACCACCGTCTAACATTCGACATAACCAATAAAGTGCCGCATCAGGCGCGCTTCCACGCACGGCTTTATGTAAGGCTGAAATTTGGTTATAAAACTCCTCTCCCTGATTATCAAATCGACGCACATCACTCGACAAGACCTCCTGAGCGATCTCCGCATTAATCACAGAGACCTCTTGAGATTCAGCGATTTCAGTTGCTATAGCCAAGAGATTCAAGGCTCGTCGCGCATCCCCGTCCGCTGCCTGAGCAAATTGTTGGATTACAATCTCATCTATACTAAAACGCCCCCCGAACCCTTTGCCTTGATGATCTAATGCTTGCCTGATTACACTGATCAAATCTTCCTCAGTCAGCGCATTAAGAACATAAACATGCGCCCTTGATAATAATGCATTATTTAATGAAAACGATGGATTCTCAGTAGTTGCCCCAATAAAAAAAATCGTTCCATCTTCCACATGAGGCAAGAAAGCATCCTGCTGAGACTTATTAAATCGGTGTACTTCATCAACAAATAAAATAGTCCGCCTGTTTTCACTGCGTAATAATTGTTGCGCCTCGTTCACTGCCGAGCGAATATCTTTAACTCCAGCTAATACTGCTGACAAAGGGATAAAAAGAGCATCAGAATGCCTTGCAATCATTCGCGCCAATGTTGTTTTTCCCGTTCCGGGTCCACCCCAAAAAATCATAGAATGCAGACGGCCGGATTTAATTGCCTCATATAAGGGTTTACCCGGCAGCAATAAATGCTTCTGACCAACAAAGTCGCCAACCTCAATAGGTCGCATACGTTCGGCTAATGGCTGAGACCTATCCATTTCATTTATTCCTCAAAAATATCGACTCCCACCGGTATCTTAAAAGCAAACAGCGATGGATCAACTGTACTATTAACTTCCATACCGGTAAATTTTAACTGGGTTTTTTGACCAAAATTATCACCAAACTCCATCGCAAATAATTGCCCTTCCTCTAAACCCAATCTTATAAATTCAAAACTACTATTCTCTGCTTTAGGTATAACATGCAACCAGGTCACTGTACTATCAGTTGAATCAATTTCGACTGAAAAATCATGCTCCAAGTCTACCGCGCCGGTCAGAAACAACAAAGGAGAAAACCCAATTAACTTATCCGTTCTTTTAACTGTTACTTGCTCCAAGTCAACATCATAAAACCAAACTTTATTATTCTTAGCTACAATTTTCTGAACAAAAGGACGCTGATAATGCCAAAAAAAACTATCAGGCTTTAATAAAACAAATTCCCCTTCACTCTGTTCTGTTATCTGATTTTGCTCATCCCAGTTCGTTTGTAAGAATGTTGCAGACATAGACTCTGTGGTATTAAAAAATAACTGCAAGGCTTCAATACCTTTATTGCTATTGCCGGCAAGAATAGCCATTGAAAACAAACTCATACTTAACCCTAAAATCAACTTATTCATTTCCGATCCAACCATTGTAATAAAGAGACAACCATTTAATTATCACCCATCATTTTATTTAACCATTCATGCGCCTGATTAACTGGGGTTGTTACACATGGCGAGAAACCCTTAGGCGCAGACCCTTTTTTATAAGGCCAAACCTGTGCACCGGAACATGCTGAATTAGCACGTAACCGTGTAACAGGATCGACCCAAACTTTCTCAATTGACTCTGGTGCGCTCAAGAGCAAGGGTTGGCGCATAATTTGAACCATCAAATCTGTCCACAGACTCAATGCCCCAGTTGCACCGGTTAATCCCGTCGGCTTGTTATCATCTCGTCCCAACCAAACCGTCACTAAATAATCCCCACTAAAACCCGAAAACCAACTATCTCGCAAATCATTTGTAGTCCCTGTTTTACCAGCAACGTTAAATGACTTGGATATTTTATTGTAAGCTAAACGACCGGTACCTTCAGTCATCACTTCTTGTAACAAGGTATTGGTTAAAAAAGTTGCTCCCGAATCAAGCGCTTGCCTAACCGAATAAGGATAACGTTGTAATGACTTACCTTCTGAAGACATAACCGATCGAATAGCTCGTAACGGCATAGCAAAGCCATCTCCAGCCAAAGTCAAATACATCTGACTCACTTCTAGTGGCGTAAAAGCAGTCGCACCTAATAACAAAGAAGGATAAAGTTTAATTGGCCTTTTTACTCCTAAATCTCTCAAGGTCTTAGCCACATGCCCAATACCCACCGACATACCCAAACGAACTGTGGCTAAATTATAGGAGTGGGATAAGGCCGTATGTAATGGAACGTAACCGTGACTACGCCCATCATAATTTCTCGGCGTCCAACTCGAACCTGTTCGACTAGTTAACTGTACCGGATGATCACTCAATAACGTGGTGATATTGTAGCGATCCGCTTGCTCTAGTGCTGTTAGATATATGGCTGGTTTAATCAGTGATCCAATGGGGCGAATTGCATCCATGGCTCGATTAAAACCAACCACATGAGCATTGCGCCCACCACTTAAAGCCATAATTTCTCCGCTACCCGGTTGCGTTACAACTACCGCAGACTGTAAGTTATCAGTTCCTTTACGTAATTCGAGTTGTTCCAGTTTCTTAACAATGACTTGCTCCATCTTTTGTTGCACTCGAACATCAATCGTAGTAAAGATTCTCAATCCATTTGATGTTAAATCATCATCACGATATTCTTGTGTTAATTGTCTTCTGACTAATTCCAAAAAAGCAGGATACCGATTAATCGCTTGCCGCCTAAAAGGCACCACGGTTAATCCTTGTTTTTTAGAATAAGTTGCCTCGGCAACGGTAATATAGCCTTGTTTAGCCATCTCATCGAGAACAAGATTACGCCGCTTCATAATTCTTTCAGGATGCCTTTTTGGATTGTAATAAATCGGCCCCCGAACTAAACCCACGAGTGTTGCAAGTTGATGCCGCTCTAATTCCCCTAAGGGTTTTGAAAAATAAAACTCACTCGCTAACCCAAAACCATGTACTGCACTAGCACCATTCTGCCCTAAATAAACCTCATTCAAATAACCTTCAAGAATATCATTCTTTTCAAACCGGAATTCTAAGATGATAGCCATTAATGCTTCATTAAATTTCCGCCATAAACTACGCTGAGGAGAGAGAAAAAAATTCTTAACAAGTTGCTGTGTTAACGTACTACCTCCTTGAACAATACCTCCTGCTTTCACATTAACCCAAAACGCTCGCACAATCGCCTTTAACGAGATACCATAATGTTCATAAAACCCTCTATCTTCGGTCGCAATTAATCCATCGATTAGAGCCTGAGGAACCTGATTTAAATCTATTAGCCTTCGATCCTCTTTCAACATCGGGTAAAAACTACCAATCAAAGCTGGATCTAATCGCACAATTGCCAATTGACGCCCACTTTGTACGTTAACCAAAGACAATAAGGTATTGTCTTTAAAAACCAATCGTAATTGCCTACTAATTTCAGCCTTATCCCAAAACTTAAAACTTCTAGTTCGTAAGATAATTGACTGCCCTTTTCTGTAAAACGAGCCTTCCTTGGTTAAAAGCCTATCTTCGGTATACTGTAATTGCTGAAGTAGTTGCCTAGTCTCTTGAACTGATAAATGGCTACCAACAAACAACTCTGTCGGACTTGCAAAAACCTTGGCAGGTAACGACCAACGCTTCCCTTGAAATTGTTTGCAAACAATGTAATCCAAATAACCCACATAAGAAAGTCCAATAAACCCAAATGCAATTATGAAAAAAAGAACTGCTTTTTTTAACTGAAAAACCATTGAGAAAGGACGTTTCACTGTCCTCCTTTTCGTCTTCCTAGATTTTCTTTTTTTCGTCATCACACCTGTTTACAAGCCGACTAAATAATACGAATGAAAACTCACCATCACATCATTTCATTACGCTCTGGTTACATCGTTAAAACAACTTTTCCTTGTGTATGGCCTTCCTCAATAATCACATGCGCATCTGCACCGTTTACTAAAGAAAAAACCTCACCGACCTCAATAACTAACTGACCTAACTCCATAAACTCAGCACATTGTTGTAAAATAGCAATATGCTCGTCACGCGCTTTTGACAAACCTCTTAACATCGGCGTTAGCATCAACTCAAAAGCAAGGCTGAGGTTACGCATTCTGACTTCCTGAAAATCAAAATGGCCTGGGTCTAAAATAGAAACTAACGTACCAAAGTGTGCCGTCATAGGAATGGATGACAAAAACATATCTCGGCCCACCGTATCAAAGACTAAATCAGCACCTTGCCCCGACGTTAATGCTAATAACCGGCCCAGCACATCTTCAGCAGGATAAATAATAACCTCATCAGCACCCAAATTCTTAACAAATTGCGCCTTCTCATGACTTGAAACTGTAGTGATAACTCTTGCGCCTTTTAATTTCGCTAATTGTATAGCGACATGGCCTACACCACCTGCTCCTCCATGGATCAAGACGGTTTGACCTTTCTGTAATCGACCACGATTATAAAGAGCTCCCCAGGCAGTAATTAATACCAATGGTGCCGCTGCAGCCTCAACAAAACGGGCATTGCTTGGCATTGCCGCTACCCACCTTTCGTCAATCACATTAAAAGGTGCATAATTACCTTGTTCTAAACCGAGTCCCCCATGACAAAACCAAACCTTATCACCCGGTTTATAACGACTGACACCAGATCCTATCTCAATGATTTCACCAGCCCCATCGCAACCCAAAACAACGGGAAAACGTTCACCTTGTAATAACCCCCCACGTCTAATCTTAGTATCAATGGGGTTCACACCAGCAGCATATAATTTTATTTTAACCTCCGAGGGTTGGCTAATCACTGGTTCATCAATCTCTTGTATTTGCAAAACCTCTGGGGTGCCGACATTTGTCATTACTAATGCTTTCATTACTATTCCTCTAGGTTAACCACTGCGCACGATAGTGCGAATAATCATAAGTTTTAATTTTATCTACTGTTGAATTATCAAAAGTATAAATATCTGGAAAGTTATAGCCATTAAAACGATTTGCCTTAATCAAGCTATAGGCTCCAACATGGCTAAAAGTAACCCGGTCACCGATTGCAACTGGCTTATTAAAACAATATTCACCAAAGATATCACCCGCCAAACAAGTACACCCCACCAAAATAGCACGGTGCTTTCCCGTTAAAGAATCTTCAATTAACAATGGTTTTCTTTGGTATTCAAAAACCTCGGGGTTATGGTTTATTGACGTATCTAATACCGCCACAACCTTGCCTTCGCGTAAAAAACAATCAATAACGGTAGCCACTAAAAATCCTGCTGATCCCACAATACCATTTCCAGGTTCAATAAAAACGTCTAAAGCATATTGTTGTTTCAGTTTAACAATCAGGGCGATCAACGGGGTGAGTGCCTGCTCAGAATCAAACAAATAACCACCTCCTAAATTAAGCCACTGCAATGATCGTAATGAAGAACTCAACTGCGCTTCTATTTTTGCCATCGTTTGTTCTAATGGCTGAAAATAATGACTGCCAAACAGCGTGTGAAAATGAAGCCCTTCGATAGTTTTCGGGAGTTGCCCTGATAACTGGCTTAAGGGAACCCCTAGTTTTGAGAATGTCCGACACGGATCATAGCGGTCATCTTCTACAAAAGAAAGTTCTGGATTTATTCTGAGTCCCGGTGAAAAATCCTTTTTTAAAGAAGGTATAAATTGTTGGTATTGTTCTAAAGAATTAAAACTAATCGCTGTTGATAGTGACGCTACCTCATCAAACTCAGTCTTTTTTAAACCGGGTGTCGTTACATGCAGGTCAGAACCCTTGGAAGCGACTTCATCCGCTAAACGTAATTCAAATAATGAGCTCACCGAAAAACCATCGACAACGGTTAAGGTTTGTTCCATAACTGCTGTTAATGGTAAAGACTTAACTGAAAATAGAACCTTGCACTGACTTTTTTCCTTCAAAATCCGTAAATATTGAAGCGTCTGACTAACCTGACCCTTATCAATCAAAAAAGCGGGAGTTGATTGAGGAATCTCTTTGATATCATTCTGCTTCACTAGAGTAATGACTCCCGACTATAAATAGCCGATTGGGTAAAAATAAAATCCATCGGTACATCTGTCTCTGCCATAGGAATACGGTCAAAGAGTTGCGACTCAAAACAAACTCCCTGAAGAAGGGTATTGCCCCCAATCTGCTTCAAGAAATTATCATAATAGCCCTGTCCATTACCTAACCGACCTCCACAACGATCAAACCCTACTCCCGGCACTATAACCACCTCTAATTCTTCAACGCTTACTTGTTTTTCAGGCTCACTCCAACGCATCTTCGGTGGCTCTAAAATACCCCAACGGCCACTCACTAATTCAGAAAAGTCATGCAGGCGCCATAACCCCAACTGATTATATCCATAATCATCTTGGGTACAATAAGGGATGACAATGCGTCGCCCTTGTTTTAATTCCCGTTTTAAACAAGTTTGCGTTCTAACCTCAGAACGACAATCCACATACCACATCACTGTCTTGGCAGACTGATAACTCGGCTGATCAATAATTTTCTGACAAATCAACTGACTCAAATAATCCTTATCAATTTGATTGTTACGCTTCTCATAAGCCTCTAGTCGAACTGTATTTTTAACTACTGATAACTGATCCATCTACCAAAAACCCATTCACTCAATCGCTTAACCAATACCTTTAATCGTTAACTTTGCCCAACGCAGTCGATTAGCATTCGCTACAACTGTTAAAGATGAAGCAGCCATCGCCGCACTCGCAACAACCGGACTCAATAAAAAACCAAAAGCAGGGTAAAGTACTCCTGCAGCAATCGGAATACTTAGCGCGTTATAAATAAAAGCACCCCACAAGTTTTGTTTAATATTTATCAACGCTGCTTTCGATAAGCCAATTGACTGATTTATTTTAACCAATGAGCCATCTATTATAATAAAATCAGCGCTCTCAATTGCAATATCAGTCCCTGACCCTATTGCAATACCCACATCTGCCTGCATCAAAGCAGGGGCATCATTAATCCCATCACCAACCATCGCAACGACTTCTCCCGCTGATTGTAGTTCTTTGATAATAGTTAATTTATCTCCCGGCAAGCACTGTGCTCGGAAGCTATCTATCCCTACCTCTTTGGCTACAACTTGGGCGGTTATTTCATGATCTCCAGTTAACATCATCATTTGGATACCTAAATCATGTAAATAATTTACCGCTTCTTCTGAATCTTTTTTGACCGGATCAGACACACCTAAAAAACCGACAACTTCCTCATCGACCGCTAAAATCATCGTGGTATGACCTTGTGCATAACTGTGCTGTAATACATCGCTATAAGCACTAACATCAAGCGCTAACGCATCCATCAATGCTTGATTACCCAATGCAACGCGCTGATGACCAATCAATCCTGTTACACCCAAACCAAGGCGCATATCAAACTCCGTTACGGTTAATGTATTCAGTCCTTTTTCTTTAACTGCTCGTAACACTGCCCCAGCTAACACATGTTCAGATCCTAGTTCTAAACTCGCAGCCCATTGCAAAACTTGGTTCTGAGTAAAATCATTAAAGGCCTTGATTTCAACCACCGCTGGACGACCTTCAGTAATAGTCCCTGTTTTATCAAATACCACACAAGATATTTGCCCCGCTGTCTGCAACGCCTGTCCATTCCTGATAAGAACACCCATTTGTGCTGCTCGGCCGACGGCAACCATTATTGAAATTGGTGTTGCCAGTCCTAATGCACAAGGGCAAGCAATAACCAAAACAGTCATCGCCGTGACAAATCCATAGCCTAAAGCTGGCTGTGGCCCGAAATAAAACCAGAGCGCAAAGACGGTCATTGCAATCACGACAACAACTGGAACAAACACTGCTGCAATTTTATCGGCTAACCGGGCAATCGCTGGCTTAGCTCCTTGCGCCTGTAATACTGTCTCTACTACTTGCGCCAATAAAGTATCTTGACCGATCCGTTCTGCCTGAAATAAAAAACTACCTTGGGTATTCAAGGTTCCCGCTTTAACTATTGACTCAATATTTTTTTCAACCGGCATTGCCTCTCCAGTTAACATTGATTCATCCACAACACCAAGACCATCCACAACCCTCCCATCCACAGCAATCTTTTCACCAGGACGCACCCTAATTAGATCACCAACAAGGACATCCCCGATCATTACATCTTGCTCTACACCTTGACGAACAAGCCGCGCTGTTTTGGGCTGCAAGTTAATTAATTGCCTGATGGCACTCGAAGTCTTTCCTCGCGCCAGAATTTCGATCGCGGCACCTAAATTCAAGAAAATCAGAATAAATAAGGCCGCTTCAAAATATGCATGTTGCGCCAAATGAGGGAGTCTGTCGCCTAAGACTAGAACAGCGACAGAATAAAGCCAAGAAGAGCCTGTTCCTAATGCCACCAAGGTGTCCATATTCGCTTGCCGATGTTGCCATGAACGATAAGCCCCTAAATAAAAGTGCTTACCAGAATAAATCAAGCACCCAAAAGTTATTCCCGCTATTAACAACCAAAACAACCGCCCAGACCATGAAACAATATCAGGTAATCCATTGACCTGTTCATAAATCACCAACGGTAAAGCAAAAATAGCAGGTATCACCGCCTTATCTACTAAATGCCGAAACTCCTGTTGCTCTTGCGTAACCGTTTCATCAAGTGGATTATTATTTAGTATTAATTCAGCGCCATACCCTGCTTCAACGATAGCAGCAATTATACTTTCAGGACTCCCGTCACTTCGAACCTGTGCGACCTGCTCTGCATAATTAACCGTGGCGCTGTCAATACCGTCCGTATTATGCAATGCACTCTCAAGACTACTGACACAACCAGCACAACGTAGTCCTTGAACTGAAAATCGAAAAACCTGCTCCTGTTTCATTCGCTAACCTCCCAAGATGGTCGATTGATAATCTAATTCGGCCAAACATTTCTGGAGTTGGGCTGGTTTCAGCTTTTCAGTGTCAAAGTGAATTTTCACCTCATCAGTTTGATGCGAAGCGTTAACTGTAACGACACCTTCTATTTGCGCTAACTTCTCTTCAACTGCCTTTTCACAACCACCACATTTCATACCTATCACTTTAAAAACTATTAATTCAACCATCTATCCATCCTCTCTGATTAATGATTTGCCTACTAAATTATCCATC
>CAZEVO010000007.1:5832-8023 GCA_964515235.1 uncultured Methylococcaceae bacterium | reverse complement strand
CTAACATTGTACATCCTTCGCAAAAGAGTAAAATGTATTTCCTAAAGCCTCCTCCTTAAAAAAATTACGGACAGACTCTTGATGCGTTTTAGCAGCCTTTTAAAAGTAACTTGGACTCTCTTCTTACTAGCAAACGTATATATTCCTTGCACTGCTGCTGAATTTAAAGAACTCAGCAGCAGTGAATTTAAAACATTAAATAGTCCCTCAGTCCTTATCGTAGATATCCGAAGACCCGAAGAATGGTCAAAAGAGGGGGTCATCGCCAATAGTAAACTCCTCACCTTTTTCGACCATAATGGCCATTATGACCTTGCCGACTGGCTTTCGAAATTGGCCCAACTCCAAAAGACTAAAGATACAGCCATTATTTTAGTCTGCGCCAGCGGTAACCGGTCCAAAATAGTGGCCAAACTATTGAGCACTAACCTGAATATGAATAGAATAAGTCATCTCAAAAATGGCATAAAAGGTTGGAAACGACAAGGCCATCTAACAATTAACCCAGATTTAAAACAATAACCTTTCAATTAAAAAAACTTATTATGCCTCTGAACACGACCAGAAACCAAGTTATCGCTTTAGCAGGACTTACTCAAGCCGTCTACCAAGTTAAAAAAATTGCTACTACTGGTATGGCTGAACAAACGCCTTTTGAAAGTAGTATTGCCAGTATCCTTAAAATAGATGCCAAAAATGTTGAAGATATCTACGGAGGGTTAACCGGTATTTCCTCTGGTCTCAATCAATTACAACGCCAACTCACTGGCGCAGAACCACCGGACTCTGAACAGGGCCGTTATGCCGCTTCAATTATTTTCCTAGAAAAACAACTCAGCAAAAACACTCCGATGCTTTCAGATATTCGATCGGGTATTGAGTTGTCACAATCACAGGCTGAAGAACTTGGAACAACTCATAACACGGTTTTAACGACTCTGGGCGACCTTTATCACACTACTGTCAGCACTCTTAACCCCCGAATTTTGGTCAATGGTGAGCAAAACCACCTCTCAAACATCGAAAATATCCATAAAATCAGAAGCCTTTTATTAGCCGGAATTCGCTCAGCCTTATTATGGCGCCAATGTGGTGGTCGCCGCTGGAAGTTTCTTTTACAACGAGGAACAATCCAAAATGGCGTTGGACTGCTGCTAAATGAATTACGACAACACCACTAACAAAATAATATCATCATGCCTGAATTGCCGGAAGTTGAGACAACGCGTCGTGGTATTGAACCCTATCTCACAGGTATTGAAGTTACTGATATTACCATTCGCCAAAAACAACTACGTTGGCCGATCAGCGATAACTTAACCACTACCTTTAAAAATCAAATAATTCAGTCCGTCGAAAGAAGAGCAAAATATCTATTACTGAACAGCTCAGCGGGAACAACAATCATCCACTTAGGTATGTCAGGTAACTTACAAATTGTCCAACCCGAAACGCCGTTAAAAAAACATGACCATGTTGACTTTCATCTCGCTAATAATCTTCACCTCCGTTTCAATGATCCACGACGATTTGGCTGCATTTTATGGACCAATCAAGCACCTGAAGAACATAAATTACTTAATAATCTAGGTCCCGAACCTTTTGCGGATAATTTCACCGGTCATTATCTTTATCTACTCTCAAGAAATTCAAAGCGATCTATCAAAAGCTTTATTATGGACCCACATATTGTTGTGGGTGTCGGTAATATTTATGCTAATGAGGCCCTTTTTACCGCTGGAATACATCCAAAACGACAAGCTGGCCGCATATCCTTAACACGATACCAAACACTTCAGAATGCTATAAAGATTATTCTAGCCCGCGCTATTGAACAAGGCGGAACGACTTTAAAAGATTTTGTCGGTGGCAGTGGAAAACCAGGCTACTTTAAACAAGAACTTAATGTGTATGGCCGTCATAATAAACCCTGCACTCGCTGTGGTCATACTCTGATTTTAATCAGACAAAGTAATCGAGCAACTGTTTTCTGCGCCCAATGCCAACACTAAACACCTCAGCAACATAGTTTATTCCGGTTTCAATCGATTTAATTGGGTTTTCAAAACCCCCCAAGACCCCACAACGCCCAACAATGAAGAGATGGTAATTAAAATTAACGATTCCTCTACACTCAAAAAATCTATCTCCCGACAATCTAAATAAAGTCTCGTTAGTTGTTCCATAGGTG
>CAZEVO010000007.1:0-5732 GCA_964515235.1 uncultured Methylococcaceae bacterium | reverse complement strand
CCACGCTCGACCAAAACAATGATGGCCTTCAGTCGTTGCAACCATTGCATATCAATTTTAGCGCTAAATATTTCTGGCAAACCTTTGAGCTCATCTAACAATTGTTGAAATTGTTGCTGTGTTGTTAAGTTAGAACGTGGAAAAACCTGTACCACCATCGGTAATGGGTTACTATTTAGCGCCTTTAATGCATCTCCAAAACCACTATAACTTTCAAATTCTTTTAGACCCTCGGCCTTCGTAATTAATCGTGTTGCCTGAATGTTCCGATGTTTTTCGAGCCACCTTTGTAACTGTTGACCCTCTTGCTCGGAAACTTGCTGCTCTAAAAATAATGTGATTTGATTAGATGTCTCAATCTGCCCCGTTAAATGAGATAAATTCTTCACCAAAAGGTAAAACAGACCTGACAAAGCAATGGAAATAGATAAAACGGCAATCGTTAATAGTGATGAGATAGGTGCTCTCAGTTGCTGTCCTAGGCTAAACAATAAGGCTTGCAAGTGAGCAATAAAAAAACCTTTCATAAATATTGGTTAATCACTCACCAAACGGCCTTGGTCTAAGATTAACTGACGACACCCCGATTCTACCACCTGAGATAAATCATGAGTCGCGATAAACACTGTTACACCTACCTGTCTAAATTGCTTAAACAAACACATAATCTCTTTAGATAATTCAGGGTCCAAATTTCCTGTTGGTTCATCTGCAAGAATTAAACTGGGTTTATTAACAACCGCACGTGCAATACCCACACGCTGTTGCTCACCACCTGACAATGACAAAGGATAATTTTTCTCTTTACCTGCTAGGCCGACCTTATCAAGTACCGCTCTAATTCGCCGTTTAATATCATGATGATTGTAACCTGCAATCAACAAAGGCAAAGCTATGTTTTCCGCAACAGTACGATCATTTAATAACTTGTAATCTTGAAAAATCAAACCAAGTTTACGACGAATAAAAGGGATCTCTCGTTGCGATACTTGATTTAGATTCTGGCCATCAAGAAAAATCTGTCCTTGTGAAACGCTCTCAATCAAGGCTATTAATTTCAGCAAAGTACTCTTTCCAGCACCTGAATGTCCGGTTAAAAAAGCCATTTCCCCCTTGTTAATAGTAAAACTCACATTAACAAGTGCATCACTGACTTCGGGGTACCCTTTACTAACCCGGTCAAACTTGATCATTTAGTCCGCTACAAACACAGCATCAATAAACTCTTTAGCATTAAATTCCTGTAAATCGCCAATGCCCTCGCCAATTCCAATAAACCGAATGGGAACCCCTAATTGCTTCGCTAACGCAAAAACGACGCCCCCTTTAGCAGTACCATCCAGCTTAGTCAAAGTAATACCGGTCAGCGACATCGCTTCATTAAACTGTTTAGCCTGAACTACAGCATTCTGCCCTGTCCCGGCATCTAAAACTAACATAACCTCATGCGGAGCAGACGCATCGATTTTCCCCATGATGCGTTTCACTTTAATCAATTCTTCCATTAAGTTTGCTTTCGTGTGGAGTCTGCCTGCTGTATCAGCAATCAATACATCCACACCTTTAGCCTTAGCAGACTGTAAACCATCAAAAATAACGGAAGCAGAATCAGCGCCCGTTTGTTGTGCAATTACAGGGATCTCATTACGTTCGCCCCAAGTCTGCAATTGCTCTACAGCAGCCGCCCTAAAAGTATCGCCTGCCGCTAACATAACACTATGTCCTTGTGCTTGTAATCGCTTAGCCATTTTACCAATTGTTGTTGTTTTACCAGCGCCATTTATTCCAACCACTAAAATAACAAAAGGGTCAGTTTGCTCCGGTATATTCAATGGCTGAGAGTATGGTTCTACAATCCCTAGCAATTGCTGTTTTAACAAATCCAAGCCATCTACTTGACCATCTGAAGATGCGGCTATTGTGGCTTTTAACTGCGACATAATCTCGGCTGTTACTTCCATGCCAACATCAGCCATAATTAAGTTAGTTTCAATATCTTCTAATAAGTCATCATCAATTTTCTTATGACCCAGCTTAAGACTCGCCAGCAACCCACCTAACCCCGACCGGGTTCGTTTTAACTGTGATTTTAATCGTAAATCTCGATCTTCAGAATCTGGCTCGAGATAAACTTCTCGCGTGACTACTGCATCAGTTACTGTTTCAATTTCACCGACGCGCTCTGGAGTTAATGTTTTTTCTACTTCGCCTTTTAAAGTATATTTACAATAAAAACTCAGTCGAATTAATAACAACATTAAAAGTGCTGCAACACCGTTATGGGAAACTGCACTCCACATCGGCAAATTCATTCTAACGTTCGCAGCACCCAAACAAATCTGCACAAAAAGTAGAGCACTTAACCAAACCGCACTTTTACGTACTAAGCGTGGATAGCGCCCCGATGAAGCAATGAACATCACCAGCGTCAAAACGATGAATGTCACCAAAGCACCAATCCGATGCATCCAGTGTGCTGCAACCTTACCTTCAGCTGATAATGGTGCTGTATTGCCAGTCATCAGTCCCTGAAGAAAATTACCTGCTTCCTTATAATCACCTGCAGGCCACCAAGAATTATTGCATTGGGGAAAGCCCTCACAAGCCAATGCAGCATAGTTGGTACTGGTCCAGCCACCTAGGAATATCTGGAGGAACAACACTAACATCGCAAATTGCGCTAATCGTCGTGGACCTTGTATTTGCTCTCTTCGTTCAATATTAGGGCGAGTCTGAAGATAAAACCGATATAACAACCAACAAGTCATCATCCCTAATAATAAGTGGCTGGTGACTATAATAGGCATGACCTTCATAGTGACTGTCCACATACCTAAAGCTGCTTGAAAGCCTACCAGCAACAACAAACCAAATGAACAAGACATTGCCATCAATCGGTGCGGTTTTTGACGCCAAGCAATTAAATTCATCAACAGAATAATAATGCCTAAGGTACCAGCCACATAGCGATGAATCATCTCTTTCCAGGCTTTTCCTTTGTCGAAAAAAACATCTGGAAAAGCTTCTCTGGCTTGTTTGATAAAATCAGGGTCCTCACTAATTACCGGTGAACCAAAGCAGCCTGGCCAGTCAGGACAACCTAAGCCTGCATCAGACAAGCGCACATAAGCACCTAAAACAATAACCACTAACACTAAAAATAAACTGAGGGATATTAATTTTCTAAACATTTTTTATTTATCCAATTTGTGATGCACGTAACACCTTTTTTAAATCTTTAGTAACACCATAAGGGTCAAAATCAGAATGATAATACATCAAGATATTACCGACTGGGTCCATGACGATCAACTGCCCTTCTTGTCGAAAATTCTCAATTACTAGATCTAATTTTTTAATTATGGATTCATTGGCAATGACTTTCAGTAACCTATCATCTTTTTGCCACCAACCACTACTATTTTTCTGCTCAAAATGACTAGGTACAATCACCATACGACGTAATCGAACCAAATCCTTATTCATCATTAACCGTATTTGTTTACTACTATGGATCGCTTGCTTACAAATTTCAGAACAGTTTTGATCAAAAATTAAATTAACCAAAACCCAATGTCCATTAAGTTCGCCGATATTCTGTTTTGAAAATAAATCTGCGCCTTGAAATTGCTCCCGTTCCGTTGTAACCGGCGGCACCACTAAAGTACCGTAATTACTCCTACTGGTAATCCACTGAGGGTTCTGAATTAACACCCAGGCCAACAAAAAGGGGATTCCTGAAATCATCAGAATAATCATGATAAAACGTCTATTTTTGTTTACAGTCTCATCCATTTTTCTTTTTTAATAAAATCCTGATACAAATTATTGTTAAGACAAATGCCATCGCAAACCACTGCAAGGCATAACCCGTATGCTTTTCTGGCGTCATTATTGTTTTTTCTACTGTATCCCAATCCCTTAAATACCCTTCACCAGAATTAGCTGACAGCTGAACTTGAAAATCATGTAAAGGAATATTAATTTTATCTGATAACAATGACACATCAACGACTTGAACTACTCCGGGATTAGTCGCGGTTGGTCTCTCAGCACCTTCTAAATGAATTCCCACGGAAGGAAAATGATTAAGCGTTCCAGTAATAATCGCCTTCCGTTGTGACATTGAAACGTCTGGTAATTGTGCTCTAAATGAATTCGCCTTAATCCAACCACGATTGACCAGCACCGCCTTTTGCTGATCGGTCATTATCAATGGCGTAAGAACAAAATAACCTGCTTGGTGGCTTCTAACCTGATTATCAATCAAAAACTGATGACTATCATCAAACACTCCTGACAAGGTTACTTCTCGAAAAATTGCATCGTCAGAAGCTAGTGAAAAATTATCATCAAGTATTATAGGCTTCATCTGTTCAGCACTTGATAGCTGAGTTAAACGTTCTTGTTTTTGCTCAGCTCTATTTAATTGCCAGAAGCCTAAACTCATTAATAACGTTAAAACTATCAAATATGCTATTAACGGTAATAAAAAAGGTTTTAAATGCACAAAACTCCTGATGATAATCCTAAATTTCCACTCGTGGTTATGCAAAAACAAAAATTAGGTGGTAATATCCGTAACTCCCTCACGACTAAGTTTAAAACATGAAAACCATAATTTTCATATTGCTCATTGGAATTATTGCTAGCCTGATAACAGCCTTATTTCACCTTACAAGAAAAAAAGATAACCCTAAACAGATGGTTAAAGCGCTTACTATGCGTATTGCAATATCACTTGCTCTTTTTTTAATTATCCTTATTGGCTTAATATCAGGAATTATTCAACCTCATGGGATAAGTGGCTGATAACTACTTCCAACAGTCAATTTAAAACAAGTAAACAAAGATAAACAGGCCTAACCATACCACATCAACAAAATGCCAATACCAGGCAGCAGCCTCAAAAACAAAATGATTGTCCGGAGTAAAATGTCCTTTCCAACAACGAAATAACACCACTGTTAACATAATTGCACCAATGGTCACATGTAACCCATGAAATCCAGTTAACATGAAAAAGGTCGACCCATATACGCCAGAACCTAGTGTTAAACCCATTTCCGTGTAGGCTTCGTGATACTCAAGTCCCTGAAAAAAGACAAACAAAAATCCCAACAAAACAGTCGCAATTAAACCGCGAATCAATTGCTGGCGGTCTTTAATAATCATTCCCCAATGAGCCCAGGTCACGGTGATACCACTGGTTAATAAAATTAAAGTATTTAACAATGGCAAACCAAAGGCACCCATAGGCTCATAATCGCCCCCCACTTTACCTGGGCCATTGGTAGGCCAGGTCGACTGATAGCCTTCCCATAACATATTAGTCGAACGACCCGGGCCATCACCCACTCCCCCCAACCAATCAACTGACAAATCACGAATGTAATACAAGGCGCCGAAGAAAACCGCAAAAAACATTACTTCTGAAAAGATAAACCACATCATTCCTAAACGATAGGAAATACTCACCTGCGGGTTATACATCCCCGATTCACTTTCAATCGATTGCAACGTAAACCAACCAACCATCATGATAATAACGGTCGCAAAACCAATAATCATCATCGGCTTTCCAATTGCTGATTCATTCAATACATTGGCAAAACCTGCCAACATAATTGCTAATCCGGCAGTACCGACCCAAGGCCAAGTTGCACGGTGCGGTATATAATAGCCATCTTTAGAAGACATGCTCTTCCCCTTTTAATTTAGTTAACCGATGT
>CAZEVO010000006.1:0-71604 GCA_964515235.1 uncultured Methylococcaceae bacterium | reverse complement strand
TTCCCTGTGCCCGCATCAATATAGTCATCACCTTCACCGGCATCAATATAGTCATCACCTGCACCGGCATCAATATAGTCATTACCCCCTAAAGACCATATTTCATCCTTTTGATCTGTGCCTTCAATCGTGTCATCACTTTCAGCGCCAACAATAGTATTTACATTTTCAACTGCCATTTTCAATCACCTTAAAAAATCCTGTAATCATTACAATGCATTTTTTATACCTGAACTAAAAACTTAACGTTAACTGGCTTAGTTCTAAGGATTACGCGACCTACGAGCACGAAAAGCTCCAAAAATCATTATCACTTTGCAAATCAGTTTTCATTTTCATATGCTTTTTGAGTCGTCAATCTCCTAAAAAATAGCGGAATGAGGATTGAGTTTCTCAACTCACAATAGAAAACATCAACGAACCCAATCAACCAAGAGTTGACTAATTTTTAGAATGGGATAGATTTAAACACGCGTTCTTTCTAGAAAAGAACTGGGAAAATATTCAATTAATGAATGCTGAGTGACTTTAACCATTTTTGAGGATCAAGAGGACTCCCTTGATCTCGAATACCAAAGTAAAGCCCTGCGGTATTTCGACCGCCACTTTTTCCGACGGTGGCAATCACATCGCCCACGTCGACCCAATCACCTACATCTTTGTACAAGCTCTGATTAAAAGCATAAAGGGTCATAAAATCGTTGCCATGATCGACAATAATCATTAGCCCATAGCCTCTTAACCAATCAGAAAAAACAACCCGCCCCCGAGAAACACTTTTGACCTCATCGCCTTCTTCCGCACGAATCACAATACCGTCCCATCGACTGGCCGAACGGCGCGCACCAAATGTTTTGATAACCGGTCCTGATACTGGCCACCCCAAACGGCCTCGCTGCTCACTAAACTCTTGGGTAATATTCAACTCGTAAGGAAAGTCGTCCATAGACTCCTGAATCTCTGAAAACAATTGCTGCAGTCTTTTTTCATCAACTTTAAGTGCTGCTAATACCTGTAACTTATCTTGCTCATCAGATACTAAAAATTTAAGCAACTGTTGCCGCTTTAGCAAATCCTCTTCAAGCGACTCTCTTTTTCTTTCTTGCTTTACCAGGAGCTCCTGAAGTTCTTTCGAATGCGCTTGTTCTCGCCCTTGTAATTCGTTAAGTTCTTTAAGACTCTGCTGGACAACAGCCAAATTTTCTACCCTAGCCCGATTAAAGTAACCATAATAAGTCATCATTCGACTCGCTTGGAGTGAATCCTCCTGATTAAGAATGAGTTTCAGACGACTCCGCTTACCTAAAGTATAAGCGGTATAAATCTGATCTTTCAAAGTTTGACGCTGGACCGCCAATAAATCACGTAGCGACTTAATTTCAATACCTAGCCGAACGACCGTTTGACTATTGCTATGTGCCTGTATTTTAATCTGCTTTAATTCAGACGCACTATCACCGATGCTCTTTTCAAGCGATGACAACCGAGCAACCAAATCTTGCTTTTCAGCGCTGATTTCAGTAACACGATGATCCAATACTCTAATGCTAGATTGAACGGCTAGTAATTGTTGATTGTTTTCAGCAAGATTAGCCGCACTACCTTGATTTTGAAGGAATAGTAAAAATCCTAATACCACTCCAAAATAACGAGGAAACACACTACAACAATGAGGTTCCCGTCATTTCTTCTGGTTTTTCTATATCCAACATCGTTAACAATGTTGGTGCTAAATCCGTTAACGAACCTTCTGCTGACAAGGTCTTATCTGCACCAACATAAACTAGTGGAACCAAATTGCTGGTATGTGCCGTATGTGATTGCTGCGTACCCTCATCAAATAATTTCTCAATATTACCATGATCTGCGGTAATCAACATTTCACCACCAACACCTTTAAGCGCGGTGTAAACACGCTCCAAACAACGATCAATCATTTCAACCGCCTTAACAGACGCCTCAAGATTACCCGTATGGCCAACCATGTCACAATTAGCATAATTACAAACGATGGCATCATAATGACCACCTTCAACAGCCTCAACCAAACGGTCGGTCACTTCTTCTGCACTCATTTCAGGTTGTAAATCATAGGTTTTAACCTTTGGAGAGGGTATCAAAATTCTGTCTTCTCCCTCATTCGGCTCATCGACCCCACCGTTAAAAAAGAAAGTCACGTGGGCATACTTTTCTGTTTCTGCTAGCCGAAGCTGTTTCAAACCTTTATTAGCCAACACTTCACCAAATCCGTTAACAATTTTCTGTGAACGATAAGCAACAGGAAACTCAAAATCTTTATGGTACTCAACCAATGTGGTTAAAAACAGACGTGGCGGTGTTCCTTTTTGGTCAAACTCTGAAAAGTCAGGCGCAAAAGACCGTACAATTTCTCTTGCTCTATCCGCTCTAAAATTCATAAAAACAACTGCGTCATGATCATTGAATTTCACCGACTCTCCAGCTTGATCAAGTACGCTTGTTGCTTGAACAAACTCATCCGTTTCACCACGGGCATAGGCTTCATTGATAGCTTGCTCAGCAGTATCAACCGAAAATTCAGCCTGTCCTTGAACTAATAATTGATAGGCCTTCTCTATACGGTCCCAGTTGTTATCCCGATCCATCACATAAAACCGACCAATGACACTGGCGATATGACCTACACCCAAAGCATCAATCTTATCTTGTAATCCTTTAAGCGAAACATCTGCACTTTTAGGCGGCACATCACGACCATCTAAAAAGGCATGTACAAAGATTTTCTTCAACCCTTTCCTCTGGGCTAATTCTATCATCGCATAAATCTGGCGCTCATGACTGTGAACGCCACCCGGCGACAACAACCCCATGATATGTAGTGCAGAATCATTTTCTAGAGCATGTTTTACGGAATCATTTAACGCCTTATTCTCAAAAAAACGGCCATTCTCAATTTCAATATCTACTTTAAGAAAGTCTTGCGGTACAAATTGCCCCGAACCAATATGCAAATGTCCTACTTCAGAATTCCCCATTTGCCCTGCTGGCAAACCAACTTTCTCACCTGAACATTCTAGTAGTGTAGAAGAATAATTCTCCTTTAAGTAGTCCCAACATGGCATCTTAGCCTGTGCAATTGCGTTGTCCGCACTTTGCTCTTCACGATGACCAAATCCGTCTAAAATAATTAACGCAACAGGCTTTGGGGTACTTGACATAATAAAATTCCTCTTTAATAAAAATAATCTTTGGTAAATCACTAACCATTCCAACCCAGGTTCTTGAAAAAAACCATTTGGAATTACGGAGCCTATTTTACCTGAGCAGAACAGTTTTGAATATGTCATTTCCGCCAACTCATTTAAAACATTACCGATCTAAACAACTACCGTCATTACGGTATTAAAAAAGACAATTGGTCATTAATTAAGGCTTTAATTAACAGATAAAATCACAGTAGTTGTGATTTATTGTTAAAATGGGTAATTACTCTATTTATATTAGTTTCACAACAGCGTTGTGATTTGTTAAACATATCTTACATTAGGTTTTTTTATGGAACGCGTTATTGAATTTATTGGCAACCACTGGATGTTATTTATTGCCTATGTCGTTGTACTCTATTTGGTTATCCAAGAACTACTGGATAATGTTTTTAAACGGTTTCAATCTATTACCCCTGTTGCCGCTGTCATGCACATGAACGAAACAGAGACCGCTATTCTTGATGTTAGTCAAGCGACTGATCATAAAAAAGAACACATAGAAAATGCGATGAACATCCCACTGGCTAAACTCGAGGCCAACCTTGGACAACTTGAGCCTTTTAAGGAAAAATCATTACTGGTTTTTTGTCAAACTGGCGCACAATCGGCTCAAGCGTGCAAAAAACTTCATAAACTAGGCTTTCATCAAGTGATTAATTTAATCGGTGGACTGAAGGCTTGGGATGAACAAAATCTACCAACTAGTAAAAACAGAACCTAATCCCTTCATATAATGACGACGACCCCGTAAACGACATGGCCGAACAAGAAGAAAAACAATTTTCAATACAAAAAATTTTCTGTAAGGATGTTTCGTTTGAAACTCCAAACTCACCTCAAATTTTCACCCTCAAATGGGAACCTGAGGTCGACTTCAACTTAGGGACACACGTTGAACCCATTGATGATGATGTCTATGAGGTAGCCATTACGGTCACGGTCACGGTAAAAATTGGCGACCAAGTCGCCTACCTTGCAGAAGTTGTACAAGCGGGTATTTTTACACTCAAAGGCTTCTCTGATGCAGAACGAGGACCTTTACTAGGCAGCTACTCTCCCAGCGCACTTTTTCCATACGCTCGAGAAGCTATATCCGACTTGGTCTCAAAAGGTGGTTTTCCGCAACTTCTACTTGCACCGGTTAATTTTGATGCCGTGTATGCACAGCACATTCAACAACAATCCAAACCTAATACCGTGAACTAACCTTTGAATGGATAGACAACGAATTACTATTTTAGGGGCTGGCTCATGGGGAACAGCGCTAGCCATTCAGGCTACCCGGAATCATCACGAGGTCATTATCTGGGGCCACAACACTAAGCACGTGGCCGCTTTACAACAAGAGCGAATTAATCAGCGCTATTTACCGGGCATTACATTACCTGATAATTTGATCATTACTGATAATCTTAAAACAGCTGTCGAATTCAGCGACCTTGTTCTACTGGCAGTTCCAAGCCATGCCTTTGCCAAAACACTCGTTAACATCAAAGCTGACCTCAAAGAAAATACAACTATTGCTTGGGCCACCAAAGGCTTAAGCCATGGTGACAGCTCTTTTTTACACCAACTAGTTATATCCCTGATTGGCCAACATACCCCCATGGCAGTCCTTTCAGGTCCTACTTTCGCCATGGAAGTTGCCCAAGGTCTACCGTCTGCAATTACCATTGCGTCACAACAACAACACTGCGCTGACCAACTCGCTAGAATTTTTCACAATGCTCACTTTAGAACCTATACCAGCACCGATATCATCGGTACACAAATCGGAGGAGCAACCAAAAATGTTTTAGCTATTGCTGCTGGTATAGCTGATGGATTAGGTTATAACGCTAATACCCGCTCAGCTCTAATCACACGGGGATTAGCTGAAATTATCAGACTGGGTCAACGATTAGGAGGACGACAAGAAACATTCATAGGCTTAGCTGGACTGGGTGACCTGATACTAACTTGCACCGACAATCAATCCAGAAACCGTCGTTTTGGTATCGGCCTAGGTCAAGGAAAAACAACAGCAGACTTAATTGCTGAAATAAATCAAGAAATTGAGGGAATTGCTGCTACTGAGCAAATCCATCATCTGTCCCAGCGCCTAAAAATTGACATGCCCATCACGGAACAAATTTACCATATCCTTTATCAAAATACCGCACCAAGCAATGCTGTAGAAATTCTCTTGTCGCGCGACCAACGCTATGAAGAACCCTTTCAGTAAACTCGACTTAGAAAACTCTCTTACTAACCACTAAAAAATTAAAAAAATGTTGCATATTATGATGTTACGAGTAATATATAAAGTAACTTATTGATGGATCAAAAGGAGTCCGATTATGCTACATACATTTGACCACTTACCTCTCGCATGCTCTGAACTTGAACACACCCAAAATGGCGACACCATCGTTTTAACTGCTAATGCGATTGATGAACTGACAACAATGAATTCAGACCACAACTGGATCAAAAACCTATTCCAGCGCTTTAATTTATGCGTTCTTTATAAAGATATAGAAGCTAAAGGGCTTAAAATAAATGAACTACTCTCTGGCATCACCATTCTAGATGATTATGATTTTAATATCTGCCAGGAAGACTACAATTGCATCCGCTCTTGGAACTAAATCAACTAAACGCCAACTGACGCCATGCCTCATAAGTTACGATGGCGACAGAATTAGACAAATTCAGACTCCGACTATTAGCCCGCATCGGAATCTTCAAGCAACTAACCGATAAATCATTAAGAATTTCGCATGGCAAACCCCGCGTTTCCGGACCAAAAATAAAGTAATCACCAGACTGATAGCACACCTGATCATAATGCTTTCTAGCCTTTGTGGTTAAGGCAAACAATCGGATAGGCTTTTCTTGTTGTACAAAATCCTCATAACTATCATACAAAACTAAATCAGCAAACTCATGATAATCTAATCCAGCTCTACGCATTTTCTTTTCATCTAAACTAAAACCCAAAGGCCTAATTAGATGCAATTTACAACCATTATTAGCTGCTAACCGAATAATATTCCCAGTATTAGGTGGGATTTCCGGCTGATAAAGTACAATATGAAACATAGTCTTTCGTACGCTAACAAATAATTTATAGAAGCTGGCAACAAAATCTTGCGACTAACCTTGTCCTATTCCCCCAGAACTCAGTTGCTTAAAGAACAACCCCCAACCATCTTTGTCTCTTAGGAAAGTTTACCGTGACATTGTTTATATTTTTTTCCTGACTCACAAGGACAAGGATCATTACGACCTACCTTCTTACCATCACGAATAAAAGGCTTTTCAGCCACACCACCCTCTTCTGGTGGGAATGAAACTTCCGCAATATCACTTCCACCCTCTTGTTCTTCAACACCGTCTGTCAATGACGCATTAGCTTCCGCATGTTCAAAATTCATTTCCTGCGGCTCTTGTCGTTGCTCATCGAATTCTTGCAAATCTTCTTCAATATTAACTTGAACTTTAGATAACAGACCCACTACTTCATACTTAACAAAATCCAACATACTAACAAACATTTCAAACGATTCACGTTTATACTCTTGTTTCGGATCACGCTGGGCATAACCTCGCAAATGAATACCCGCACGCAGATGATCCATCGCTGCTAAATGTTCTTTCCAAGTATTATCAAGCACTTGTAAAACAACAGACTTCTCAAAATTCCGCATAACATCTTCTGAAATATCCGCCTCTCTTTTCGTACAATTATCTGCTAATTTTTCCTGCGTAATCCGCGTAATATCCTCTCGCTGTAACGAATGATCTTGCTCCAACATTTCCCGCCATGGAATAGTCAACTCAAACTCTTGCTGTAAATGCCCCTCTAAGCCCTCAACATCCCACTGATCTTCCATTGTTTGCTCAGGAATATACTGCGTAACCACACTGGCAACTACATCATTACGAAATGCACTAATAATATCGGTAATCTGTTCTGCTTCCATTAATTCATTGCGCTGCGCATAAATTACTTTACGCTGGTCATTGGCAACGTCATCATAATCTAGAATCTGCTTACGAATATCGTAGTTACGTCCTTCAACCTTCTTCTGAGCATTCTCAATAGCCCTTGTTACCCAAGGGTGCTCAATCGCCTCACCCTCTACCATACCGAGTTTCTGCATCATGCCCGCAACTTTTTCAGATGCAAATATGCGCATCAAATCATCTTCTAGAGAAAGATAAAAACGTGTTGAGCCGGGATCGCCTTGACGCCCTGAACGACCTCGTAATTGATTATCTATTCGTCTAGATTCATGACGCTCAGAGCCAATGACATGCAACCCGCCGCTTGCCAAGACTTTATCGTGATGATCCTGCCAATCTCCTTTGACCTTAGCAACAGCAGAATCACTTGGGTTATCACCCAACGACTGCAATGCTACATCTAGATTACCCCCTAATACGATATCAGTTCCCCGCCCAGCCATATTAGTCGCAATTGTTACTGCACCTGATGTCCCCGCCTGTTCAATAATATGCGCCTCACGCTCATGTTGTTTGGCGTTTAAAATCTCATGTTTAATTTTATGCCGGGTCAGTTCCCGTGAAATCAACTCAGAGTTTTCAATAGATGTTGTACCGACCAGAACAGGCTGCCCCCGCGTTGCACAGTCTTTAATATCTTCAATAATCGCATTATATTTTTCACCAACAGTCACATAAATCAGATCACCGCGATCATCTCTGACCATGGGTCTATGCGTTGGTATCACAACCACCTCTAGTCCATAAATCTTTTGTAGCTCTACTGCCTCAGTATCAGCTGTTCCAGTCATTCCTGATAACTTATTGTATAGTCGGAAATAATTCTGGAAAGTTATCGATGCCAAAGTTTGGTTGTCTTCTTGAACCTTAACTTTTTCTTTTGCTTCAATCGCTTGGTGTAATCCATCACCCCAACGCCGCCCAGACATAATACGACCAGTAAACTCATCAACAATCAATACTTCATTGTTTTTCACAATATAATCAACATCACGTTGATAGAGGACATGAGCTCGTAATGACGCTGTCAAAAAATGCATCATCCTGATATTAACCGCATCGTATAAACTTCCACCTTCGGAAATATAACCATGTTCTGCCATTAACTGCTCAACACGCGCATGACCTGCTTCAGTCAGATGTACTTGACGCATCTTCTCATCAACCGAATAATCACCCGCCTCACCTTCTTTTTCTTGCTTGGTCAAACCAGGAATAATCTGATTGACCTTAACAAACATTTCAGTACTTTCTTCTGTTGGGCCTGAAATAACTAGCGGTGTTCTAGCTTCATCAATTAAAATTGAGTCGACTTCATCAACAACGGCATAATGCAATTCTCTTTGTACTTTCCTGTCAAGGGTATAAGCCATATTATCCCTTAAGTAATCAAAGCCAAACTCATTATTAGTGCCATAAGTTATATCCGCACCATAAGCCTCACGTCGCTCTTCGCTACTTAACTCACTAACAATAACGCCTGTTTTCAGACCCAAAAAGTTATAAATCTGCCCCATCCAAGCACTATCTCTTTTTGCCAGATAATCATTAACAGTAACAACATGCACACCTTTTCCGGGTAACGCATTCAGGTAGGCCGCCAACGTAGCCACAAGAGTTTTACCCTCTCCTGTCTTCATTTCTGAAATTTTACCGTCATTCAAGACCATTCCGCCGATGAGCTGGACATCGAAATGACGCATCCCTAATACACGCACAGAGGCCTCACGCACCGTTGCAAAGGCCTCTGGAATCAATGAATCAAGCTCAGCCCCTGCCGCTAAGCGTTCTCGAAACTCTACTGTTTTAGCCCTTAAGGCCTCATCACTCAAACGCTCATAATCTGACGACAATAAATTAATTTTCTTAACTAACTTATTCTTTTTCTTTACGAGTCTGTCGTTCCGACTACCAAATAACTTCTTGACCAACATGGCTAACTTTCCAATGAATTTAAATTGTAATAAAACCTAATGATTATATACCTTATCAGGCTTTCTTAATAGACCTGATCCCTACTACAACCCACAACAACCTTTCTAAATCAGACGGCTAGGTAACCGCTTAATTGACCTGTCAATTGTTTTCTGGATTTTTTCCGTACTCAAGATCCTGTAAACGATATAATCACCTTTGCCTTATTTACATTCTTAAATAAATGTCATACACAATGAAGATTAAACGCAAAAACAGTTTCAGTTCCGTCATATCTTCTCTCGGTGTAGTTGCACATAACTTCTCAGAAATTATTTCTCAACAAAAATCCCTGCAGGAAACCATACGCCAATCACTGCCCAGCCATTTCTCACCACATATCGTTAGCTGCATCAAAAAAGGTAAATCTCTCATTATTTTTACCTCCTCAGCCACTTGGGCCAGCCAATTACGTTTTTTAAACCAACCGATCCTAGCTGCATTGCACGCTAATGGAGAACGGGATATATCTGAAACGAAGATTAAGATAATGCCTAAATCACGACCACCTGAACCTTATACAAGACAAGCAAAAAAACTATCAGCTACATCACTTGATATTATTTATAGTAATGCACTTGCCATGACAAGCCAAAATGAACTCAGTTGTGCATTATTAAGACTACACAACACGCTAAAAAACAAAAGCTCTTAAGGTATAATTGATGGCACAAAAGCGCTAGGGAGTTCATCCAGGCTTTCAAACGTAACCATTTCCCAGGCCTCAGAATCTTTAATTAACGCCCGTAACAGTTGATTATTAAGACCATGACCCGACTTATAGCCACTAAACTCACCTAATAAATTATGCCCCAACAAATAAAGATCGCCAATTGCATCTAACATCTTATGTTTTACAAATTCATCTGCATAACGAAGACCCTCTTCATTTAATACTTGCAAGTCGTCAACAACAATCGCATTATCCATGTTACCACCTAATGCTAAGTTATTCTTCTGGAGCAATTCAATATCTTTCATAAAACCAAATGTTCTGGCTCTACTTACTTCCTTGATAAAGCTAGTGGTAGAAAAATCGATTACTGCAGTTTTAACATTCGACTTAAACGCTGGGTGCTCAAAATCAATCGTAAAACCAACTCTAAACCCATTATAAGGTTTAAAAGAGGCCCACTTATCGTCTTCAACAACCTTAACGGGCTTTTTAACCTTTATGTATTTACGCCAAGCGTCTTGCTCTTGAATTCCTGCCGATTGCAATAAAAAAACGAAAGGTCCGGCGCTTCCATCCATGATGGGTATTTCCGGAGCGCTCACATCAACAACCGCATTATCAATCCCCAATCCCGAGAATGCCGACAACAAATGTTCTACGGTAGACACTCGAATGCCATTTTGCACCAATGTGGTCGACAACGTCGTATCTCCCACATTTTCAGGTGTTGCATCGACAATAGCAGACTCTCCAATATCACTCCGTCTAAAACGAATTCCGGTATCAGGGTCTGCCGGGTGCAATGTCAAATAGACATTTTCGCCGGTATGTAAGCCCACCCCTGTTGCCCGAATAGTATTTTTAAGCGTCCTTTGTTTCAACATAGATTTTAAACTACCGCTAAATAAAACCTATTATTTTAACATAAGTGATTCTTTTACCTGCAATATAGTTTCTCCCCACTACCCACAAAGATAATTCAATTCTAATGTCATCATGCTGAACTGGATCAATATTTTATCTCTATTAACCTAATCAGCCTGTCTTCTTAAAAATGCAGGAATATCCAGATAATCCATATTTTCTACTTTTTTAGCCTGTGCGCCATAACGCGTAGCTTCACCACCTTCACGCTCTCTAACTGCTGTTGGCTTTTCAAAAACACCATAATCAACAGGTTTTTTGGCAATACTTGCTCTATTATTTATTTTTGAAACAACAGGTCGTTGCTGAACGCCACCCATACCCGTTGCAACCACAGTCACCTTAATCTCATCATCTAACTCTGGATCTATAGCTGTACCTATTTTAATGATCGCATCTTCTGAAGCAAATTCATGAACAATCTCCCCCACTTCATTAAACTCTGAAATACCTAATTCAGATGTCGCGGTAATATTAACCAAAATTCCTTTCGCCCCAAATAAACTCACATCATCTAATAATGGGCATGCTACCGCTTTTTCAGCCGCCTCTCTTGCTCTATTATCACCTTTTGCAATGCCTGATCCCATAATGGCGACCCCCATTGAAGACATTACAGTTTTTACATCTGCAAAATCGACATTAATGAGCCCTGGATTGACAATTAGCTCTGTAATCCCCTGAACCGCTTCTTTAAGCACATCATTAGCAGCATTAAACGCATCAATCAATGAAACATTACTTCCTAATACTGGCAGTAATTTTTGATTGGGGATAACAATTAGCGAATCCACATAATTCTCTAAATCTAAAAGCCCCTCTTCAGCAGCTTTCATTTTCTTGGCCCCTTCAAACTTAAAAGGTTTTGTCACCACGGCTACTGTCAAAATACCCTTATCTTTTGCTACTTCGGCAATAACCGGAATTGCACCTGTGCCTGTTCCACCACCCATACCAGCTGTTAAAAATACCATATCGGCACCATCAATCGCCTCTTCAATACGACCGCGGTCTTCTTGTGCTGCTTGCTTACCTATATCAGGATTTGTCCCAGCCCCTAGGCCTTGAGTTAATTCAGAACCTAATTGAATAAGAGTATCCACACTTAACCGCCTAAGCGCCTGAGCATCGGTATTTGCACCAATAAAATCAACACCGCTAATGCCGGTATTCACCATATGATCTACAGCATTACCACCACCACCGCCAATACCAATTACCTTAATAATGGCTTCTCTTTTAAACATATCTTCTAATTCAAATTTCATTTAGATCTCCTTATTTTTTTAAATTTATTAATATCCGCCACTAAACCAATTTTTCATTTTCTCAAATAAACCTTCATTCAAATCTCCCTGCCCCTCTACACTGTATTCCTGCTGATAATCTTTTCCATACATCACCAAACCAACGCCTGTTGAATAAATTGGGTTACTTACAACATCGGTTAATCCACTGACATCATGCGGACCACCTAATCTGACCGGCATATGAAATATCTCTTCCGCTAACTCAACCAAACCTGAGGCTTTTGAACTGCCTCCACTGATAACAATACCGGCCGGTATTAAATCTTCAAATCCACTCCGCCTTAACTCAGCTTGAACCAAAAACAGCAACTCCTCATAACGAGGCGCTATAATTTCTGTTAAGTTTTGCTTCATAATTGTCCTAGATTCTCTGTCGCCAATACTTGGAACATCAATCATTTCATCCGCCTCTGCTAATTGCGAAAGTGCACAAGCATGCTGTATCTTTATTTGCTCGGCATGTTGTGTCGGCGTTCTTAATGCGACAGCAATATCATTCGTAACCTGATCACCTGCAATAGGAATCACCGATGTATGTTTAATTGCACCTTCGGTAAAGATTGCAATATCAGTCGTCCCTCCACCAATATCAATCAAACAAACACCCAAATCTTTTTCATCCTCTGTTAATACCGCTGTACATGATGCTAACTGTTCTAAAACAATATCACTTACCTCTAGATCACAACGCCTAATACACTTAATAATATTTTGCGCAGCACTTACACTACCCGTTACCATATGAACTTTTGCCTCTAAACGAATACCCGACATACCAATAGGCTCTTTAATACCATCTTGCAGATCAATAACAAATTCCTGAGGCAAAATATGCAAGATCTTCTGGTCAGCAGGAATTGCTACAGCACGCGCTGAATCGATTACCCGATTAATATCATACTGACTAACTTCTTTATCCTTTATTGCAACAATTCCATGTGAATTCAAACTCCGAATATGGCTTCCAGCTATCCCAGCAAAGACAGATTTAATTTCACAGCCTGCCATTAACTCCGCTTCTTCTACGGCGCTCCGAATTGCCTGGACTGTGGATTCCAAATTCACCACCACCCCTTTCTTTAACCCTCGAGATGGACTTACTCCTATACCAATAATCTCTATTTCACCCATCGGCGTCAGTTCACTGACAATAGCTGCCACTTTCGAAGTGCCTATATCCAAACCGACTATTAAATTACGATCTGTTTTTTTTGCCATCTGCTTTCTCTCATGTTATTTTCAAATTTTAAAAGTCGATCTACCTAATCTTTTTCTTACTCTGGCAACTCACTATTTCCATGCGACTGAAAACCCATTGTGATATCTCATATCGATACCATCTATAACGCCGCTATCACCTTTATTCATACGGTCGTATACCCCCATAAAACGACTTAATCGTTCAATCGGCTTTTCGCGTCCTAACTGAATTCTCATCCCATTTTTAAAAACTGCACTTACTGTCTCTTGCGGCGAAATAACAAGCGTCGCTAAATCCAATCCAGCTTTATCAGTTTTTATTTGTATCTTTCCTAACAAATCAAATACGCGCTTATGTGCACCGGCAGGGCCTTTTAAAACCGGTAAATCCCGACTCGCCATAACAGTCTCTGGCTTAAATAATTCTCCTCGGTTATTTAACAATTCCTGACTCCCCCAATAAGCAACGGCAGATTGTTCGGTCACATGAATATCAACAATATCAGGCCACACTCTGGCTACTGAAACGGTATCTACCCAAGGCAAACTTTTAACAGACTCTCGAATAGCAACTATATCAACAGTCAAAAAACTTTCCTTCATTGATCGTCTAATTATCTTTTTAACATCACTCTTATCCAAATACTGAAAAGTACCGCTAACTCTTACATACCTGATCGGAAATGACTCCACAATTCCAGCCTTAATATCGTCATAATAAATACTTACTCCTCCGAGAGATAACAGCAAGACTATGAATAGATTTAATGCCTTACTCACTGTTCACACCCTACCCATGCTACTACTTGCTAAAATACGCCACACTAACTCACCGAAGTCTATTCCCGCCGCTCTTGCAGCCATAGGAAGTAAACTATGATCCGTCATTCCTGGCACCGTATTAATTTCAATTAACTGTGCCTCACCACTCTTATCAATAAATAAATCAACACGCCCCCACCCTTTCACCCCAACAACTTCTATCGCCTTTTTGGCTAGCGACATAATTCTTTTCTCACTGATTGCAGTTAACCCGCTGGGGCAAAAATACTCCGTCGATTCTGATAGATACTTAGCTTCATAATCGTAGAAAGTATTGGGTGTTTTTACACGAATAACAGGTAATATGTCCTCACCAATTAGTCCAACTGTATACTCCTTTCCATCAACCCATTTCTCTGCATAAACAGAAGAATCAAACTCCTTTGCCAACTGAAAACCTGCCTGCAATTCTGTTGCATTATTTACTCGACTCATCCCTAGACTTGAGCCCTCTCGAACTGGCTTAACAATCATTGGAAAACCTAATTGATAAATACAAGCTTCAAAATCTTTCTCACTGGTCAAGGTATACCATTGCGGGGTTGCTAATCCTGCACCTTTTAGGCACCATTTAGTTCTTAATTTATCCATACAAATAGCCGACGCCAAAACACCGCTACCACTATAAGGAATATTGAGGCTTTCTAGTACGCCTTGCAAAACCCCATCTTCACCACCGCGGCCATGAATCGCATTAAAAACACAGTCAAAATTCCCGCCAATAAAAGGACTAACCAAGTCATCTTTCACTTCAACCGCACATGCATTAACACCTTGATCTAACAATGCCCCCAATACTGCATAACCACTTTTTAACGAGACCTCTCTCTCAGATGAAGGACCACCCATAACCACCGCAACACGACCAAATCGTGCTGAATCGCTAACAACTGTCATAAACCGTTCCTTTCATTATTTTCCAAACTTAACTCACCAATAATTTCAACTTCACACTCCAGCGTTACCCCTGACTGTTTCTTAACTTCCAGCTGAATAATTTCAATCAGTGACTCAATATCTTTTGCAGTTGCATTATTTTGGTTAATAATAAAATTTGCATGTAGTTCTGAAACACAAGCACCGCCCACCCTATATCCTTTAAGGCCACATGACTCAATCAACCTAGCCGCATAATCATTAGCAGGATTCTTAAAAACAGAACCACACGATGGTTGATTAAGCGGCTGCGTTGCCGATCGTTGACTTAACAATCCTTTAGTCCTTTCCGTACTGTCTTTGGTAGAACCTTTTGCTAACCGCAATCGTGCTGCTAAAAACCATTCCTTGGCAGGCCCTGTGGCTGACCGATAACCGATTTGAAAATCTGCAATATCACGTTCAATTACTTCACCTGCCATGTTAATCGTTTCTGTACCTTCAACAATATCCCAAGTTTCACATCCAAAAGCACCGGCATTCATTTTCAGAGCACCACCCATGGTTCCCGGAATTCCTGAAAGGAATTCTGAGCCAACAAAACCATGATCACGACAAAACCTTGCTACTTTTGAACAATGAACACCCGCCTCCACATAAACTGATTGATCTTCACAAACTGATATCGTTTTTAGTCGGCCACGGGTGTTTATCACTGTCCCTCGAATACCTCCGTCACGGATTAATAAGTTACTGCCCATTCCCATAAAGTAAACGAGCTCACCAACTGAGAGTGTTGATATAAATTTGACTAAATCATCACGGTCATAAGGAAAATATAATTTATCGGCAACCCCACCAACATGCCAACTAGTATATTTCGCAAGTTTTTGATGCTGTAATAAGCGACCTTTTAGTAGTTCCTTTGTTTGACTTAAGCCCTCACTATTCATAACCCCTCTCCGCTACAGTCTCCATAGCGCTCATTCGCTCAGGCAAGGCATCTGACAATACCGCAGCAATTTTACTCACACTACCGGCACCTAACGTTAACACCACATCATTTGGTTGAATCAAGCCTTCAAGAATATCCAACAAATCACTTCGATCTTCCACAAAAATCGGATTAACTTGTCCTCTTGCTCGTATCGCTTGCGCCAAGGATCGCCCGTCTGCACCAGCTAAAACGGTCTCACCAGCCGAGTACACTTCAAGCAAAATAAGAATATCTACTGACGACAGAACACGAACAAAATCTTCAAATAAATCACGCGTTCTAGAATAGCGGTGTGGCTGAAAAATAATAATGCCTCGGCGCTCTGGCCACGCTTGCTTTAATGACCCTAACGTTGATTCAATTTCTCGTGGATGATGCCCATAATCATCAACTAAGGTTATTGGTTCATTTTGGAAACTAAACTCCTTATTAATCTGAAATCTTCGACCTACCCCGGTAAATGTTTTTAAACTTTCTTTAATTACTTGATCATCAACATTCAAATGCGTTGCTACAGTAATGGCCGCCAGGGCATTGAGCAAGTTATGTAATCCCGGCATATTCAGGGTAATATCCAGATCATCATGAACGCCCCATCGTTTAACCTGACACCGTGTTTGTAAACCACTTTGTTTTATTTTCGTAGCATACACATCTGCATGATTAGTTAACCCATATGCTCTATAAGGCTTGGTGATCTTAGATAAAATTAATTTCACACCAGGGTCATCAACACAGACCACTGCTAGACCATAAAAAGGTAAATGTGACAAAAACTCAACAAATGCCTCTTGTAAGCGCTGATAACTTCCTCCGTATGTTTCCATATGATCGCGATCAACATTTGTCACAACTGCTATCATCGGTTGCAAATGTAAAAATGAAGCATCACTTTCATCTGCTTCAGCTACTAAATAATGCCCTAACCCCAGTTTCGCATTAGCTCCTGAGCTGTTTAAACGTCCGCCAATTACAAAGGTTGGATCCAGCCCTCCCTCAGCCATCATGCTTGCAATTAAACTGGTAGTCGTTGTTTTTCCATGGGTTCCGGCCACCGCAATGCCGTACCGAAATCGCATTAATTCTGCTAGCATTTCAGCTCGAGGAATAACCGGTATACGATTCAGTTGCGCCGTCTTAATTTCTATATTCTCTAAGCCAATTGCTGAAGAAACCACCACCACATCAGCACCTTGGACATTCTGCACTTTATGCTCTGAGCTAATCATTGCCCCTAACTTTATTAAGCGCTCCGTCACAACACTACTAAGTTGATCTGAACCTGAAATCTTGAACCCTAAATTAAGCAGTACCTCTGCGATACCACTCATCCCCGTACCACCAATACCAACAAAATGTATCTTTTCAATATGCCCCATATCTTGCAACGTAATCGCACTCTCAGGCTTATTCATATGGACACCGCATCAGCACAAACGTTAACGACTGATTGTGTTGCATCCACTTTTGCACATTGTCTTGCCGCCTCACCCATTTTCAATAACAGTGAAGGGTTATCTATCAAAGGCATTATTTCTCTTGTTAAACGCTTTACATTTAATTCAGACTGTGCGATCAAAATACTGGCATTGACGCTTGCAAGACACCGGGCATTTGCTGTTTGATGATCATCTATAGCATGAGGAAAAGGAATCATAATACTCGGCAAACCGACTGCTGCAATTTCACTCACCGTCATAGCTCCAGACCGACAGATTATTAAATCAGCCCAATGATAAATGGCTGCCATATCATCAATGAACGCCACTACCTCAGCAGATATTTTCTGCTGTGCATAAGACTTCTTTACTTCATCAATCATCACTGCACCCGTTTGATGAACCACATTGAACGAGTTGACTGCGGCAATCATTTCCGGCACAACTTCATTTAATTTACGCGCCCCTAAGCTACCGCCCAATATCAGAACATTTAATCTTTTTTGTTTAACCACCGCCCTAGGATTAAAAGCCTCAATCTCTGAGCGCAACGGATTTCCAACATATTCGGCACCTATTTTTTCGGGGAAACTGTCCGGAAACCCTTGCAATACGTGATCAGCCCATTTAGCAAGAATACGATTCGTTGTACCCGGAACCTTATTTTGCTCATGTATAACTAAAGGTATATTTAATAACTTAGTCATCAAACCTCCAGGCCCTGCCACAAACCCCCCTAACCCTAATACTACTGCTGGGTTACGTTTTCTCAGAATTTTAAAAACCTGATACAACGATTTTAATAACATGATAGGTACAACAAGCCGGGTTCTGAAACCTTTTCCTCTGATACCGGTAACCGAAACAAAATCTATATCAATATTATTTTCTGGAACAATCCTTGATTCAATACCAGCTTTTGTTCCCAGCCATGTCACTTGCCAATTTTCCTTTTGTAAATACTGAGCAACCGCTAATGCTGGGAACACATGCCCTCCTGTACCACCAGCCATGATAACTATACGTTTATCCATTCCTGTTTTCCCTTAGGAACTGATGATGTAATTTCTTCAGTTTCCATATGTATTCTGAACAGCAATGCTACACCTGCACACATAACAATCATGCTACCGCCGCCATAACTCATGAGTGGCAAGGTCAACCCTTTGGTTGGTAACATTCCCATATTGACCCCAATATTCACAAACGCCTGAAAACCAAACCAAACAGCTAGCCCATAAGCGATAAAAGCAGAAAATAAATAGCCAGCCTTCTCCGCCTTCTCACCAATCACAAATGCTCGCCAAATGAAAAGTGAAAACAACGAAATTACCAATACCACACCAACCAATCCTAATTCCTCTGCAATGACTGAAAATAAAAAATCAGTATGCGCTTCAGGCAAATAAAATAATTTTTGAATACTACTCCCTAACCCGACGCCCAACCATTCTCCTTGCCCAAAGGCAATTAATGCTTGAACCAGCTGAAAACCCGTGTCTAAAGGATCTGCCCATGGATCAATAAAACTGGTAACTCGGGCCCAACGATATGGTGATACATAACAAAGTAGCGCTGCCAATAAAACCAAAAAAATACCTAATATCAAAAATTGCCACAATCGTGCACCACCCAGAAACATGACTGCCATTGCAATTGTTAAAATCACAACAGCTGATCCAAAATCAGGCTCTAATAACAATAAAAGGCATGCTAATGAAAACAGTATTAAAGGCTTAACAATACCGTAAGCAGAAACTTTAACTGCCTCTTGGTGACGCGCAACATAACCAGCCATATAGATAACTGAAAAGAATTTCACTATTTCTGATACCTGCACTCTAAAACCAATCAACTGAATCCAACGGATACTGCCATTAACTTTGACACCAATCCCGGGTATTAAAACCAAGAGCAACAAAATCAACCCGAATAAAAAAAGCCACTGACCTGATTTCTCCCAAAAGTCCATATTAATTGTTAGCACAACCAAACCAACGCCAAGTCCTAAACAAATATGTATAAATTGACGCAAGGGATAATGAAAAGGGTTATTCGCTATTTTATCGCCCAAATGTAACGAGGCAGACGTTACCATCACGAAACCAATGACTAGAATACTGATAGATGCGATGACTAAATAACCATCATAGTATGCCCGTAAGTTCGACACTGTCTTGATGCCGCCTTGAACCCAATTCATGCCGCGAGCCTTCTGACCATTTGCGCAAACCGATCACCACGCTCCTGATAATCTTTAAATTGGTCAAGGCTAGCGCAGGCCGGTGATAACAATACCGTTTCACCAGCAACCGCAACTTCTTTTGCAACTAAAACTGCACCTTCTAATGTTTCTGAATTCACAACAGGGATACTACTATGTAAATTTTTCTTAATTCGCTCGGCATCACGACCAAACACAATAACCATACGAACCTGTTGTTTAATTATTGCCGCTAATTCTGTTAAATCTGATCCTTTAGAATCTCCCCCGGCAATCAAAATAACCTTTCCATTAAACGCCATTAATGCCGCAATACATGACGAAGGATTAGTTGCTTTTGAGTCGTTCACCCAAACAATCTGATGTTCGGTAGACACAACCTGTAACCGATGAGGTAGGCCCTGATAATTCATTAACCCATTAATTATGGCTTCATCCGGTATCCCAACCGTTGTCACCAATGCCATTGCAGCGAGCGCATTACTCGTATTATGTTCACCTACTAGTAAAACATTATCTCTGTTGATAATTAGGTGATCTCCATTCACCAACCATTGCTCTCCGCCTTCGGCTTGAACTCTAAAGTCAGCCTTCTTTGCAATGCTAAATGTTATTTTTTTTTGCTCAGAATTAACCATATCCATAACTCTTGAGTCATCAATATTCACCACACATATTTGAGCTCGCTCATAGATCTTACGCTTTACTTCCGCATACGAACCAATATCAGAATGGCGATCCAAGTGATCACTAGACACATTTAATACAACGGCTGCCTGAGGTTTTAGTGCGGTCATCCTCTCTAGTTGAAAACTAGATAACTCAAGGACATATAATTCTGCATCATCCTTCAATAAATCAAGTGCTGGGACTCCTAAGTTTCCTCCTGCATATACTTTCCGACCCGCGCTTTCTGCTATTTCTTTAACCATCGTTGTTACTGTGCTTTTTCCATTTGACCCGGTAATAGCAATAACAGGCGTGTCAATACAATATGCAAAGAGGTCAATATCACTTAATAATTTTGCGCCCGATGCCAGGCACTGCTCAATACAGGGTTCGCGTAAAGACACACCGGGACTTACAAACAAATGGGTTACACCCATGAATTTGGACGGCATGAAAGCACCCGTATTAATATTATAGCCGTCATACATTTCTCTTATTGTTGATAAATTTGGCGGTTCCTTACGACTATCAATTAATGAGAAATCTAACCCTATTTTTTTTAAGAAATGTGCAATTGAAATCCCTGTAATACCAAAGCCTACTATCAAAATAGTAGGCTTCGATGCCTCAAGTCGCATCCCATCAAACACCCGTTTCTTCATCTCTTTCAGATTCATCATCTGAGTTTCAATGTTGCTAATCCAATCAAAACAAGGATTACGGTAATAATCCAAAACCTAACAATTACTCTTGGCTCCGGCCAACCTTTAAGTTCAAAATGATGATGAATCGGCGCCATTCTAAACACCCGCTTACCAGTCAACTTAAATGAAGCCACTTGCACAATAACTGACAGTGTTTCCATCACAAATACACCACCCATAATCATTAATACAATTTCTTGGCGAACAATAACTGCTAGCATTCCTAACGCGGCTCCTAAAGACAACGCCCCGACATCGCCCATAAATACCATCGCTGGATAAGTGTTAAACCACAAAAACCCTAACCCGGCACCCATCAATGCCGTTGCAAAGATCACTGTCTCGCCTGATTCTGGTATAAAAGGTATTGCCAAATAATTTGCAAAATTAGCATGACCCGATAAATAAGCAAATATCGCTAATCCTCCTGCCACCATCACTGCTGGAAGAATCGCTAAACCATCCAATCCGTCGGTTAAATTTACGGCATTACTCGTCCCCACAATCACAAAATAAGCCAAAACAATATAAAACTCGCCTAACGGAATAATGACTGTTTTGAAAAAAGGTACAATTAACTCAGTCTCTGTTGGAACCTGTGCAGAATAAAATAGAAAAACTGCTGCCACAAGCCCCACTAATGATTGACAAAAATACTTCATCGCTGCAGACAAACCAGCACTGTTGCCTGCCTTCAATTTCTTATAATCATCAATAAAACCAATCAACCCAAAACTCAGGGTCACAAACAATAAACTCCAAATATAACGATTCTCCAAATCAGCCCAGAGCAATGTACTAAAAGTAATAGCAACTAATATTAAAGCCCCACCCATTGTTGGTGTTCCAGCCTTAACTAAATGCCCTTCTGGGCCACAATCACGAATATTCTGCCCAATCTTATACGCTGTTAATTGCCGAATCATCATCGGCCCCATTACAAATGAAATAGCCAACGCCGTTAACGCCCCTAAGATAGCCCGAAGCGTTAAGTACTGAAACACCCGAAACGATCCATCCAATGTCATTAAATAATCCGTTAAATATAACAACATGACTAGTTCCTAACACCTTGCATTAAAGCGTTAACAATATTTTCCATTTTCTGCATCCTTGAACCTTTCACCAAAATTGTTTCAGAGCCTGTTAGCTCATTCTTGAGAGCTATTATCATTTCTTCCTGCGTTTTAAAAAAAACAGCCCCTTTACCAAAAGCATTCGTCGCACTTTCAGCATCGGGGCCGATCGCTAATAAGCGCATTGCTCCCATTGACTTAATTTGTCGCCCCATTTCAATATGAAATAAACGACTCTCTTTCCCTAACTCCCCCATCGCTCCTAACACAACCCAAAATTCGCCACCGATTTCTTTTAGCACGCTAAGCGCTGCCGTTAGCGATGCTGGATTCGCATTATAAGTATCGTTAATCAGCACTCCGCCATTGGGCATAACAAACGGCTCCAAACGCCCTGATACCGGTTTAATTTTCTCTAATCCTTTTTGAATATGTTGATGATCGATACCTAACGCCAGAGCCACAGCACTAGCAGCCAACACATTCTTAATGTTATGTTCCCCCACCAAACCAACCTTTACATCAAACATTTCTTGGTGGTGTTTTATTGTGAATTGAGTTACAAATTGACCTTCATGTAACTGTGACTGAATTGACTTGGGACTCACATCTGCTGATCCTGACAATCCAAATGAAACTACTGCCGAACTTCCTGCTCTCTCCACACAAAAATCATAAAACGCATCATCTTTATTCAATACTGCGATACCAGACTCACTTAAGGATTCCAATAATTCACATTTGGTTATTGCAACACCCTCCAGAGATTCAAACCCTTCCAGATGTGCTGCCGAAATATTAGTGATCACCCCTACATCTGGCTCTGCACATTGACTTAAATAAGCAATCTCCTTAAGGTGATTGGCCCCCATTTCAATCACGCCAAAGTTATCCCCCTTATCCAACCTCAATAATGTTAACGGTACGCCAATATCATTGTTTAGGTTACCCTTTGTGGCGAGTGTTGGCCCGGCTTCCGCTAAAATCACTGCAATCATTTCTTTAACAGTGGTTTTACCATTGCTACCCGTTACACCAATTATTTTTGCATTGTTTTTTTGCCTATTCGCACACCCTAATTTTGCTAGTGCTTGTTTTGTATTTGCAACTACAATTTGTGGTGTTTTAACGCTCTGAGGAGATTCACAAATAATTGCTGAAGCCTGTAACTCCTCGGCCTGATCAATAAACTCGTGCCCATCAAACCGCTCCCCTTTTATTGCAACATAACAGTCGCCAGGCTTAAGTGTCCGAGTATCGATACTAATGGAATTGATATTTATGCTGGCATTATCACACTCGCCTTGAACAACAGTATTTATTTCTTGGAGTGACATTTCTAACACAGCCTACCTCCATTTGCGACTAAGTCTGTAACGATTTCTCGGTCACTCAATGCAATTCTTTCACCCTGTACCTCTTGGTATTTTTCATGCCCTTTCCCAGCTATAACTACACAGTCGTTTGTCTTTGCCTTCTCTATCGTTTCCTGAATTGCTCGACGTCGGTTATATATAATCTCTACGCCTGAATCATCACATAATGACACTATATCCCTGACGATTTTCTGTTCAGATTCTGTTCGAGGGTTATCATTTGTCACAATGATATGATCCGCATATTGCTCTGCTATAAGCCCCATCTGACTTCGCTTACCGACATCTCGGTCTCCACCACAACCAAAGACTAACCAGATATTGCCATCACAATGTTCCCTTGCCATTAATAATAATTTCTCTAATGCATCCGGTGTATGCGCGTAATCCACGATAATCGCTGGTAACGCTTGTCTACTTTTAAAAACCTCCATGCGACCAGCAATGGCATGGACTTTTTGTATCCGAACACAAGCCTCTATGAATGAGTAACCATGTGCTAATAGCGCCGCCATGACCATGGCTACATTTTCCACATTCACCGCACCATATACGGGTACGGTGACGCGATGAAGTTCCCCATGATATTCAACATCAAAACTAATTCCTTCCCAGTTACAAATCACAGCACCAATTTTTAGTACATTAATTCCATCTCGGTGTTTTTCGTCACCAGTAACACCCCAAACCTCAACATAATCAGGAATCGCTGCTACGATCGCATCGTAAAAATCATCATTACAATTGACAACTGCAAAACGAATGTCAGGTGCCGATAACAAAGTTAACTTTGCTGCAACATAATCATCCATACACCCGTGATAATCTAAATGATCTTGGGTTATATTCGTGATCATAACCCCATCAAAACTGGTACCAGATACCCGCTGTTGTTGTAGCGCATGCGATGAAACCTCCATCGCAATATGATGTATACCTTGACCCTGCAATTGACTCATAATCTCTTGCAATTCAATTGCGTCAGGCGTTGTATTTTTAGTCTCCGCCAAACTTGTCCCAACACCCCAGCCAAGTGTCCCTATTGAGCTACTGTTCGGTAGACATTGCTGTAAAAACTGTACGCAGGAAGTTTTTCCATTCGTTCCTGTCACACCAAATACAGTACATTTTTTCGATGGGTCGCCATAAAAACGAGCTGCAATCAAACCCATGTTCTTACTCAATTGCGGTATTTCAAAAAGTACGTCGGGAGTAATTGATTTATCCATGAAACTGGTCGTATCCAGAACGTCACAAACAATACCAACAGCCCCCTTACTTAATGCCTCTAGCGCGAATTGCGATCCATGACTATTGACCCCAGACACTGCAAAAAACAAATCGCCATCCCTTAGATTTCTACTGTCTAATGACAAACCCGTCACCTGACGATCAGTTGTTATTACCGTCAAATCACCCAATAAATCTGATAACCAGAGGCCCAATATTTCTTTACGATTCGCCATCATGGTTTATACCCTTGAGAGGCCAAAACAAGTGGTTCTTTTTGATTTGTCCTAAAAGAAGGATCCACACCCAAAATGCGCATACTTCGACTCATAACTTTTGAAAAAACTGGCCCCGCAACAGCACCCCCGTAATAATCACCAGCCGTTGGCTCATCAATTAGTACAGCCATCACCAATCGTGGATTTTTCGCCGGAATAATACCTACAAAAAGAGATAAATATTGGTCATCAGAATAGCTACCATTAACAATTTTCTTCACTGTTCCTGTTTTACCTGCTACCGAATAACCTGCAACTCGCGCCTTATAAGCCGTTCCATCCTTTTCTACAACATGCTCCAACATAGATCGAATATTACTCGCAGTTTCCTTGGTAAATACACGCTGTGAGTCCTGGTCATAATCTCGTTTAAGCATAGTCACAGAGTGCAATAACCCATCATCTGCTAAAGCGGTATATGCTCTTGCCAATTGCACCACTGACATAGAAACACCATAGCCAAAGGATAATGTCGCTTGTTCAAAAGCATCCATATACTGGTAGTCAATTAAAGTTCCGCTGGCCTCTCCCGGAAAACCCATGCCCACAGACTGCCCCATTCCTAAGCGACTATAAAACCCCCACATTTCCTCTGCTGGCATTTCATTCGCTATCTTACTTACTGCAACATTACTGGATTTTTTCAAAATATCTGATAAACCAAGCACACCATAGTTTCGAAAATCACGAACTACATTCCTGCCTATACGATAATAACCCGGCGAAGTATCTACGACTTCATCAGACCTTACATACCCGCCATCTAATGCGCTCGCTATCAAAAATGGTTTGACGGTTGATCCGGGTTCAAATACATCTGTCATTGCTCGATTACGATACCGATACCCTTGCAAATCACCTCTATCATTGGGGTTAAAACTCGGCTGATTGACTACAGCCAGAACCTCTCCAGTTTTAGCGTCTAACATCACTAAGGATCCTGAACTGGCTTGGTTTGATTTAACCGCAGACTTTAGTTCTCGATATGCCAAATATTGGAGACGACTATCAATACTTAATTGCAAATTTTGCCCCGGAACTGGACTACTTATTTCTTCGATATCCGCAATAATATTTTTCTTACCATCACGCATCACTCGTTTCTTACCTGGCACACCTCTCAAAACCTTATCAAAAGCCAATTCAAGCCCTTCTTGACCAACATCATCAATATCTGTAAACCCCAGAAGATGCCCTGAAATTTCACCTGAAGGGTAAAAACGTTTAAATTCTCTATGTAAATGCACCCCAGTAACATTTAAATCCCTTACTTGTTTAGCAATTGCAGGACTGACATGCCTTTTTAAATAAACAAAGTGTTTGTCACTATTTTTCTTAATTAATTTTATGAACCTTCCACGAGATAGCTTGAGGAGATTCTCAAGACTGCTAATTCCATTCCTATCAATATCACTGCTGACTTGCTTTGGGTTGACCCAAACAGACTTCACAGGTGTACTAATCGCAAGAGGCTCACCATTTCTGTCAACAATTTTCCCTCGATATGCTGACACGTCCACATCAACAATATGCCTAATATCACCTTGATGTTTTAAAAAATCTTTTTCTAATACCTGCAATGAAATTGCTTTACCCAACAACATTAACATTCCACAAAACATAACCCCGCAAAGAACCTGCCGTCTTTGCGCAGACCCTGTTTTACGCTCTGTTTTTTTATAACTTGAAATCATTACTGTTTTATATAGACAATCTCATTATGTTTGGGTGTCACAAGGTTCAATTTTGAGTGTGCTTGGCTCTCAATAAGACTGTGTTCCGATAATGTCATTAATTCTAATTGCAACTGCCCCCACTCTGTTTCATACCGATCCAGATTTACTTTAAGTCGCTGCATTTCAATAAATAACGTTCGCGCCTGATATTGGCTATAAACAACAGCTACTGCTGACCCTAAAAACATCACTATCACCGCTATCCTTAAAACCATACTACCTTCTTACCCTAAACGTTCCGCCATCCGTAATACAGCACTCCTTGACCGAGGGTTACGCCTTACCTCAACATCACTTGCTTTAATCGCTTTACCCATTTTCTTAAACACTATTTGCTGATTTTCATCCTCAACAAATCTTCGTGATAAAGGCATATATTTTCCTCTCGACTGGTCGCGAATAAAACGCTTTACAATTCGATCTTCCAAAGAATGAAATGAAATCACCATTAAAACTCCTCCTGGCCTCAACACACCAATTGATTGTTGAAGCACGTCCTTTAACTGCTCTAGCTCTTGGTTAATTTCGATCCTTATTGCTTGAAAACTACGCGTTGCTGGATGCTTATGTTTTTCCCTAACAGGGATTACCGTTTCAATGAGATTTGCTAGTTGCCGAGTTGTCCGTAATGGCTCAATCGCACGCTCCTTAATAATCGCAGTTGCAATTCTTCGCGCAAACCGTTCTTCACCATAACCCCTAAGTACAGAAATTAAAGTCTTTTCATCAACCACTGCCAACCAATCTGCGGCACTAATCCCCACACTCGTATCCATACGCATATCCAAAGGGCCATCTCTCATAAAGCTAAACCCACGCGAGGAATCATCCAGCTGTGGTGATGACATTCCCAAGTCTAATAATATGCCATCAACCTGCCCGCTCCATCCTTGCTCAGATACCACTTGCTCCAACAATGAAAACCCTTGATGCCGCAAACTAAACCGATGGTCTAATAGCATCTGTTGCGCATCATTTGAACCAATTGCCATTGGATCTCTGTCCAACGCAAGCAATCCACCTTTATCGCCTAATGCAGCCAGAATACACCGACTGTGACCACCTCGACCAAAAGTGCAATCAACATACTTACCATCCTTCTTAACACCAAGGCCCTGTATGCACTCATCAAGCATCACTGGTAAATGTTCAGTCACACCTCTACCCGCCCTTATAAATTAAAAAGAAATTGATGCCAACTCTTCTGTCGCATTATCCTCATCACTTAACAACCACTCACTTTCCTTAGCTGCCCAAATTGACTCATTCCAGATTTCAAATTTATTTAATTGCCCCAATAGAACAACTTGCTTTTCTAACTTCGCAAAACTTCTTAAATTTTCGGACAACAACAGCCGCCCCTGACCATCCATTTCACACTCAGTCGCATAACCAATAACAAAGCGCCTTAACCTTCCAGCCATTTTATTTAATGTCGGCAATTTGCTTATTTTTTCTTCCAAAGATTCCCATTCAGGGAGAGGATAAAGCCACAAACAGCCCGTTTCACCTGATCCGGTTTCGTCAACAGCAACCGTCACGACCAATTGACCAGAACAACAATCAGAAAGCTCAGCACGATATCGCGTCGGAATTGCCAAACGCCCCTTAGCATCCATACTGATTGAACTAACACCTCGAAACAAAAAGCACCTCAAAATATCCTAAAAAAACCACTATTTACCACTAATAACCACTTAACGGGCACTATAGGACTCTCATTTGAGATAGTCAAGCATGTTCAGTGGTTTTTTTCCTTTAGCGACAATGACTTAGCTCACATAGAGCTACAATTATTTTTAGAAAAATAAATAAGGCACACCAAAATAGATGTATTTCAATACATTAAGACGGTAACTTAATGTTAAAACTAGATTAGGAATTGAAACTTTAAAGTTTCAGAATGATTAATGCAGCACAATGGGTCCTAAGCGGACTTTTAACTGCATCGTTAAAAGAGGAAAAGAAAAAAGAGTCGGCCTATAAGCCGGGTTCTGTCGAGAACAGCCATTCATCTAGGCAACGAGTCACCTCGCTGCTCAAGCAATCTACCCAAGAATCATACGGGCCGCATGTTTGACATTCGTCAATATTCTTCTATTTGATCTTGCTCCAGGATGGGGTTTACCCTGCCAATGTTGTCACCAACAATGCGGTGCGCTCTTACCGCACCATTTCACCCTTACCTCATGTAAACATTAAGGCGGTATATTTTCTGTGGCACTTTCCGTAGACTTTCGCCCCCCAGGCGTTACCTGGCACCCTGCCCTATGGAGCCCGGACTTTCCTCTACTCCTTAAAAAAGAAATAGCGACTGCTCAGCCGACTCTGAATAGAACTATAACATAATTAGCTATTATTTTTTCCCTCATCACAAGACCTCCACAAAGAAAATTACTCCCCCTTTTCTTTCATAATACGCAAGGCTTCACGGTACAATAATTTTTTACTACCAGAGGTTATTTCAACAGCCAAGGCAACCGCGTCTTTTACAGTTTGTTTTTGCAACAAAATAGTCAGAACCCGTAATTGCTCAGACGACACATCAACTACCTTCTTAACCGGACAACCCCCAACAATAACAACAAATTCACCTTTACGCATATTTTCATCATTCTCAATCAGACGCAAAACATCATGAATCGGCGCATAAATAATGGTTTCATATAACTTAGTTATTTCTCGTGCTATCGCTATGTTTCTTTCCGCCGGAAAAACAGCAGCCAAATCTTGTATGCTCGCCAGAATACGATGACTTGATTCATAAAAAACCCAAGTATTCCTATCATCTAATTTTTCCGTAAAAAATGCTCTTCGTGAAGCAGAAGTCCGACCTAAAAAACCTTCAAAACTAAAATGATCAACCGGCATACCTGAAGCCGATAATGCCGCAACCAGAGCACATGCCCCCGGAACAGGCGACACAATCACACCAGCTTCTTTTACCAACCGCACAAGTGATAACCCAGGGTCGCTTATTAAAGGCGTTCCGGCATCAGAAATAAGAGCGATACTCATGCCAGAAATTAAATCTCTAACCAACTCAGGCGCCTTAAATGCTTCATTATGGTCATGCAATGAGATTAGTTTATTTTGAATCCCATAATGCTGCATCAATAACCGAGCACGACGGGTATCCTCTGCTGCAATGTAATCGACAGTACGCAACACCTCAACAGCGCGGTAACTAAAATCTGCTAAATTACCTATTGGTGTCGCAACAACATATAGTCTATTATCCAAGTTAGTCACTCAAATCCTCTTTTAATCCAAACATGTAATGAAACAGCATAACTTCTATTTTCTCACCTTATTATTTTTCAGCCTAATTAGCGGTTGTAGCAACAAGACCTACAAAGAAAACTTAACTACCGAGAAAAGTAAAACAGCAGAAAACTTAGTTACCCACGGCAACTTCAAAGCAGCTGCAAAAATTTATCAGCAATTAGCTGATAAAAAAAGCCCGCTACAAGATCTTTTTCGCTTTAAGGCAATCCATGCTTTAATTAAATCAGGCGATTTCCCAAGCACCTTAATTTATGCCAAAAACATCGACCCAAAGCACTTAACCCAAGAACAACGTTTATATCTTAACTTTCTATTTGCGCAAGTGAACTTGCATTATCATGCCGCCAAAAATGCACTCAAACAACTTTCGCGCCTATCACCACAACACCTAAACCCGGAAGACCAAATAATCTACCACCGTTGTTTAGCCCAGAGCTATATGCTGACCGGTCAATCCGTCAAAAGTTTACGTACTCAAATCGCACTTCTACCTCGACTTTCAATCACCGAACAACAACACTCTCTTACCAAAATAATAGGAACTCTACAACACCTATCCACTGAAAAACTAGAACTGCTCAAATCAAGCGATCTTCGCGACTGGGTCTCACTCACTCAATTATTACGTAAAACCGTTCGCACAACACCCAGCCGAGAGCAAGAAATTACATATTGGCTAAAACAACACCCCCAAATACCAATCTCCCAAGACTTTCTTAACGGCTACTTAACTCAACCCCAAAAAACATCGCTCCATTCAATTGCATTAATACTTCCGAATAGCGGACCCCATACCCAGCAAGCAAATGCTATCAAAGAAGGGTTCCTTGCAGCCTACTATAACAACACTACAAATCGACCCGCTATACAGTTTTACGACAGCGCTGAAAAGGATTCTAAACAACTTTACCAACAGGCCGTTAATGATGGAGCTGAACTCATTATTGGACCCCTAGAGAAACAAAACATTTTACAGCTAGCTCAAATAAAAACATTAAAAGTTCCCGTTCTAGCACTAAATCAAATTGATGACTTGGCTAAGAAAAACCTCTACCAACTCAGCCTCTCACCAGTAGACGACATCTTTCAACTAACCATGAAAGCGACACAACAAGGGCATAACCGCATATTATCATTACACCCAGACACATCCACCGGCAAGAGATTAAAACACTACCTAGAACATTTCTGGCCCAAACAAGAACGACTCATTATCAATAGCCAATCCTATTCGCCTGAAAAAAATGATTTTTCTGCCCCTATTCAACGCTTACTGAACCTTAACGAAAGTAATGCGCGCATCAAAAAGCTCAAAACCTTTATTCCTGAGCTAAAAGCAACTGCCAGAAGACGACAAGATATTGATGCTATTTTTCTCATCGGCCAGCCCCGCTCTGCACGATTATTAAAACCTCAGCTACAATTTTATCAGGCCGAAGCACTACCCGTTTACGCAACGTCTCAAATATACTCTGGTCTTCCCAACCCATCTCAAGATAATGACCTAGATGCTATCACTTTCTGCGATATCCCTTGGTTATTCAAACCAACTTATCCAGGCACCTTAAGTCTTACAAACTTAAGGTCTTCCTGGCAGCAATTCCCACAACCTTATCTCCGACTGATTGCCTTAGGCATCGATGCTAATCAACTCATTCCACATCTAAAAGATCTACCAACTATACTGTTCAAAGGCGCGACTGGAAACCTTCTCCTGAACAAAAACAATCAAATCAGTCGCCAACTCGTTTGCGCAAAGTTCATAGCAGGCAAACCTAAACTATTAGGCTTTACTCCACATCAAGCACTGTACCCATAATGCCAAAAGACCCACAAAAAATAGCAAAAGGTGCTCTCGCCGAAGAAATTGCCCATAACTTCCTAATGACAAACGGGCTATCTCCTATCGATAGAAACTACCGTACGCGCTTTGGCGAAATAGATTTGATTATGAAAGACAATAATATTCTAGTTTTCATTGAAGTCCGGTACCGCTCGTATAATACCTTTGGCTCAGCTACTGAAAGCATCACTAAAAAAAAACAAAACCGTATCATTAAAACCGCACAACATTTTATAATGACTAATCAAATAACAGAAGCTATCAGATTTGATGTCGTCGCAATCACACCGAACACATCAAAAGATGTTTCCTGCAATTGGATAAAAAATGTTTTTCAAGACTGCTTATAAAACCCAATAATTATGCAAGACCGTATTAAACAACAATTTAATGACAGCATCGAAACCAAACAAGCCGCAGCCGCCTTGTTAGGACAAGACATTAGTGATGCTGCACAATTATTAGTCTCAGCCCTGCTCGAGGGAAAAAAAATATTAACTTGTGGTAATGGTGGGTCAGCAGCTGATGCCCAGCACTTTTCCTCTGAATTAATTAATCGTTTTGAACGGGAGCGTCCGCCACTGCCAGCCATCGCGCTGACCACAGACAGCTCAACAATCACATCTATTGCCAATGACTATCACTACAATCTCGTTTTTGCAAAACAACTAAAAGCCTTAGGACAATCAGGCGATATACTGGTCACCTATACAACTAGCGGCAACTCAGACTCGATCGTTCAAGTCATTAATGCTGCACATGATAAAAAAATTCCAACTATTGCGTTAACCGGAAAAGACGGCGGCATCGTCTCCGGACTATTACTTGGGAGTGACATTGAGATCAGAGTCCCTTCAAAATCAACTGCCCGCATTCAAGAAACCCATTTGTTAATCACACACTGCCTTTGTGACCTGATCGACCATCAATTATTCGGGAACTGAAATTATGACACTATTTCGCCTTTACCTACTCTGCACTCTCAGCCTATTAAGTGGCTGCAGCCAACTTGGTACATTTGCATCAGAGGTCTCTGGACTTTCTATACTCCACGACCGACGACACAGCGACACAGTTTTTAATGATGAAATTATTGAACAAAGAGCTTGGATGGACCTGTTAAGCAATGAATCCCTCTTTGCTAATGCCCACATTAATGTCACGACTTATAACAGCGCAATCCTTGTGACCGGCGAAACGCCAACGCTCAACTTACATAAAAAAGCCATTGCTATTTTACGAGTTATCCCTGGCGTTAAATTTGTTCACGATCATTTAAGAACAAGCCAACCCAGCTCATTCTACGCTCGCAACCGTGATGCTTTTATTACCGCTAAAGTCAAATCAGACTTAGCCAACATTAACTACATTCCTGGCTTTGATGCGACTCGCGTTAAAGTTATCACTGAACATTCTACTGTTTATCTCATGGGTTTAGTCCGAAAAGCAGAAGCCAAAGCAATTATCAACCGAGCGAACAAAATATCAGGGGTCAACAACGTTATCCAAGCATTTGAATACATTGATTAGACTATCAAAAAATATTCCTTACCTTTATTAACTACCGTCAACAGAAATACGCATTGAAAGATCAATAGCCTCAATGTGTTTTGTTAATGCGCCTACTGAAATAAAATCAACGCCGGTCTGCGCAATTGAATTAATAGCCTCCAACGTCACATCACCCGACGCTTCCAATGGAATGCGCCCTGCAACCCACGCCACTGCCTCACGCATCTCATCAAGAGAAAAATTATCCAGCATAATCCGGTCAGGTCGTGCCGCAACAGCCTCCCTCAATTCACGTTGATTTTCCACCTCAACTTCAACCATAACTGAGCTAATTAGCCGAGCTCGAGATACCGCCGCTGAAATTGATCCTGCAGCAAGAATATGATTCTCTTTAATTAAAATGCCGTCAAACAACCCAAACCGATGATTTAAACACCCACCACACTTCACAGCATATTTTTGTGCAAAACGAAGCCCCGGCAAAGTCTTACGCGTATCAAGAATTTGACAATTTGTCCCATCAACCGCACTCGAAAACTGCCATGACTCAGTCGCCACAGCAGATAATGTCTGTAAAATATTGAGTGCAGTACGCTCTCCTGTCAGTAAAGCGCGTGCATTCCCTGAAAGAGTACACAATTGCGAATCCGCATCAACCCACTCACCCTCCTCAACCAACCAAATGATTTCAACACCGGCATCTAAAGTTCTAAAGACAGCATCTAACCATGCCTGACCACAAACAATCATTCCCTGTCGAGTTATAATCGTTGCAACAGCCTGAGATTCTTCTGGAACAATCAATGCTGTTAAATCACCTGACCCTACATCTTCACGCAAAAAGGAATTAACTTGTTCTTCAATACTCACCATTATCAATACTTCCTCATTAATCAAAACTACTGCAAGAAAACGTTAAACGCATAACCTTGACAATTTACCGACAATTTCTATCTAATAACGTAAAGAACACTACCAACTGACAACCATGCAAATAACCAAACACCGGCTAGATCAAGCAATTTATCGCCCTTCTCCTAATTGCGATGAACGTCCCGATCAATCTGATATTTCACTTATAGTTATTCATTGCATTAGTCTGCCTGCCGGACAATATAACAATAATAATATTGACCTCTTATTCTGCAATCAGTTATTAGCTCAAGCAGACCCGTCCTTTCAGTCCATTGCAACAATGAAAGTTTCTGCCCACATTCTTATCCGAAGAAACGGGGACCTAACGCAATATGTTCCCTTTAATATGCGTGCTTGGCATGCCGGAAAGTCATGCTATCAAGGTCGACATAAATGCAATGATTTCTCAATCGGCATTGAAATGGAGGGGACTGATGATACACCCTACCAAGAAGAGCAATACCTCTCACTTGCGCACGTGTTAAAACAATTAATATCACATTATCCAAGATTATCATCTGAACGAATAACCAGCCATAGCACCATTGCTCCCGAAAGAAAAAGCGACCCAGGCCGCTATTTTAACTGGGAAAAAACATATCAACTACTCAACACAATTTAATCTATCAACCCAGCTATGAATCACTTGCCTTTAATGAAAAAGAGTCTAGGATCATCAACCCAACCCCTGCAGTAATAGCACAATCAGCAACATTAAAAACAGGCCAATGCCATGATTGATAATAAAAATCGATAAAGTCAATCACATAACCAAAAACAACACGATCAATCAAGTTCCCTATAGCACCGCCTAAAACCAACGATAAAGCCATTGCCATCAAACATTCATGTGGTTTTAATCTAATTAACCAAACAACCAAAACAATACTAATGACGACCGCGAACAATGCAAAAAACCACCGCTGCCACCCACCAGCCTGACTGAGAAAACTAAACGCAGCGCCGGTGTTATGCACATAAGTCAAATTAAAAAACGGCATAATCGCAATCGTCTGATACAACTCCATTGTTGCAAGTACTGCGAATTTTGTAACTTGATCCAGCAACACCATGACCACAGACAACCATAACCAACGAATCATAGAATTATTCACTTTAGACAAATACTCGCACTTCACCATCAGCACAAACGTTTTCAACGCAGCGCCCACATAGTTCAGGATGTGACTCATCCTGCCCGATATCTTCGGAATGATGCCAACAACGCACACATTTTTCATGGGAAGAAACAACTAACTTGACCTTGACTCCTGCAACTTCAGTACTAATCACATCATCCGTACATTCTGTTATATTTCTGACCCTTGCAGCCGAAGTAATAAAAACAAAACGTAATTCAGATCCTAAACGTTGCAACAATTCTTGTATTTCGTTCGAACAAAATAGCTCTATCTCAGCATTCAATGACGCGCCAATATCACCCGCCTGCCTTAATGCCTCAAGTTCTTTACTAACCACTTCACGAATAGTAATAACTTTTTCCCAGTCTTGTCGGCTAAACAAATCACCCTCTGTTAATTGAAACAAGCCATCATACCAAGTTTCTAAAAAGACACTCTCTGACCGTTCCCCAGGTAAATACGACCAAATCTCATCCGCTGTATAACAGGTAATCGGTGCTAACCAACGCGTTAGAGCTTCAGCAACATGATACATGGCCGTCTGACCAGATCTTCGCGCCAAACTACCTTCTTTAACGGTATATTGCCGGTCTTTAATCACATCCAAATAAAAACCGCCTAAATCAATTGCACAAAAGTGATGTACTTTTTGATAAACCTGTAAAAATTCATAGTTATCATAAGCCGTTATCACTTGCTGTTGTAACTCATAAGAACGGTCAACAACCCATTTATCCAAAAACAGTAAATCATCGGGCGCCACACAATCTGTAGCAGGGTCAAAACCATCTAAATTAGACAGCAAAAAACGCGCCGTATTACGCAATCTTCGATACACATCTGAAGTACGCTTTAGAATCTCGTCAGAAACCGACATTTCACCCCGATAATCAGTTGCCGCAACCCATAAACGCAAAACGTCAGCACCCAAAGTTTTCATAATTGTTTGTGGCGCAACGACATTACCTTTTGATTTTGACATCTTTCGACCTTCAGCATCGACAACAAAACCATGCGTTAATACAGCTTTATATGGCGCTTCACCAGTCATCCCAATAGCCGTTAACAAAGATGACTGAAACCATCCACGGTGCTGATCCGAACCTTCCAAATATAAGTCTGCAGGGTAGTGTAAATTTTCTCTTTCCTGAAGTACACTCGCATGCGTCACGCCTGAATCAAACCAAACATCGAGAGTATCCGACATTTTCTCATAATGTTCTGCATCAGCACCGAGCAGTTCTTCCGCATCAAGGTCAAACCACGCCTCGATTCCCCTTGCTTCAATACGTTTAGCAATTTTTTCAATTAACGTTTCCGTTTCAGGGTGCAATTCACGAGTAATCTTATGAACAAATAAAGCAACGGGAACACCCCAATTTCGCTGCCTTGAAATACACCAGTCAGGTCGACCTTCCACCATACTTTGAATCCTGAGCTTGCCCCACTCAGGAATCCACTGAACATCGTCAATCGCAGTCAAAGCCATCTTACGAAGATTTGCCTGATCCATTGCAATAAACCATTGCGGAGTAGCTCTAAAAATAATGGGTGTTTTATGACGCCAACAATGCGGATAACTATGTTCAAGCGTAGCCTCACAAGCCAATTTACCGTTCTCTTTCAGCACGGTTAGAACATGGCTATTCGCTTTAAAAACATGCTCGCCAGCAAAATATTCTGTGCCGGGTAAAAACACGCCATTATCTGCCACCGGGTTATCTACAGGTAAATCATACTTAAGCCCCACCAAATAATCATCTTGTCCATGACCGGGTGCTGTGTGTACCGCTCCAGTACCAGCATCTGTCGTTACATGCCCCCCTAAGATAACCGGTACCTGACGGTCATAAAAAGGATGCTGCAAAATCAACGTCTCAAAATTCTGGCCAACACCAATCGTCATAACTGTATATTGCTCAATCCCATACCTTGCGACAACACCTTCCACCAGAGCCTGTGCGACGACTAAGCGTTCTGAACGTCCGTCTAAAACACACTGAATAACGACATATTGCAATTCAGGATGCAGAGCAACCGCCTGATTCGCCGGCAATGTCCACGGTGTTGTTGTCCAAATAACAAAAGAAACAGGACCCTCTCCCCGATGGCCTACCGGCTCAGATCTATCCCAAAAACTGTGCTCATCAACAACCTGAAATTTCACATCAATCGCTGGCGACTGTTTATCCTCATATTCCACTTCAGCCTCAGCTAAAGCGGAGCCACAATCGGTACACCAATGCACCGGCTTAGCACCCTGATGCAAGTGCCCCCGACTAGCAATTCTACCTAAGGAACGGACTATATTTGCTTCAACACTATAATCCATTGTTAGATAAGGCGTTTCCCATTCCCCAAAAACACCTAATCGAATAAACTCATCTCTCTGTAAAGAAACTTGCTTGCCTGCATAATCTCGACATAATTCACGAAATTTTGCCGGACTAACCTTATCCCCCGCTTTCCCTGATTTTTTCTCTACCATTAACTCAATAGGTAACCCATGACAATCCCAACCAGGAATATAATGCGCATCAAAACCACTAAGTGTTTTTGATTTCACAATCATATCTTTCAATACTTTATTAACCGCATGACCTATATGAATTGCACCATTGGCATATGGAGGGCCGTCATGAAGAATAAATTTTTCCCGTCCACTATATGCCGTTCTAATCGCCTGATACAAAGATGACTTTTGCCAATGACTTAAACGTTCAGGCTCTCTTTGTGCCAAATTAGCCTTCATTGGAAAAGGTGTTTTAGGTAAATTCAGTGTCTTTTTATATTCCATGCTTCTATCGTTTTTAATTAGTCTAAATTGCCTTTCGCAACCGTTATATCTTCTCTAATCTGAAATTGAAGTTCTTCTAGAGATTGAAAGTGCTTTTCATCTCTAATTTTTTTCTTAAAATGTACTTCTACGTTACGCCCATAGATATCTTCATCGAAGTCAAATAAGTGAACCTCCAACAAAAGACCTCTGCCACTAACCGTCGGCCTACTTCCAAGATTAGCAACACCACAAATCACTTGGTCACCCAATCCTGTTAAGTTAATAACAAAAACGCCGACAAGTGGGGTTTTTTTCCTTGCCATTTCAATATTAGCAGTCGGAAAACCTAAGGTACGCCCCCGCTTGTCTCCATGGACAACACGCCCACAGATAGAAAAAGGACGTCCCAAAAATAATGCAGCGCTTTTCATGTCTCCTGCCGCTAAAGCATCACGAATCAAGGTGCTGCTCACTCTTTCACCCTTTATTAGGAAAGGCTGCGTATCACAAACGTCGAACCCTAATTTATTACCACAAGATTTTAATAATGAGAAGTTACCGCGCCTTGCTTTACCAAAATGAAAATCATCACCTACAACTAGATATTTAACATTCAAAATATCACATAATACTTTTTGAACAAAATACTCAGGCTCCCATTCAGATAAAATACTGCTGAACCTGAGAATATATACCTCATCAACAGACAAGCATTTTAACTGTTGCAGTTTCTCACGTAATCGGGTTATTCGCGCAGGGCCGTTACCCCCTTGAAAATACTCCAAGGGTTGTGGTTCAAACAACATAATAACGACCGGCAACCCTAATGTTTTGCCTTTTTGAACTAGCCCACGAATTACAGACTGATGACCTAGGTGCACTCCATCAAAATTTCCAATTGTTAACACACACCCATCAGGAAACCTTTTTGAGTGATTGAACCCCCGAATTAATCGCATAAATTATTTCTTTTTTATAGCATCTAATCTTAGCATTTTTTCATATCCCCTCATAGCCTGCAGCTTTTATACACGACCATCTAGGTGCCGAAACCGTAACCCAATTATTAACAATGTCACCAAATAAACTAAGAAACCAATCGCTATACACTGAATTAGTTCAAAAATACGTTCATTAACTTGCCAATCAGACCAAACCATACCATCAGTAACATAATACAACACACAACCCATGACTATATTGGCAATAACGACCCTTACCGCAAATAAACCCCAGCCCGGTTTGGGCTGAAACACTTTACGCTTTAGCAATGCTCTCAATAACAAGCCTGCATTCAAAAAGGCACTCATTGAAGTTGCTAAAGCCAATCCCGCATGTGCCAAAGGAAATACTAAACCAACATTAAGAATCATATTACAACCCACCGCATAAATACCAAATCTAACTGGCGTTTGCATATCTTGTCTTGCGGTAAACCCCGGAACCAAAACCTTTACTAAAACAAAACCTAACAATCCTAACGCATAAGCAAACAGACTTCTTCCTGCCATAACAACATCATAACTACTGAAACTTTCATATTGAAACAATGTTGACAGCATCGGCTCTGCCAAGATAGCCAATCCAATCGAAGCAGGGATACCAATAACCACAACCCAACGAAGCCCCCAATCCAGCGCTTCAGAAAAAGAGTTTTCATCATTCGCTGCATAATTTTTCGATAACCTAGGTAAAATCACAGTCGCTAACGCTATTCCAAAAACACCTAATGGAAATTCAACTAGTCGATCCGAATAATAAAGCCAAGAAATACTTCCAACTGCTAAAAACGATGCTATCAAAGTATCAAATAATAAATTAATTTGCGTTACAGAAGCGCCAAATAGTGCTGGGACCATTAGAGACATGATTTTCTTTACCCCAGAATCTTTAAAACCAAACCGCAACCTCGGTAACAACCCTAGTTGCATCAGCGCTGGAAATTGAAATAATAATTGAACAACACCTGCTATAAAAACACCCCAAGCCAGCGCCAAAACCGGTTCATTCATAAGTGGCGCCAACCATATAGCAGCAGCTATTAAACACAAATTCAAAAAGACCGGTGTAAAGGCTGGGACAACAAACTTACCAAAAGTATTTAAAATACCTCCTGCAAATGCAACCGATGAAATAAAAAACAAATAAGGAAAAGTTAATCGCAACAATTCTATCGCCAACTCATATTGGGAATTGTTGTCCCACAAAAAACCAGGAGCAAAAACAAGAATAATAATCGGGGCTGCAACGACACCCATTATCGTGAGCACAATCAAAACTAACGCCAAAGAACCGCCGGTTCGATCTACAAACTGTTTTAGCGCCTCTTTACCGTGTTGTTCTTTATATTCAGCCAACACCGGTACAAATGCCTGAGAAAAAGCACCCTCAGCAAAAAGACGCCTTAAGAAGTTCGGGATTTTAAACGCTACAAAAAAAACATCTGTGGCAGCATCTGCACCAAACAAGCGCGCTAGCAACATATCACGGATGAAACCCATAACACGGGATAACATCGTCATAAACCCCACAATGGCTGTCGACTTTAATAATTTCCTACTCAAAACAAGTGCTTTCTATTAAAATGATTAAATCAAAGTTTGACAATAATAGCATTAATTACGATAATACTTGATTGATTGCAACTACTTAAAGAAAGAATAAATCATGGCAAACTCACCACAAGCGAAGAAAAGAGCGCGTCAAGCGGAAAAACACCGTGCACTGAATGCATCTCAACGCAGTAATTTAAGAACCTATGTTAAGGCTGTTATTGCTGCCATTAATAACGACGACCTTGAGGCCTCAAAAAATGCCTACCAAAAAGTTGTCCCTGTTATAGATTCAGCCGTAAACAAAGGCTTGATTCATAAAAATAAAGCCGCTCGTAGTAAAAGCAGACTTAACGCCAAAGTTCGCGCATTAGCCGCTGGATAAAAAGAATACACAAGAGTAGGCGGTCACGCCTACCCTTGCCCCAGCTCTACAATAACACCAAATTATCTCGGTGTATCACTTCAGCGTCATCACTGTAACCCAACAACCGCTCAAATTCGTCACTTGAACGACCTTTAATTAACTGCAAATCATTTGCTGCATAATTAACCAATCCACGAGCAACCTCATTCCCAGAAGAATCAAGACATGAAACCAGATCTCCCCGCTTAAAAACCCCAACAACAGCCGTTACTCCAACCGCCAAAAGACTTCTACCTGATACCCTTAAAACCCGAACCGCCCCATCATCTAGAGAAAGACACCCCTTAACCTGAAGATGCCCAGCCAGCCATTGCTTCCTTGCCGCAAAACGAGCAATATCCGGCTTTAAAAACGTACCTCTTCTTTCGCCAGCAACCAATTTTGAAATAATATCCTTATCATAACCGGAAGCAATCATCGTTGCCGCGCCCGAGCGCGCCGCTAACTTTGCAGCAGAAATTTTAGTCGCCATACCACCACGCCCTAATCCACTTCGGCTTCCTCCAGCCATAGCATTAAGCGCCGAATCATCAACCCCAATAAAATCAATCAACCTCGCATCGTTATTTAAACTCGGGTCACTATCAAACAGGCCCGACTGATCAGTCAGAATAATTAATAAATCTGCCTCAATAAGATTAGCCAATAACGCAGCCAACGTGTCATTATCACCAAAACGTATTTCCTCAGTAGCCACAGCATCATTTTCATTAATAATTGGCACAACCCCATAATCCAACAAGGTTAACAAAGTGCTTCGCGCATTCAAATAACGCTGACGATCCGACAGATCATCATGAGTCAATAACACCTGTGCCGTATGCAATCGATGACTCTTGAAGCTATTTTCATAAGCCTGAATCAACCCCATCTGTCCAACAGAAGCAGCCGCCTGCAACTCATGCAAAGAACTTGGCCGCTCGGTTAAATTAAGGCGACAAATCCCTTCAGCAACCGAGCCAGATGACACTAACAATACATCTATTCCGCGCTGACGCAAACTTGCAATCTGCACCACCCAATTATCTATAGCCGATACATCAAGACCCTCACCTCCATTAGTCAGCAAAGAACTACCAATCTTTATTACGATCCGTTGCGCTTGAAGAAAATCAGGTCTCGCCATTGTTCTGCTCTCGACTCTGCTCTAAAAATTCCATAATAGCGAACATTAGGCTATCTAACCCATTCTTCTTCATGGCTGAAATCTTAAATACAGGCCCACTCCAGTTCAACGCATCCACTATTGCCTGACAATGTGACTCTACGGCGTCATCTTGCAATCTATCTATCTTATTCAACACCAACCAACGCGTCTTTTTAGCCAGATCATCGCTCCATAACTCAAGCTCAGTCACGATCTTCTCAGCAGCCTCTACCGATGATATATCTGACTCATACGGCTCGACATCAACAATATGAAGCAACAATCGCGTCCGTGACAAATGCTTTAAAAACTGCAATCCTAAACCAGCACCCTCGGATGCACCCTCAATAACACCTGGAATATCTGCTATAACGAAGCTACGCAAGTCATCAACTCTAACCACACCTAAATTAGGGTGCAATGTAGTAAATGGATAATCAGCCACCTTAGGCTTAGCTGAAGAAACCTGCCTAATCAAGCTGGATTTACCAGCATTCGGCATACCCAACAAACCAACATCTGCAATTAATTTCAGTTCTAAATTTAAAAAACGTTGCTCGCCCGGAGTTCCTTTTGTTGCTTTTCGTGGCGCACGATTTGTACTACTCTTAAAACGCGCATTACCCAAGCCGTGGAACCCCCCCTTAGCCACCAGCAAAACATCCCCAGGCTCAGTTAAGTCACCAATTTTTTCACCCGTTTCAGAGTCGTAAACAATCGTTCCGGGCGGGACAACCACATGACAATCACTCCCCATACCTCCAGTACAATTGCGCCCCATACCATTTTGACCTCGCTGCGCACGATGAACCGAATGATAACGAAAATCAACTAAGGTATTCACATTCTCTGTTGCCACTAAATAGACACTTCCACCATCGCCACCATCGCCACCGTCTGGACCACCAAATGGAATATACTTCTCACGACGAAACCCAATTGCACCATTTCCGCCATCACCTGCTTCAACACGAATTCGCGCCTCATCAACAAACTTCATTACTTCTTCCTTTTACCCCATAAAGATATAGCCACAGCAAACCAAGGCAAAAAAATCGCTATCACCACAAATAAAAAAGCCCCACCATAAGGTGAGGCTTTAAAAAACCATATGCCACTAAAATATCAATGATTCACATGCACTTATGCGGCAACAACGCTCACATAGCTACGCTTCTTAGGTCCTTTAACCTCAAAAACAACACGCCCTTCTGTAGTTGCAAAAAGCGTATGATCTTTTCCGCAACCAACATTGACACCTGGATGAAACCGCGTACCACGCTGACGAACAAGAATATTCCCCGCTGCTACCGATTCCCCACCATAACGTTTAACACCAAGTCGCTTCGATTCCGAATCGCGACCGTTCCGAGTACTACCGCCTGCCTTCTTATGAGCCATCTTCTAATCCCAACTAAATTGATTATGCAGAAATACCAGTAATCTGGACTTCCGTGTAATATTGACGGTGCCCCATTTGTTTCATTTGGTGCTTACGTCGTTTAAATTTAATAATCTTGATTTTCTTATGCCGCCCTTGCGAGGTGACTTTTCCGGTTACCTTACCACCGTCAACGAAAGGCTGACCAACCTTAACTGCATCATCTGACTGCACTAACAACACTTTATCAAATTCTACATTTTCACCTGAATCTACATCCAGCTTCTCTATCTTAAGGACTGAGCCTTCTTCAACGCGATATTGCTTACCGCCTGTTTGAATTACCGCATACATCTGGTTAATCTCCACGGAACATGGTTATTTAAATTAATCGGCAATTCTAGCTATAAATTACAACTCCGTCAACCAAAAATCAGTCATTCGTCCTGTTTTTCTTAATTAAAAACATAGAAACCCCAACGACCAACAAAACTTTTATGTAAAATAGAGCCAATATTGATTCTGAAAAAACCACCATGTCAGCACAAACCCAAGAACAACAACTATTTAACAGCAACCAACCCATTGATTTTGATGCCATCAAAACACTAACCCTTGATGACAGTCAAGCAACAGACCAACTCATCCTCAATGAACTAAACTCCGATGTTGTTCTGATTAATCAAATTGGCCACTATATTGTTGGCAGTGGCGGCAAAAGATTACGGCCCATGTTACTGCTTCTTGCCGCCAAAACCTTGAACTATGACGGCAAGCAACACTTAACACTCGCAGCTGTTATAGAATTTATTCATACCGCCACACTCTTACATGATGACGTTGTTGATGAATCTGACTTAAGGCGTGGAAAAGGTTCTGCTAATGCCGTATGGGGCAATGCCGCCAGCGTTCTCGTCGGTGACTTTCTTTATTCCAAAGCTTTTGAAATGATGGTCAGCGTTGACAACATGCGCGTCATGGAAATCCTCTCTAAAACAACAACAGCAATCGCAGAAGGCGAAGTACTGCAGCTCCTTAACTGCAATAACCCGACAACGACAGAAGCCAGTTATCTGGAAGTTATCTCCAGAAAGACAGCTATCCTCTTTAGTGCAGCAACACGTCTTAGCGCCCTACTAGTCAACGCTTCTACCGAAACAGAATCACAAATGGCAGCCTATGGTATGCACTTGGGCAATGCTTTCCAACTGATTGATGACGCCTTAGATTACAAGGCCAATACTGAAGATCTAGGAAAAAACCTTGGTGACGACCTCGCCGAAGGAAAGCCAACACTACCGCTAATCCACGCCATCGAAAATGCTAATAAACACGATGCTAACATTATTATTGATGCCATAAAAGAAGGCGACCGCAATGCATTTAACGATGTATACAATATTGTTCAATCCACTGGCGCTATTGAATACACAGAGAAACGCGCTGATGAAGAAGCTCAAAAAGCAATCAATGCACTAGCCCTAATCCCTGACTCCCCCTATAAACAAGCCATGATGCAACTGGCTATTTTTTCAGTAGAACGAAATTATTAGACCCTTCATGACAAAACCGTTAAACGCAAATAATTTTTTAAACAGAAAACCTACTTCTCCGTGACCACAGCATCAATAAAATTTTTCCGTAATCGCTGACGTACAGTTTCTACCGCTGACATACTTAAAAAAGGCCCAATCTTAACCCGGTACCAATTGACATCGCCAATCTTTGCCAACTCTATTTTTGATTCAACCCCCATTAATGCCAACTTAGCTTTTAGGCGGTCTGCATCTTTATTATTTCTAAAAGACCCCGCCTGCATCATATAATGAGCATTCCTGACTTTTCCTGACCTTTCCTCACGCTTACGGGTTTTTATCTCATAATCGGGAATAACCACCTCTTTTTCCGGAAGTAAGGTGAAAAAATCATAACGCGGCTCATGAACTTGTTTTTTCTTAACGGGCGTCGTTCTTTTTGGTGTTAAAACCTTGGTTTGTTGCTCTGATTGTGGCTCAAGAACCACGGCATCATCCAACTCTGAATCTACTACACTTTGATGACGAAGATTGTTTAAAAAATAACCAAATCCAAGCAATAGCAAAACAACCCACAGCACCCTCCAAACAGAAACACCCTTCTTGATACTTTTGCTCTGTGATCGCGCTCTATTTTTAAAATCCCTTACCATTACATTGACTCTGGGCTATTAACACCTAACAAATTCAACCCATTCGTTAGACATTGTTGAACAGCCTCAATAAGATTAAGACGCGCATCGCGTAACTCTACATCATCAACTAAAAACTGCTGCGCATTATAATAAGTATGAAACTGATTCGCCAGTTCGCGCAAAAAATGTACTAAATGATGCGGCTCATACTTCAACGCTGACCGTTCCAGCACTTCTGGGTACTGCACTAACAATCCAATCAGCGAAACTTCATGCTCAGTTGATAACAACTCAAGATTTTCCAGCCCTTGCTGGGTATTCCTAGATAAACCTTTTTCTTCCATCTGCCGCAAAACGCTGCAAATCCGAGCATAGGCATATTGCACATAAAAGACTGGGTTATCATTCGTTTTACTGGTTGCTAATTTCAGATCAAAATCCATATGCTGGTCTGATTTACGTAAAACATAAAAAAACCGAGCTGCATCAACCCCTACTTCATCGCGTAAATGACGCAAAGTAACAAATTCCCCTGACCGCGTTGACATTGGTACTTTTTCTGTCCCACGATACAAAACAGCAAACTGTACCAGCAAGACTTCCAATTTATCTGAATCAGCACCTAAGGCTGTCATCGCAGCCCTAACCCGAGGAACATAACCATGGTGATCTGCCCCCCAAACATTAATAATACGCTCAAACCCTCGATCCAATTTATTCATATGGTAAGCGATATCTGATGCAAAATAAGTGGTTTGACCATTTTCTCTAACTACTACACGGTCTTTTTCATCCCCCAGTGAGGCAGAAGCAAACCACGTCGCCCCCTCTTTTTTGTAAAGGTGTCCCGCTTGGTCTAAACGCGCCAGAGCGTCCTTAATAGAACCATTATCAACCAATAAACTTTCAAAAAACCAATGCTGATACTCAACACCAAACTCTTCCAAATCTTCTCTGATATCCGCCAATATAGCGTCCAACCCCGCCTCAAATATTTGCTCGTAGCGTTCTTGCCCTAATAATTCCTGGGCTTTATTAATCAGCGCGTCAATATGCCGCTCTTTATCACCACCCTGAGGCTCATCCAGCGGAACGTTAGCAAAAACCTCAGCCTCTGCAAAACAAAAATCCTGATTAACCCGGTCAAAAAATTGCTCTGCAATGACTTCAATATAAGCACCTCGATAGCCATTACTTGGAAACTCAATCACTTGCCCACAGCACTCTAAATAACGTAACCAAATACTGGTTGCCAAAATATCCATTTGCCGACCAGCATCATTGACATAATATTCATTAGTCACGTCATACCCTATTGCACGCAATAATTCAGCCACAACTGAGCCATAGACCGCTCCACGCCCATGACCCACATGCAATGGGCCGGTGGGGTTCGCTGAAACAAACTCAACCTGTACTTTCTTACCAGCACCAATCTGACTTTTTCCAAAGGAAGAGCCTAGACGTAAAATATCCGCAACAATCTGATGTTGCGCCGTAGGGTTCACAAAGAAATTAATAAACCCAGGCCCTGCTATTTCTACTTTTTCAACACTTGAGTCACTCGGTAATGCACTTATAATTGCCTCTGCCAATTGCCTCGGCGCTGTTTTCGCCTGCTTAGCTAACAACATTGCCAAATTGCTTGCAAAATCACCATGCTGAGCATCTCGTGTACGCTCAACGCTAATTTCTGGAATCCAGTCTGACTGTAGAACTGACTGCTCAACCAATTTCTCTACGGCCTGCTGTAATAAGGCCACCACCTGCTGTTTCATATTAACGACTTCAATCAGTTCAAAAATAAAGCGCTATTATCCAATAACTACCTCAGATTATCTAGCGACACAGATCTATCACTTGTAAATAATTTAAATTCCAATCCTCATAATTAGTATAAATCCACCGGATCTACGTCAATAGACCATCTTACTTTTCTAACCATTTCAAAAGCACCAATCTCCTTAACCAAAAAGTCCAGTATTTGATGTAAGTGCTTTCTCTGGCTGGCTTGCAATAACAACTGATAATGAAATCGTTCTGCCCGCCTAACCATGGGCGCTGGAACAGGTCCAAATATATGAACATTCTGGACAACGTGAGGAGTCAAGAATAACCGTACTTGCTGTAAAAACGCCATCGCCAACGACTCTGAAACCGCATTGACTCTAAACAATGCGTGAAAACTAAACGGCGGCAACCCTGCCGCTTTCCTTTCTAACAGACTTTCTTTCGCAAATGCAGAAAAATCTTGTTCAATCAAGGTTTTTAATAATACATGGTCCGGTTGCCGTGTCTGTAGAAGTACCAATCCTTTTTTCTGAGACCGCCCGGCTCGACCAGAAACCTGAACAATCAACTGCGCCAATCTTTCTGGCGCATGATAATCAATACTGAATAGACCACTGTCAATATCAATAATACCCACCAATGTTACATTCTCAAAATGGTGCCCTTTTGAGAGCATTTGGGTTCCTAATATAACCTTAGACTGGCCAGAATAAATCCCTGCTAAAGCGGTCTCTAAATCACTTCGGTGACGAACATTGTCTCGGTCTATACGAACAACTTGATCTTGGCCAAATTCTTCAACTAACGTTTTTTCAACACGCTCCGTTCCAACACCTAACGACACTAATTCTAAACAACCACAAACCTCACATTGCTGATTTTTTCGGCGCTGATAATCACAATGGTGACACCGTAATAAACCCAGTTTCTCGTGCACAACTAAATTAACATCACAGTGCGAGCACTGAGCAACCCAACCACAACTATGGCACATTAAGGTTGGCGAAAACCCTCGCCTGTTTAAAAACAAGATTACTTGCTCACCTCGACAAACTGTTTTTCTGATCGCATCCATCAATACACCAGATAAACCATCAACTAACTTCTGATTACGAATATCTAACAACCTTACTTTTGGTAACGCTGCTACTCCGATACGCTGTGTTAATGCAAGCTTCTGGTATTGTCCTTTCTCTACGTTATTTAAACTCTCTAAAGATGGTGTTGCAGAACCCATGATAATCGGAATTTTTCGTTTCTTTGCTTTTAACAGCGCCATATCTCGAGCAGAAAACCGTAATCGCTCTTGTTGTTTAAAGGATACGTCATGTTCTTCATCAATAATAATCAACCCCAATCGCGGCATTGAATTAAATAATGCCGATCGTGTTCCCAATAACACACTAGCATGTCCTTGTTGCACATTAAGCCATGACTGACAACGCTGCGAATCTGTTAAGCCGGAATGCGATATTGCAATAGCAACATTAAATCGCTGCCTAAAACGGCTTTCAATTTGTGGCGTTAAACTAATTTCAGGCAAAAGCACCAAGACTTGCTTTCCTTGCTTGGTCACTGCGTCAATAACTCGCATATAAACTTCCGTCTTACCACTACCCGTAACGCCCTCTAACAAAAAGGCATTATAAGTATCTAGATTGTTATTGATACGATCAATCGCTCGCTGCTGCTCTGTGGTCAAAGACACATCAACATCACTAACGCCCATAACTGATCCTTCCTTTAGCATGGGTGCTGAACCACAACATTCAGCATACCCTTTAACCATCAAGGCAGTCATGACTTTTTTACCTCCTTTATGCCAAGCTCTCAACGCCGACTCATCAAGTGGCTGGCCTTTCTGCTTCATAAACTTTAATAACGCCTGCTGACGAGGTGATCGCGTTAAGGCCAGAGCATCCACCGCGAGCCCTGAAGCAGTTAACCTAAATAACGAGGCGGTTTTTAATGTGACTTGTCTCCCTTGCCGCAATAGTACTGGCAATGCATAACTAACAACTTCCCCTATAGGATAATGGTAGTAACGACTCACCCACTCCAAAAAATCTAAATCATCGACTGATAACAAAGGCTTGGGATCCAAAACATCTTGCACTGCTTTTAACTTATCAAAAGCCAAATGACTACTTGGCCCGAACGCGACTAACACACCAATTTTACTACGAGTACCAAAAGGAACACGTAATCGAACACCTGGCACCAATGAATCCATATCAAAGCCTTCAGGCACTTTATAATCGAAAAGCCGATATAACGGCACCATCACAGCAACTTGAAGGACATTCTCGCTATTTTGACTTGACTTAATCATGTGAATTATTTAATAAATACTGTACGCCAACGCATTTTAATAAAAATGACAACCATGCTCCTTTAACCAACAATCCTTAAGGCATCAATATGTTCGTACCTCAACAGCAAGTTCTTCGTACTGATATTGCAGGTATTCCACTCGAATGGATTAATTTTCAAACGGCAGCAAAACTTTATGCCTTAGATCATGTCGTTTATACCTTAGGCTCTCCCCTTTACACGATGCATGGCGGAGTCAATAGCCACACTGGTGTTCAGAGCAGCATCGAAATAAACTCAATATTGGCTACAAACTGTCTACACCAAAATGGCAACACTCTTGCGCAAAAGTTTGTCCCTACACTTGACAATAAAACGTTATTCAAACGTGACGACTACCTTTGCCTTTATTGTGGCATCCGTTACCACCGAACAGAATTATCAAGAGATCACATTACGCCATTAAGTCAAAAAGGCAAAGACCACTGGAACAATGTGGTGACCGCCTGCAAACATTGTAATAATATAAAAGCGGACCATAGCCTTGAACGTTCAGGACTACAATTACTGGCAATCCCTTTCACTCCCACATATGCCGAATATATCTTTCTACAAGGCCGTCATATTTTAGCAGACCAAATGAATTTTCTACGCTCCCACTTTCCACAAGGGAGCCCTTTACATAAGCGCACTAGGGCTTAATGAACATCAGGGTCATCCGGTCACTTTCTCCAATTGATACAAATTTTTCCCGGTCTTGCTCTTGTAATTTTAACCGTGGTGGTAACGTCCAAACCCCTTCGGGATGGTCATGGTCATCTTGAGGGTTTGCATTGACCTCCGTACTCGCCAAAAACTTAAACCCAGTTTTTTCAGCCATGGCTTTTAAATAATTTTCTGATACATAACCGTTCAGTGCCTGCTGATCTAAAATATGCCCCGGTGTTTCTCGATGCTCCACCACCCCTAAAATACCTCCAGGCTTTAAAACTTCAAAAAATGCTTCCAATACGGTGTGAAGTTGCCCTGATTTCATCCAATTGTGAATATTTCTAAACGTCAAAACCCGATCAACCGTTCCCTTAGGCGCCATATGCAATACTTCTGGTGGTTCAAAAACAGTTACCTGAGCCCTACCATAGATCGATGGATCAGCCTTTATTTTTTCCTCAAATAATTGCGCACTTTTCTGGAAGTACGGTACCTTTGAATCAGAAGAGAAATGCGCTAAATACAATACCCCTTGCTCTTTAAGAAATGGAGCCAGAATCTCGCTATACCAACCAGAGCCTGGCCAAACCTCAACTACCGTCATATTCTCCCTAATATCAAAAAACTTTAATGTTTGTAACGGGTGACGATACTGATCTCGCAATTTATTTTTATCCTGACGATGCTCTCCTGCAATTACCTTTTCCAAAGTAACCCCATAAGCAAGCTGTACCCCCAAAAAACTACTTAAAATCACTCCTAAAATGAAACACCGATGTATTCGTTTCACGATTTACCCCCAATTTTTGTCAACGATGGCAAAAGCCCTATTACAGCCAATACCAAAAATGCAATTAAAGTCCAACCCGGGATTGTAAGGCCCAAAAAAACCCATGCTATATCCGCACACTCTCCAGTCCCATTCAGCATCAATTTTAATGTTTCTACTAATGGAAAGTTTTCAAACACATAGCCTAATCCAGGACTACATTCAGGCACCTCATCAGCAGGTAAATTCTGCAACCATACATGTCGAGCTGAAACACTCGCCCCAATCAGTGCAACACTCAGAATAAAAGCAGAGTAAATCCTCAGACCTAATTGCCTAGGGTGATGAACTGCCGCCACCAAAAAAACAACACCCACGACTAAAATAATAATCCGCTGAGAAATACATAATGGGCAAGGTTCAAGCTCTTCTACAAACTGAAAATAAGCGGCCACTAACAATAAAACAAAGCACCCCAAAAACCCCAATAAAAATATAATTCGCACTCTCGTCATTTTATTCCCTTTCAAAACCACTTCAGAAGACTGTTTAATTCTTCCTAAGCATTTAAATCAATGCAACAATAATTCGATGTAATTAAGTAATACTCCCTAATTACTCACTTAAATTTAACAACTTTTTTTAGTGGATTTATAATTATTTCGTCAACCGAGATTCCCTTACGCGTCATTAAAATATAATTAACCGTCGTCGCTAAGTCCTCAGGCAAAATATAATTACTCTCCTCTGCTCCGGGCTCAAAATCCAAAGAGTCAAAAAATTCAGTTTTCACCATCCCCGGATTAATTAATGTCACCTTAACCTGACTCTTAGCACACTCCTCCCTCAGTGCCTGTGAAAATCCACGTACTGCAAATTTACTAGCACAATAAATTGCACCTTGTCGGCGCCCTTGCAATGCAGCTTCAGATCCAATAAAAATAAAATCAGCTCGATCTTTACCTTTAAACGCCGGCACAAAAGTACGCGCTAACACAGCCTGACCAGTAAAATTAACCGTCATTAAAGCATCAATTTGCTGGTGGTTGAATTGCTCAATGGAACCAAACCGCCCATAACCTGCACAAAAGACAATAGCGGAAATATCAGGGTATCTTAGTTCTAGTTGTTTAGCTTGCTCTGCTAAAAGAGAAAGTCTAGAAAAGTCCATTTCAACCGGCAAAAAATGACTATGCTCAGTCTTAAATTGACGACAATCTCTCGATGTTCCAAAAACAAAATAGCCTTCCTTCAACAATGCTTTTGCGACTGAACGACCGATCCCAGAACTAGCGCCGGTGACTAACACTGACCGCATTAAATCAGACATGGAAAGAATTTATCTTCCGATACATAACGCGTCAACAATTCACTACAAAATGCCATCATTTCCTGCTCTATTTCAACTCGATAGGAAACCATTTTATGCTGACTTTCAAAAGGGCCTGCAAACATTTTTTCTTCTGGGTATAAGCGTTGAATCTTTTTAAAAAAATTATCCGGCAACCTAAAGGCACCCAAACTGACCGAATGCAATTGGTCTATATTAACTCGTTTAAATATTTGTTCAAATAACTGCTGATATTGCCGCTGATAATCAACATGATAAATAATAGGGTCAAAGCGCAAACCAATTTTCCAACCTTGTGTCTGTAACTTACACATAGCATCAATACGACGCTGTACCGAAGGCGTTTTTGCTTCAAGCAACTCACTTACCTCTTTCGGGGAAAAGCTGAATGCCACCACACAACGCTCTACAGGACCGTAACTCAGCAACCCCCGGACTTGTGTGCTTTTTGTCCGCAATTCTAGCCAAGCATTAGGTAGCGACTCAAAAAGTGGTAAAAACTCGCCAACAAAGCCTGTGACTGGGTCCATTGCCAAACTATCACAGTCATACCCTGAAAAGAAATGCACCGGATGCTCAGAAAACTGCTGGCTGAACTGTTTTATTTCCAATTGAAAATCTTCATAATTAACGAATAAAATATAATTAGCCGACTGAAACATCCCCTGTAAAAAACAATAGCGACAGTCATATAAACAATTCAACATATGTGAAAAGTAATAATTCCTTTCTGCTCCAATGCCATAACCTGACGGAGCTTCCAAGACAAAATTCTTATATTTCTCAGCTAAGATCAATGCGGGTTTTGCTTTCTGTAATCGAAAGTTCTGTGCTTTCGGATTAAACACCTCGCCATAACGCGTACATTCAATGATTCTTGCTTTTGGGAAACGGTTTAAAACATCCTTGACTCGAGGATGCTCGCTAACAGCCTCTTCTATATAAATGGTTTCAATCATATTTCTTAATCATTAGCAACCCACTGTTAAACAACCAAAGCACCTTAACTATACTGGGTTCTATTATAAAAATTTAAAACATTTTTGAACAATATCTTTGATGCATGATTACCCCATTGAAAAGATAGGGTAAAATAAAATCTATTTTTATTAATTCAGTGACATTTTATGCAGACAAAAACAATTGGCTTTATCGGCGGAGGAAATATGGCAACCAGCCTCATTAGCGGGCTCATTGCAAGTAAACACCCCTGTGAAAATATAAATGTTTATGACATTGACAACAATAAACTTCAATCGCTCAAGTCAACGTTTAACATCTGTACATATTCAAGCTCTGTCGACCTAGCACAACAATCAGATATTATTGTTTTAGCGGTTAAGCCACAAACCATGAAAAGTGTCTGTGAAAACATTCGCACCGCCATCACGGATAAAACCTCTTTATTTATTTCTATTGCCGCCGGCATCAATCAGGCTAGTCTAGGTCATTGGCTAGGGAAACATCAGGCTATTGTCCGCTGTATGCCTAATACGCCCGCACTAGTGCAAACCGGCGCGACAGCCCTACATGCTAATAACAATGTCAACCCTCAACAACGCGACTTAACTGAGAATATTTTACGAGCTGTTGGAATTGCCCTCTGGGTTGACAGCGAAAGCCTCATGGATACAGTAACCGCAGTTTCAGGTAGTGGTCCCGCTTACTTTTTTCTACTCATGGAAGCCATGGAAAAATCAGCCCTCGAACTCGGCCTACCAGAACAAACCGCTCGATTACTAATCCAGCAAACGGCATTAGGGGCTGCTAAAACCGCCCTAGAATCTGGCGAATCACCTCAAGAACTACGCACTAAAGTAACCTCTCAAGGAGGTACCACACAACAGGCCATACAAACTTTTCAGGATGGCAATTTTGAAACACTGGTTAATCAAGCTGTCTACGCTGCCTTTAACCGATCCATAGAAATGTCCACTGAACTAGGAGAAAAATAATGGACTCTACTTACATGACCAACCCAGTTATTTTTCTTATAGACACCTTTATTTCCCTGTATATCCTTGCGATCCTTTTGCGGTTTTTATTACAGTGGGTTAATGCTGACTTCTATAATCCCTACATCCAGCTACTAGTTAAGATTACCCACCCACCGCTAAAACATATGCGTAGAATCATCCCCTCAGTAGGTAGGGCCGATACATCTTGCATTATCTTGGCACTGATCATACAAATGACCTCTGACTACACAATTCTCATGCTCAAAGGTGTTTCCTTGTCAGTTACCGCATTATTTTTGCTAACAATCTCACAACTTGTATCCACTTTCTTAAATATCTTTGTCTTTGCAATTTTTGCCCGCGCCATTCTCAGTTGGTTCTCGCAAGGCTACAGCAACCCAGCAGCAACATTGTTAAACAACTTAACCGAGCCCTTGCTACGCATTTGTCGCGGAATGATGCCTGCTATTTCAGGCATCGACTTATCACCACTAATAGCCATTATCGGGCTACAATTAGCAAAAATGCTAATTTTACCGCCTATAGAGCAAATGATTACTTTATTTAGCTAAGACGATGCGCCAGTTGGCCTGAATTTTTTAAAGCAGCAAGGTGCCTACACCCTTATCTGTGAATAATTCAAGAAGCACTGAGTGCTCTACACGGCCATCAACTATATGAACGCGTGAAACGCCTCCTTTAATCGCATCAGTGGCACACCTAACCTTAGGGATCATACCGCCGTGGATAGTCCCTACTTCAATCAAATTATCAATATCCGTCACTGATAAACCGGTCATAAGATTTTGTTCAGCATCCAAAATACCTGCCGTATTTGTCAATAGAATTAACTTTTCCGCACCCAAAACTTCAGCCACCTTTCCAGCTACAAAGTCAGCATTAATATTGTATGAATGCCCATCATAACCAACACCTATCGGGGCAATTACAGGAATAAAATCACTCCCAGCCAACATATTAACAACAGCCGGATCAATACTTTCAACATCACCAACATGCCCCAAATCAATAATTTCTGGCACATTCGTTTCTGGCGAAGACTTCTTAACCTCAATCTTTTTAGCCCGGATAAAGTCTCCGTCTTTCCCCGTTAAGCCAACAGCACGACCCCCATTCTGGTTAATCAGGTTTACAATATCCTTATTAACTAATCCACCTAAAACCATTTCCACAACATCCATTGTTTCACTATCGGTTACCCGCAACCCATCGACAAATTGTGTTGTTTTACCCAATTTTTCTAATAACCCGCCAATCTGGGGACCTCCTCCATGAATGACAACGGGGTTAATGCCAACCAATTTCATCAAAACAATATCCTTGGCAAAACAATTTTTCAGGTCCCTATCCACCATTGCATTGCCACCAAATTTTATGACAACCGTTTTCCCTGAAAACTTCTGAATGTAAGGTAATGCTTCAACTAAGGTATGCGTAATTTGACTTGCCACTGCGTTTCCCAATGTTATTTAAAAAATGATTGTTAGTTATTGCCGACCAGTATGACCAAAGCCACCCTCTGCACGGTCACTTAAATCAAAATCTTCAACTTGAACCCATTGAGCCTGAATCACTGGCACAAAAACCATTTGTGCAATTCTCTCGCCTACCTCAATGGTAAAATCGTTTTTGCCTCGGTTCCAACAAGAGACAAAGACTTGCCCCTGATAATCAGAGTCAATTAAACCCACCAAGTTACCTAATACAATACCGTGCTTATGCCCTAAACCTGAACGCGGCAATAAAACAGCGGCCAAACTGGGGTCATCAATATGAATAGCAAGGCCGGTTGGTATTAGTTCAGTTTCGCCGGGCTTCAATAATATCGAAGCATCAAGACAAGCCCGCAGATCTAAACCCGCAGCACCATCGGTTGCATATTCAGGCATAGGAATCTCAGCGCCTAGACGATTATCGAGAACCTTAAATTTAATTTTTTTCATGGTAATGTTGCGCTATTAATTGTATTAATTGTTTTGCTAAATTCCGCTTAGGCATCATCGGGAAATCTTGCTCCCCATCTGTCCAAAAAACCGTTACGGCATTGTTTTCTTTATCAAAGCCTCCATCTGCACGCCCAACCCAATTTGCAGCAACCATATCAAGCTTCTTACAGACTAATTTAGCTTTTGCATACCTTTCAAGATGTTCTGTTTCAGCAGCAAAGCCAACCGTAAATAAGCTCTCATGCGCCTCGGCCACCGCAGTTAAAATATCGCGTGTTTTTATTAAGGTTAAGGTTTTATTCGCATCGGTCTTTTTTATCTTGTTTTCTTTCGCCACCGGACTATAATCTGCAACCGCAGCAGATCCAATATAGATATTCGCGTTAGCCGAACGATCCATAACCTTTTCATACATTTGTTGTGCTGTTTCCACCGGCAACAGTTTGACACCCGCCGGTGGTACCAATGCAACCGGCCCACTGATTAACGTCACCTCAGCACCAGCACACTGTGCAGCTTCTGCCAGCGCATAGCCCATTTTTCCTGAACTACGGTTAGTAATATATCGAACTGGATCAATGGGTTCTCGAGTTGGTCCCGCACTAATCAATACAGAAAGACCGCTTAACGCACCGTCTACAGTTGGTTGTATTTTCTGACAAATAATTATCGGCTCAACCATACGACCCGGACCGCTCTCACCACAGGCCTGACTACCATGATCAGGACTTAAAACAGTGATTCCTCGCGCCTTCAATAAAGCAATGTTATCCTGAACAACCGGATTAAGCCACATAGCCTGATTCATACTCGGAGCTAATGTAACCTTGCACTGCGTTGCTAAGATAACAGTACTCAATAAGTCATCGGCAATACCATGGGCAAACTTAGCAATGCTATTAGCTGAAGCGGGCGCAACGACTATTTCATCCGCCCAGCGAGCTAGGTTAATATGACCCATAGCATTTTCTTCTTCGCTATCGAGTAATTTCGAATGAACTGAATGACCAGAGAGTGCTTGAAATGTTAACGCAGTCACAAACTCCATCGCTGACTGAGTCATAACGACTCTAACATCAATATTCCGCTTACGGAGTAACCGAACTAATTCTGCCGACTTGTAAGCAGCTATACCGCCACAAACCCCTAATAAAATTCGTTTAGTAATACCCAGCTCCTTTCATTACCTTAGCTATCATCACTAAACGACCGTCATTAATCACTTAATCCAGTTAATCTAACCTTTGCTTCTTGATATTTTTCACTGCTCTTATGCGCAATAGTCTCTGGCAAAGAAGGTCCAGGTGTTGTCTTATTCCAATCAAGTGTTTCTAAATAGTCACGAATATATTGTTTATCAAAGCTTGGTGGGCTCATGCCTACTTGATATTGATCAGCTGGCCAAAACCGTGATGAATCAGGCGTCAGTGCTTCATCAATAAGAAAAAGCGATTGCGCAGCATCTAGACCGAACTCAAACTTGGTATCCGCAATAATAATACCGCGTTCTAATGCAAAATCCGCCGCCTCTCTATAAAGTCTTAAACTAACATCTTTAACCTGCTGAGCTAAAGACCCACCCAATAAGGCTACTGTTTCAGAAAATGGGATATTTTCATCATGGCCACCAATCGCTGCTTTAGTGGAAGGGGTAAAAATCGCCTTAGGTAATTGCTGTCCTTGTTGTAAACCAGCCGGCAATTGAACGCCGCAAACGGCACCTGTTTTTTGATAATCTTTCCAACCGGAGCCAATCAAATAACCTCTTACGATAGCCTCGACCGGTAACGGTGTTAGTTTTTTTACCACAATAGCCCGCCCCTCAACCTCTTCACGCTCACGCACGTCCGGAAGCACATCTTGCAATGGGATATCAACTAAATGGTTAGGCACTAACGATTGCGTCTTATTAAACCAGAAGTTAGAAACCTGCGTCAGTACCCGCCCCTTCCCAGGAATCGGATCAGGTAAAATCACATCAAATGCTGAAATTCGATCCGTTGTCACAATAAGCATGTGTTGATCGTCAATATCATAAATATCACGCACCTTACCTCGCGCGCGCAGTGTTAAACTCGTAATAGAAGATTCAAATAATGCGTCTGGTGATGACATAAATATTGCTGTTAAACTTTATTAAAAGACGATAAAGGAGTAAGTTTAACATTTTACTAATTAAAATATGAAACAATGAGTTGGTTTGGTAAATTTTTAGGTGGTACTTTTGGGTTTATGATGGGTGGTCCCCTCGGGGCTATCTTGGGTGCTTCTTTAGGGCATCAATTAGACATGGGCATGGGCGAACTAGAAAACGACCATAATCAGGGTTTTAACCGAGGCGATCAACACCGAGTTCAAATGGCTTTTTTTACTGCTACTTTCTCGGTCATGGGGCATATTGCCAAAGCTGATGGCACTGTTTCGCCCTCAGAAATAAAATTAGCACGCCGCGTTATGGATGACATGATGCTCTCAGGTGAACTCAGAGAAGCCGCGATAAAACTTTTTGAGCAAGGGAAATCACCTGACTTCCCACTCGACGAAGCACTCACCCAATTTCGCAAAGAATGCTCACGGCGCAATAATCTTATTCGAATGTTCCTCGATATTCAGGTCCAAGCAGCCTTTGCCGATGGCACACTGGATCCCGAAGAAGAAAATGTCTTATTGAAAATCTGCCAAATATTAAAAATTTCACGGCTTGAGTTTCAGCACATCAAAATGCAAGCGCAGGCACAACAACGTTTTCACTATCAAGGACAATCATCTTCGGGGCATTCAAAAAATAACCTTGCCGATGCTTATTCTGTTCTCGGCATTAACGAAAATGCCAGCGAGTCTGAAGTCAAAAAAGCCTATCGCCGCTTAATGAGCCAGAATCATCCGGACAAATTAGTTGCCAAAGGCCTCCCTGATGAAATGATGATCGTCGCCAAAAAGAAAACTCAAAAAATAGCAAAAGCCTACGAACTGATCCGTGAAAGCCGAAAAAAATAATGCCTTTAACTACCAAAAATTCTGAATTATGACTAACAAAAACCGCTCAAGCAGAAGGGTTTTTCTTAAGAAAACAGTGACCTGCCTAAGCGCGGGGCTATTAGCCCTGGGGTCCCATCGCGCATTAGCCGAAAAAAAACCTCACTGCCCTAATGAGAACACGCCCACGCCCGAAACTCAGGGCTACCATGAAACAGAGCATATTAAAACCTATTACCAGAAAGCCAGATTCTAGTAATTTTTTGAGCTATTATTGCTGACGTTATGAAACTTATAAAACGCTCCTCTAAAGCGCCAACATCTCCCAGCCCCCTCATCAACCGGCGCACTTTCCTAAAACACTCCGGCCTAACGGCTGGCGGTGCAGTTATAGCCAGTGCATTTCCTCTAACGCTGATGGAAACCGCACAAGCCACATCAAAAACAGTCACCACACAGCGTAGTAAAATAAAAAAAATACGCAGTGTTTGCACTCATTGCTCAGTCGGTTGTGGCGTGATAGCTGAAGTACAAAATGGTATCTGGGTTGGTCAGGAACCCGCCTTTGACCATCCCTTTAACTTAGGGGCCCACTGTGCTAAAGGCGCCTCAGTCAGAGAACATGGCCATGGTGACCGCCGCCTTAAATATCCAATGAAAAAAGTTAACGGTGAATGGCTTAGAATCTCATGGGAAACTGCTATTGAAGAAATAGGCGACCAAATTCTATCTATACGAGACCAGTCAGGACCTGACTCTACTTACTGGCTGGGGTCTTCCAAGCATAATAACGAACAGGCCTACCTTTTTAGAAAATTTGCAGCATTCTGGGGCTCCAACAATATTGACCACCAAGCTCGGATTTGTCATTCGACAACAGTTGCCGGCGTTGCGAACACTTGGGGCTATGGCGCTATGACTAATTCATTTAATGACATTCATAATGCAAAAGCTATTTTAATTATAGGCGGCAACCCAGCCGAAGCACACCCTATCTCGATGCAGCATATCTTCAGAGCTAAAGAACGAGGTGCTCCACTCATTGTTATTGACCCACGGTTTACCCGCACAGCTGCTCATGCCAACCAACATATTAAGTTACGTCCGGGCACCGATGTCCCACTTATTTGGGGCATTCTCTGGCATATCTTTGAAAACAAATGGGAAGACCAGTCCTTTATTGAACAACGCGTATATGGAATGGATGAAATTCGTAAAGAAGTCGCCCAATGGAACCCCCAACAAACACAAGAAGTCACCGGTGCCAGTGAAGAAGAACTCTATCTCGCAGCTAAAACAATGGCACACAACAAGCCAGGCACCTTTATCTGGTGTATGGGTGGAACACAACACACAAACGGCAACAACAACACCCGTGCCTACTGTATTTTCCAACTGGCGCTAGGTAATATGGGCGTTGCCGGTGGTGGCACTAATATATTTCGAGGTCATGATAATGTCCAAGGCGCCACAGACCTAGGCCCCAATACACATACACTTCCCGGCTACTATGGCCTGAGCGAAGGTGCCTGGCAGCACTGGGCTAAAGTCTGGGATATTGATTATGACTGGTTATCTAACCGTTTTGACCCAACCCTTTATGACGATGGCACTGGTGTTAAGAAAAGGACAATGAACACGAGCGGTATTCCTGTATCCAGATGGATAGACGGTGTCCTTGAAGATAAAACGCTCATGGCACAAAATGATAATATCCGAGCGATGGTTTTTTGGGGTCACGCACCCAACAGCCAGACACGCAGCCCCGAAATGAAAGCCGCGATGGAAAAGCTGGATTTATTAGTCGTTGTCGACCCATATCCCACCGTCTCAGCCATTCTTCATGACCGACCAGACAATACATACCTCCTGCCCGCCTGCACTCAATTTGAAACCTATGGTTCAGTGACCTCCTCCAACCGCTCAATCCAATGGCGCGACCAAGTAATTAAGCCCCTCTTTGAATCAAAGCCTGACCATGAAATTTTATTTCGGTTTGCACAGAAATTTAATTTTTCTGAGCCGATGTTCAAAAATATAAAAGTTAACAACCATCAACCATACATTGAAGATATCACGCGGGAATTCAATAAAGGAGCATGGACCATTGGTTATACTGGACAAACCCCTGAACGATTAAAATTACACCAAAAGAACTGGCATACCTTTAACACGACCTCGCTGCTTGCCCAAGGTGGTGACTGTGACAATGAGTATTTCGGATTGCCTTGGCCTTGTTGGGGAACGGCTGCAATGAAACACCCGGGCACGCCTCTCTTATACGATACCAGCAAATCAGTTGCTGAAGGTGGTCTCACCTTCAGAGCCCGATTCGGTATCGAACGTGACGGTATCAGTTTACTTGCAAATCAATCTTTCTCTAAGAACTCAGGCATCAAAAATGGCTACCCTGAATTTGATGACCAACTGCTAAAAGAACTGGGCTGGTGGCATGAATTAAATGCTACTGAACAACAAAGTGCTGAAGGTAAGAATTGGAAAACCGATCTTTCCGGCGGCATTCAGCGAGTTGCCATCAAACACGGCTGCGCTCCCTTTGGGAATGCTAAAGCCCGCTGCATTGTATGGCAATTTCCAGATCCCATACCCATTCATCGAGAACCTCTTTATACCAACCGCCGCGATATGGTTGAACGTTTTCCAACATACGATGATCGTAAGTCATTTTACCGCTTACCAACACGCTATGCCTCTATTCAAAAGACGGACTTCAGTCAAGACTACCCACTTACAATGACCAGCGGCCGCCTAGTCGAATATGAAGGGGGCGGCGACGAAACTCGTTCTAATCCTTGGCTTGCTGAACTACAACAAGATATGTTTGCCGAAATTAATCCTGCCGATGCAAATAATGCAGGAGTTAAACATCAGGAAGCTATTTGGGTTGAAGGCCCTGAAGGGGGCCGCATCAAAGTTCAGGCCTTTATTACCGAGCGTGTCCCCCGTGGCTTGGTTTTCATGCCTTTCCATTTTGGCGGCCACTTTCAAGGAAAAAATTTACAAGAAAAATACCCCTCCGGTAGTGCGCCTTATGTTTTGGGTGAATCCTGTAATACTGTCTTTACTTATGGCTATGACTCTGTCACTGCCATGCAGGAAACCAAAGTTTCCCTATGTCGCATTAAAAAAGCCACGCAACGCCAAAGAAGATCACATTAATGCCTATACCACAACCATCTCATAACAACCAAAAACTACAATATACTTTCTTAAAAACTTATAGGGTGCTCTAACATGGCTCGAATGAAATTTCTTTGTGACGATGAACGCTGTATTGAATGCAATGCTTGTGTAACCGCCTGTAAAAATGAACACGAAATCCCTTGGGGCATTAACCGGCGCCGTGTTGTAACTATTGATGATGGCCAACCAGGAGAAAAAAGTATTTCTGTTGCCTGCATGCACTGTACTGACGCGCCCTGTGCCGCCGTTTGCCCAGTCGATTGCTTTTACACCACTGAAGATGGCGTTGTCTTACATGACAAAGACCTTTGCATCGGCTGTGGCTATTGTTTTTATGCTTGTCCTTTTGGTGCTCCGCAATTTCCACAAGACGGTCAGTTTGGTGCACGCGGGAAAATGGATAAATGTACTTTTTGTGCAGGCGGCCCTGAACCCGATCATAGTGACGCTGAATTTAATAACTATGGTCGCAACCGACTGTCTGAAGGAAAACTCCCCTTATGCGCTGAAATGTGCTCGACCAAAGCCTTATTAGCCGGTGATGGTAATATCGTAGCCAACTTATTTCTAGAGCGTGTGACCCGCCGTCAATTTAATGACCCACAAGAAGAAACACCAAAGACCCCCGACGCCTGGGGCTGGAACACTGCATATAAAAATGAATAAATGTCTTCATCATCTAAAGTGGCTCTCTGGACTGATGGCTCTCGGACTTTTAGCTTGCACAGAACAAGAACCTGTCACCTACCATGAACCACATTTATACAAAGGTAAAAAAGACCCTCATACCCCAAGTACCAGTACACTCGAGAACCGTTTTAAACAAACTCAGACCGACCGCTAGACAAAAATGATGGCTTCAATACCTAAATCGATTTTCCTTTTTTTTATCATAAATCTGCTGTTTTTTACCTGTACAAGTGTAACCTGTGCTGAAGTTTCCGACACTGGCTCATGGGAAAAAATTCGCGAAGGCGTTGAAGGATACAGTGCCGTAAAAGGACAAGAAACAGATATTCTGATTCAAGGTTCCGGTCAGAATTGGCGCCAACTTCGCAATCACGTCATTGCTCGCTATCTTGGCCCACTAGTCTCATTCACACTTCTGTTTTTTGGCTTGTTTTACTTCTTTAGAGGCCCTATTAAACTCATTCATCCACGAACGGGTATAACCTTATTACGCTGGTCAACTTTCGAGCGTGTGATCCATTGGTATACTGCGCTGATTTTCCTGCTATTAACCGTCACCGGGTTGCTTTTACTGTATGGCCGCAGCCTTCTGATCCCCCTTATTGGTCATGAGCTATTTTCCACGCTTGCCACATATTCAAAACTAACCCATAATCTATCTGGGCCTTTATTTCTCGTTGGCTTAGTTTTCATGTTTTTTCTGTGGACAAAAGACAACATTCCCAACCGCGTTGACATTGCTTGGTTCAAGGCTTTTGGCGGCCTGATTGGCAGTCAACACCCATCGGCTGAACGCATGAATGCCGGTGAAAAAAGCTGGTTTTGGCTCTTAGTCCTGGCAGGTATTATTGTGAGCGCTACCGGTCTTATTCTTGATTTTTCTAATTTTGGCCAGGACCGTTTTGTTATGCAAATCAGCCATCTTCTCCATACGCTGTCTGCTTGCCTGCTAATCATCGGTGCAATCGGACATATTTACATTGGCACACTGGGCACTGAAGGCGCCTTTGAAGGCATGAAAAATGGTCACGTTGATTCAAGCTGGGCGAAACAACACCATGACCTTTGGTACGAAGAAATAAAAGAAAAAGATCCCGACTAATTAATCTAGGCTACTAACTTTTTATACTAAGGAACTCGTCTTCTGACTCTGTGAGCTTCATCTTTTTTACTTCATCTTTTGATAATTCACTATTACCTTTGGGCCCTAACTTAATCATTAATCGCACCTCATTAGCCGAGTCTGCTAAGGCTAAAGCATTTTCATAACTAATTTTATTCTCATCATATAACTGAAACAATGCTTGATCAAAGGTCTGCATTCCTTGCTCCTTAGATCGTTTAATAAGCTCCTTAATCTCATCAATTGCACCCTTTGCAATCAGGTCACTCATTAACGGTGTATTTAACAACACTTCAACAGCCGGATAGACTCCTTTACCTTCTTTCCGCTTCACTAACTGTTGAGCGACAATCCCTTTAAGATTCAATGACAATTCTTTTAAAACTTGCCCATGCAACTCTTCCGGAAAAAAACCTAAAACCCGGTCCAAAGCTTGATTAGCATTATTTGCATGTAACGTTGCCAAACATAAATGCCCTGTCTCAGCAAAAGCCAGTGCATGCTGCATAGTTTCTCGTGTTCTGACCTCACCGATTAAAATCACATCCGGCGCTTGTCGCAAGGTGTTCTTTAATGCCACCTCAAAAGACTGTGTATCAATCCCAACTTCACGTTGAGTCACTATACTTTTACAATGATTGTGAACAAATTCAATCGGGTCTTCAATGGTAATTATATGTCCACTGACATTTTCATTACGGCATTTAATCATTGCTGCCAAGGTTGTTGATTTACCAGACCCTGTTCCTCCCACCACCAAAATCAACCCTCTATTCTGCATAATTAAATGAGGTAAATTCGGCGGTAAACTTAACTCTGACAAATCGGGTATTTCCGATTCAATCCGTCTAATCACCATTCCTGCCTGCCCCTGCTGCATAAAAGCACTAACCCTAAAGCGCGCTAAACCTGCAACTGAAAAAGCAAAATTACACTCCCCGGTCCGTTCAAATTCTAGCCGTTGATTTTCATCCATCAAACTTTCAGCCCAGGCCATTGTCATTTCAGGTTGAAAATTATCAGCGGATAAGTCAACCAATTCATTTTCTACTTTAATTGATGGTGGCCGCCCAGCTGTGATAAAAAAATCAGATGCTTGTTTTTGCACCATTATCTCAAGGAACTTTTTAAAATCCTGACTCATTTTGCAACCCTTTTTAACCAAACAAATTTTTATTAACGGCCTTTGTGAGCGCAACGTTTCTTGTCACTTTTCCAGCACTCACCAACTCTTTTAGATTTTGATCCAAAGTCCACATCCCCTCACTTCTCCCAGTTTGAATAGCCGAGTACATCTGCGCCACCTTCGCTTCTCTGATCAGATTCCTAATTGCAGCGGTCCCAATCATGACCTCATGGGCTGCAATACGACCACCACCCACTTTTTTCAGCAAGGTCTGCGATATAACTGCTTGAAGAGACTCCGACAACATTGCTCTGACCATATCTTTCTCAGCAGATGGAAAGACATCAATAATACGATCAATTGTTTTAGCAGCGGATGTGGTGTGTAAAGTTGCAAAGACTAGGTGCCCAGTTTCTGCCGCCGTCATTGCTAATCTAATTGTCTCTAGATCTCTAAGCTCACCGACCAAAATGACATCAGGATCTTCACGTAAAGCTGATCGAAGTGCCTCTTGAAAACCTAACGTATTTCGATGAACTTCTCGTTGATTAACGAGTGATTTTTGACTCACATGCACAAATTCAATCGGATCTTCAATAGACAAGATATGCATATACTTATCGATATTTATTTGATTCACCATCGCAGCTAAGGTCGTTGACTTTCCTGATCCCGTTGGGCCTGTTACCAATACCAACCCTCGTGTTTTCTTTGTCAACTCTTCAAAAATAGGAGGCGTATTCAATGTCTCAAGACTTAGCACTTCTGAAGGAATTGTTCTGAAAACAGCCGCAGCACCGCGGTTTTGGTTAAACGCATTAACCCGAAAACGAGCAACACCGGACAATTCAAAAGAAAAATCTGTTTCCATAAACTGTTCAAAGTCACGACGCTGTCGGTCTGACATAATGTCATAAATTAGACCATGCACCTCTTTATGGTCCAAACTAGGCAAATCTATTCGACGGATATCTCCATCAACCCTAATCATCGGCGGCAACCCTGAAGAAAGATGTAAGTCAGAGGCTTTTTGTTGCACTGAAAAGGTTAATAATTCAGAAAGTTCCATGATTGTCTCAGCCCATTTATTAAAAAATATATGTCAAACCTAGTTGATGGTTTTATTTTTAACAGGACTAGTGTCTAATGATCGACTTATCAATTATTTTTAATTTCATGAACCCCTATCGTCATCGTATATCGCAAATACAACAAACCATTAAAACGGCAAATTTAACTAGCCCTCACCCAGAGACACCAGTCCATTTACTCGCTGTTAGTAAAACAAAATCTTCTAGTGATATTTCCCTTGCTTATCAACTTGGGCTGCGTCATTTTGGGGAGAGTTATTTACAAGAAGCCCTCAGCAAGCAAAAAAGTCTCGCTCACTTTGCCATTACATGGCATTTTATCGGCCCCATTCAATCGAATAAAACCCGAGCCATTGCTAATAATTTTTCCTGGGTGCACAGCGTTGACCGCCTAAAAATAGCCAAACGCTTAAATGAGCAGCGCTCATTATCTCTTCCGCCGCTAAACATCTATTTACAAATTAATATCAGTGGTGAAGCTAGTAAATCAGGCATTACTCTTGAACAATTACCAGCTTTAATTGTTGAAATTAAACAGTTCAAAAATCTGTCACTTCGAGGTGTTATGGCTATTCCTGAAAAACACATCGGCTATGAAGCTCAATGCCAACCTTATCGAGAAATTTATCAAACCATACAGAAACTAGAAGACCCTACTTTAAGTCATTTCTCCTTTGGAATGAGTGGTGATATTGAGGCCGCCATCCATGAGGGTGCTACAATCGTACGTGTAGGCACTGCATTATTTGGTCAGCGTACGCGGTATTCAGAACAAAAAAAAACGGATCAGCTAATATAGCTTAATCCGTTTTTTAACAAACATACTGCGTTATTAAAACATTACGTTATCTCACGACTCGGCGTTAAAGAGTCGTCATCATCTTCTTTCGACGCCATTAACTTCTTATAAAAAGGCCATCGACTAACATGCAGTTGTGCCCTGATGGGTGTTTTAATAACCGACACACATAAAGCGATCGAAAAGAGACACCAAACCGCCGCATACTCATTAGGATCAGTCGTTGTTGCCAATGAAATGATAGGCCCTGCAAAAAGATGAAACGTTACAAATCGCCAAGAGCCAATTAAAAATGGTAACAAGAAGCCGCCAACAATATAACCAACCCCATGTAAACCACGAGTATTCGCTAATCCATAATCCATTGGGTTTGACCAAAGATCATTCAATGGCATCATCCATGCGATATGCCAATCTCCAGACACCGAGCAAAGCTCAGGACCACAAAAGACTTCTAACCCGTAATCACAAGTTCCCGTATTAGCAAAAGGATACATTTTAACGACCATCATTAATGCGGTAATCCCACAGATCGCATAAACGTAGACATAAATTTTTTCTTTAACTTCTTTAGGAATAAAATACATTGCAATCATATTAACGAAAAACGGCTGGAAGGCTATATGAACATAGCCAAACAACGTTAATATTTGATTGTTGAGATTCCCACATAAATCAATATAGACATACGTAAACGCCTGTAACAACTCCATTAACGCAAAATAAACTAATGGAATATATAATTCCTTCGACTCACCTTTTCTCGCAACATATACGGCTGTCCCGAGACCAATTGTCGCTAAGACTGCCGATGCTTCACCACTCCAACACATTTCTCATACCTCTTCTAAGATGCTATTCTTAACCTTGCCACTCTAAGCTATTAGCCTAATCAAGCAATAAAACCGTTTATTATACCCTAAAAAAATACATTTCAACCAATATCATGCTTTCAAGAGATCTCAGAAAACCATATTTGTTCCAATAATCAACACTATTTTAAGTATCCCTCCCTTGAATGCACTAGCAAAAGACTGCAAATACCTAAGTTTCAATTAAATCTCTGTGTAACGATGAAAAATACTTTATTACAACTTCACCCCACACCACAAAATGAAGTGCCGTTGCAAGGCCTCTACTTACAACAACGACTGCATCGCTTAGGAACCCCTGCCAAGCCTTTTGTTTACGCTAACTTCCTGTCCAGTCTTGACGGGCGAATTGCACTCACTAATCCCGCAACAGGACAATCAACAACACCCAAAACATTAACCACACCCAGCGACTTCAGATTATTCTTAGAACTGCACGCCCAAGCTGATTGCCTAATTACCCATGGTGGATACATGCGTGCTTTATCAAAAAAACGCCTAGGTAATATTCTTACTCTCAACGCTAGAACTGAGCACAACGACTTAATCCATTGGCGTAGAGAGAATAAACTACCAAAACAACCCGCTCTGGTTATTGCAAGTGCCAGTCTTGACTTCCCAATACCCGAAGAGTTCATGTCACAAAAAGAGTCTATTTATATTGCAACGGGGAGAAATGCCGACCAAAACCGTGTCAACGCTTGGCAAGAACAAGGTTTTCAAGTCTTAACCACCGGTAAAGATAAACTCGTAGAGGGGCAACCGTTAATTGAACAACTCAATCAAAGAGGTTATCAGAGTATTTATTTAATTGCAGGCCCGATGATCCTTCACACTATGCTAGAAGACCAGCAGTTGTCCCGCCTTTACCATACCCAATCACAACAAGTTTTAGGCGGCAACAACTTCCATACCCTGATATCAGGAGAAGCATTTAAAAAGCCGTTAAATTTAAAGCTATCAACACTCTACTATGAAGTTGCTAACAAGCATACAAGCGGACAACTCTTTTTCCAGTACTCCATTTAACTCAATGTTATCAAGCCCTACCGTTGCAGCGAATCAAGCTTGTTAAGTATTTCGCTTGCTTACTCTTTTAAGAAGCTCTTCCGCAGACTCTTTTCGTTCAGAATAGCGGTCCAAAAAATAATCCTGATTTTCACGTAGTAACAAGGTAAATTTCACCAACTCTTCCATAACATCAACCACTCGATCATATAAAGATGAAGGCTTCATCCGATTATCATCATCAAACTCCAGCCAGGCCTTAGGCACTGAAGACTGGTTAGGAATAGTTACCATGCGCATCCAGCGCCCCAAAACACGCATTTGATTCACTGCATTAAATGATTGCGACCCGCCACACACCTGCATAACCGCTAATGTTTTACCCTGAGTGGGTCTGACAGCTCCAATCGCCAACGGCACCCAATCAATCTGAGATTTCATCACACCGGTCATCGCACCATGACGCTCCGGTGAGCACCACACCATACCTTCACTCCAGGCCACTAAATCACGCAACTCCTGAACTTTAGGGTGATCCGCATCGGTATCATCGGGTAAGGGCAACCCTGAAGGGTCAAAGGTTTTCGTTTCTGCGCCAAAAAAATGCAGTATTCTTGCCGCTTCTTCTGTCAATAAACGGCTAAATGAGCGTTCTCGCAGTGAACCGTACAATAATAATATTTTCGGTTTATGGTTACTTTCTGACGACGGAAAAAGTTTATCTCTGTCAATCAGATTTAATAATTCAGGGTCAATATTCGGTAAGTCTTTCATAATCGATTTTTCTAGAAAAAGAGGCTAACAATAATTCGCTTTAACCCAATGCGCAAGCTTTCTAAAACAGACTTTGTTAAAAACTACCAGAAATCGTGTTTTTAACTAAAAATGCGTATAATACGCGACTTGCTCAGGAGAGATGGCCGAGTGGCCGAAGGCGCACGCCTGGAAAGTGTGTATACGGCAACGTATCGAGGGTTCGAATCCCTCTCTCTCCGCCACCACCCTCTCCACACCTTTCCCTAGCTAGTTTTATACCACCTATAACTGCTGGCAACATGCAAAATCACTTCTGCATACATTCATAACAGTTCTTTAACATGCCTCAATTGATAGACATACATGGATTTCATAAACTGAAGCTTCAGTTTATGAAATCCCGTTAACGGTAACAAGACAACCCTAAAGGTAAGAACCAGAATCAACGATAAAAAACCTTATCCTTACTAATGTGCTCTCTTACCTTTAGCTCCTTCTTGAGGCCATTCAAGTATTGCAGTATCAAGACCCCAATCAGCTTTTTTGGCATAATCACTAATCATGCTGATGATAATATGCATTTCAGACCGGTTTACCTGACTCGTTGCAATGACACCGCTCTCTTCGTCATAAAAAATCAGCTTTAGATTTTGATCATGTACCTTGATATCGACCTTAGTCATCAGCGTCGGCTCTTTTGGCGTTGCTGGAATAGATTTTTTCTCAAACGTAGTGGATTTAATGGCAGAATCACGCTCAAGTGAATGAAGAGCCTGCTGTGATTGTTGCTGAACGCGCGCATAGAGAGGATTTGTCTCTTTGAGTAACTGACTCGAATGAGCGATCAGATTTGAAGCCATTTTACGGGTAATCCAGAAATCGACACGCTGGTCAACGTGATTAGCATTGCCTGTCAGTTGGATTCTATCTTGTACTAAATTATATTTTATAGAATATTCTTTTATGTTTTTCATCGTCATTACGCTTTAATTGAAACAAATGCGCCATTATTGTAGTGCTAGGTTATTTGAGCTCCACACCCCGATCAAATCCCTAAATACCTGACTCCAAAGCCCTCAAGAACTAAAATTGTTCATTTCATTTTTTCACAACAACCAACATCTTTCAGCGCATACAGTTATTTAACTACCACTTTCACCATAATTTAAAAATAAA
>CAZEVO010000005.1:72217-73512 GCA_964515235.1 uncultured Methylococcaceae bacterium | reverse complement strand
ATCCACAATTTTTGTGCATAACTTTTTTATTAACATTTTGGTTGTTTTATATCAAAACAAGACAGGATTTAAAGGTTGTTAATAGTGTGGTTGTGTCGGTTACATTTTTATTTGTTCTGATTTTATTAAAATAAATTGGGATCACGGTGATTTATATAACTGCCTTTCAGTGCTATGGTAGTGCCTCAAAAATAATTCTAAGGAGTGCCGGACATGGCGTTAGTTTCACTGCGACAACTTTTGGATTACGCTGCCGAAAATAATTTTGCTGTACCAGCCTTTAATGTGAGTAATATGGAGCAGGTACAAGCGATTATGCAGGCGGCACATTTGTGTGATAGCCCCGTTATTATGCAAGGGTCTGCAGGGGCTAATCGATATGCAGGAGAAGTGTTTTTACGTCATTTGGTTAGTGCAGCCGTCGAGCAATATCCACATATTCCTGTTGTTATGCATAGAGATCATGGCCCCTCACCGACAATTTGTGCACAGGCCATTCAATCAGGGTTTAGTTCGGTCATGATGGATGGTTCTTTACTCGAGGATATGGTAACTCCGGCATCATTTGAATATAACGTAACAGTTACGCAAGCGGTGGTTAGTATGGCGCATGCTTGCGGTGTGTCGGTTGAAGGCGAGATCGGATGTCTCGGGTCGTTAGAAAATAACCGGAATGGGAATGATGAGAGTGTTGATCATTCTCGGTTGTTAACCGATCCTCAAGAGGCTGTGGAATTTGTTGAACAAACACAAGTAGACGCATTAGCGGTCGCAATTGGAACCAGTCATGGTGCTTATAAGTTTAGTAAACCACCGACAGGTGATGTTTTGGTAATTAGTCACTTACAACGATTGCAACAATGTTTACCTAATACACATTTTGTGATGCACGGGTCCAGTTCTGTTCCTCAAAATTGGCTGGAGATCATTAATGGTCATGGTGGCGATATTCCTCAAACTTATGGTGTACCGGTTGAAGAAATTGTAGAAGGTATTAACTATGGCGTACGTAAAGTCAATATTGATACTGATTTGAGAATGGCTTCAACGGGTGCTATACGACAATATATAGCAGAGTCAGGTAATGCTGCAGAGCTTGATCCTCGAAAGATTTACCAAGCAGCAAGGGATGCAATGCAGGTTCTTTGTCAGGAACGATATGAAGCCTTTGGCAGTGCCGGATATGCTCATCAAATTAAAGCAAGGTCGTTAGCTAAGATGATTGGCTATTATCGGTAGTTCAGTTAAGAATTATTGGTTGATTTTTAGGAGGACTAGAATCGTGTGTTTTTTAA
>CAZEVO010000005.1:67605-72117 GCA_964515235.1 uncultured Methylococcaceae bacterium | reverse complement strand
CAGCAAAGTCATGAAGCATCGAGATTGTTATCGTCAACGTCTGACGCCTTACGTAAAAGTGCACTAACTAAAATGGCTGAGGCACTTGAGTCAGTTCAGTCTCAGGTATTAGAGGTTAACGCTCAAGAGGTAGAAGTAGCGAGGCAAACTGGGCAGACATCGGCAATGGTTAAGCGGTTAACCTTAGACGAGAAGGTTTTTCAGTATATGCTTTTAAGGCTCAGGAAACTAGCGCAGTCGCCGGATCCATTAAATTGTGTATTAGAAGGGCATACTAATCCGAATGGGCTCCAGGTTTTTAAAAAATCGGTACCTATTGGTGTAGTGGGTATGATTTATGAGTCAAGACCTAATGTGACTACGGATGCTGCAGGCGTTTGTATTAAAAGTGGTAATGCTATTATTCTACGTGGGGGTTCAGAGGCATTAAAAACCAATATATTGTTAGCGGATGCAATGATTAACGGCGCGCTTGATGCAGGGTTACCGAAACACGCTATACAAATTATTCGTGCGCCCGGACATGAATCGGTGGCTGAGTTATTGACTATGAATGAATATATTGATGTCTTGATTCCAAGAGGAGGTAAAGGGCTAATTAAACGCATTACCGACGGAACGCAAATTCCAGTGATTAAACATTACGATGGTGTTTGTCATCTCTATATAGCCGATGATGCAGATTTAGAGCAAGCCGTTGCCTTGGCAGTGAACTCAAAATGTCAAAGCATTCAAGTATGTAATGCCTTAGAAACCCTTTTAGTAGACCAGAATGGTGCTGATATAATTTTGCCTTTATTACAAATGGCTTTTGTGGAAAAAGGGATTGATTTACGAGGGTGTGAGAAAACACAGAAAATTTTACCAGATATTGCTTTAGCAACTGAACAAGACTGGCATAGTGAGTATTTAGCACCGATTTTATCTATCAAGATTGTTAGGGATCTGGAAGCGGCAATAGTACATATTAATTGTTATGGCTCAGGTCATACAGATGGTATTGTGACCCAAAGTTTGACTAGGGCTCAGCGGTTTGAACAAGGGATTGATTCGGCCTCGGTGTTGATTAATGCATCGACTAGGTTATCAGGTGGAGGGGATTATGGTCTGGCATCTGTTGTTGGTATCAGTACGGATAAATTGCATGCTCGTGGCCCTGTGGGCCCTAAGCAATTGACAACGTATAAATGGGTGGTCTATGGAGAAGGGCATTTAAGAGTTTAGGGAATTAATGATTATTTACTAGCCGAGACATAGTTACCAATGTAGTGATGCATTATTAATTAGGTTAAGACAATAATGAAAAAAATAATACCTACAACCTGTTTAGTGTTGCCATTTATTTTATGCTCATGTGCATATGGTGATAGTTGCTGGCAATTTGATATTAACGATTGCCAGATAAAAGCTGAACAAGGACATCTTGATGCGATGTATAACCTAGGCGTTATGTATTACAAGGGGCAAGGTGTTTCGATGGATTATAAAGAGGCTATAAAGTGGTATAGAAAGTCTGCAGTGAAAGGGCATGCTAGAGCTTTATATAATCTAGGGCTCATGTCTATCCAGGGTCATGGTGTTTCACAAAATTATCAAGAAGCGGTTCAGTTATTTAAAGAATCAGCAGAAAATGGCTATACACCGGCAAAAAACAATTTAGGGGTAATATATTACAATGGAGAAGGTGTTGATCAGGACTATAGCGTAGCGTTTCAATGGTTTCGAACAGCTGCAAGAGAAGGTGATTTAGATGCGCTCTTTCATTTAAGTGAAATGTATCGTTTAGGTAAAGGGGTTGTAAAAGATTATGGTTTGGCATATTTGTACGCATCGATTGCGTTGTTAAAGGGTAATTTAAATGCGACTCAGGCATTAGAAATATTGAGTCAATGGTTAACTGTCTCGGAACGTAAAGAGGCACATGATTTAGCTGAGCATTGGTTACACAAGCATGGAAACATTTAAAAAAGGAAAGCTAAAATAGAAAGGTTGTCGGATAATTTCTTTAATTCGATGTTTTGTGAAACAAATGAACTTCAAAATGAATATGTAACCGCGTATATTTAAAGAGCTAATGGTATAAGGAATTTTTTATGGGATTTTTAGATAATTTTTTTGGTGCGCGAGAAGGGTTTGTGAAGACGCTGTATAAAAGCGGCGAAAAACAATATGAGGGGCATATAAAGGATGGGAAGCAATATGGTTTGTGGACTGGGTTTTATGAAAGCGGACAAAAGAAGAATGAAGTGCACTTTGAAAATGGCAAGAAAGTTGGGTTAAACACCATCTGGTTTGAAAACGGTCAGAAGAAAGGTGAAGAGCATTATAAGAATGATGAGTTAGATGGTTCTTACATTGAGTGGTTTGAGGATGGTCGAATTAAGTATGAAGCCGTCTTTAAGGATGGTGTGCTAGTTGAGAAAGACGGCGAGAGTATCGAATAGATAGTCATGGTGTGAATCTTAAATAAGATGTACCAGAGCATTAATGAAAAAATAAATACAGCAGATAAAATTTTGTATTTTTTATATTTAATAGTGATAGATAGTTATGGGAATTATTGATGCATGTAGGACATTAGCTGAAGAGGGCGATGCGGAAGCACAAGTGACTTTAGGTGTTATGTATGAACGAGGTCAGGGTGTTCCTTTAGATTATAATAAAGCTTTTTTGTGGAACAGCAAGGCTGCCAAACAAGGGCATGCACAGGCACAATATAATCTTGGAGTCATGTATAAAAAGGGACAGGGTGTTGTAAAAGATGACAGTGAATCGGTTGGTTGGTATAGAAAGGCCGCTGAACAAGGAAATCCCGATGCGCAGGTTAATTTAGGGATAAGGTATTCTAATGGCGAGGGTGTTCCTAAAGATTATACAAAAGCCGTTAAATGGTACAGGAAGGCTGCTAAACAAGGATGCGCGAAGGCACAAGTTAATCTTGGGTTTTTGTATGCTAAAGGTCAAGGTATTGAGCAAGATGAAGAGAAAGCCGTTAAGTGGATTTTGAAGGCAGCTGAACAAGGCGATGCTCAAGCACAAGTTAATCTAGCGCTTTTCTATGCCAATGGACAGGGTGTTTCTCAGGATTATGACGAAGTGATAAAGTGGTACCAAAAAGCAGCAGAGCAAGGAGAGACCCAGGCGCAAGTTAATCTTGGCGTGATGTATGCTAATGGTGATGGGGTGTCAGCAGATTATGTTAAGGCGCATATGTATTGGGAAATCGCAGCAAAAAAAGGTGATCAGGATGCGCTTAATAACAGAGGTTTAATTTCTGAAATGATGTCATCAGAACAATTAAAAGAAGCAGATGTATTGGCTCAAGCATGGATTGAAAAACATTCCTAAAGTCCGAGATTAATAACTAAATTAAAACAAAATTGTTCATCGTCACAAGATTAGTTTTCTGGCATTGAGTTTGTCCGATATGTTGCTATGATTTCGGCCTAACAGAGAGGGCTGCAAGGTGATTTGTCACCCATAATAGGGTTAATTCGTAGCATGATATCGGATTCGAATGTGGTGTTCTTATTTTGGGCAGGTATTAGTTCTTTGGTGATTAGGTGTTCGAGTGAATGTCCCTGATGAAAATTGGCTATTATCTTGTGCTTAATAACATAGTTTGTGATTTTTAATCTAAAACTAACTGAAACCTTTCGGGAACCTGAAAGGTTTTTTCAATTCCTGTTAGCGGGCATGTAAATGCTAATTTGACGGCCTGTAGTTGTAGGTTCTTGTCGCCAATTTTAGCCTCTCCATACAGTCGGTCGCCAACAATGGGAAAGCCAAATTGTGATAAATGAATACGAATTTGATGTTTTCTTCCCGTGTTGATTTGAATATCAACCAAAGAGTTTTTTGCTGTAGTTAGGACATGACTTAGCACAGTGGATGATTTCTTCCTTTCAATGGGTGTGTTGATTTCAATCATGCCATGGTGGGCTGAGAAGTCGCCTTTTACAATAGCCTGATAATGCTTCTGTATTGCCCGAATTGAAAAAAAATGACTGAAAATTTGAGCCGCTTTTTTACTGTGTGCAAGTAGGATAATGCCTGTTGTAGCCTGGTCAAGGCGGTGTACAAGAAAACAAGGACGTTGAGGCTGCAGATTTGTTTCTACCCAACGATTGATGGTGCAGTAATCGCCCCATTTACTCCCTTGGCAGAATAAGCCGTATGGCTTGTACCAAATAGAATACTCTTTTTCATCGCTGATTAAAGTGGGTGCGGGTGGTTCTTGGCTTAAAATAGTAGCGTCATAGTAAAGTCGTAATTGGTCCCCTGTGCGAAGCGGTTTGTTGTTTCGTCGCAGTCGTTGGCGGCCTTGATTTCGATATAACCATAGCGCACCTTTTTGCATGGCACCTTTAAGACTTTGTTGAGAAAGTCCCGTTTCGTTGGCTAAAATGGTGCTGACTTTCTTTGTATTATCATTCGTAGTTACAGTATAGCTACATTCGATAATCGTTGAGAGGCATTCTTTCATGGTTGATTTAAGCTATTTTCTAAGAA
>CAZEVO010000005.1:0-67505 GCA_964515235.1 uncultured Methylococcaceae bacterium | reverse complement strand
TTGGGTTTGGGTTTATTTTAACGAAGATCAAGTTCCATTGTTTATTTACCGTATTTGAATGTTAGCAGTCACCTATAGTATGCAACGTGCTTGGCGATGTTTTTTAGTTTTTTTTTAATGTTAAAATTCTGCTCTTAGTTATTGTTGATGGAAAAACTATGATGAATTTTATAAGGGAGAGTCATTATTCTGTGCAGTGTATTTTTTTTATTAGACGTTTGATAGCTAAAATACCGTCAGATTTTGTTAGAAATTGGTTTAAAAATGGTGCATATGTCGAAGAAAGGTTTTCGAATGGCCAACGAAAGGTAGTTAGTCATTATCGGTATGCGAAACGGCATGGGTTGACCGTTTTATGGTATGAGAATGGTCAGCGATTTGCTCAAGGACATTATCACAATGGTGATGAAGAAGGTCTCTGGGAAGAGTGGGGCTATAATGGCTGCAAGAAAACAGAAGGGTATTACCGGCAGGGACAACTAGATGGGCTATGGTCTGAGTGGTGGGAAGAAAGTGAACAGCTAGAAAAACAAGGGCAATATGAAAAGGGTAAAAAGGTAGGGCGCTGGATTGGTTGGCATGAAAATGGGCAGAAAAAATCTGAAGGATTTTTTAAGGCAGGAAAACAAGAGGGTCTTTGGTCTTATTGGTATGAGAGTGGCGAGATTCTGAGAGAACAAGAAATGAGAGCAGGTAAATTACATGGCGCTTATACGGTCTGGAACACACAGGGGTTAGTCTATAAGAAAGAGGTGTATCGTGACGGAGTATTACAGTAAGCGTTGTATTTTATAGCTATTTGTTCGTAGGACTTAAAAGGTCGAAAGGATAGTCATTATGTGTAACTTAATGGAAGTTCAGTAAAATGGCCCTTGAAGGTGAACGTCTTAACGATAAAAAAGAACGTTGATAATGCGGAGAAACAAAGAGGGAAATAAAACTGATAACTGGGCAATAAAAACTATTAAAGAGGTTCCGATAATTCGCATAAGTGTCCTTTTTCGAGTTAAATAGTAATGATAAGCCAACAATGTGAGAGCGTTATAGTCTCTATTATAGAGATGAACAGATAAAAAACGATGTGACAAATTGACTCGTGACAATATGTCGCAGTGTTTCTTGTTTTAAATTGAAATTAATTTTAGATTTTTGTTAAAAGATAAAGCAGAGTAAAAACCTTATGATAAGACCTATAAATCATAGTTATTGGGTGATACCCGGGAAAGTTTTGGCGGGTGAGCACCCGGTGGGAATCGGTGAGCTAGTTTCTAGTGAAAAGTTATCTGCGTTAAAAAAAGCTGAGGTAACAACTTTTATTGATTTAACGAGTGAGTCGGAGGGATTAGCGCCATACAAAGCGCTTCTAGGCGATCAAGCCTATCATCGATTCCCGATTTCCAATACCGGCACACCGCCAGCAGATGAAGTAACGATAGCAATATTAAATTTGATCGATCAACAGGCAACCAAAAAAGGGAGCGTTTATATCCATTGTAGAGGGGGTGTAGGCAGAACCGGAACGATCATAGGTTGCTGGTTGACGCGACAAGGTTTTCAGGGCGAAGATGCATTGGCGAAATTAAATAAGTTGTGGTTGCAAAATCCTAAATCAACCGTATCGCAATCTCCTGAAACGAAACAGCAGGAAGATTACATATTAACTTGGAAGGAAAGTCGGGATGCTTAATCAGCACTTCGGTCGGCAATCTTCTATCTGGTTTTTTAGTCAATAATGAAGTTTTACGATGTGATTATTTTAGGGGCTGGAGCTTCGGGTTTAATGTGTGCAGTAACAGCAGCTCAGCGTGGCCGATCTGTTTTGGTGTTAGAAGGTAGCAATAAGCCAGGGAAGAAAATTCTCATGTCAGGCGGTGGGCGGTGTAATTTTACAAATGTTGAAGTGGATGCAAATAATTATATTTCTACTAATCCACACTTTTGTATCTCTGCGCTTAAACGTTACAGTCAATGGGACTTTATTGATGCTGTTCAACGTCACAGCATAAAATACGAGCAACGTAAACATGGTCAATTATTTTGCCTAGATTCTGCTAAAGATATCCTCAATATGTTGTTAGATGGTTGTAAACAATTGTCGGTAAGCTTAAAAACACATGTCATAATTAAGTCAGTTAAAACCAGTACTGAGGGGGCTGCGCGGTATCAGGTCGATACAGAAAACCTAAGTTATCAATGTTACTCTTTGGTTATTGCAACAGGTGCTCTATCCATTCCTAAGATGGGCGCAAGTGGTTTCGGCTATCAGATTGCAGAGCAGTTTGGATTAAATGTTCTACCTCGAAGCGCAGGATTGGTCCCTTTTACTTTCAGTGATCATTTCAAAGAGGTTCTGGGGCGATTGTCGGGATTAGCTGTTGATGTTGAGTTAAGTTGTGGAAAAATTTCATTTAGAGAAAATATTTTATTTACTCATCGAGGGTTGAGTGGTCCTGCGGCATTACAAATATCTAATTATTGGCAGTCTGGCAAAACACTAACGGTTAATTTGTTTCCCGATTTTATATTGGGGGAATATTTAATTATGCAAAAGATGCAGCAATCGAAGGCCATTTTGAAAACGGTTTTGTCAGCTCATTTGGCGAAATCATTAGTGACGGAATTACAAGCAATTTACTGGCCTGAGTCTGCTCAAACGCCCTTGGCTGAGATTTCGAATAAGAAACTACTGCTTATTGCAAAACAACTACAGGCCTGGGAACTAAAGCCTGCAGGTACTGAAGGCTATCGTACAGCAGAAGTAACTTTAGGCGGCGTGGATACTCATGACCTTAATTCAAAAACGATGGAGGCAATAAAGCAGCCGGGACTCTTTTTTATTGGTGAAGTAGTCGATGTTACGGGGTGGTTAGGAGGGTATAATTTCCAATGGGCATGGTCTTCAGCGTATAGTGCAGGACAGTTTATTTAAGATGTAGTAAAATTCAAAAATGGCGTTTAACTAAAATAGTAGAGGGTAATATGACAGCTTTAGGTGAGGAAATCACGGTATCATCATTATGGCGTTATCCGGTAAAATCAATGATTGGCGAAGAATTGCGTGCCACTGAGGTGAATGATAAGGGTCTTTTGGGTGACCGTTCTTCGGCACTGATTGATGTGGAAACAGGTAAGATTGTTAGTGCAAAGAACCCGAAGCGATGGCCTAATATGTTTTCATGCCATTCTCGCTATGAAGATTTTCCTTTTTCGAATTGTATTCGTATTACCCTGCCTGATGGTTCTACTGTCAGGAGTGATGATCGGCGCATTAATTCAATTTTGAGTGAAGCGTTTGGCCGAGAGGTTGAGTTTATTTCTCAAACGCTGAATAACCCGCAATTGGAGGAGTACTGGCCCGATATTGAAGAACTGGATAACAGGGATATTGTCACGGACGAGGATATGCCGGCAGGCACCTTCTTTGACCTTGCTAAAATTCATTTGTTAACAACGTCAACGTTAGACGAATTATGCCGTTTATATCCGGAAGGACGTTTTGAGCCACGTCGTTTCCGGCCTAATATCATCCTTAATACAGATCAATCTGGTTTTGTTGAGAACGATTGGGTAGGTAAAACCCTTAAGATAGGGAATGAAGTTCAATTGAAAATAACAGATTTGTGTCCGCGATGTGTTATGACCACCGTATCACAAGGTGACTTGCCTAAAGACACTAATATTTTACGGACAGCTGCACAACACAATGGTGCGCATGTCGGTGTTTATGCTGAAGTGTTAAATGCAGGAAAAATAACCTGTGACGATGAGGTGAGTATTATTGATTGAGGCTTTGACCGGTAGAGTTAATTGGGTACATGGCTTTTGTGAGTGGGTTGAATGGTCGTTTACTCATGAATTTTACTGACCATTTTTCGAATATTACCGACACCGCGGTATACAAAGATGATGATAATAGGGATGGAGATCCCTGTTATCAGAGTAGGGTTGACAGCTAGTCCGGAGGCTTTAATGGCTTTTGCAAGATAGTTAAATAGACCGACAGTATAGTAACTGATAGCAGCAACAGAAAGTCCTTCAACGGTTGATTGCAGATGCAATTGTAAGTTAGCTCGTTTGTCCATCGAGGTGAGTAATGACTGGTTTTGCCGTTCTAAAGTGATATCAACACGGGTACGTAGTAATTGACTTGCTTTGCTGATTCTTTCAGAGAGCATGCTCAGACGTTTTTCAGTGACGACACAAGTATTAATGGTGGGTTCTAAACGGCGGTTTAGAAATTCATTGATCGTTTGGACCCCGGGAATTCTGACTTCTTTTAGTTCGTTAATACGTTGCTCAACGAGTTGATAATAGGCTGCTGTTTTAACAAAACGGGTGTGAGTACTAGAAAAGCAGTTTTCTATTTCAGCAGCTAAGGCTGTTAGGTCATCGAGTAGTTGGCTGTCATCTATGTCTAATTGGTGCATGGATGTTGTAATGCGTAACAAGTCTTGATCGGCACGAGTGAGTTTTGGCATTAACGATTGGGCAATAGGGTAGGCTTGTAAAGACATAATACGAAAAACTTCTATGTCAAATAATCGTTGTAAGTACCGACCCGTTTGGCGTGAATTAAGTTGACGGTCATAGATAATAAAGCGGCTGAAGCCATCTTTTTGTATTTTAAAATCGGTAAAAGCCAGTGCGGCACCACTGGCAACTTCTGCACCCACTAAAGCAGCGCCTGAAAAATGTTCGGCAATATCTTGAAAATCAGGCTGCGCATCAGATTTAATAATGGCAGCATGAATGGCGACCATAATACTGCCAGGTAGAGTTTTAAGCCATTTTTCAGGTATTTCGTTGAGTACTGATTGACTAAAGGTTGGGTGCCCTGAATGATGTTGGTAAAAAGTATAAGTACTGTATTCGCCGTGGTGCTGCCATTGAAATTGGAAATTTCCAAAATCATCACTGAAGTGTAACGTGTCTGGCAAGGGTAGGGGGCGATTAAAGGATTTACATAGAGATTCTAGGTGTTTAATTTCTTTCGTTTTTTGGTCACCATCGTGCATTAGGGCAATATGGGTAGCCAGTGATGGGCTTTTTATTTTGATGGTTTGTCTGGCATGAGCATCGTGGTGCAGTTGTTCACGTAAGGGATGGTTGTCAGGCAGAGATGCTGAGAAAGTCATGGTGTGTAAATTTATTGTATGTAGTGAGATGTTTCAATCAGTTGTTACTCTATCATGTTAGGCAATTATAAAAAAAGTGTCTCCTGTCATTCAGGTTTGCAAGGATTAACTGGGTGAGAGGAAACGGGCATGTTAGAATGCTACCCTTTCCGACTATCTAATAACTGTTACATTTGTGCTTAATTTCATATGAATTTTACGCAATTAAACTCGAACCATTGCCATGCTTATAAAAAATTAATGTTAATGGCAACACAAGAGTCACCTTTTTCTTGGGTCACTTCACATAATGAAGTTCGCTCGTTAACTGAACGGGAGATTGTTGAAATGTTAGACTGCGGTCAGAACGAATCGCTGTTTAATGTTGGTGTTTTAAGTACAAAAAAAGAATTGATCGCGTGCTTATCGCTTGCTTTTGCACCGCAACATAGGCTTGCGCATAAGGCAACTTTGCATGGAATGTACGTGTTGCCAGAATTTAGGCAGCAAGGGTTGGCGCGAGAACTTCTTGCGATGTGTATTAATAAAGTTACGGACAAACCCGAGGTTATTTTTTTGGATGTATCGGTTGTTACGGCGGCACATGCTGCGCGTCGTTTTTACCGTGCAACGGGGTTTAGTTCTTTTGCTCTTGAGCCTGATGCAGTTAAAGTTGGAAAATATTTTTATGGTTTAGAGCATCTCAGAATGTCAGTTCGATGATGTTGTCTCAATAAGACCAGAGAGCCTTAAATGACCTGTTTCACTAGTGAGTAAGCTGAAACTACCCAGAATTTGCTAGCCAGATGAAAAAACTAAAAATTGCCAGTCTCTTATTACTGCTCTTTTTATTACCTCAGGCTTCTTTAAAAGATTCGCCTTTTCTCACTATTAATGACTTATCAATTGCTGGGGTAGAATTTAAAAATCTCCAATTGTTTCTGTTTGAATCCCGTGATCATCATACTAAAACGAAGTTTTCAATAGCAAACATCAGCGGCTTAGGAGGTTCTGATGAGATAGTGATCAAAGATATTGTTTGTAGTCATATGGCGTTTACTATCAATGCAATAATCTGTAAGCAGGGGCGTGGGCAGTTTTTAGGGTCAGGTTTCTATGAAACCGATTTCGATTTTTCCTTGCAGGTGAATGAAACTAAAAATGAGCTTAATTTAACAAACTTGACAGGTATAGATGATATTCGTTTAGTACAAGCGCCGGTACATGATGGTGTTAGTCAATTGAGCATTAATTTTAAAGGTGTAACCAACGATGTGTTTAAGCCACTTTTAAAATCTCATCGTATTAATTGGGAGCAGGGTGCTATTGATGTGGCAACTGAGGTAATGCTGTCTCAGCATCGTTTAACTGATCTACAGAGTAATATTGTGTTAAAAAGTATTTCAACCCAAACGGATGATGGGAGATATGCTTGTGAGGATTTGAATTTATCGGCTACATTGAATGCAACGGTCAATCAAGAGCAGTGGCACTGGCAGATTCAGACAGGAATTTCTCACGGTGAAATCTATCTAGAGCCTATTTATCATCCTAATCCCCAGCAAGCCTTAGTCTTTACCGCGAACGGTCTTTGGAATGTTAATAATAAAGATTTAAAGGTCAATGAGTTTATTTTTGATGATCCTGCAATGGGGCATTTAGCCGGCCAGAGTCGAATAACAATTGATCAGGGTTTTCAAATTGAACAAGCGACATTGACTTTCAGCAGTGAAAATTTACAACAGCTTGATCAGACTTATATTCAACCTTTTTTAACAGAAACCCTTTTTGAAGGGTTGAGGGTTACGGGAGCCGTTAATGGGCAAGTTGATTTCACTAAACAATCGCTTGAAGCCGTTAGTATAGATTTTAGTGGATTAAATTTTTCCGACCGTGAAGGCCGTTTTCAGATTCATAATAGCCATGGAACGATCAACTGGAGTAGTCAATTAGCGACAGGAAGTTTAAGTACCCTGTTTTGGGATGGTTTGGTTATTAACCAATTACCTTTTGGGGCGACAGAAATAGAATTGGCAACTGATAATAATAAAATAAAACTAAATCATCCAATTAATATGCCTTCATTGGGGGGGAATGTTCATGTTGGCCAGTTTGACTGGTCATCGACTACAGGCAAGGATCCGGTCATTCATTTTCAAGGATTTATTGAGGAAATATCCTTGGCGCAACTGGCCTCAGTTTTAAAATGGCCTAATTTACATGGATCGATTTCAGGAGGAATTCCACAAATTATTTATCATCAAGGAGAACTAAAAACCTCTGGAGAGTTGTGGGTCGAAGTGTTTGGAGGTCATGTCATAATAAACCAATTAGTTTTGGTGGATTTTTTGAGTTCACAGCCTGAAGTATTTGCCAATATAGCGGTAGACAATTTAGACCTTGAGCAGATCAGTCAGACTTTTAAAGCAGGAAAAATAACGGGGAAATTATCTGGTTTTATTAATGATCTACATCTTTTGGCTTGGCGGCCGCTGACTTTTTTTGCTTGGTTAGGTACGCCAGAAAATGATCATAGTGAACATCAGATTAGTCAACGGGCTTTAGACAATATAGCGAGTATTGGGGTGGGTCCTGGGGTTGGTCTATTATCAACTACTTTTTTAAGTTATTTTGATTTATTTGGCTATGATAGGTTAGGAATGGGGTGTTACTTGCATCAGGGCGTTTGCCAATTAATGGGAGTCAATGCAGTGAATGAAGGTTTCTATTTAGTGAAAGGGCAAGGCTTACCCCGAGTTGATGTAATTGCCTATAACACCGAATTGGATTTTGATGTGTTATTAAAGCGTATGGGAAGAATTACTCAGGCAGAATTTTAGATTAATAAGGAGTCTTTAATGAAAAAGATATCAACTTTAAGCGCGTTATTTCTTACTGCGTGCGTTACGATTAATATTTATTTTCCGGCTGCGGCAGCGGATAAAGTTGCTGATGAGGTGATTAAAGAAATTCAGGGCATTCCGGTTCAACAGGAGAAGGAGCCAGAAGCGAAAGCCAAAGTCGGGCGATTGGCTTTTTATTATGTCGTTGATAAGATGCTGGCGATGATCGTTTCTCCTGCGCATGCGGCAGAGGCTGACCTATCAATAAAAACGGTTCAAATCAACAAGCTTCGACAGACGATGAAGCAACGCTTTTCGGCCTTGCAGGAAAATTATGTGAAGGGGAATATTGGAATTAAGGTTGATGGTTTTTTAGTTATTAGAAATTTATCTGAAGTGCCCTTAAAAAACCGTAACCGATTAAAGAAGTTAATAGCGTTAGAAAATAGTGACCGCCAACTCTTATATCAAGCTATTGCAAATGCAAATGGTCACCCGGAATGGTATGTTCAAATTAAAATGACATTTGCCCGTCATTGGATGAGTAATGCTAAGACAGGCTGGTGGTACCAAAATGCAAGTGGCGCATGGCAACAACGCTAAACAAATAGCTCGATGACAAAGATTAAAGGGTCCCGCCAAAGAGTGGGGCTAGCGTGCCATTAATTTAGAGTTGACTTCTAATCCGAGAGATGAAGGTTGGGTTAAACAAATAGGCAGGACTCGTTTCGATTAGTTAGTAAATATGACTTAACCTTTTCTGTTTTTATAATATGAATTCACAAAGAATTAATTTTTAGCGACCAAGCTTCAGGATTCTTTCTTCCTCAAGGAAAAATGCTAGCCGTTGATCTAAAATGGCTTCTTGGTAAAAATTAATTCCGGTGAAGTTTTTGGCGGTTTTAATGTGTTCTATGGCTTTACCCGTGTGTCCCGTTAGATAAAAATATTCACTCAGATAACGATATGACTCAATCGGGTTTTTTAGTTTGTCATAGGCTTGGGCCAATAAATGATATAGCTCTGGGTTTGGGTTGCTGTTATGAATACGTGGGAGTATTTCTTGGCGGGCTTTTTGTGCTTGCCCTGTTTTAATTAGTGTGGATAGATAAAGGGTAGACAGGGGGGTAAACTCAGGGAAGCGTTGGCGTGCTTTTTTGAGTAAGGCTAAGGCCTCAGAGTATTGGCGTGACTCGTAGGCCGTTTCAGCTAAGCCAATGAGTATCGTTGGCTGATGCGGAAGTGTTTTTTGTAATTGTTTAAATATTGAGCGCGCTTTCTTAAAATGTTGCTGTTTAAGTTCAACCCAGCCGAGACCGTAGTTGGCTATGGCGCGTTGTTCTTGCGTTCCTTGATCTTTTAAGATTAAAAAATGTCGGCGGGTTGCATTGAGGTCTTTTGAGCTAAGAACTCGTAACTTCGTTCGGATGGTACGATAATTAAAAGAATCGGGGTAGTGACGGTAAGGGTGTTTTGCAGCACGATTCCGTGTATCGGAAATACGTGAAACAGTCACAGGGTGTGTGCGTAGGAATTCAGGGATGGCCTGTCCATAAAAACGACTGTTGTGTTGAAGTCGTTCAAAAAAGGAAGGCATGCCATTGGGGTTAAAGTTAGCTTTAACGAGAGTTTGCATGCCAACGCGGTCGGCTTCTTGTTCATTTGCGCGGGTAAAATTAATACGCTGTTGCATTGAGTTGGCTTGTATGGCTAATAGTGCGGCTTGCCCTAACTCAGGCGATTGGGAGCCAATGAGGATGGCAGCCAGGGTTGCAGCCGCAGTAGGAAGTGATAATTGGCTAGCTGCTTCAAAAGCGCGGTACAGGTGGCGTTGAGTGACGTGTGCGATTTCATGTGAAATGACAGAAGCTAACTCACTTTCAGAATCAGTCGCGAGGATAAGCCCTGAATTAATGCCAATATAGCCTCCGGGCCCGGCAAAAGCATTTAAGTCATTATCAAGGACAACAAAAAAATGAAAAGGGCTTTGTTGGGATTCTGCATGGGCTGCGAGCTTATGGCCTAATGATTGGATATATGACTGAACTTCAAGGTCTTCATTAATTATTAATTGTCGGTGAATATTGCGAAAAAAAGCATCGCCCAGTTCTTTCTCTTCGCGTGGAGAGATGAGCGTACCGGTAGAATCGCTAATGTCGGGTAATTCAATGCTTTGGCTAACTTCAGCGTTTAAAGTAGTCGTTGAAAAATACAAAAAAAAAGCGATGGAGCCAAATAAAATTCTTGATTCTCGCATTCTTTAAGTGGATAGCTTTAATGAGGGGCTAAAGAGATATGAGGTCATATCTCAGGTTGACAATTAGAATCTTAGGTCATTAACTCAAACAGGCTTTTATCGACGCCGCAGTCAGGACAAGTCCAGTCTTCGGGAATATCTGCCCATAAGGTGCCTGGAGCGATGTTGCTGTCAGGGTCGCCAACTGCTTCATCGTAAATATGGTCACAAACGGTACAAATGTATTTTTGGTAATTCGCCATTGTGAATGCCTTTCTTTTATAGTGTTGGTATTGAGGATTATAAAGCAACTAGCAGGCGAGTGCAATTAGAGGTATGGTTATGTTAGGGGTTTGGTATAAGTTGGTCTTACTATAATTACTGTAATGCTTTTTTTTGCTCGGTGCATAATTGCTTACTCCTAGGCTGAGTATGTAATATAATGGGAACTTTTATGTTATGTCAGATATAGATTAACGAAGTTAGTCTTTATTTTTTAAGTCTTTTAGGAAGGGCGCTAGATGAATGAACAGATGAATAAGCAAAGTTCTAATGAGGGTGATGTTGATCCTATTGAAACTCAGGAGTGGATTGATTCACTAAAGGTTGTTTTAGAAAAAGAAGGCCACAACCGAGCGCATTTCTTGATTGAGCAATTGGTTGAGGTGACAAGGCATTCAGGTTGGGATATTCCTTTCAGTGCTAATACGGCTTATGTGAATACGATTCCAGTCTCTCAGCAGGCTAAGTTTCCAGGAGATCCTGAATTAGAACGTAAAATTCGTTCTTATGTTCGTTGGAATGCGATGGTCATGGTGCTTAGAGCTAATAAAAATACTAATGTTGGGGGGCATATTTCAAGCTTTGCGTCAGCAGCAACCCTCTATGATGTGGGTTACAATCATTTTTGGCAGGCGCCGTCTGAAGGTCATGGCGGCGATATGATTTTTGTTCAAGGTCATTCGGCTCCTGGAAGTTACTCCAGAGCATTTATGTTAGGTCGATTAACTGAAGCGCAAATGGATAGTTTTCGTCAAGAAGTCAATGGCGATGGTTTATCGTCTTATCCACACCCTTGGTTAATGCCTGATTTTTGGCAGTTTCCGACGGTTTCAATGGGCTTAGGGCCTATTATGTCTATTTATCAGGCGCGTTTTATGCGTTATATGCAAGACCGTGGTTTTGCTGAGACTAAGAATCGTAAAGTCTGGGCCTTTTTAGGGGATGGTGAAACCGATGAGCCAGAATCGCTCGGTGCAATTGGAATGGCGGGGCGTGAAAAATTAGATAATTTAATTTTTGTTATTAACTGTAATTTGCAACGTCTTGACGGGCCAGTGCGCGGTAACGGTAAGATTATCCAAGAGCTAGAAAGTTCTTTTCGCGGCGCGGGTTGGAATGTCATTAAATTAGTTTGGGGTGATCGTTGGGATGCGTTATTACAACGCGATACCAACGGCTTGTTAGCCAAGCGTATGATGGAGTGTGTTGACGGGGATTATCAGACTTTCAAATCTAAAGATGGCGCTTATGTGCGTGAGCATTTTTTTAATACGCCAGAATTAGCGGCAATGGTAGCTGATTTTTCAGATCGCGATATTTGGGAATTAAACCGGGGAGGGCATGATGTTGCTAAAGTTTATGCAGCCTATCATGCGGCAGTTAATCACAGTGATCAACCCACAGTTATTTTGAGTAAAACGGTTAAAGGGTACGGTATGGGTGACTCAGGTGAGGCGCAAAATATTTCTCACCAACAAAAGAAAATGAGTTTAGATTCGCTGAAACATTTCAGAAACCGTTTTGAATTGCCATTATCAGATGAGGAAGTAGAGCAATTACCTTATCTTAAGTTCGCTGATGATTCAAAGGAAATGGAGTATATGCGTGGACACCGTGAGGCATTGGGTGGTTATTTGCCTGCGCGTCGTGAAAAGTCAGAGTCACTAACGGTCCCAGAACTCGGTGATTTTGAAGCTTTATTAAAGGGTACTGGTGAAAAGAGTAAGATTTCTACAACTATGGCATTTGTTAGAATTCTTAATATTATCATTAAGAATAAAGAAATTGGGCGCAGGGTCGTTCCGATTGTTCCTGATGAATCCCGTACTTTTGGTATGGAAGGGATGTTTCGTCAGTTAGGGATTTGGTCGCAGGTTGGTCAACTTTATACCCCGCAGGATGCTGGGCAACTCATGTTTTATAAGGAAGATAAGTCAGGACAGGTCTTACAAGAAGGAATTAATGAAGCGGGAGGCATGAGTGATTGGATTGCTGCTGGAAGTGCGTATTCAACTCATGGTGTACCGATGATTCCTTTTTATATTTTTTATTCGATGTTTGGTTTTCAGCGCATTGGTGATTTAATTTGGGCTGCTGCTGATCAGCGTTGTCGGGGCTTTTTGGTGGGAGGAACAGCTGGTCGAACAACACTTAATGGGGAAGGGTTGCAGCATGGTGATGGGCATAGTCATCTTATTTCAGCGACGGTTCCAAATTGTATTTCGTATGACCCAACGTATGGTTATGAAATGGCGGTTATTGTACAAGATGGTTTGCGCCGGATGTATGAAAATCAAGAGGATATTTTTTACTATATTACTGCGATGAATGAAAATCATCTTCACCCAGCGATACCTAAGGGAGCCGAGGCCGATATCATCAAAGGGATGTATTTGTTTAAAGCAGGTGAAGAAACCCGAGGCCCTCGAGTGCAGTTGTTAGGGTCTGGTGTTATTTTTCTTGAAATTGTAGCGGCCGCTGAATTGCTCAGCAATGATTGGGGGGTCGAGGCAGACCTTTGGAGTTGCCCTAGTTTTACTGAATTGGCTCGTGAGGCTTATAGTTGTGAACGATGGAACCGATTACATCCAGAACAAAACAAGCGTCAATCGCATGTTGAACGTTGTCTAGAAGGACAGGTTGGTCCAGTTATTGCCTCAACGGATTATATGCGTTCTTTTGCAGAACAAATTACGCCTTATGTTTCAGCGCCTTATACGGTTTTAGGTACAGACGGGTTTGGGCGTTCAGATACTCGTGAGAAATTACGACACTTCTTTGAGGTTGACCGCTATTTTATTACTATAACCGCACTAAAGAGCTTGATGGACCAAGGTGAAATAGGTGCAAATATAGTATCTGAAGCGCTTGCTAAGTATGAGATTGGTACTGATCTCGATGAACCTCGTTTACGTTAAGGAGCTGGTTAAAACATGACTGATTTAATAGAAGTAAAAGTTCCCGATCTTGGTGGTGCAGACGATGTCGAAGTGATTGAGATCTTGGTTAGCCCTGGAGATGTCATTGAGCTTGAGCAAACCCTAGTAGTGATGGAGGGTGATAAAGCAACTATGGATCTACCTGCTACGGCAGCAGGCACCGTTGCTGAGGTGAAGGTCAATGTTGGTGATAGTGTGTCTGAAGGTTCTTTGATTGTTACGCTAAGTTCAGGTGTTCAGGTAGCGGCTGCGGCTGAAGAACAAGCAGTCAAGCCAGAGCAAGTAAAAGAGGAATTAGAAGCGAAGGATGTTGGTGCGAGTCGTATTGTAGATATTAAAGTTCCTGATCTTGGCGGTGCAAGTGATGTGGAGATAATTGAAGTACTGGTGAGTTCTGGAGATGAGGTTGAGCTTGAACAAACCTTAGTCGTTATGGAGGGTGATAAAGCCACGATGGATCTTCCAGCCAGTACTGCCGGTACTGTTGTGGATGTTAAAGTAAGTGTTGGTGACAGTGTCTCAGAAGGGTCTTTGATTGTGACTGTGAGTGTTGCGGATAAGAGTTCTCAGGCCGAAGCCATAAGTCCTGAACCGTCATCTGTACCAGAACCGACTCAGCGAGAGCAGAAACCAGAACCGAGTATTCAGAAGGAAATTAGTCTTGATGTTAGTCGAAGTGATGGTGGTATTGTTCATGCAACGCCGTCGATTCGTCGTTTTGCGCGTGAATTAGGTGTCGATTTATCGTTAATTCAGCAAGGTAGTGGGCGTAAAGGGCGGATTCTGAAAGAAGACGTTACCAGTCATGTGAAAAAGATCATGGCGACAGCAGGGAGTGGTAATAATACTCATACTTCGGTTGTAGGTGGAGCTAGTGTTATACCTCCAATACCCGCGGTTGATTTCAGTCAATTTGGTGACATTGAGGAACAAAAATTAAGTAAGATCAAGCGTCTGACCGGTGTAAATTTATCGCGAGTTTGGCTGAATTTACCCATGGTGACACATCATGACGAGGCTGATATTACTGAAATGGAAGCGTTTAGAAAGTCGCTTAAGGTTAGTGCGGAGAAGGAAGGTATTAAAATTACGGGTTTAGGTTTTATGCTTAAGGCGGTTGCCGCAGCATTGAAGCAATATCCTCAATTTAATAGTTCTTTATCACCTGATGGTGAGCGATTAATTTTGAAGAAATATTACAATATCGGTATTGCTGTAGATACTCCTAAAGGATTGGTAGTGCCCGTTATAAAAGATGTTGATAAGAAGAGCTTATTTGAACTTTCCGCCGAAATGTTTGAGTTAGGAGTTAAAGCAAGAGATGGTAAATTACGTCCTGCTGAAATGCAGGGTGGTTGTATGACAATATCAAATTTGGGAGGTATTGGTGGTACGGCCTTTACGCCAATTGTAAATGCGCCTGAGGTGGCTATTTTAGGTGCAACCCGGTCACAAATGAAACCGGTCTGGAGTGGTTCTGAATTTGAACCTAGGCTCATGATGCCTTTAGATCTATCTTATGACCATCGTGTTATTGACGGTGCTGATGCGGCGCGGTTTATGCGGACGATTATTGCTTTGCTAACTGATGTTCGTCTCTTGTTAGTCTAGCTTTTTAGCGTTCATCTGAAGCTGTTTTTTTATTGAGATCAGGGTTTTTGATGCATTAGAATTGTTGGGGTCTTATGAAATTTGCGATCCAAGTTAATAGTAGTCCTTATGCGGGTTCTGCTGGTGATATAGCTTATCAATTTGTTGTAGCAGCGCTTTCTTCTGGTCATCGTGTTGTGCAAATATTTTTTTATTTTGATGCTGTTTATCAGGCCTTGGCCGCACAAACGCCGCCTGATGATGAGCTTCAATATACTCGTCGTTGGCGTGAATTGGCGCAACAAAATAATATTGATTTGGTTATTTGTATCTCGGCGGCGCAACGGCGTGGGCTATTATCATCAGAAGAAGCTGCGCGTCAAAACAGGACCGATCAGGATTTAGCGACGGGATTTCGTATTTCTGGTTTGGGTCAGTTGGTTGAAGCAACGATTAGCGCTGACCGCTTTATTGTATTCCCCAGTACATGAAGAAGTATTTAGTCATTATGCATTGTTCACCTCATGGCAGTATTCATGTCCAAGAACAGCTTGATGTTATTTTAACGCTGGCTGCATTTGACCGTCCGGTTAGTTTATTGTTTTTAGATGCAGGTGTTTTTCAATTATTGCGTGGGCAATCTGCTGAGAAGTATGGTTATAAGCAGACGGTAGCTGTTTTTGATGCGCTAGCACTTTATGATGTGGATGACTTGTGGATTGAGACAGAGTCGTTAAGAGAAAAAGGTCTCGTTATAGATCAGTTGACTCTACCTGTTAAGCCTATTGCTCGCTCAGGACTGCATGATTTTATGTCAGGCTTTGATGTGATATTTGGAAGCTGATGTGAATCATCAGTTGGCTTGTGTCCGGCGTATTTAATTAATCGAGGGTCAATAGTCTCACTTGTTTGGCTGGGCTGACCGTATATCGATAATATGGAATGAATTGATGCTCAGTTAGAAGTGCTAATGTTGTTAATTGGCGAGCAAGGATTGAAAATAATGATCATAAAAAAAGGGTGACTCAAATCAGCCACCCTTTTTTTGTTTTCTTAAGTTGTGTTGTGTCTAGCTTTTTTCTTCGCGCTCTTTGACCTCTTTAATAACATCTTCAGCGACATTTTTTGGGCATGGAGAGTAATGTGAGAATTCCATCGAAAACTGACCACGACCTGAGGTCATGGTTCTAAGATCGCCGATGTAGCCGAACATTTCACTCAGCGGGGCTTGTGCTTTAACACGTACACCACTGACGCCAGAATCTTGTCCTTGAATCATTCCTCTACGACGGTTCAAATCACCAATAACATCACCAACGTGATCATCAGGGGTAAAGACGTCAACTTTCATGATCGGTTCGATCAGTTGAGGACCGGCTTTAGGAATGGATTGGCGGTAAGCAGCCTTTGCCGCAATTTCAAAAGCAACAGCTGAGGAGTCAACAGCATGGAAGCCACCGTCAAAAAGGGTGACTTTAACATCAAGACAAGGGAAGCCAGCCATGACACCAACATCCATGCTATTCTTAAAGCCTTTTTCAACAGCAGGCCAGAATTCTCTAGGAACATTACCACCTGTTACTTTCGACTCAAAGATAAAGCCTTCTCCAACTTCTGCGGGCTCGAGTGTGTAATCAATCTTACCAAATTGTCCAGAGCCACCGGATTGCTTTTTATGAGTGTAACTGTCTTCGATTTTTTTGGTGATGGTTTCGCGATAAGCAACCTGTGGTTTACCAACCTCAACATCAATGCCGTGAGTACGTTTTAAGATATCAATTTTAATATCTAAATGTAATTCACCCATTCCTTTAAGAATGGTTTCACCGCTGTCTTCGTCTGTTTCAACGCGAAAGGAAGGATCTTCAGCGATCATTTTACCAATAGCAATACCAAGTTTTTCAGAACCGGCTTTATCTTTAGGCGCTACTGCAATCGAAATAACGGGATCAGGAAATACCATAGGTTCAAGTGTTGCTGGGTTTTTAGGGCAACAAAGGGTGTGACCAGTTTGAACATTTTTCATGCCTACAACAGCGACAATGTCGCCGGCCTGGGCGCTATTAAGTTCGATACGTTCATCGGCATGCATTTCAACAAGTCGGCCAATTCGTTCTGTTTTCCCAGTAAAGGTGTTAAGAACGGTGTCGCCTTTGTCTATTTTACCGGAATAAATTCGAATAAAAGTTAGCGCACCATAGCGGTCATCCATAATTTTAAAAGCGAGCGCGCGTAGTGGTTTATTGGTATCAACGATAGCAAGTTCACCGGTTTCAGCACCGTCTAGGTCAACTTCAGGTTGTGGCTTAACTTCTGTCGGACTCGGAAGGTAGTCTACTACAGCATTAAGAACGAGTTGGATTCCTTTGTTTTTAAATGCTGAGCCACAATACGTAGGGAAGAAAGCAAGGTTCGTAGTACCTTTGCGAATACAAGCATGAAGGGTTTCAATTGAAGGTTCCTCGCCATCCAGGTATTTTTCCATAGCGTCATCATCTTGCTCAACAGCGGTTTCGATGAGTTTTTCACGCCATTCTTCGACTTGATCTACCATATCAGCAGGAACATCTTCAATAGTAAATTTTGTCGGGTCACCAGAGTTATCCCAAATCCATGATTTGCGGGTCAGTAGATCAACAACACCAACAAAGTTATCTTCAGTTCCAATAGGTAGAACCATAACCAGTGGGTTAGCGCCTAAGACGTCTTCAATTTGTTTAACAACACGGTAGAAGTCTGCGCCTAAGCGATCCAGTTTATTAACTAAGATGATCCGGGAAACTTCAGAGTCATTAGCATAGCGCCAGTTCGTTTCAGATTGTGGTTCAACGCCACCCGAGCCGCAGAAAACACCAACGCCGCCATCAAGTACTTTTAGTGAACGATAGACTTCAATAGTGAAGTCAACGTGCCCAGGGGTATCGATAATGTTTAGTCGGTGATCATTCCAGGTGCAAGTTGTTGCAGCGGATTGGATAGTAATGCCGCGTTCTTGTTCTTGATCCATGAAGTCTGTTGTCGCTGCACCATCATGTACTTCACCAATTTTATGGATTTTTCCAGTCAGTTTAAGGATTCTTTCCGTGGTTGTTGTTTTTCCGGCGTCTACGTGCGCGAAAATACCGATGTTTCTGTATAGCGATAAGTCTGTCATGTCTGTACTCTGAAATTGAATATTAAAATCTTTTTTTGCATAGCTATCACCTACTGCCACCTTATTTTATACCGCAGATGGGCCGTAAGGCATTGATATGTTAGCAAAACGCGCTGTGATGGCGAGGCTTAATAGGTCGATAATTAACCCGCCATAAATAACCGATCATTTTAACCTAAAAAAATAGATAAAATTAGAATAAATCATTATTTTGCTAAAATATTCATCGAGAATATCGGTTTTTTGCGCTTAATAGGTGTTTTTGTATGGCGCTAAGTACGTTGTAGTTGTTTTGGAGGCAGGCGAATTTGTGACTTCTTGAGCGAATTCTCAAGAAGTCATTAGTCAATGGGCTTATGGGTTAGTTTATTTTTTTGTATCTAATGCGATGTGGGTTGTCGGCATCTGTACCGAGTCGACGGTGTCTGTCCTTTTCGTAGTCGGCGTAATTGCCTTCAAACCAAACTACTTCGCTATTACCCTCGAAAGCCAGAATATGAGTTGCTATTCGGTCAAGAAACCAGCGGTCATGAGAAATGACTACAGCACAACCTGGAAAACTGAGTAATGCTTCTTCAAGTGCGCGTAGGGTTTCAACATCTAAGTCATTGGTTGGCTCATCAAGTAAGAGAAGGTTGCCGCCACTTTTTAATAACTTGGCAAGATGGACGCGGTTGCGTTCACCGCCGGACAGGTCGCCGATGCGTTTTTGCTGATCAGGGCCTTTGAAATTAAAGCGGCTTACATAGGCGCGAGAAGAGGTTTCGTAATTTCCGACAGTGATGGTATCTAGTCCGCCGGAAATATCATCCCAAACTGTACTGTTATCATTGAGGTCATCGCGCGATTGATCGACATAAGCCAGTTGCACGGTAGATCCCAACTTTAGAGTGCCACTGTCGGGGGAAACTTCATTGGCTATCATTCTGAATAAAGTAGTTTTACCAGCACCGTTAGGGCCGATGATGCCTACGATTCCTCCGGGGGGTAAATTGAAGTTAAGGTCGTCAACCAAGAGGCGGTCGCCAAAGCCTTTTTGTATGGATGTGGCTTCAACAACGACATCCCCTAAACGAGGGCCGGGTGGAATGTAGATCTCTTGAGTTTCATTTCTTTTTTGAGTGTCTTGTTGCGAGAGTTCTTCAAATCGTGCCAGACGAGCTTTGTTTTTTGCATGGCGGCCCTTGGGGTTGGTTCTGACCCAGTCTAATTCTGCTTTCATAGCTTTTTGCCGGGAAGATTCCTGTTTTTCCTCCATTTCAAGCCTATTTTGTTTTTGCTCTAACCAAGAGGAGTAGTTGCCCTCCCAAGGGATACCTTGACCGCGATCGAGTTCTAAAATCCAGCCAGCAACATTGTCCAAGAAGTAACGATCATGAGTAACCGCTACGACGGTGCCGGGAAAGTTGTGAAGAAATGTTTCTAGCCAGGCAACGGATTCTGCATCAAGGTGGTTTGTTGGCTCGTCAAGTAATAGCATATCTGGGTTTGACAGAAGAAGGCGGCAAAGCGCAACGCGACGTTTTTCTCCTCCTGAGAGAGTGCTGACCTCAGCGTCCCAGTCAGGAAGGCGAAGTGCATCGGCAGCAATTTCGAGTTGTCTTTCAAGTTCCCAGGCGCCAGCAGCATCGATTTTATCTTGCAATTCTGCTTGTTCGGCAAGTAGTTTGTCGAAGTCAGCATCGGGTTCTGCAAAGGCATTGCTGATTTCGTTAAAGCGGTCAATAAGTGCTTTGGTTTCAGCAACGCCTTCTTCAATATTGCCTCGGACATTTTTGCTCAGGTCAAGTTCAGGCTCTTGTGCTAGATAACCAATTTTTATGCCGGATTGGGCGCGTGCTTCGCCTTCAATATCTTTATCAATACCAGCCATAATGCGTAGCAAGGTAGACTTTCCAGAGCCATTGAGTCCTAGGACGCCTATTTTTGCGCCTGGGAAAAAGGACAGATAGATATCCTTCAGAATATATTTTTTAGGCGGGACTATTTTGCCAACGCCATTCATTGTGTAGATATATTGGGCCATGAGTTAAAGATAATGGGTTGTTAGAAAAGCATCATTATTTCATGTTCTTGATAAGATGATAATCATTGATTAATGAATCAGTGTAATAAAATCGTTAATGCCGATTGGTTAGCCAGATGCTTTAGCGGTTAGGAGAGTCATCACGTTCAAGTATTGTGGCGATGGAATGATCAAGGACGAATGAAGTCATGTTAAACTAAGCACTTAATTTTTTTATCATAATTTCTATGTTAGAGGCTACTCAGGGACGATCAGAAGTTCCAATTTTATATTCTTTTCGGCGTTGCCCCTATGCGATCAGGGCGCGAATTGCTATTCAATATAGTGGTTTACAGGTTTTGTTGCGTGAAGTTGTGTTGCGTAATAAACCGGACTCATTATTACAATTTTCTCCCAAAGGAACGGTTCCGGTACTGATTTTACCGGATGGTCAGGTGATTGATGAGAGTTTTGAGATCATGCTTTTTTCTCTAGAATACAATGATCCGGATAATTGGCTGGAACAATCAGATGCGAAGAAAAGATCAGTAATTCAGGCCTTAGTCGCGGAGAATGATAGGGAATTTAAATTTTGGCTGGATCGTTACAAATACAGCGATCGATACCCAGAGCAGTCTACTGAATATTATCGTTCGCAAGGGCAATTGTTTTTAGCGCACTTAGAAAAAAAACTACAAGAGAGGCCTTATTTAGTGGGTGACCGGGTCGGTCTAGCGGATATGGCTATTTTTCCTTTTGTTAGACAGTTTGCGCAGGTTGATCGAAGTTGGTTTGATCAGGCGCCACATCCTTTCGTCAGAGTATGGTTAGCGCGGTTGCTTGAGATGCCTATTTTTTCTGCTGTTATGGCTAAGTATGTACCTTGGGATGAGATGGCGAGTGAATTTAGTTTTCCAGTAGGTAATGGGTTAGGTAATGAAGGCTAAGATCAGGTAAAATATAGCATTCTTTTCATCTGATCTGGATTTGCGGTCCAGGCATCAAGTAAAGGTTAATTGATATGAATGGTTGTGTGGTTACGGCACTGTATAGGTTCGTACGTTTAGAAGATTTTGAACAGATACAAAAGCCGTTGTTACAGGTAATGACAGCACATGAGATTAAAGGGACTATTTTGCTGGCTAGAGAGGGTATTAATGGTACGGTTGCAGGTTCAAGAGCGGCTATTAATGCGCTTTATGATTGGTTTAATAAAGATGAGCGTTTAGCTGGAATCAATTATAAGGAGTCGTTGGATGAAGCAATTCCTTTTTATCGCACCAAGGTCAAATTGAAAAAAGAGATCGTGACAATGGGTGTTGAAACGATTGATCCTAATAAGATAGTAGGTACTTATGTTAAGCCCAGTGAGTGGAATGACTTAATTGCTGATCCTGATGTGTTGTTAGTGGATACTCGTAACGATTACGAGGTAAATATTGGCCAGTTTCAGGGTGCAGTTAACCCTAAGACGGCTACTTTTCGCGAGTTCCCAAAGTATGTTAGTGATAATTTAAACCCTCGGCAGCATAAGAAGGTGGCGATGTATTGTACCGGTGGAATACGGTGTGAAAAATCAACTGCTTATCTTAAAGAGCAAGGCTTTGAAGAAGTTTATCACCTGGAAGGTGGTATTTTAAAGTATTTGGAGGAGATTCCTGAATCTGAGTCTATGTGGCAGGGTGAATGCTTCGTTTTTGATAATCGTGTTGCGGTTGATCATGATTTAGCCAAGGGACGCTATGATCAATGTTTTGCTTGTCGTTATCCAGTGAGTGAAATAGATAAAGCGAGTGAGCATTATGTGCAAGGTATCAGTTGTCCGCATTGTTTTGAAAAGGTGAGTGAGCATCAGCGGAAACGTTTTGAAGAACGTGAAAAGCAGATGGAACTTGCTCGTGAGCGTGGTCTTCAACATATTGGTTCAGAGGCTAAAAGCAATAGCCAAGAACGGCGTGAGTTAAAATATCGACATAAGGAACAACAACGAGAAGCGGTAGTGGCACAAAAACGGTTGGTCTGAACAAAGATAGAGTATTGTTTTTTAGTCATTTCGTTATAATGACGCTGTAGATTAATTGATGGGACAAAAGAGGCTTTTGTCAGTTTGGAATTGACTAGCTGTCCCGATATTTTAACCATTTTGAGACAAATGAATGATTGAAGGTAGTATTGTTGCGCTAGTAACTCCAATGAATGCTGAGGGAGAGATTGATTATGCCAGTCTTGAACGGCTAGTTGAATTTCATATTGACCAGAAAACAGATGCAATTGTTGCGGTAGGTACAACCGGGGAATCGGCAACATTGGATGAAAATGACCATATGGCAGTTGTTCAGGCAGTGGTTAAACAAGTTAATCAGCGTATTCCTGTGATTGCTGGTACCGGAGCTAATTCGACCACTGAGGCAATAACACTTACGCGGCGCGCAAAAGAAGTTGGGGCGGATGCTTGTTTGTTAGTGACGCCGTATTATAACAAACCGACTCAAGAAGGGCTTTATTTGCACTATAAGGCAGTCGCAGAAGCGGTTGATATTCCACAGATTTTATATAATGTTCCGGGTCGCACAGCGTGTGATATGTTGCCAGAAACGGTGGCGCGATTATCAACTATTGATAATATTATTGGTGTTAAAGAGGCCACTGGTGATCTTGATCGTGTTTTGTTATTGCGTGATTTATGTGGTGATGATTTTGCGCTTTATTCCGGTGATGATGCGTCTTCTTGTTCATTTTGTCTTTTAGGCGGGCAAGGCGTTATTACCGTGACGGGTAATGTGGCACCGCGGTTGATGCATAATATGGTAACGGCAGCTATAGCGAATGACCGTGTTAGTGCTTTGGCTATTGATGAGAAATTAGCAGGTTTACATGAGCATTTATTTGTTCAGGCTAATCCCATTCCGGTTAAATGGGCAGTGAGCGAAATGGCGTTAATGAAAATGGGAATTCGTTTGCCATTAACTTGGCTGACGTCGGATTGTTACGCGGTAGTTAAAAAAGCAATGCAGCAGGCAGAAGTAAGCTAATGCTTTTGTGTGGCAATAGCAGTTCTCAGGTCTATTGGCGATTGGCACTACTTATAGCTGTGGTGATCGTTTCAGGTTGTACGCGTATTAAAAGCTATTTTCCTGACAAGCAAATTGATTATCGACACAGTAGGGAGTTGCCGGTTTTAGAAATACCAGCAGACCTACAAACTAATGAGTTGGGAAGGCAAATAGCTGAAGTTAAAAGAGCCGCTAAGGTTGTGGAAAAGAAGGCAATTCTAGCATCGGCTACGCTATCTGAGACGCAGGATCTATCCTCCTTGCCAACGGTTCGATTGGTAAGCTATACCGGTGGTTCACCTCGATTGGAAATAGCAAGGTCTTATGATTTAGCATGGCGTATTGTCGGTAAAGCCTTAATCCGAGAAGGCATAGAAATTGTCGCTAGAAATCAGGCCAATGCGATATATTTTATTCAATATGAATGGAATAAGTTGCCTGTGGAAGATGGGTCGCTATGGAATGAATTTGATTTTATTTTTGGTGAAGAGCCAAATCGCGAGCAAGAATACCAAATCCGAGTGTTTGACAGTAACGGTCAGAGCGATATTATGTTATTAGATAAAAATGCAGATGCTCCTCCGCAACATGAAAGTTTACAGATTCTCAGAATTTTAGAGCAAGCCATTAAGAAAGATTTGGCTGACGAATGACAAAAACACAGCTAGTTTTTTTCGTTGAGATGACTGGCTATTACCGATAAAAATCACCATGCTAAGACTATTAGGCCCTAAGGCTCTTTCTTTATTTAGAACCGAAAAATTATTACTGGAACTTCAGGCAGTTAATCGACACATTGGAGCTGTGTCAGCGCAGTTTGTTCACTTTGTTAATATTGATGGGCAGGATTTACCTGCTGAGCAGAAAGACCAGTTAACGCAATTATTAGATTATGGCGAGGCAGTTAATGCGGGAGATGACAAGGGGGTTGTTCTTTTAGTCATTCCACGAGAAGGAACTATTTCACCATGGTCGAGTAAGGCAACAGAAATTGCCCATCGATGTGGATTGGATGGCGTTTTACGAATAGAACGAGCCATTGAATATCGATTAAAGACTCAAGGTAATATTGATATTAGTGCTGACCTGGAGTTGTTGACTGAGATTTTATATGACCGTATGACTCAAGCCATTTGCTTGGAATCAGAGTGTCCTGAAATTTTCTATCAGGCAGAGCCTAAGCCGTTAGTCACTATTGCGGTTAGAGAAGCAGGTCGTAGTGCGTTAGATCAGGCTAATGAAAACTTAGGTTTGGCTTTATCACCTGATGAAGTGGATTATTTACTGACTAGTTTCCAAGGCTTGGGGCGAGATCCAACGGATGTAGAGCTGATGATGTTCGCACAAGCTAATTCAGAACATTGCCGGCATAAAATATTTAATGCGCAATGGACGATAGATGGTATTGAGCAAGGGAAAACGCTGTTTGGCATGATTCGTAATACTTACCATTGTCATCCACAAGGTGTCTTGTCGGCTTATAGTGATAACTCCTCTGTCATTGAAGGTTCTTCCGCACAGGTTTTTATCCGTGACCCGTTGACCGGAAAGTATGGCTATATTGATGAAGAAGCTCATATTTTAATGAAGGTCGAAACACATAATCATCCAACTGCTATTTCTCCCCATCCCGGTGCAGCCACTGGTTCTGGTGGTGAGATTCGAGATGAAGGCGCTACCGGTTTAGGGTCACAAACTAAGGCAGGATTAACTGGTTTTTCGGTATCTAATTTAAAAATACCGGAGTTTCAACAGCCGTGGGAGGTTGATTACGGTAAGCCTGAACGGATTGCTTCGGCATTGGATATTATGCTAGAGGCACCTATTGGCGGTGCGGCCTTTAATAATGAATTTGGGCGTCCGAATTTAGCAGGCTATTTTCGTAGCTTTGAACAACCCGCTGTGGCTTCTGAAATGGGTCATTTTTTAGGTTACCATAAACCTATTATGATTGCCGGTGGTATGGGTAATATTCGTCCTATGTTGGTTGAAAAGAATACTATTCCGCCGGGTGCCCTGATTATTGTTTTAGGCGGACCGGCAATGTTAATTGGTTTAGGAGGCGGGGCTGCTTCTTCGCAATCTTCCGGTGAAATTTCAGCACAGTTAGATTATGCTTCAGTGCAACGTGAAAACCCTGAAATGGAGCGGCGTTGTCAGGAAGTTATTAATCATTGTTCAGCATTAGGAGAGAAAACGCCGATTGTTTCTATTCATGATGTCGGTGCTGGCGGATTATCTAATGCCGTTCCAGAAATTATTCATGATTGCGATCGAGGTGGGCGTTTTGAATTACGCAAAATATTAAATGCAGATCAAGGTATGTCACCAATGCAAATTTGGTGTAATGAAGCACAAGAACGTTATGTTTTAGCGATTAAACCAGATTCATTGCCCTTGTTTGAATCCTTTTGTCAGAAAGAAAAATGTCTTTATGCCGTTATTGGTGAAGCGATCGAAGATGAACAATTACAATTAACCGATGCATTACTAAAAGATGATGCTGTTAATTTACCGATGTCGGTACTTTTTGGTAAGGCACCTAAAATGCATCGTGATGTTAAACGCTTAGCTTCGAACCTTAAAAAGTTGGATGCATCTGAGATGGTTTTGTCAGAAGCTATTAGGCGCGTATTATCTTTTCCTGCTGTTGCCGATAAAAGTTTTCTGATTACTATCGGAGACCGCTCAGTTACGGGGTTAGTGGTTCGAGACCAAATGGTCGGCCCGTGGCAGGTCCCCGTTGCGGATGTTGCTGTGACTGCTTCAGGTTTTTATGCCAAGACTGGAGAAGCGATGGCAATGGGTGAAAGAACCCCTGTTGCAATTATTAATGCACCAGCTTCAGGGCGGTTAGCGATTGGTGAAGCATTAACGAATCTTGCGGCAGCCGCAATAACAGAATTAGGGCAGGTTAAACTATCGGCTAACTGGATGGCGGCCACTGGTTTTGGCGGTGAAGATGCTGCTTTGTTTGAAACAGTCTATGCGGTGGGTATGGAATTGTGTCCTGCCTTGGGTATTGCTATTCCAGTGGGTAAGGATTCTTTGTCGATGAAAACTGTTTGGCAAGAAGATGACCAAGCCAAGTCCATGGTGTCGCCTATTTCTTTGATAACTACTGCCTTTGCACCGGTAAGTGATATTTATAAAACATTAACGCCGGAGCTTAAAAACACGGATAGTACATTAATCTTAATTGATTTAGGGCAAGGGAAGAATCGCTTAGGTGGTTCGGTTTTAGCGCAGGTTTACCAGCAACTGGGGGACGAGGCGCCTGATCTGGATGACGCGATTTTATTCAAATCATTTTTTAACACTATTCAGAAGCTGAATCAACGTGGGTTATTATTGGCTTATCATGACCGTTCGGATGGTGGCTTGTTAGCGGTGGCAGCAGAAATGATGTTTGCCAGTCGTTTAGGGGTGTCACTCATCTTAGATGACTTAGGCGAGGATAGTTTGGCAGCCTTATTCAATGAAGAATTAGGTGCGGTTATTCAGGTTTCTACAGGTAACAAAGATGCAGTTTTATCGCATCTTAGCGAGGCTGGGTTATCGACCTGTAGTCGTGAGATTGGTTCGCTTAATAGTTTAGCTAAGTTAACTATTCAAGCCGGAGGTACGATTGTTTATGAGCAATCACGAGCCCAACTACAGCAAAACTGGTCAGAAACCAGTTTTCATATGCAAGCATTACGTGATAATTCTGCGTGTGCAGAACAGCAGTTTAGCCGAATTTTAGATGATAACGATCCGGGACTAAAGGCGGAATTATCTTTTGATGTGCATGAAGATATAAGCAGTCCATTTATCGGTAGTTATAGGCCGAAAGTGGCGATCTTAAGAGAGCAGGGGGTTAATGGGCATGTGGAAATGGCAGCCGCATTTGATCGGGCGGGGTTTACCGCAGTTGATGTTCATATGAGTGATTTGGTAGATCGGCGAGTTTCTTTGCGTGAATTCCAAGGTATTGTTGCCTGCGGAGGTTTTTCTTATGGGGATGTGTTAGGCGCTGGCGGAGGCTGGTCAAAGTCAATTTTGTTTAATGATTATGTGCGCGAACAATTTCAAGATTTCTTTAATCGAGAGGATACCTTTGGGTTAGGTGTTTGTAATGGCTGTCAGATGTTATCTGGGTTGAAAAGTTTAATCCCAGGGACTGCGCATTGGCCGGATTTTGTCGGTAATATTTCAGAGCAGTTTGAGGCCCGTGTTGCCATGGTTGAAGTGATGGCGTCACCTTCGATTTTATTGTCTGGAATGGTCGGGTCGAGAATGCCGGTTTCGATTGCGCACGGCGAAGGGCGTGCACTTTTTCAAACGGGTCAGTTAGAGTCAGCTCTTAAGGCTAGGCAGGTTGCTTTAGCTTATGTTGATAATTACGGAGAAACGACGACGGCGTTTCCAGCCAACCCGAATGGATCAGTTGGGGGGGTAACGGGGATCACTTCTGAAGATGGCCGTTTTACCATTATGATGCCGCATCCTGAGCGTTGTTTTAGAACCATTCAGAATTCTTGGCATCCTGAAGATTGGGGTGAGTATGGGCCATGGATGCGGTTGTTTGCAAATGCGCGTAAATGGTTGGGGTAATGAAAGTTCTAATTTGTGTGAGGAATAATACGTTATGAATGAGCCAACGATTGAGGCTTTTGTTGGTAACACCCCGTTAGTCAGGTTGCAACGATTACCCGGGGCTTCTAGCAATACTTATTGGGTCAAATTGGAAGGCAATAATCCTGCCGGATCGGTTAAGGATCGTCCTGCTTTAAGTATGATTCAGCATGCTGAGCGTCGAGGTGAGATAAAACCCGGTGACCGTCTTATTGAAGCGACTAGTGGAAACACCGGTATAGCATTGGCAATGGCGGCAGCGATTAAAGGCTATAGGATGACGTTAATTATGCCTGATAATATGAGTGCGGAGCGGCGTTCTTCAATGGCTGCTTATGGCGCAGAACTTATTCTTACGCCGGCCGAAAATAGCATGGAAGGGGCAATTGATTTGGCCAGAAAAATGGAGGCAGATGGTCAGGGACGTATATTAGATCAATTCTCAAATCCTGATAATCCGAGAGCGCATTACGAGGGGACAGGGCCCGAAATTTGGCGTGATACTGATGGTCAAATTACACATTTTGTTAGTTCTATGGGGACAACTGGAACGATTATGGGTACTTCGCGGTTTTTGAAAGAACAAAACAATGCGATAGAGGTGGTCGGTGTGCAACCCAAAGATGATGCCAAAATACCAGGCATCCGTCGATGGCCAGAAGAATATTTGCCAAAAATATATAACCCTTCTCAAGTTGATTACATTCTGGATGTGGATCAACAACAAGCTGAGGATACAAGTCGGGCTTTAGCGGCTGAAGAAGGCATTTTTGCTGGAATTTCATCAGGAGGTGCGGTGGCAGCTGCATTGAAATTAGGAGAGCAACTAGAGAATAAAGTAATTGTGACGATTATTTGTGACCGAGGTGATCGTTACTTATCAACCGGTATATTTTCAGTATAAAAGTAGAGCGTTTCTGGGTCGATACGCTGTTTATTAAGAGGTAAAAATAACATTCATGGCGAGACGACGTTTTAAGAAAAAGAAACTACCAGAAGATCCTGTTAGAGCGACTATTGAGTCCTTTGCACATGATGGCCGAGGGTTAACTCATATTGATGGCAAAGTGGTTTTTGTTGATGAAGCCTTACCGGGGGAAATAGTTGACTTTATTTATACCGATAGTCGGCGTGATTATGCTGAAGGCAAGGTAGTTAAAGTCGTAATGCCGGCGCCTGAACGAGGAGAGGCCGGATGTCCCCACTATGGGGTCTGTGGCGGGTGTAGTTTTCAGCATGTTAAAGAGCCGTTGCAAATAGAAATAAAGCAGTCGATTTTAGAAGACCAGTTCAAGCGGATTGGTAAGCTTGAAATACCACTTCTTTGGGAGCCTTTGACAGGACCTTTTTGGGGTTATCGACAAAAGGCGCGAATGGGTGTTAAGTATGTTGCCAAGAAAGGGCGTGTATTGGTTGGGTTCAGAGAGCGGCGGCAACCGTTTTTAGCGGATATTGAATCGTGTCGTGTTATGCATCCGGCTGTTGGTGAGCGACTAATGGCGCTTTCATCGATGATTGGGAAATTGTCGATTAAGGACAAAATACCTCAAATTGAAGTGGCTATTGGAGATAGTGATGTGGTGTTGGCAATTCGGGTATTGGAGCCCCCTACGAATGACGATTGTGAGGTGATTCGTGATTTTGCTAAGGCAAATAATTTAGTTATTTATTTACAGCCCAAAGGGCCTGATTCCATTATTCCTTTATGGCCTGAGGCTGGGTTAATGCCGAGTTATTCTTTGCCTGATCATCAGGTGGATTTTAAATTCAAGCCAACGATGTTTACACAAGTTAACACAGCTATTAATCGTCAAATGATTAACCGCGTGATTAATATTTTATCCTTAACTAAGGCTGATAGGGTCTTGGATTTGTTTTGTGGTTTAGGGAATTTCACCTTGCCCTTGGCCCGGTATTCAGGGCATGTGGTTGGGATTGAGGGCGATTTACCCTTAGTGAATCACGCTCAAGAAAATGCACGCTTAAATAATATAAGTAATGTTGATTTTTATAAAGCAGACTTGTTTGCTGATTTATCTGCAGAGCCATGGGTGCAGCAGTCCTTTAATAAAATATTGCTTGATCCTTCTCGAGCCGGTGCGGCTGAGGTTTTAGCATGGATACCAAAGTGGAAACCTGAATGTATTGTTTATGTTTCTTGTAACCCTGCAACATTAGCCAGAGATGCGGGTATTTTGGTGAATGACTTAGGATACCGCTTAGAAAGGGCAGGAGTAATGGATATGTTTCCGCAAACGGCACATGTTGAGTCTATTGCTGTTTTTCGCTGCTAGCATGGGTGGTTTGGACTTAATCTTTAATTGATATATATGAGCGTTGCTGATTATTTGGATATTGATTTGAACGCGCAAAACCTGTCGGTTATTCGCAATGGGAGATTGTATCGTCGTTTTGTTGTGTCGACAGCAAAAAATGGTCCCGGCGAACAAATGGGTAGTGAGTGTACCCCAAGAGGTTGGCATAAAGTTAAGGCTAAAATTGGCTCAAAAGTCCCATTACAGATGGTTTTTTCAGGGCGCAGGCCCACAGGCGAAATCTATTCTTCTCAGCTAGCAGAGACATTTCCAGAACGAGATTGGATTTTGACGCGCATTCTTTGGTTAGTGGGACTTGAGCCGGGACGTAATCGATATGGTTCGGTAGATTCAGGTTGGCGGTATATATACATTCACGGCAGTCCAGACGATCTGGTGAAGACGGAGCCGCAATCTCACGGGTGTGTCCGAATGAAAAATCATGATGTGATAGCCCTATTTGATCTTGTTTTGGTTGGGGAACGGGTTTTGATTCATGAATAAGGTATCCTGGTAATGAACCGATTAGTCATGGGTGTTGAATATAATGGAAGCCAATTTTCGGGCTGGCAGTGGCAGCGAGGGCTTCGGACTGTACAGTCTGTGCTTGAATTAGCTTTAGCAAAAGTAGCGAATGAACCGGTTACTGTTGTGTGTGCAGGGCGTACTGATAGTGGTGTTCATGCGTTAGAGCAAGTAATCCATATGGATCCTCCCGTGGTTCGTTCACACCGAGCATGGTTGATGGGTACTAACACCTATTTACCAGCAGATGTCCGAGTGCTTTGGGTCCAAGATGCGCAAGAGGGATTTCATGCGCGTTACAGTGCGGTAGCTCGTTTTTATCGCTATGTTATTTTGAATCGACCTATACAGTCGGCATTGCGTTATCGTCAAGTGACGTGGTGTTATCCAGTACTTAATGTTGAAAGAATGCATGAAGCGGCTCAATATTTAGTTGGTGACCATGACTTTAGTTCTTTTCGAGCACAAGGGTGTCAATCTAAAAGTCCATGTCGATTAATGTATTTTATTAAAGTTTACCAAGAGGGCGACTTGATAAATATTGACTTATGTGCCAATGCTTTTGTGCATCATATGGTGAGGAATATTGCCGGAACTTTAATTGATATTGGTCAGGGTAAACTGGCTGTTGCATGGTGTAAGCAATTATTGGAAAAAAAAGACCGTCGGTTAGCATCTGCTACTGCTTCACCGGACGGGCTTTATTTGGGGGGTGTTTTTTACCCGTCCGAGTATGGCGTAGCTAATCATCCCATATTTGCAGCATTGCCGAGTAATGCTGTCCGATTTGACTGAATTTACTATATGGGTTCTTTTAGATGTGTTATCAAAGGTTTACAGATAGGGGAAAGTGGCTGACTCTATGGTATACTTAGCCGCTTTGAAGAGCGTTGAGGATCATGCGGACCCGAATCAAAGTGTGTGGGTTTACCGACCCTGAGAATGCAGTAGCAGCAGCATATCAGGGTGTTGATGCTATTGGGTTGGTGTTTTATCCGCCGAGTCCACGGCATGTGACTGTGGAACAAGCTCAAAGGGTAATTGCGGCATTGCCTGCATTTGTGACGACCGTAGGATTATTTGTTGATGAGTCTCAGGAAGTTATTGAGCATGTTTTATCTCAGGTGCCGCTTGATTTGATCCAGTTTCATGGGGATGAGGCGCCTGATTTTTGTCGGTTAGTGGGGCATCCCTATATTAAAGCAGTCAGAATGCGCCCAGAAACTGACTTAATGCAACTAGCAGATGATTTTTTTGATGCCTCTGCATTATTGCTGGATGCGTATCATCCGGGTTTAAAAGGTGGGACAGGGCATCATTTTGATTGGAATTTAATTCCTGAACAATATCCATTGCCCATTATTTTGGCGGGAGGCATTAGTGTTGAGAATGCTTATCAGGCGATTAAACAGGCGCAACCTTATGCACTTGATGTTAGTAGTGGGGTCGAGAGACAGAAAGGCATAAAGGATATTAATAAAATAATAGAATTGATTACAGAGGTAGAGTTAGGTGACAAAAGAAAATAGTTTGAAATATGATATGCCTGATGAAGCAGGTCATTTTGGCCCTTATGGCGGTAAATTTGTTGCAGAGACGCTGATGTTGCCAATCAAACAGTTAGATGAGGCCTATCAAGAGTTTTCAAAGGACCCAGAGTTTCTAGCAGAGTTAGATAAAGATTTACACCATTATGTGGGAAGACCGTCGCCAATTTATCATGCGGAACGCTGGAGTGATGAGTTGGGAGGGGCGCAAATCTATTTAAAACGTGAAGATTTGAATCACACTGGAGCGCATAAAATCAATAATGCGATTGGCCAAGCATTATTAGCTAAACGAATGGGTAAAACTCGAATTATTGCTGAAACTGGAGCGGGTCAACATGGTGTTGCAACAGCGACCGTGGCAGCCAGATTAGGGTTGGAGTGTGTTGTTTATATGGGCTCTGTTGATATTGCGCGGCAAGTTCAGAATGTGTACCGTATGCGTCTTTTAGGTGCGAAAGTGGTTTCGGTCGATTCCGGTTCCAAAACGTTGAAGGATGCGCTCAATGAAGCTATGCGGGATTGGGTTACTAATGTTGATGATACTTTTTATATTATTGGCACGGTGGCCGGACCACACCCTTATCCGGCGCTAGTTCGAGATTTTCAGACTATCATTGGTAGAGAGTCGAAAGAGCAGTTGCAAACCATGATTGGGCGTTTGCCTGATGCTTTGGTTGCCTGTGTCGGAGGAGGCTCAAATGCCATTGGTTTATTTCACCCGTTTATTGATGATGCTTCTGTTAAAATTTATGGCGTAGAGGCCGCAGGTGATGGTATAGAAACCGATCGGCATTCTGTAACATTAGGAGCTGGGAAGCCCGGTGTTCTTCACGGCAATAGAACTTATCTGGTTGCCGATGAACACGGTGAAATTTTAGAAACACATTCTATTTCTGCTGGATTGGATTATCCGGGTGTTGGCCCTGAACATGCGTGGTTGAAAGATTCTGGACGCGCAGAGTATGTCAATATAACCGATGATGAGGCGGTTTCAGCCTTTTACGCATTAACACGTATGGAAGGCATTATTCCCGCATTAGAGTCGAGTCATGCATTAGCTTATGCAATGAAGTTGGCGCCGACTATGGGTAAGGATCAAGTTATTTTGGTTAACTTATCAGGGCGTGGGGACAAAGATATGCATACCGTGGCTGAACGGGAAGGAGTTGAATTATGAGTCGTTTAGCTAAAACATTTAAGAATCTTTCAGTATCTGGCCGGAAAGCTTTAATTCCTTTTGTGACGGCCGGTGACCCCGTGCCTGATTTTACAGTTTCGTTATTACATGCAATGGTGGCGGCGGGTGTTGATGTGATTGAATTAGGGGTGCCTTTTTCCGATCCGATGGCTGATGGGCCTGTAATACAAAAAGCTAGTGAACGTGCTTTAGAGCAGGGTATGAATTTAACGCGTGTTTTATCTATGGTTGCGGAATTCCGGAAAGATGACAACAACACGCCAATTGTGTTGATGGGTTATCTTAATCCTATTGAATTTATGGGTTATGAAGAATTTGCTCAGGCCGCAGCACGTGTTGGCGTCGATGGTGTCTTGACGGTTGACATGCCTCCAGAGGAAGCTCAGCAGTATGCGCCGTTATTGAAAGCATTAGATATAGACCCTATTTTCTTGTTGGCTCCAAATAGTACAGAAGAGCGTATTAAAAAAATGGCTGCAAAAGGAAGTGGTTATATTTATTATGTTTCACTTAAAGGCGTGACTGGGGCAGGGCATCTCGAAGTTGATGATGTAAAGAAAAAAGTAACTGAGATTCAACAATTTACTGATTTACCTATTGGTGTTGGTTTTGGTGTGAAAGATGCTGAGACTGCAAAAGCGGTAGGGAATATTGCAGACGGTGTTGTTGTGGGTAGTGCTATTATTAATAAGATACAAGCAAATCTAGATGATCTTGAAGTTGCCCAGCAAGAGATTGTTATGCTTTTAAGTTCAATGCGTCAGGCGATGGATAATGAAGTTAATTAACGGGAGTACACGATGAGTTGGTTTGAGAAATTAGTGCCTTCAATCAGAACGGCAGCATCAACGAAGGGCACTGTGCCAGAAGGCCTTTGGAACAAATGTACCTCGTGCAATGCGATTTTATATAATTCTGAACTGGAAAAGAATTTTAATGTTTGTCCAAAATGCGACCATCATATGCGTATTGGAGCTAGGACCCGGTTGGACATTTTTTTAGATCCAGAAGGCCGTGTAGAGATTGGTGAGCACTTAATGCCAACGGACCCTTTACGTTTTAAAGATAGTAAAAAATATAAGGATCGCTTGATTCAGGCACAAAAGAAAACCGAAGAGAATGATGCTTTGGTTGTTATGTCCGGACAGCTAAAAGGAACTGGAATTGTTGCGGCAGCATTTGATTTTGGCTTTATGGGTGGTTCCATGGGTTCAGTTGTTGGTGAGAAGTTTGTGCGCGGTGTGAATACCAGTATTGAGTTAGGTGTGCCTTTTATTGTTTTTACTGCCAGTGGTGGGGCGCGAATGCAAGAATCATTGTTTTCATTGTTCCAAATGGCAAAAACCAGTGCGGCTTTAACCCGGTTGTCTGAGGCGAAATTGCCTTTTATTTCTTTTTTAACCGACCCGACGATGGGCGGTGTTTCTGCAAGTCTTGCGATGCTGGGAGATCTTAATTTAGCTGAGCCTAAAGCCTTAATTGGTTTTGCAGGGCCACGTGTTATTGAGCAAACTGTTCGGGAAAAGTTGCCTGAGGGTTTTCAACGTAGTGAATTCCTCGTTGAACACGGTGCTGTTGATTTGATAGTTAATCGCCGGGATATGCGAGATCAAGTGGCTACTCTTTTGGCTATGTTAATGTCAAACAGGAATGATATCACTAAGCCAGTAGAAGCCGATATTACGGTAACAGAAGTGAATGATTTGCTTTCCAGCGATGACGATGAGGAGCAAGTAGATCAGGATTCAGTATAGTTTTTTATCGGGTCATATTTTTGATAATTTTGTTATTTGAAGTTGATGCATTTTGAGTCATTACAAGGGTGGTTGCAGTGGCAAGAAACACTACACAGTAAGCAGATCGATTTAGGTTTAGAGCGTGTTTCTGAAGTTTACCAATTATTGCAAAAGCCAACTAAAAAACCACTTACCATTACGGTAGGAGGGACCAACGGTAAAGGCTCATGTGTCGCGTTTCTGGATGCAATTTTAAGGCAAAGTGGCTATCGTGTAGGAACCTATACTTCACCGCACTTGCAGTTTTATAATGAGCGGATAAAAATTAATGGTGCAGTTGTTAGTGATGGTTTGATTTGTCAGTCATTTGAGCGGATAGAAGCGGTTCGAGGGACAACGTCATTAAGTTATTTTGAGTTTTGTACCTTAGCGGCACTGGATATTTTTTCCAGAACTGAACTAGACGTTCAGTTATTGGAAGTCGGGCTTGGAGGGCGGCTTGATGCGGTTAATGTGATTGATACAGATATTGCTCTTATACCAAGTATTGGTATCGATCACAGTGACTGGCTGGGTAACACCCGTGAATTGATTGCTAAAGAAAAGGTAGGGATATTTAGAGCAGGTCGACCAGCGGTAATTGGGGATGTAAATCCACCTGCTATTATTGAATCCTATGCGAAGGAATTAAGTGTGCCGCTTTCTTTGGTAGGGAGGGATTTTTATTTTAAAAAGAATAATGACAGTTGGCATTGGGGAAATACCACAGGAACCTTAATGGGTTTGCCTTACCCAAATTTGCAGGGCGAGCATCAATTGGGCAATGCAGCATCAGTCCTACAGGTCCTTAATATATTAGCGCCGCAGTTACCGTTAACCAGAAATGCGATTGTGGATGGCCTAGAGAAAGTGCAGTTACCAGGGCGCTTTCAACTAATTAATGGCGCACCATTAATTTTATTGGATGTTGGGCATAACCCGTTATCTGCGGAGATATTGAGAGACTATCTTGTCTCCTCTTTTCCAGATAAGAAAATACATCTTATTTTTAATATGATGAAGGATAAAGATTTTGTGGCTGTGGGGCAGTTATTGTCATCAGTTGTTAGTGACTGGTATATTTCCCCTTTGGAAAACAGTCGTTGTGCTGATGTTAAGGACGTTGTTGCAGGGCTAAGCCGTTGTCCCATTGAAAATGTTTATTCAGGATTTACAGATTTTGATGAAACATGGGTTGCTGTGCAAGATAATTCTCAACGGGAGGATTTAATTGTTATATTCGGATCTTTCTTTTTAGTGTCGGAGTTTTTATCTAAGCGTTCAGTTGAAGAGGTGCCAGATGGATGAGAAATTAAAACAACGATTGGTTGGAACCGTTGTAATAACATTATTGCTGGCTTTTTTTGTGCCTATGTTAATTGAGGATGATACTGAACAGCAAAGACGCTCTCTTAGTGAAATGGAGATTCCTGAGTTACCGGAGCAAATCTTTGTTGAAGAGTTGAAGGCTGTACCCTTTCAATCACTCAAGGAAATTGAACTGTCAAAGAATCGTCAGGCATCAGAATATTCAGACCCGATTAAAAATAGTTCGAAGGTTAATTCAAAGAAAACGGCAAGCCCCAAGCCACTATTGGTTCGATGGGTGATTCAGGTAGGTAGCTTTAGTAGTGAGGAGCATGCAGCCAAATTAAGGGATGATTTACGCGCTAAAAATTTTACTGTTTATACTGAATTTTTTAAGGGGATGCATCGGGTTCGTATAGGGCCTGAATTAGATAAGAAACGTGCTGAAAAAATGCTACAGTCATTGATTAAAAAGACTCAGATAAAAGGGATTCTAATGCCGGAATAACCCGAAGTTAAGGGTTAGAAAATAATGTGCTGTTTTCAGTTTAGTTTAAGGGAGTTTTTTACAATGGGTATGCAATGGTTTGGGTAGATTATGCGCTGCTTGGCTTGATTGGTATTTCTTCGGTTATTGGCTTATTTAGAGGATTGACCCGAGAAGCATTATCATTGGTGAGTTGGGGCAGTGGGATATGGATTGGTTTAAATTACAGTCGAGATTTTGCTGTCTTATTAGCCCCATGGATTGAATACCCCTCCATCAGAATGGCAGTGGCATTTGTTGCGCTGCTTTTGCTAACACTATTGGTCGGTGGTCTAGTTGGTTATTTGTTGGGCGTCTTAGTAAAAAAAACCGGGTTGACCGGAACCGATCGCTTTTTAGGTATGATTTTTGGTATTGCGCGTGGTGTATTGGTGGTTACGGTAGTAATAGTTTTGGCTGGGTTGACGCCGCTTCCACAAGATTCTTGGTGGAGAGAGTCGCAGTTAATCCCTCCATTTCAGTCAGTTGCAGAATGGTTTCGTGGTTATTTGCCTCAAGGCCTTGCAGGTTATGTGGACTATGGTTAGTCTTTTCATGAAGGCAATTTAAATTTAATTTTAACATATTAAGGTTGATGAATTATGTGTGGTATTGCTGCAATTGTTTCCCACAAAAATGTAAATCAGGAATTATATGATGCACTTACTGTGCTCCAGCACCGAGGACAGGATGCAGCCGGGATCGCGACCTATGAGAGTGGTCGATTGTTTCTGCGAAAAGAAAATGGTTTAGTGCGTGATGTTTTTAAAACACAACATATGTTGAAATTACCCGGGTCGATGGGAATTGCTCACGTACGTTATCCTACAGCAGGCTGTTCTAGTTCTGCCGAGTCACAACCCTTTTATGTGAATTCGCCTTTTGGGATTACGCTGGCCCACAATGGTAATTTGACAAATGCTCGTGCTTTGAAAAAGGACTTGTTTGCTGAAGATCAGCGCCATATAAATACTGAATCTGATTCTGAAGTCATTCTTAATGTTTTGGCAAATGCTTTACAGTCACGGGGAAAAACACGGTTAACGGTTGATGATGTATTTGCTGCAGTATCAGAAGTTCATCAACGTTGCCGAGGTGCTTATGCTGTTGTTGCAATGATTACTGGATTTGGTGTTGTCGGCTTTAGAGATCCAAATGGGATTCGTCCGATTGTTTTTGGTGAGCGCGAGAGTGAAAGTGGTTTGGAGTTTATGATTGCTTCTGAAAATGTTGCATTAGATGCTTTGGGTTTCAAGCTGAGCCGTGATATTAAGCCAGGAGAAGCAGTTTTTATTGAGCGTTCTGGAGTTTTGCATACGGCACAATGTGCTGACCCGAAAAAGATAGATCACGCGCCTTGTATTTTTGAGTTTGTTTATTTTGCACGCCCTGACTCTATGATTGATAATATTTCTGTGTATAAGGCACGGTTACGGATGGGAGAGAAATTAGCAGAAAAAATACAACGAGAATGGGCGGAACACGATATTGATGTGGTGATGCCTATTCCGGATACAAGTCGGACAGCCGCGATTATGTTGGCATCAAAATTAAAAGTAAAGTTTCGAGAAGGTTTTATTAAAAACCGTTATATTGGACGGACCTTTATTATGCCCGGTCAAAAAACACGTGAAAAATCAGTACGCCAAAAGTTAAATGCCATTAAATTGGAGTTTGAGGGGAAAAATGTTCTTTTAGTCGATGACTCAATTGTTCGGGGTACAACATCAGCTCAAATTATTGAGATGGCACGCGATGCGGGTGCAAAGAATGTTTATTTTTCTTCGGCAGCTCCACCGGTTCGTTATCCTAATGTTTATGGGATTGACATGCCTTCAGCTTCCGAATTGATAGCGCATAGACGAACTGAATATGAAATTCAGGAGGCTATTGGTGCAGATAGATTGTTTTATCAAGAGCATGAAGATTTAATTGCGGCGGTTGGAAAAGGAAATAAGGAAATTAAACATTTTGATACCTCTTGTTTTAGTAATAATTATGTCACTGGTGATGTGAATGCTGAATATTTGGCAGGTTTGGATGCTTTGCGGAATGATGATGCGCAAATGAAAAAAAATACAGAAAGTTTTGTTATTGAAATTTAAGTATTGAATTTCTAGTGAATAATTTAAACGAATTAGAGTGAGATTTTTAAACTAATGAACGATAAACGGATAAACGCATCAGACTGGAATGATTATTCCTTTGAAACACAAGCAATAAGGTCAGGACATCAAAGAACACATGAGGATGAGCATAGTGTGCCTATTTTTACAACGTCAAGTTATGTCTTTGATAGTGCCGCAGAAGCAGCTGATCGTTTCTCAGGTAACCAACCCGGCAATATTTATTCCCGTTTCACCAATCCAACGGTAAATGTTTTCCAAGAGCGGTTAGCGATATTGGAAGGCGGTGAGCGCTGTTTGGCATTTTCATCAGGAATGGCTGCTATCATGGCTGTAGGTATGGGGTTGTTAAAGGCCGGCGACCATATTGTTAGTTCTCAAAGTATTTTTGGAAATTCAGTTTTAATGTTTCAGAACTTTTTTGGTAAATTTGGTGTCACTACTGATTTTGTAGATCTTACCGATTTGTCGGCATGGGAACGAGCTATTAAACCGGAAACACAGTTTCTATTTCTAGAAACTCCATCTAATCCGATGATGGAAATTGCAGATATTAAGGCATTAGCAGAATTGGCGCATTCAAATAATGCCTTATTGGTTGTCGATAATGTTTTTTGTACGCCTGTTTTACAAAAGCCACTGGAGTTAGGTGCTGATATAGTCGTACATTCAGCAACGAAGTATTTAGATGGTCAGGGGCGTTGTGTTGGTGGTGCGGTAATTGCCAGTGATGACGTGATTGAAAAATCGATTTATCCATTTCTTAGAACTGGAGGCTCAACACTAAGTCCTTTCAATGCTTGGGTTTTTCTGTCCGGATTGGAAACACTAGCGATTCGTATGAAAACTCATTGTGAAAATGCGCAAGCATTAGCAACCTGGTTGGAAGGACAATCAGTAGTGAAAAGGGTGTTTTACCCAGGCTTAACATCTCACCCGCAGCATGAATTAGCTCAGCAGCAGCAAGCAGGTTTTGGCGGCGTAGTTAGTTTTGAACTGGAACATGGGCAGGCCAAGGCCTGGGAATTGATTGATGCTACTCAGATGGTATCGATTACTGCTAATTTGGGAGATGTTAAAACTACCATTACGCACCCTGCCTCTACGACACATAGTCGATTGACTCCCGAGGCGCGGGTTAAGGCCGGGATTAGTGATGGTTTATTGCGAATATCGGTTGGATTGGAAAATATTTCTGATATAAAGAAAGATTTAAGTCGAGGTCTATAAGAAAGTATAAAAAGGTAGTGCTTAGGTGGGCGCAAGTAATGTGTCGAGTTTATTGTTGATTTCAAGTGCATAGAGTTCATCAAAGCCGCCAATATGTTTTTTGCCAATAAAAATTTGTGGAACGGTTCTTCTTTTTGTTTGTGTCATTATTTCATCACGTAATTCAGGGTGTTTGTCAAGATTGACTTCATCAAAATGCGCACCTTTTTGGGTGAGTAGGCGTTTAGCCATGGTGCAATATGGACAAATTGTTGATGTATAGATAAGGATCTTAGGATGTTCCATGGTTTTTTTTATTACGTTAGACGTTTAGATAATCTTTAGATTACTGCTCTGGCTGCAGCAAGGTATTTTATCAGATCAAGTCCTGCGTTTTCTAGTGTAGAACCAAATGAAACAATGCCATCTTGATGGCCTAGCATTGCAAAAGACCCCGACTCACCTAATTGTTCTGTAATAAAAAGTTGTTTAACAGCGAGGGCCATTTCAGGTGTTCCATAGGGGATATTGGCAGCAGTGCTCGGTAAATTAAGAGCGTGAGTGGCATGCCATATTTCGGGGCTATGGACATGAATAACCCCTTTTATGGTAGGTTTGATCGCATAAATCATGGCATGTGTCATGGTTTCTGAAGATGGCTTACAATGGCCGAGTGATGTTATGGCGTTATTTTGTATATTGCTTGTTACAATGCCGCTGTATTGTTCTGGAGACAGTGTTTCTTCCAACCCAGTTTGTGATCCAGAAATAATAAATTGTATGGTTGTGTTGGGCGTAGCCTGACTAATATTTCCAAAGCCAAGCCCCCCATAGCGGTTTGAATCTTGACCAATTAGCCCTAAGTGGTAGGCAATTGTTCTCCAGACGTTAATATGGGTAAAGTCATCAGGCGTAAATGGCAAAGGCTTCTGAATATGCGTTAATTGGTATTTAATGACGCCTTCTTGATGATGCATAGTGTGAATAATAGCTTTAAAAAAGTTAATTAGGGCAAAGTACGATAAAATAACAATTGTACGGTAATTTTTTGTTTAGGCGTGGGTGCTATAGTTTATGAGATGTCCTTTTTGTTCTGCGCAAGATACCAAAGTAATTGATTCGCGCTTTGCAAATGAGGGCGATCAAGTACGTAGACGGCGCGAATGTGCGACTTGTAAGGAGCGCTTTACTACTTATGAGGTTGCAGAATTAAATTTACCTCGGTTGGTTAAAAACAACGGTACGCGTGTTCCTTTTGATGAGACAAAATTACGCTCAGGCATGTTAAAAGCACTCGAGAAGCGTCCGGTTGATAGTGAACGTATTGAACAAGCCGTTTCGAGTATTAAGAAAGAACTCATTTTGAAAGGTGAAAGAGAATTTCCTTCCCGTGAAGTCGGGGAGTTAGTAATGCAAGCATTAAGTAAGTTGGATCATGTCGCTTTTGTCCGGTTTGCTTCAGTTTACCGGAGCTTTCAGGATGTGAATGAATTTACCAAGGTTATAGAAAACCTGAAAAAATAACATGACCTTGCAAATTGATGAAGTATTTATGGCGCAAGCATTGAAGCTTGCTCAGAAAGGCGTTTTTACAACTGCACCGAACCCAAATGTAGGATGTGTGATTGTCCGTGACCAACAGGTGATAGCGGAGGGCTGGCATCAATGTGCTGGGGAAGCGCATGCCGAAATTATGGCATTGGAGCGCGCGGGTAATGTCACTGGTGCAACTGTTTATGTGAGTCTTGAGCCTTGCTGCCATACTGGTCGAACGCCGCCTTGTAGCCAAGCATTAATTCAAGCTGGGGTGCACCGTGTTGTTATTGCAATGACAGATCCTAATCCAAAAGTTGCAGGGCGTGGGATAGCAGAATTACAGGCAGCCGGTATCAAAACTGATACCCATGTATTAACTGACGAAGCGAAATATATTAATCGGGGTTTTATCAGGAGAATGCAGGAGCGAAAACCCTTCGTAGTAGCTAAATTGGCTGCCAGTTTAGATGGTCGTACGGCAATGGCTTCGGGAGAGAGCCGATGGATTACCTCAGTGCAATCACGCTTAGATGTGCATCGGTTAAGAGCAGAGAGTTCGGCGGTTTTAACAGGAGTAGATACCGTTATTGCCGATGATCCTTTATTAACAGCACGATTGCCAGATGTTGAAGTAAAACAACCGGTACGGGTAGTATTAGATTCGACCTTAAAAATACCGATATCAGCAGCATTATTAAAGGGGCAGCCTGAAACATGGGTTTTTACGGTTTCTGGGAATCTGAAACGGAAAAAACAGTTGGAGTCATTGGGGATTAAGGTTTTTACGTTGCCGGCAACAAAGGAAGGTCGCGTTGATCTTGACGCTGTCTTAGCATTGTTAGCCGAACGTCAAATCAATCAACTCATGATAGAAGCGGGGCCAACGTTAAATGGTGCTTTTTTAGAACGGGAGTTGGTTGATGAGTGGCGTGTTTATCTCGCACCCAGTATCTTAGGAGATGAGGGGAGAGGGTTATTTCATTTGCCTGGTTTAAAGACCATGAAAGATAAAGTGACGCTGTCGTTACAATCGGTAGGGCAGATAGGGCCTGATATTAAATTAATATTCACGAAATAAAAAATGTTTACAGGAATTATTTTAGCAATCGGTAAGATTGAGCGGTTAGTGGCACTTGAGGGTGATTTCCAGCTGACGTTTAATACCGGTCAATTAGCGCTTGATGATGTTAATATAGGCGATAGTATTGCCGTTAACGGTGTTTGTTTAACAGTTGTAGAATTGATGGCGAATTCTTTTAGTGCGGATGTTTCTAAAGAAACATTGTCACGAACCACTTTGGCTCAGGCCCAGCTCGGGTCTTTGGTTAATTTGGAATTGGCTCTTGCCCCGACAACACGTTTGGGAGGGCATTTTGTCAGCGGTCATGTTGATGGTCTTGGAACTGTTCTGCGAAAAGAGCAAGAGGGACGTTCTTATCGATTTGATATTAAAGTACCGCAAGTTTTGAGACGTTATATTGCAGAAAAAGGGTCAATTTGTATTGATGGTATTAGTTTGACGGTTAATCAAGTGGCAGGCGAGACATTTTCGGTCAATATTGTTCCGCATACGTTATCAATGACAACATTAGGTGCCATGCCTATTGGAGCAGCCGTTAATATTGAGGTGGATGTGTTAGCGCGCTATCTTGAGCGACTTATTCAGGGAGATCAGGATATAAATGATGATTCAAAAATTACTGCTTTGTTAAATAATGCAGGGTTTATTAAAGGATAGTGATGAATTCTATTGATGAGATAATCGAAGATCTGAAACAGGGTAAAATGGTTGTCATATTGGATGATGAGGACCGTGAAAATGAAGGTGATTTACTGATTGCAGCGGCTCATGTAAGAGCTGAAGATATTAATTTTATGGCTCGTTATGGACGTGGTTTAATCTGTTTAACGATGACTCGGGAACGGTGCCATCAATTACGTTTGCCGTTAATGGTTAACGAGAATAAAACAGCACATTCTACTAATTTTACTGTTTCCATCGAGGCGGCAACAGGAGTCACTACAGGTATTTCCGCAGCAGACAGAGCACACACGGTTCGTACGGCGGTTGCTAAGAATGTTCAGCCCGATGATTTAGTGCAGCCAGGACATATCTTTCCGTTGATGGCCCAGTCTGGGGGTGTGTTAAAAAGGGCTGGGCATACTGAGGCTGGTTGTGATTTGGCACAGTTAGCAGGCCTTGAGCCATCCTCAGTGATTGTTGAGATTTTAAATGAAGATGGGTCAATGGCCAGAAAACCTGATCTGGAAATGTTTGCTCGTGAGCACGATTTAAAAATCGGCACTATTGCTGATTTAATTCATTATCGTATTCAAAATGAGCATACGTTAGAGCGGATTAGTGAGTGTAAGTTTCCAACTGAGTTTGGCGATTTTCGCTTATATGCATATCAAGATAGCCTCGATAACAAATTACACTTGGCTTTAGTCATGGGTCAAGTTTCAGGAGAAGAACCGGTTTTAGTCCGTGTTCATGGGCGTAATGCCTTAAATGATATTTTCTCAGGTCAGCGAGGTGGTTCAAGTATTACGATTAAAGATGCGATGCTGAAAATTGCAGAAGAAGGCTGCGGTGTATTGGTTATGGTTCGTCAAGAAGAAGATAATAAATCTTTAGTGGAGATTGTTCATCAATATCATATGGAAGACCATGGTGTTGTTTTGGATGGAGCGTCAAATGATCAACCTGATGATTGGCGAAACACAGGAACTGGTGCCCAGATTTTAGCTGACCTAGGTATCCGTAAGTTAAAGGTTTTAGGAGGTCAGAAAAAATATTTGGGGCTTTCTGGTTTTGATTTGGAAGTGGTTGAATTTATAAATTAATTTTTAGAGAAGGTTTTATGGCAGCAATTAAAACATTTGAAGGCAATTTAGTTATTCGAAAAGCGAAAATTTGCTTAGTCGTTTCTAGGTTTAATAGTTTCATTGTGGAGCAATTGGAAGCTGGAGCTATTGATGCATTGGTTAGGCACGGTTGTGATCGTAATGATATTACTGTGGTTCGGGTGCCGGGGGCTTTTGAGCTACCGCTAGCTGTTCAAAAGGTTGCGAGCAGGCAACAATATGATGCGATTATAGCCCTTGGTGCTGTAATTCGTGGAGGAACGCCACATTTTGAATATGTGGCAGGGGAGTGTGTAAAAGGAATTTCAATGGTTTCTTTGCAGCAAGATGTACCAGTAAGTTTTGGTGTTTTAACTGTTGATACTATTGAGCAAGCTATTGAGCGTGCGGGTACTAAAGCCGGTAATAAGGGCGCAGAAGCCGCAATGTCGGTGATTGAAATGATTAGTTTATTTGAATCGCTAGAGGACGTATGAGTCAAGCAAGAACTAATGCACGTAAAAACGTGGTTCAGGCCTTGTACCAATGGCAAATGACGGGAGCTTCTGTGATTGAGATTGAGCGGCAATTTACAGAAGCAGAGCGGCTTAAAAATGTACAGCGGAGCTATTTTTCTGAGTTATTACAGGGTGTTCCTAAACAGCTAGAGGTTATTGATCAGGCGCTTGATGAGTTTATTGATCGACCTGTTGCTAAAATAGATCCGGTAGAACGAGCTATTCTAAGAATGAGTATTTTTGAATTGCTTAATCGCCTTGATATTCCGTACCGAGTTATTTTGAATGAAGCGGTGTCTTTGTCAAAATTATACGGTGCTGAGGATGGTTATAAGTATATCAATGGCGTATTGGATAAAATTGCACATCGTTATCGGCCAACTGAAGTTGCGGTAACAAAAAAAAGAAGTTAGTTCGGTGGGGTTGTCTGAGTTTTCTATTATTGATCGTTTCTTTACGCCTAAAAGTTATAAAAATTCGCAAGTCGAGTTAGGAGTGGGTGATGATTGTGCGGTACTGGGAATGGCAGCAGATTTTGAATGGGCAATAACGGTCGATACTCTAGTTGAAGGTGTTCATTTTTTTCGCAATACAGAGCCGGAATATTTAGCGCATAAATTGATAGCGGTTAATTTAAGTGATTTATCAAGCATGGGGGCAAGACCTATTGCTATGACATTGGCTTTAACGTTGCCGAAGATTGACGATGAGTGGTTGCAGCGTTTTTCTGATACTTTGTTTAAATTATCTGACCGTTTTGAAGTGGATTTGATTGGTGGTGATACGACTTCGGGTCCGTTAACTTTAACATTGCAAGCGATGGGGTTAGTTCCTAAGGGACGAAGGTTGTGTCGACATCGAGCTAAGGTTGGGGATTTGATTTATTTGACTGGATTCTTAGGTGATGCGGGGCTGGGCCTGAAAGTGTTGCAAGGTTACAATCTCGAAGATAGTCATTCCGTTTTGGAGCGGTTGCACTGTCCTGAGCCTAGGGTGGCTATAGGTGAGTTGATTATGCCCTATGCCAATGCTTGTGTGGATGTGTCGGATGGTTTATTGTCAGATTTAGGACATATTTTAAGCAAAAGTAGGGTGGGTGCGAGCTTATATTGGGAGCAATTGCCACTCTCTTCTCAAGTCAGAAACTATATTAATGCAACTCAGGACTGGAAAATGCCGTTAAATGCTGGTGATGATTATGAGTTATGTTTTACCGTAAGCCCCGAGAATCAACAGCGATTGGAGAATTCTTTGTCAGAACAGTCTGGCGTTTGGTGTCAGATTGGTGTTATTGAAGCGGGTAGAGAATTATATTTAACGAAAGCAGGGCGTAGAGAGTCAATTGTAGCTGCAGGTTTTAAGCACTTTGGGTGAGATATGGAGATTGGTAAGCATAAATTAACAGTTAATCAAATTTTGACAGATTGGCGTCTGTTTCTGGCTTTTGGTTTTGGTTCCGGGTTAAGCCCTCAGGGGCCTGGGACTGCGGGAACATTAGCAGCTATCCCCGTTTACCTGTTGTTCTTGGTGTTTGGGGATCAGGTGTATTTATTACTGACATTGGCAGTTTGTGTAAGTGGTGTATGGATATGCCAGTATGCGGCTGATAAGCTGGGTGTTCATGATTTTGGTGGGATTGTGTGGGATGAAATTGCAGGTTATTTGGTGACCATGTTGTTCGTGCCTTTTTCTTGGTCCGCCGTTGTGATCGGTTTTGTGCTCTTTCGGTTGTTTGATATTTTTAAGCCTTGGCCAATTTGCATTTTAGATAAAGAACTTGGGGGTGGGTTAGGAATTATGTTAGATGATATTTTGGCTGGAATTTTTTCATGGGCTATCTTAATGGGATTTGTCGGGTTAGGTTTTTTATAATGATAAAGATTCTTACTTATGAGGAGTGAGAGTTTGTTTCATAAGAACCAGTTTTATTCGCCGGGTTGTGTTTTTAATCTTATAAGTCCTTGCTAGGATTGTCATTATAATGTATAGTTAAAAATCAATCGCGGGGTGGAGCAGCTTGGTAGCTCGTCGGGCTCATAACCCGAAGGTCGTAGGTTCAAATCCTGCCCCCGCTACCAAGGAACCCCATTATGGGGTTTTTCTTTTTGTGGTGTTTATATTAGGGCCGCTGAGGATAAAAGAAAAAAATATTGGGCTTAGTGCCCTTTTTTTATGTGTGATGGTTTTTTAAGTGGGAATATGAAGCAAGCGCCAAAACATTTACTAGAGTTAATTGAGCCTATTGTTGAAGGGATGGGGTATGAGTGTGTTGGTGTAGAATTCAATCCACACCCGATAAACGGTCTTTTAAGAATTTATATTGATACAGACTCTGGTGTTGTTCTTGATGATTGTACGCGTGTAAGTCATCAGATTAGTGGCGTTTTAGATGTTGAAGACCCAATCAAAACAGTATATCAGTTAGAAGTATCATCGCCAGGTGCTGAACGGCCTTTGTTTAAGGTTGAGCATTTTCAGCGATTTTTAGGTCAGAAGGCACAGGTTAATTTGTTTGTTCCGATCGAAAAAAGAAGAAATATTATAGGTGTTATAGCATCAGCTAATGATGAAATGATCGTGATTGATACGGAAAACCAACAGTTTGAGATTCCTGTCAAATCAATTAGTAAGGCTAATTTAGTTGCTGACTTTTCGATCCAAAAAGGATAAGACGTTAAATGAGTAAAGAAATATTATTAGTGGTTGATGTTGTTTCTAATGAGAAAGACCTTGAAAAGGAAGAGATTTTTCAGGCCTTAGAGTTAGCGCTAGAAGCAGCAACAGTTAAGAAAAACGGTGGCAATATTAAAGCACGTGTCGTTATTGATAGGGTTACCGGTGAATATGAAACCTTTCGTTGTTGGGAGGTTGTTGCTTTGAGTGATGAAAGTGTAGCGCTTGAAAATCCTGAGCTTGAAATAAGTTTGGATAATGCACTTGAGCGACAAGCAGGTATTCAGACGGGAGAACATATTTTAGAACCTATTGAATCTGTTGAGTTTGGTCGTATTGCTGCACAAGCAGCAAAACAAGTTATCATTCAGAAAGTTCGGGAAGCTGAGCGCCGAAAAGTTGTTGAGGCTTATAAGGATCGAAAGGGTGAATTAATTACCGGTGTGGTTAAACGATTAGAGCGTGGGGGCGTACTGTTAGATTTGGGTTCTAACGTTGAAGCTCAGGTTAGCCGCGAAGATATGATACCTCGAGAATCTTTTCGGATTGGTGATCGAGTGAGAGGGTATCTAAAAGATGTCCGCTCTGAAATGCGGGGGCCACAGCTCTTTGTTAGCCGTTCTGCACCTGAGTTAATTAAATCGTTATTTCAATTGGAAGTTCCTGAAATTGGTGATGGTGTCATTGAGATTGTTGAGGCAGCGCGAGATCCAGGTTCAAGAGCTAAGATTGCGGTTAGAAGTTTGGATCCTCGTTTAGACCCTATTGGATCCTGTGTTGGTATGAGAGGGTCACGGGTTCAGGCTGTATCTAATGAATTAGCTGGTGAGCGTGTTGATATTATTCTATGGGATGAAAACATGGCTCAGTTTGTTATTAATTCAATGTCTCCTGCAGAGATTAGCTCAATTGTAGTTGATGAAGATTCACACAGCATGGAGCTGGCTGTTGCGAATGATAACTTGTCTCAGGCTATAGGACGAGGCGGACAGAATGTGCGTTTGGCCTCGGAGTTAACAGGTTGGGAGCTTAATGTTGTTGATGCGGCTGAAGCAGAGCAAGAAAGTCAGGCAGAAGCAGAGACGACTAAACAGTTATTTATCGCACAATTGGATGTTGATGAAGATATTGCTGAAATTCTGGTGGATGTTGGTTTTAATAGTGTTGAAGAAATAGCTTATGTGCCAATGAATGAAATGCTTGAAATAGAAGCATTTGAAAAAGAGCTGGTTGAAGAGTTAAGAAATCGAGCAAAAGATGCAGTTCTCATTAGTGCAATTGCAACAGAAGAAAAAATTGAGACCCGAGAGCCAAACCAAGACTTGTTGAATATGGATGGTATGGATAAAGAATTGGCTTATGACTTAGCCAAGAAGGAAATAGTGACCATGAATGACTTGGCTGAATTATCTATTGATGATTTGTTGGTTTTTAATGGGATTGATGAGAAACGTGCCGGAGAGTTAATTATGAAAGCACGTGAACCGTGGTTTGTTGAGGATGCCAGCGAATAGGAGTTTGAGGAGATGAGTGGTATTACAGTAAAAAACTTAGCTGAAGTTGTTGGTATTCCAATTGATCGATTAATGCTGCAGTTGAATGATGCAGGAATAAGTGTGAATTCAGCTGATGAAACATTAACCGAAGAGCAGAAAGTTATTTTGTTGGGACATTTAAGAGCTCGTCATGGGAAACCAGATGATGAAAGTTCCCCGAGTCGTGTTACTTTGAAGCGAAAATCAGTCAGTAAGTTGAAACTGGGGCCAGGATCTGGTAAATCAGATAAAACTGTTAATATTGAAATACGTAAGAAAAAAACTTATGTGAAACGCAGTGAAGTAGAGACCTCGGAATCATTGGATGAAAAAGTTCAGGCGCAAAATGCTTTAGAGCAACAGCGTATTGAAATAGAAGCAGAGGAACAGGCGCGATTAGAAAAAGAGCAATTGCGAGCGAAAGAGCAGGAATTAGAAAACGAACGAATCCAGGCAGAAGAAAAAATAAAAAAAGAAGCTGAAGAGCATCAATTGCATTTAGCTTCTCAAGCGCATTTGAAGCATGAAGAAGATAAACGGCGGCAAGAGATGCTTAAACAAAAAGCAGATCAAGAGCGTTTGGTAGAACAGGAAGAAGCTAAAAGAAAATTAGAACAGGAAAAAGCGAAAGACATAGAGTCTAAAAAGAATGAGCCTGTTGATAATGTCGATCGAAAGAAATCGCAACCACCACGTATGGGCGCTAAAAAGCCTGCAGCTGCTAAAAGAGGTAAAGCTGGAGGTAATAAACGTCAAAAAGGGCCAGGAAAGAATCGGCAACAAGTTGTAACCCCGTCAACAAATCAGCATGGATTTGAAAAGCCAACTACACCGGTTGCAAAAGAAATTGCAATACCTGAGCATATTATAGTTTCTGAGTTAGCGCAGCGGTTGAGTATTAAAGCAGCCGATGTGATTAAGCAAATGATGAAACTCGGGACTATGGCAACGATCAATCAAAGTATTGATCAGGATACTGCTGTTATTATTGTTGAGGAGTTGGGGCATAAAGCTATTTTGCAAAATGAAGATGACATTGAGAATTCTGTTTTAGGGCTTGATGTTGAGGAATTACGTGAGAGTCACGCAAGAGCTCCTATTGTAACTATTATGGGACATGTAGACCATGGTAAAACGTCATTGCTTGATTATATAAGGGAATCTCGTGTTGCAGATGGCGAGGCAGGAGGCATAACACAGCATATCGGAGCCTATCAAGTGGTTACTGACCATGGTGCTGTAACTTTTCTTGACACACCTGGGCATGCGGCTTTTACTGCGATGCGGGCAAGAGGCGCGCAGGTAACTGATGTTGTGATTATCGTTGTCGCAGCCGATGATGGGGTGATGCCACAAACTAAAGAAGCGGTTGAGCATGCCAAAGCAGCTGACGTTCCTATTATTATTGCGATTAATAAAATGGATAAACCGACTGCTGACCCTCAGAGGGTTATGCAGGAATTAGCAACGATTGATGTTGTTCCTGAAGAGTGGGGCGGTACAGTTCAGTTTATTCAGGTGTCTGCGAAGACAGGAGAAGGTGTTAACGATTTAATTGAAGCTTTGATTTTACAATCTGAGATTCTTGAACTGACAGCACCTGTAGAAGGTATTGCTTCAGGCTTTGCTATTGAAGCTCGGTTAGATAAAGGGCGAGGACCGGTAGCGACCGTTCTCGTACAAAAAGGAACGCTTGAGAAAGGGCAAATTGTTTTATGTGGCAGTGAGTATGGCCGAATTAGAAATATGCATGATGAGTCAGGTAAAACCATAAAGACAGCTGGACCTTCAGTGCCAGTTGAAATCGTGGGTTTGTCTGGAGCACCAACTGCAGGCGAACACTTTGTTGTGGTAAGCAATGAAAAATCGGCGCGTGAATTATCAGAGCATCGTTCAGAAAAATTAAAATCTAATAAGTTAGCAGCACAACAAGCTGCAAAATTAGATGAGGTTTTTTCTCGGATGACAGCGGGAGATACAGCAACCTTGAATTTGGTTGTTAAAGCGGATGTACATGGTAGTTTAGAGGCATTAAAAGAGTCGTTGACTAAGCTGACAAACGATGAAGTCAAAGTTAAAGTGGTGTACGGCGGTGTGGGCGGTATTAATGAAGGTGATGCGAATTTAGCATTGGCTTCTGATGCGATCATTATTGGCTTTAATGTTCGTGCAGATGCTACTGCTCGTAAACTTATTGTCGATAAAGGAATTGACCTTCATTATTACAGCATTATTTATGATGTTATCGATGAGGTTAAGAAGTCGATTAGTGGCTTATTATCGCCAGAAATAAAAGAACAAATTGTTGGCATTGCAGAGGTGAGAGATATTTTCCGGTCACCTAAATTAGGAGCCATTGCCGGCTGTATGGTTATTGAAGGATTTGTCCGACGTAATTTACCGATACGGGTTTTACGCGATAATATTGTAATTTATGAAGGGCAATTAGAATCATTACGCCGATTTAAAGATGATATACAGGAAGTCAAATCAGGGATGGAATGTGGTATTGGGGTTAAAAATTATAACGATATTAAAAACAAAGATTATATTGAAGTTTTTGAGCGTATCGAAGTTAGACGTGAGATCTAAACTGCATGGCTAGAGAGTTTTCACGTAATGCTAGAGTGTCATCACAGCTACATAAAGAATTGGCTGTTGTGATGCAAACGACCATGAAAGATCCGCGATTGGGGTTTGTTACGGTTAGTGATGTAGAGGTTAGTCGAGATTTAGCAATTGCTAAAATTTATGTTTCACTGTTTGATACCGATGCAAAAGCCGTTACCGAAAAGATGACTATTTTAACGGAGGCGGCTAACTATATTCGTCAGGAAGTAGGTAAAAGAATGAAAATGCGCAGAGTACCGCATTTTAAGTTTTATTATGATGATGCGCTTGAAACGGGTATGCGAATTTCAAAATTATTAGATGGTAGTGACTCTGAAGGATTAGAGTAATAACGATGGGTCGGCGACGTAAATCGGGATTGAATATTCATGGTCTAATTTTATTAGATAAGGCGTCAGGAGGTTCATCGAATGGAGCGCTTCAAGATGTTAGGCGTTTATTTAATGCCAATAAAGCTGGGCATACTGGAAGTTTAGATCCTTTGGCAACTGGTGTTTTACCCTTATGCTTTGGAGAAGCAACTAAGGTTTGTTCTTTTCTATTGGATACGGATAAACGTTATCAAGCAACGTTATTGTTGGGGGCGAGGACAGATAGTGGCGATACCCAAGGGAATGTTGTTGCGACTACTCAGGTTCCTGAGTTATCAGTTGAAAAAGTTGAAGAATGCTTATCCAACTTTAAAGGGATTATCAGTCAGGTACCACCGATGTATTCAGCGTTAAAACATCAGGGTAAGCGATTGTATGAATTAGCTAGAGAAGGCCAAGTGGTTGAAAGAAAGGCGCGGGAAGTAGCTATTCATCAGTTAGATTTGTTATCATTCAGCACAGAAAAGTTAGTTCTGGATGTTTGTTGCACTAAAGGAACTTATATTAGAAGTCTTGCTGAAGATATTGGTAATGCCTTGGGATGCGGAGCAACTATTTCTCAATTACGCAGAACGGCAGTGGGTCGTTTGAACATTGATGACTGTTTGACACTTGAGCAGTTGATGATGCTTAAAGAAACTAATGAGTTAGAAGATTCTTTAATCCCGGTAGATAAGGTCTTGTCAGATTGGCCAGAAGTTAAGTTAGATAATAGGCAGTATAAGTCTATTCAAAATGGACAGTCAGTTGTGTATCATGATGTTTCTTCTTCTCAAGGGATGGTTAGAATGTACTCAGAAGAATTATTTGTTGGTATTGGACAGATGATACCGGCGGGACAATTAGTACCTAAACGATTATTTAATTTTAACTAATATGTTAGGTGCATCAAAAGGATATTTATACGGTCATTAATTGACAGTATGTTTAAGTTTTTCATTATTTCTGCACCCTATTGCGGAAAAAAATGAACTATATAGCGTGTGGTTAGTGTTTGGGATAGTTAAGTTCAAACGTCCAGTAACACAAAGGCCATATTTTCAAAAAAATTAACCATATAGGGGTTATAAGAAATGCCATTTACAACAGAACAAAAACAAGCGGTTATAGCAGATTATCAATTGTCATCTACGGACACCGGTTCACCCGAAGTTCAAATTGCTTTATTAACAGCGCATATTACTCATTTGTCGACTCATTTTGAGACGCATAAAAAAGATAATCACTCACGTCGTGGTTTATTACGGATGGTTAACCAGCGCCGCAAATTATTGGATTACATTAAGCGAAAAGATATTGCTCGTTATCGTTCATTAATCGAGCGATTGGGGTTAAGAAAATAAGTAAAGTTTTAGAATTACATTTATTTTCAAATATTCTCAAATACAGAGGAAAATTATAGTGACTCATATTCGTAAAGAATTTCAGTATGGTGGAAAAACTGTCAGTATTGAAACAGGAGAGATAGCTCGCCAAGCAGATGGTGCCGTTTTAATTGATATTGAAGGGACATCGCTTTTGGTAACTGTCGTGGAAAAAGAAGGTCCGATGGGTGCTGATTTTTTTCCATTAACAGTGAATTATCAAGAAAAAAGTTATGCGGCGGGTAAAATTCCTGGTGGCTTTTTTAAGCGAGAAGGCCGGCCATCTGAACAGGAAACATTGCTTTGTCGATTGATTGATCGTCCGGTACGACCCATGTTTCCTAAAGGCTTTACTCACGAAGTTCAAATTATTGCAACAGTGATGTCACTAAATCCTGAAATAGGAACAGAGGTTCCTGCATTATTAGGAGCTTCTGCGGCCTTATCAATTTCAGGATTGCCTTTTAATGGGCCTATAGCAGCAGCACTGGTAGGTTATAACAACGGTGATTACATATTAAATCCAACGATGAGTGAGTTAGAAGAATCGCAGTTGGAATTAGTAGTTGCAGGTACTGATCAAGCCGTTTTAATGGTTGAATCAGAAGCAGAGCTTTTAAGTGAAGAAGTGATGTTGGGTGCTGTGATGTTTGGTCATGATCAAATGCAAGTAGCAATTTCAGCAATTCGGGAGTTAGCTCAGGAAGTTAATAAGCCTGCAATGGAGTGGACCGCACCGATTAAAGATGAAGCATTAGCAGATAAGGTTGCGAATGAGGTTCAATCGGCAATCAGCGAAGCATATAAAATTCCTGAAAAATTAAGTCGTCAAAATCAACTTAAAGTTATTAGAAATGAGTTGATCGAGAAGTTAACTGAAGATGAAGCTTATGAGTCATCAGCTGTACGGGGAGCCTTTGAAAGTCTTGAAAAAAGAGTGGTTAGAGACTATGTGTTAGATACCAACAATCGTATTGATGGGCGTGATTTAAGTACGGTTCGCCCTATTACGGTTCGTACGGGGGTTTTACCACGAACCCATGGTTCTTCATTGTTTACTCGGGGAGAAACTCAGGCGATTGTAGTTGCAACCTTAGGGACTGGTCGTGATGCTCAAATCATTGATGCAATTGGCGGTGAGCGTAAAGATAATTTTATGTTGCATTTTAATTTTCCTCCATTTTGTGTGGGTGAGACAGGTTTTGTCGGTACACCAAAACGGCGTGAAATTGGTCACGGTCGCCTTGCAAAGCGAGGCGTTTTGGCTGTAGTTCCAAGTATTGACGATTTTCCATATGTTATCCGTGTGGTTTCAGAGATTACAGAATCAAATGGATCAAGTTCAATGGCTTCGGTCTGTGGAACTAGTTTGGCACTAATGGACGCGGGAGTTCCTATTAAAACCCCTGTTGCCGGAATAGCTATGGGCTTAATTAAGGAAGGCGATAATTTTGCTGTATTGTCAGATATCATGGGTGATGAAGATCATTTAGGTGATATGGACTTTAAAGTAGCAGGCTCGGTAGAGGGTATTACTGCACTGCAGATGGATATTAAAATTGATGGCATAACTAACGAGATTATGGAAACGGCTTTGGCACAAGCTAAAGAAGGTCGACTTCATATTCTTGATAGAATGAATGAATCGCTTTCTGAAACTCGGGAAGAAATGTCAGATTATGCGCCTAGAATTATTACATTTAAGATCGATCCTAGTAAAATACGTGATGTTATTGGTAAAGGTGGGGCAACTATTCGCAGTTTAACTGAGAAAACAGGTGCAAGTATTGACTTAACAGACGATGGTATAGTCAAAGTAGCTTCTGTCGATAAGAGTGCTGGTGAAGAGGCTAGGCAGTTAATTGAAGAGATAACCGCTGAAGTTGAAGTTGGTAAGGTTTATGAAGGTAAAGTGGCTCGATTAATGGACTTTGGTGCTTTCGTGACTATTTTGCCAGGAAAGGATGGTTTAGTGCATATTTCTCAAATATCAGCCGAACATGTAGAAAAGGTTAGTGATAAACTATCTGAAGGTGATGTGGTGAAAGTGAAGGTCTTAGAAATTGATAGACAAGGACGAGTGAGATTAAGTATGAAAGATATAGACTAAAACTCTTCTCTTAATTCTAAAAAAGGGTCCGAAAGGACCCTTTTTTTATGGTGATATTAATCATCATCTTGAGGTGTATATTCTGGAATAGGTAGTAGTGGAATATTGTAGGATTGGATAATGCTTTGTATTTTTTCAGCATTTTCATCAATCAGTTTTTCCAGTTGTTCTTGCCTAGTTCTATCGCCGTAACGAACAGCCATTGAAATAGAAAAGTCAAACTTCATTCCCGCATTTGATTTTAGTGGTATGACATTGTAGTTATTAGCGCCCCCATCTTCTAGTACATATCCAGCCATCGGGCCCCATAAGATAACCATATCAATTTTACCGGCTCGTAAATCTTTACTAATCATCATGGCGGTATTGTTTTCATTGTCGCCGGTCATGGTTTGATAGGGAATTCCTTGATCAGTTAAGCCGTTTCGGTGTAGCCAGGTTGTTCCTGGCCCCCTGTCAAACATCGCAATTTTGAGGTTATCAAGGCGTTTCTCAGATACATTAGCGAGTTGCTCAGGAGAGCTGATGTCATCCCAGTCACGGCCTTTAGCGATGACTAGAACATAGCTAGAGTGATAGTAGGGTTTTGTCGTTAGTGCAAGGTCATAGCCTGTAGGTACACCCATAACGACATCACATTTATAGCCTTTATTGTTTACAAGTGGTGCTCGCAGAGTATTTCTTATAAAACCTATTCGTTGTGGAAACCAGGTAAATTCAAGGGGTAGGTTTAATCGTTTGGCAAAAAGAGCTGCGATGTCATTTTCAAAGCCGCTACCATCTTTTAAGGAGTATGGAGGATGCAAGGGGTCGGCACATACTTTAAAGGCTTTGTCGGCAAGCACAGAGGGTGTAAAGAGTAAGGAGAAGCATAAAGAGGCGATAGTAAATAAGGACTTGATCATGAGAGTTCTCTTAAAATTTCAGTAGATAAAAAAAGGCCCTAGCTGATAAATCAGCTAGGGCCTTTAAAATGTACTAAAAGTTATTTTATAGCAATAACTTTAGTGGTGACCAGGAAGAGCGAATACAGTGAAAACGCCACCTAGTTTAGTATAAGCACTTAAGCTTCTGTAGGCACCAACAGCACCTAAACCTTCAGTATTAGAAGCGTCAGTACCATCGTCAATACCCGCAGCCATACCAATACCAGCCCAGCCGCCAACACCAGAGAGTACGCCAACATATTGTTTGCCTTTGTAGCTCCAAGTATTTACATTTCCGATAATGCCAGAAGGTGTTTTGAATTTATACAATTCACGGCCTGTTTTAGCATCAACTGCTTTCAGGTAGCCTTCTAGTGTACCGTAGAAAACTAACCCACCAGCGGTGGCAACAGAACCAGACCAAACTGAGAATGGTTCGTCATTTGACCAAACAATCTCACCAGTCGTAGCATCCCAAGCTGTGAATACACCTAAGTTTGTTGAGCCGTTTTTACGACCAGTCGTGGCATCAACACCTGCTGGATACATGCTTAGCGTAGCGCCAACGTAAGGTTGACCTGCAGTATAACTTACTTCAAAAGGCTCATAGTCCATGCATACATGGTTTCCAGAGATATAGAAGTAGCCTGTTTGAGGTGAGTAAGATACTGGTTGTTGGTTTTTACTACCTAAAGCTGCAGGACATACACCTTCAGTATTTTCATCTTCACCATGATATTCAGTACTGAATTCATCGACAACCGTAGGGCGGCCAGTGTGCATATCGACTTCAGATACCCAGTTGACTGCTTTGTCAAAAGTTTCAGCAACTAATAACTCACCAGTCACACGGTCTAACGTATAACCAATGCCATTTCGGTCAAAATGAACGATGGTTTTACGCATTTTTCCATTGATTTTTTGATCAACTAATGGCACTTCGTTAATACCATCAAAATCCCACTCATCATGTGGAGTCATTTGGTAAACCCATTTAACTTCACCGGTATCAGCATCACGTGCCCACAAAGACATTGACCATTTGTTATCACCTGGGCGTTGAACTGGGTTCCATGTAGAAGGGTTACCTGATCCGTAATAAACAAGGTTTAATTTTGGATCAAAACTATACCAACCCCAAGTTGTTCCGCCACCAATCTTCCATTGGTCGCCTTCCCAAGTTTTAGTGCTTGAGTTAGCGCCTACTTTAGTGACTTTACCGTTAGCCCAAGTAGTAGTAGAGTTTGCATTAATCAATGTGTCTGAATCAGGTCCCATACTGTAACCTTTCCAAGCCAACTGACCTGTGTTGATGTCGTAAGCCGCTAAAAAGCCACGTACACCGAATTCACCGCCTGAGATACCGGTTAAAACTTTGTCGTTAACCACAACAGGTGAGTTAGTGTTGGTCATGCCTAATTTAGGATCACCATTTTGAACACTCCAGATTCGCTTACCTGTTTTTGCATCAAGTGCTGTGAGGACAGTATCAGATTGTTGTAAAAATATTTTACCATCACCGTATGCAAGGCCGCGGTTCACGGTATCGCAACACATGACAGGAATAGTTACATCTGCGTCTTGTTTAGGGGTGTATTCCCAAATAACTGATTGTGTCGCTTGGTCAATAGCGTAAACAGTGTTGGGGAACGGCGTGTGAATGTAAACTGTATCGTTAACAACGATCGGACCACCTTCATGGCCACGTAGCACTCCTGTTGAAAAAGTCCAAGCAGGTTGTAATTCGCTTACGTTGTTAGTGTTTATTTGGTTGAGCTTACTATAACGAGTTCCGTGATAATTACCCCCCCACATGGACCAGTTTTTTGCGTCCTTTGAGAGTCTATCCAAGTTACTGTTAGCAGTTGAAATCGCAGGCGCAGCTAAGCAAGTAGCTACAGTTGTTGCGATCAGCCAGCTTTTAACAGGCATTTTCATAAAGTTTCCTCCAAGTAGTCTGTCGTAATGGCAGAGTACAGTTAATTTTCTAAGACTAAATTTAGTTTTAAGTTTAAGCTGGATGATTTTTTGAGATTAAAATTCGGTCAACCATTCCAAGTGCTTAAATTGAATGATTTTCACTAAAAAGTCAATGTTTAAAAGGTCTGAGATTGATAATTTATTTAGATTGACCAGAATCCTTGTGGTTCTATTTCTGCTATTTTATTGTTTTTCTTACTGCATTAAAATGTAATTCTTATTTTTTGTAGGAAAAGTTTTTTTTATTTTTAAGGAGAGATTGAGCGTGATCAGTTTGGATAATTTTTTTTCCATGGACGGGCCGTTAAGTCTGAAGGTTTCTGGTTATGAGCCCCGTGTAGAACAATTGGAGATGGCGAATGAAATTCTTCAAGCGATTAACAATGAAAAGCATATTGTGGCTGAAGCAGGGACAGGTACGGGCAAAACATTTGCCTATTTATCTGCTGTTCTGGCTGCCGGAAAAAAAGTAATTATATCGACGGGAACTAAGAATCTACAAGACCAATTGTTCTTTAAAGATATTGCCATGCTAAGGCAAGTCATCTCTGTTCCTTTTAGTGCGTGTTTGCTCAAAGGGCGAAGTAATTATTTATGCTTATATCGACTGCGAAATGCACTTAATGCAGGTTCATTTAATAGCACAGATAGGACCCAGCTCAAGGCGATTGAGGTATGGTCAAAAAAGACTCAGTCAGGGGATGTGACGCAAATGGAAGCTATTCCAGAGTCTGCTCTAGTTTGGTTTCAGGCGACATCTACTGCGGATAACTGTTTGGGTCAGGAGTGTCCTGATTATCATCAGTGTTACCTGATTAAGGCAAGAAAAATGGCTAAAGAGTCTGATATTACCGTAGTTAATCACCATTTACTTTGTGCCGATTGGAATGTGCGCGATACGGGATTTGGTGCATTATTGCCGGATGCTGAAGTTATTGTGATAGACGAAGCTCATCAACTCGCTAAAGTTGCAAGTGGTTTTTTAGGGAATACTGTTAGCGGCAATCAAATCATTGATTTAGCTCAGTCCACCATAGCAGAGAGTGTTAATTTGGCCAGTAATATGACAGAGCTTCGTACTTGTTCTGAAGTGCTTTTAAGTGCAGTCAAAGCATTAAGAATGGCGTTTGGAATTGAGTTAAAGAGAGGGCCCTGGAGTGATTTGGAAAGAGACCCTGATATTTGGCCTGCATTAAATAATCTGTTGGTAGTTTTAAATGATCTTAATAGATTGTTATCCGATGAGAGAGAGGTAAGTAAAGGTTTTGATTTATGTTATAAGCGTTCGGAGCAATTGATTGATAATATTGAAGTTTTAATGCAGTCTGAAAATGCTTCATGGGTTCGCTGGTATGAAATATATAAGAGAACTTTTACGTTGTCCCGGACACCGGTTAATATAGCCGATGATTTTCAGTCGTTCATGCGAGAGCATGGTCGAACGTGGGTTTTTACCTCAGCAACATTGAGCGTAGGTAAAAAGTTTGATTATTTTCTAAATAGTCTTGGTTTAGAAGGTATTTCTTCTTATTGCTGGGAAAGCCCGTTTAATTACCCGGAGCAGTCGTTGTTTTATCATCCAAAGGGTGTTTCTCAACCGAATTCTGTCGAGTTTATTGATTCTGTTGTAAAATATGCGCGACCTGTTATCGAAGCTAGTCGAGGGCGTGTTTTCTTTTTATTTACGAGTCATTCGACAATGCGGGCAGTAGCAAAGGAGTTGGAAGGAAGTATTGAATTTCCACTGTTAGTTCAAGGGACTCGCTCAAAGTCTTATTTGCTGCAACGCTTTAAACAGTTTGGTAATGGCGTGCTATTAGGGACATCGAGTTTTTGGGAAGGAGTTGATGTAAGAGGTGAAGCACTATCTTGTGTCATTATTGATAAATTACCTTTTGAAGCTCCTAATGACCCAGTGCTTAAGGCGCGTTTACAAGTGATGGAGAAATCCGGAGAAAACCCGTTTAGTAAGCATCAATTGCCAGAGGCGGTTATTTCATTACGTCAAGGCGTGGGAAGATTGATTCGTGATAGTCAGGATCGTGGAGTTTTAATGATATGTGATCCACGATTATTAAAACGATCTTACGGGCGAGTTTTCTTGGCAAGTTTACCGAATATGGCGCGAACACGTGATATTGAAGATGTTAGAAATTTTTTTAAATAGGGTGATTCGTTATGAAGTTATTAGCTGTTGAAACAGCAACAGAGGCTTGTTCAGCGGCACTGAGCGTTGACGGAGAAGTTGTTGAGGAGTTTGTTGTGCAGCCCCGTCATCACAGTCGTTTGATTCTGCCGATGATTGACCGGTTGATGGCCGAAGCGCAATTGCATCCAAGTCAATTGGATGGTTTGGCATTTGGTGCGGGTCCGGGAGCATTTACTGGTGTAAGGATTGCAACGGGAGTCATACAAGGTATTGGGTTGGGGTTAGAATTACCAGTTCTCCCTGTGTCGACTTTAGCTGCGATGTCTCAGCAGGCGCTAGATAATTTTAAGCAATTTGATTGGGTTTTCCCTTCTATTGATGCCAGATTGGGGGAGATTTATTGGGCTGTTTATCGACGCCATCATCAGGGTGTTGAATTGGTGGGTAATGAGCTCGTTATCCATGCAGCACAAGTACCTTGTCCAGATTTTGCAGGCGTTGGTGTGGGATCAGGTTGGCAGGTGTATAAAGAGCCGTTAACCAAGAGATTAGAAGGAAAAGTGATGAATGTCTGTGGCGATTATTTACCGCGAGCAGGCATTGTTGCAAGATTGGCTGTTGCTAATTTTGCAAAAGCTCAACCCGTAGAAAAGGTTAGGCCGGTTTATCTTAGAAATAATGTGGCAAAGAAATCACAACAGCAATAAGAAACTTGTAGTGTTTCATCTTGAATCGATGGCTAGCTAAGGAGATATTCAGGGTGATAGTGATAGGTCATTTCTTTAGGTGGAATGACTGGTTTTTCCTGAGAGGGCATTAGATACTTTTTTTCTGCTCGCTCTTAGTTTGTATTTGCTATATCGCTGATTAGATTCTAATAGGTGGTTGGGTGCGTGGAATGAAAATGATGGCGCTGATTTTTAGTATCTGGTGCTTCCAGTTGATACAGATGCGCCTTATTGGAGCAGTATAATCACAAAAAAAGTTTCGGCTACTACTCTATTTTTATTCTGATTTTGGGATAGGAGAAGTGATTGGGTAAGTCGGTATGTTAGGTGGTAAGATAAGTGTCAAAAGATGCTTTTAATAAAGCTTTTGAATGGGGGTTTCTTGTGCTTTTCCTCAATTTATTTTAGGCTTTTGGTTTAAATTTTTTTTATCTCTATATTATATATTCATGATTAAAGTTGGTGTTGTAGGGGGGACCGGTTATACCGGTATTGAATTACTGCGGTTGTTAGTTATGCATCCAGAGGTCCTTGTTTCCGTTGTGACTTCGCGTTCAGATGTCGGCCGTAGAGTAGATGCGCTTTATCCTAGTATGCAAGGGCATATGGACCAGGTTTTCGTTTCGCCTGATATTAACAACCTTAAGGACTGTGACGTGGTTTTTTTTGCGACACCTAATGGCATAGCGATGTTATTAGCCAATGAATTGTTGCAGTTGGGCATTAAGGTAATAGACCTTTCAGCAGATTTTCGTATTCAAGATCCTGCGCTGTGGGAGCAATGGTATGGTCAAAGTCATGTATGTCCTGAATTGATTTCTCAGGCGGTTTATGGCTTGCCTGAAATTAATAGAGAGTTAATTAAAGACGCTAATTTGATTGCCTGCCCTGGGTGTTACCCAACGGCAACACAGTTAGGTTTTTTACCGTTACTTAAAGCTGGGGTGATTGATAGTAATTCTTTGATAGCCGATGTTAAATCAGGAGTGAGTGGTGCTGGACGTACTGCACAACTAACGTCTCTGATGAGTGAGGCTGGGGAGAGTTTTTCTGCTTATGCTGTTTCAGGGCATCGTCATTTACCGGAAATTATACAAGGATTGGAGTCAGTTACTAATCAGAGGGTTAATTTGACATTTGTGCCGCATTTAACACCGATGGTGCGTGGAATCCATGCAACATTGTATGCGCGTTCTGTAGATGAGTCGGTTGACTTACAGGAGTTGTTAGAAAGGTTTTATGAGAAAGAAGCTTTTGTTGATGTTTTAGCATCGGGTTCTTATCCTAAAACCGGTAATGTAAAAGGTACTAATCGATGTCAGTTGGCTATCTGCAGGCCTCAAGGGAGTGGTCAGGTGGTGGTGTTATCAGTGATTGATAATTTGGTTAAAGGTGCAGCTGGGCAAGCGGTACAAAATATGAATTTAATGTTTGGAATGCCTGAAGATGAGGGGTTGAAGTTGGTTGGTCTTTATCCGTAGCTATTGACTAAGTGGGGAGGCGTTGGGATAATGAGTAAGTTTACCAGTACTGTTTATAAATTATGACACACGCCGCGGATCCATTTGTTTTATCTGATAATGCTGCCAAGAAAGTGAGCCATCTTATCGCCGAAGAAGGTAATGATAACTTAAAATTGCGAGTTTATATTACGGGTGGGGGTTGTTCTGGGTTTCAGTATGGCTTTACCTTTGATGAGCAAGAAAATGATGACGATACTTCTGTTACCAATGAAGGGGTAAAAGTATTAATTGATTCCATGAGTATTCAGTATTTGGCCGGTGCTGAGATTGATTACAAAGAAGATATAACCGGTGCTCAGTTTATTATTCGTAACCCTAATGCCGCAACGACCTGTGGGTGTGGGTCCTCGTTCTCGGTTTAAGATTATTTTTGGTGGATAGCTCCTAAGATGACCGGGCGTTTCGCGCCTGTTGCTGTTGTCAGGTTTCCGGGTTTTTTGTCGATACACCTTTTCGCTAGCCATGCAAATGCAATCGCTTCTACATGATTTGGGTTGACCCCTAGTGTTGATGTAGAGTCAGTAGGGCGTGACTGTAATGCCCTGATATTTTTCATAAGGGTGTTATTGTAGGCGCCACCACCACAAACCAGAATTCGTTCGGTCTCACTGGCGTAGGTTTCTATTGCATCGACTATGGTTGATGCTGTAAGCATTGTTAAACTGGCCTGAATGTCTTCAGGAGTGTAATTTCCCCTTAATTTTTTGAGATTTTGGTTTAGCCATGAAAGAGAGAAATATTCACGACCGCTACTTTTAGGAGGGGGGAGCGAAAAGAAGGGGTCGGATTTTAATAACTTAATGAGATCAGGTTGAACATGACCGTTTTGGGCCCATGCTCCGGCGTGATCATAGTGTTTTTTTTGGGCTTGAAATATCCACTGGTCGATTAGCGTATTACCGGGGCCGGTATCAAAGCCTGAACTTGCCTTATTTGACTGTTGGGATGGAAGAATGGTGATATTGGCTATTCCACCAATATTTACAATTACTCTATTCTCTGAAAAGTGTTTAAAAATAGCTTCATGGAAGGATGGGACTAGTGGGGCGCCTTCACCGCCAGCAGCAATGTCTCGCCGACGAAAGTCAGAGACCGTTGTTATGTTTGTTTGTTCTGCAATAATATTGGGATTCCCCAATTGCATAGAAAAAGGGTGTTGAATGTCAGGGGCGTGGTGAATGGTTTGGCCGTGGCAACCAATAGCGTGAATATTATGGGAAGATAATTGCGTTTTTTCTAATAATGCATTGACGCTGTCTGCATAAAGTAAACCCAGGTGACTATCGAGTTGCCCGAGTGTTCGAGCCAGTGTCAGATGATTCGGTTGGCAGTAAGCCATTAATGTTTGTCGAAGGTCAGGTGGGAAGGGTGTGTAGTGAAAATCAACCAGCGTTGGGGTTTCTTTGATTTTCACTAAGGCGACATCTATCCCGTCAAGGCTCGTTCCAGACATGATGCCAATATAGTATTCGGGCAAATGGCAGGGCATGATGAGGTGCTCTTATTAGTGCGTTAGAATGAGTTTGTCGCAAAGGATCTGTCTTTTGCGCTCATTAGTCGTGCCAGTAGTGGTTCTGTTTGTCGTTTGAAATCGGCCATTTTTGATTTGTTGATAGGTTTGCTGCTTGGTAGTTTAACGGTCAGTGGGTTTCTGTGGATGCCGTTTATTCTGAATTCGTAATGTAAATGGGGACCTGTCGCAAGGCCGGACTTACCAACATAACCAATTATGTCGCCCTGTTGAACACGGGAACCAACTTTTTGGTTGCGGCGGTATTTGGAAAGATGGGCGTATAAAGTGGTGTACTTTTGGCCGTGTTGAACAATAACGGTTCTCCCGTAACCGCCTTTACGACCACGGAAAATTATTTTTCCGCGCCCGGTTGATTTAATGCGAGTCCCCGTTCTTGCGGCGTAATCAACGCCTTTATGTGCGCGAATTCTATTTAGTACAGGGTGTTTTCTTTTGAGGTTGAAATGAGAACTGACTCGAGCAAAGTCGATAGGTGTTCTTAGAAAAGCTTTTTTTAGGCTTTTGCCGTTTGGCTGATAATAACTGGCAGAGCCATTGTTTTCTTCATAGCGAACAGCTTGATAACTTTTTCCTCTGTTGATGAACTCAGCAGTAAGAATGTTGCCAGAGCCAATTGCTTTGCCTTTGACGTATAGTTTTTCAAAAAGCAGACTGAACTGATCATTTTTTCGAAGGTTGAGTGCAAAATCGATGTCCCAGGCAAAGATGTTGGCTAATTCCATTATTAATTTATCAGAGAGTCCTGCTTTTTTAGCATCAATAAATAAAGAAGTCTTAATGTTGGTATGTATGTAGGTGATTTCACGAGTGATCTCTTCCTCCATGGTGTTAACTTCAAAAGTGTTGTTGATTCGTTTGGCGACAATAGTCTGTGTTGGGTTCTTCTGATAATGCAATTCTGATAACTGGCCGTCTGGGGAGGTTATAAAAATTAGTGTTTTCCCGGGAGAAATGGCAGCAAATTGACGGCCTGTTTTGTTAGCGTGAATAATATAATGTAAATCTTTGTTGCTATGGTGCAGTTTGGAGAAAATTGAGGATAGATTCTCTCCTGTCTTTACCTTGTGACGATGTTCGTTTGAATTTTTCTCGAATGATTGGGGTAGTGTATCTGCTCTATTGTTTGCAGTTTTATGACTTACTAGGGGAGTAGGCAGTGTAAGAGTGGTGGTCGTAAGTGTTGGTTCTATCTCTACGCTTTTGGTGGCAGAGTTGCTTGTTATCAGAGCCCAGCTCATGCTGCTAATAAAACTAATACAAATAATTAGTGAGGTTAGTTTAAGGAATTTCATAGAACGAGAATTGAAAGCACAGCAGAAAAGCCAGATTTTAGAGGATTAACCCTATAAAAACAATGGATAATGATTTAGTCATGAGAGATCTCTTGTAAAATTGTATAATGTAATGTTGTGTGTTTAAGCGATCATAGTGTTCGGTTGAGTAATCTAATCGGTCATTTGGTTGGGTATATAATGGAGAAATGGGTGAGGAAAAGATGACAGTTCATGAGCAGTCAATAGTGGAATTAAGTCGTGGTGCTGATGAGATATTAGTTGAGGATGCATTTATAGATAAGCTCAAAGAGGGGCGCTCGCTTCGTATTAAAGCGGGTTTTGATCCTACTGCCCCTGATCTACATTTAGGGCATACGGTATTGATAAATAAGTTAAAGCAGTTCCAAGATGCGGGGCATCAAATATTGTTTTTGATTGGTGATTTCACCGGCATGATTGGTGATCCTACCGGTAAGAGTGTTACCCGAAAGTCATTAACCCCGGAAGAGATTCAAGCCAATGCTAGAACTTATGAAGAGCAGATATTCAAGATTCTTGATCCTGACAAGACCGAAGTAATGTTTAATTCGACTTGGTTAAATCAAATGACCACGGCAGAATTGATTCAATTAGCGGGTAAGCATACGGTAGCGCGCATGTTGGAGCGGGATGATTTTAACAAACGATATAAAGATGGGCAGCCCATCGCAATTCATGAGTTTTTATATCCGCTAATCCAAGGGTATGATTCGGTAGCCATGAAGGCAGACATTGAATTAGGAGGTACGGACCAGAAGTTTAATCTGTTAGTAGGTCGACAACTACAGCAAGTTTATGGGCAAAAGCCACAAGTAGTTATGACCATGCCAATTCTTGAGGGTTTAGACGGGGTTCAGAAAATGTCTAAGTCCCTTAATAATTATATAGGGATAGCGGATTCACCAACAGATATGTTTGGGAAGATTATGTCCATTTCAGATGAGTTGATGTGGCGGTATTATTTACTACTTAGCTTTAAGCCGATATCTGAGATTGAGCAGTGGCAGAGTGCATGTAAAGACGGGGCTAATCCACGTGATTATAAGGTAAGTCTCGCGCTGGAGATTATTGCGCGTTTTCATGGGAAAAGGTTAGCCGAAGAGGCATTAGCAGATTTTGAAGCTCGTTTTAAGCACGGAGCTGTGCCGGATGAAATCAATGAGGTTGAGCTCGCGACAGTGCTGCCACAAATTCAAATAGCTAATTTATTAAAGGATGCAGGTCTGACGGCGAGTACCTCAGAGGGTATGCGAATGGTAAAACAAGGAGCAGTAAAGATTGATGGAGAAAAGATATCAGATCCTAAGTTAGTCATTGCAGTGGGTGAGGTGTATGTAGTGCAAGTAGGCAAGCGTAAATTTGCACGAGTGAGTGTAGTTAGTGAGTAATAGGGGTTGCATTA
>CAZEVO010000004.1:0-76827 GCA_964515235.1 uncultured Methylococcaceae bacterium | reverse complement strand
ACTGTTGAGTAGTTTAGAACATCGAATATATTGATGTTCAGAACAAAGGGAATACGATCTCAACCCCCCTACCTCCGATGATCGACTGATGGGTTTGCCATACGGATTTGGCAAACCTATTTTTATTATAAATGTTTAAAGATTGCTGATAAGGAAAAGATAGGGTTTATAGAAAAATTTTGGTTTTAAATCAAGTTAATAGTTTGCAGAATATAAAGTACAAGGCAATTTTACTGCAATCAAAAGGGCCAGAAGGGAGGTTTTAATATGAGTATTCGTTTAGCCATTTTAGCTACAATTGATGAGGGTATTGTCTCGTCGGATGAAATTATTGTTAAGCTAGAGATTAAAAGGCGATCATTTCATAATTCAATACGGTTCATGATCAATCAAGGGTGGTTGATATCATCAACTGAAACAGCTCGTAATCGTTTTTCTTGTTATGCAATAACTTCTTTGGGTCGGGAAAAATTGGATATGAAGATGACTGATAATTCACCTGAAGGACAAAGAAGGCCGTTACCTGATTACAATTTACAGGTTGAGTGTGATTTAAGTAAGAGCCAATTAATTACTCTTTGGAACGATAATACAGACTTTTATTTGCCTTATGAAGATGAGAGTGAATTTCGTCGTTTAGGCAATGGAGCGGGTTAAGCGTTTTCTTAATGCGGAGTAATTTCAAGTAGTTGTTCTGAAAGTATAGTTTTATAAGAACCCACACCATCTTTAAGATGGTGTGGGTTTTTTTAGGTTTGTTGTTAAAAAAAGAGTAAGGTATTGGTTTTTTAATTAGTATTTAAAAAAATAGCGTATGTGAATAAATTAGGTGAGGAAGGACGATGGCATATGAAATAGAGTTTCACATTGATTTTTATCGCTACGATGATGCGGTGGTCACAAAAAAAGGCGTTTATGGTTTTGAAGATGGGGAGGTCGGAAGTATTGAAGAAGCGTTTGAGTGGTTTTGTCAGGACTTTGCAGATGCTTCAGAGGAGGACCTGGTCGCTTGTGACGATATTGATTTTGATGAAGTCAAGGAAACAGCAATGGGTATTGATGCAATTACCGACACGACAGAAGGTATTAAAGAAGAATATGTTTAGCGCGAGATAGATTGCAAGATAATGAAAATGTCTAGTAGGAAAGTATTTTTTTAATAAAGTTAATAATTGGTATTATCTGCAATTGGTAAAAGGGTTTATGATTTTTATAAAGAGAAAATAAGGACTATGCGGAATATCTTTTTTTTGTTAATGATTCACAGCAGTACTGTTTTAGCACAACTACCGGTGATAGAAAAAGGTCAAGTAGGAACTGATTCCTTATTAAGCATTGAGCCAGCCCCGATAACGAATCGTTTTTTTGTTATTTTAGAAAACAGTGAAAAACAAGCAGTGGAAGATATTGCCCTTTTTGGTACAGAAGGATTTGAAGTGATTTGGTATTTACATGATCAAAAAGCTTGGGAAGGAATGCGCAAGGGTGGTGAATTAGAAGGGTTAGTGACTCAGTGGTATGAGAATGGACAGAAAAAACAAGAAAATAATTATCGTGATGGGTTTTTACATTCTGATCAGTTTTTTTGGTATGAGAATGGACAGTTAGCACGTTATGAGAATTATAAAAAAGGTCAGCTCGACGGGCGCTTTAGTCAGTGGTATGACAATGGTCAACATAAACAGGAAGCAAATTACACGGAAGGTTTGTTGGATAAAACAAATTTTATTTGGTATCGCGAAGGACAACTCGCTGAATTAGGCGGTTATCTTAAGGGAAAACTCGATGGTTTTGTTTTGTTTTGGCATCGTAATGGACAGATAAAGCAAGAAGGTTATTATCGACAAGGCGTTATGGATGGGCAAATTACATTATGGTATGCCAATGCTCAGAAGGCTTGGAATGGTTTTTATCGGCTTGGACAATATGATGGCTTGGTGGAGGAGTGGTATGACAACGGCCAGTTGGCATGGTCAGCCAATTATAAGAATGGAGAGTTGGACGGTGTTTCTACCCGATGGCACCGGGACGGAACTAAAGCATTTGAACTGAATTACTTGAACGGTATAAGGGATGTTAATTATCTACCTAACGAGGATGGGTTGTTAGTTCAACCGGCCCTGACTGAGGATAGGGTTCAGCCTTAAGTAATCTCTAAATCGTGTTTAAAATCATTAGGTCGTTTTAGAAAAAGCAGATGAGATTGACCTTGTTGAAAGGGGTTTACTGTTGTTGCAAGGTTTAACTTTGCAAGATTACAGGTAGTGACTATCTTTCCAGAGTTTAGTTCGTATGCATTGGTTTCTGTTAACCAGTTTAATAAATGCTCAAAGCCGGGGTTATGACCCACTAAGAGTATCCGTTGATAACGACTATCAAGGGATGTCAGGATTTTAAGAATAGTAGTCACTGATGCGAGATAAAGTCGATCATCACTTTGAATAGCTATGTGAGACTTTAATGATTTCATTGCTATTTGTATGGTTTCCAGAGTGCGTTTCGCCGGCGAACACAGGATATAATCAGGATGACAGTCTGGGTTTTGTTGAAGCCACTTTCCCAGTAAATGGGCGTTTTTTTTACCACGTGAGTTAAGTGGTCGATTAATATCAGAACTTTGCGTAGACCAGTCTGATTTAGCATGTCTAAGTAGTAGTAATTGTTTCATTTTCAGTTGTAGATGATTGCAAGTACTGTATAGTTTTTTTTCCCGTACTTTGTAGAAATTGAGACCGTATCGTGGTTGGATTTTCTGAGTAATGCCTTCGCCAGTGGCGAGTCTAAACTGATGTTACCAGAGGAAGTGATTTCATCAGCTCCGACTATTCGGTATTTTACGATTTTATCTTCATCATTTTTAAGAGTGACTTGAGCGCCAAAAAAAATACGTGTTAGGTCTGAGGGTTGCTCTCTGATGACTTTAAGGTTGGGTAGTCTTTTTTGCAGATAACGAATGCGGCGATCAATCTCACGTAGCTCTTTTTTACGATAAATATATTCGGCATTTTCAGAACGGTCGCCTTCCGCGGCGGCAGCGGATAATGCCTCAGTTACAAGTTTGCGTTTTTGCCAATGACCTTTTAATTCAAGTTGTAATGTTTCAAAACCCTCAGCACTAATATAAGGCGAGGATTGAGGGGGAGGAGGTCTCCATCGGCCCATAGTTACCCTTAATCGTTCTTATGGTTGATGGGCTGGACTAGTAACCAAGGTTTAACCACAACAGTCCATGTTGTAATATCGTTGGCAAGCCATTCTTTGGCTTGATCATCAGTAACTGGATGAATGGATTTTTTGCCCATGGCCTGTTCAATGATGGTCTTGTTGTCCGAAGCAATATGTTGGGCAGTATTAATAAGGTCAAGTTCGGGTGCAATGTAGATGGTTTGTCCTGCAGCAAAAAAGCGTTGTAGATCAGCCCATTTTATTTTTGCTGTTTCTTGGTTGATTTTTTCTAGGCTAAAATTCTGCTCGTGTGGTGATATGGTCATTTTTGAAGGTTAATGCTTTTAATCATCTGCGTATCTGTTAGTTTATATGCTTTTAGGATGGAAGACACGGTGTTATCAAAATAATAAAAAAGTAAAAGCTATTAGAGTTGGCCTGCAAAAGTGTTTTTGACAGATGTTTTGAGTTAAACAATTTGATTGAGTTGATGTTAAGTGGATTTTAAAATGCGACGAGGAGAAAATTAACGGGCCAGTGCTAACAATTTAACCTTAAAAAAGGTAGAATTGAAAAGTTTATACATAGCTTTATGACACTGAATTAATTAATTAATTGAGAAATGGTAAATATTTTAGAGAAAAAACTAAATACAGACGATCTTCGTATTAGTGAAACAAAGGAGGTTATTGTACCTGATGCGGTTCATCGTGAATTACCGATTATAGAGTCGGCTGCGAAAACTGTTTTGGGGGCTAGATTAGATATTCATCAGGTTCTCAGTGGTCAAGATGATCGTTTGGTTGTTGTAGTAGGTCCTTGTTCTATTCATGATCCTGAGGCAGCTTTGGTCTATGCCGAACGCTTGGTTCAGCTTAAAAAGAGCTTTCAGGGTGAATTAATAATAATTATGCGGGTTTATTTTGAGAAACCACGTACCACAGTTGGGTGGAAGGGATTAATTAACGATCCTGATTTAGATGCTAGTTTTAATATCAATAAGGGTTTACGCGTTGCACGTAAATTGTTGTTGGACGTAAATAGTTTAGGGGTGCCAGCGGCAACAGAATATTTAGACTTAATCACCCCGCAATATATTTCTGATTTAATCTCCTGGGGTGCAATTGGTGCTAGAACGACTGAGAGTCAAGTACACCGAGAGTTAGCGTCAGGTTTGTCATGTGCCGTTGGCTTTAAGAATGCAACCGACGGTACGGTTAAAATTGCGGTTGATGCAATTGGTTGTGCAAGGAGTGCTCATCATTTCTTATCATTGACCCATGCTGGCCACTCAGCAATTTTTTCGACAACGGGTAATGAGGATACTCATTTAATTTTAAGAGGTGGCCATGATGGACCAAATTATGATGCCGTTGGTGTGGATCAGGCTGCAAATGTATTAGAAGCTGCACAATTAAAGCCAAACATTATGATAGATTTTAGTCATGCTAATAGTATGAAGCAGTGCCATCGTCAGATTCTCGTTGGTGAGGATGTTGCTGGCCAGATTAGTGGCGGAGATCATCGTATTATTGGTGCGATGATTGAGAGCCATTTGGTTGCCGGTCGTCAAGATGTTACAAATGGTGAGTCATTGGTTTTTGGACAGAGTATAACGGATGCTTGTCTGGGTTGGGAAGAAACCGTTGAATTACTAAAGGTATTAGCAGAAGCTGTTTTGAAACGTAGAAAAAATAAATAGAACTTAAGGTTAACAGTATGGATATTTATGTAAATGGTGAAAAAAAATCTCTGAAAGAAGGGGCAAGTATTGCTGACCTTGTTAGTGATTTAGGCTTTGAAAATAAACGTATAGCTGTTGAGCTGAATAAAGAAATTTTACCTTTTGATCAGCATGTCAGTAAGATTTTGATTGCTAATGATCGTTTAGAAATTGTGCAAGCTATTGGGGGTGGCCAAAGTGACGGATTCACCATAGCAGATAAAACATTTCATTCGCGATTGTTGGTCGGTACAGGTAAATATAAAGATTTGAATGAGACATACTTGGCGATTGAGGCCAGTGGTGCAGAAATCGTGACGGTTGCCATTCGACGAACGAATATTGGTCAAAACCCTGATGAGCCTAATTTGCTTGATATTATTTCGCCGGAGAAATTTACCATTTTGCCGAATACTGCAGGGTGTTATACGGTTGATGATGCTGTTCGTACTTGTCGTTTAGCGCGGGAACTTTTAGATGGCCACCGGTTAGTTAAATTGGAAGTTTTAGGCGATGAGAAAACACTCTTTCCGGATATAGTAGCAACATTAGAAGCAGCTAAGATATTAGTTTCTGATGGTTTTGATGTAATGGTTTATACCAATGATGATCCTATTGTTGCAAAGCAATTGGAGGAGATTGGCTGTGTTGCAGTAATGCCATTAGCAGCACCCATTGGCTCAGGGTTAGGAATACGAAATCCTTATAATATTTTGACTATTGTTGAGAATGCCAATGTTCCTATTTTAGTAGATGCGGGTGTTGGTACGGCGTCAGATGCTGCCGTTGCAATGGAATTAGGCTGTGCAGGTGTTTTGATGAATACAGCCATAGCAGAAGCACAAGAGCCAATTTTAATGGCTTCGGCTATGAAAAAAGGAATTGAGGCAGGCAGAGAGGCCTATAGAGCTGGGCGAATGGCGCGCAAGCGTTTTGCATCTGCATCTTCACCGATTGATGGATTATTTTTATAAGTTAAAAAAGTAGTTTGCTATCGATACAATCTGTGTTCTAAAGTAGATGTATTAATAGATCTGCCTTTTTTATAGCTCCCGTTTAAATTCAAAATGCTTGATTCTTCAAAAGTTAAAACCCCTGTTATTCGTAGTTTTATAAGGCGACAGGGACGCATTACGCCGGGGCAGCAGTTTGCACTGGAACAGTGGTGGGATAAATATGGGTTATCTTATGAAAAACCACTAGAGATCCCATCGGTTTTTGGTCGGCAAGCCCCATTGATTGTTGAGATAGGTTTTGGCAATGGTCAGGCGCTTGCTGAAATGGCGCGTGCAAATTCGGAACAAGATTATATTGGTATAGAAGTCCATCGGCCGGGTGTTGGACATTTATTGTTGGACCTTGAGGAGACCCAAACTAAAAATGTCAGAGTATTTTGCCATGATGCAATTGAAATATTATCGGAAAAAATTAGTGATAATAGCTTATCAGGTTTGCAGCTTTTTTTTCCGGACCCATGGCCGAAAAAACGTCATCATAAAAGGCGCATTGTTAACAGCCATTTTATTGCATTAGTCACTCAAAAGCTGAAGTCGGGTGGTTATTTACATATGGCGACCGATTGGCAAGCATATGCTGAGGTGATGTTAGCAGTTACCGGAGAAAACAACATGTTAGTTAATGAAAGCCCTCGTGGTGACTTTTGTTCGCGTCCGGATTATCGACCATTAACAAAATTTGAGAATCGAGGTATTCGTTTAGGGCACGGGGTTTGGGATCTTATTTTTCGTAAAGTCTAAGAACCTATACCGTAGTTTTTTTGATATTGTGTGATGCTTGCTAATTTATCATTATATTGGGGTTCTTGAGCGAGATAGCTAATGATGGTTTCTAGATTAATGATAGAAAAAACTGGAATTTTGAATTCTTCTTCTACTTCGGCAATTGCTGAGCGATTATTTGGGCCTTTTTCTTGACGATCTAAGGCAATTAAAACACCGCAAGGGGTTGCGCCTGCTTGGGTGATGACTTCAACGGACTCACGAACAGATGTGCCGGCAGTAATGACGTCATCTAAGATTAAGATTTGACCTTGTAAGGGCGCTCCAACGAGGTTTCCACCTTCGCCATGGTCTTTGGTCTCTTTGCGGTTAAAACTGAATGGGGTGTCTTGATGAAGCAATTTGCTATATGCAATTGAAGTGGTACTAACTAAGGGAATGCCTTTGTAGGCAGGGCCATAAAGAACGTCAGGATTTAAATTTGATTGCTGTAGAGCGAGAGCATAGAACTCGCCTAATTTTCCAAGTTGTTTACCAGTATTAAATAAACCGGTATTAAAAAAGTAAGGACTTTTACGGCCTGATTTTAATGTAAATTCACCAAATTTGAGCACCTGCGCATGCAAGGCGTAAGTAATAAAGTCTTTTTGGAAATCAAGCATAATTTTAATTGATTTAAAGAATTAGAATTCTATTATACATCGGGTCAACGTGAAACGGGTGTCGCTTTAATCGATAAAGAATTGTTCTAAGATACGGTCTACGAAGTTCCAGCCCTGAGTTGTGCAACGGACATGATTATCGTTAAGGGTTAATAATTTCATGTCAATGCATTGTTGTAATGCTGGGTAGAGCGAAGAGTTGGGTAATCCTGTTCTATTCTGATAATCAGAAAGATAAAAACCTTGCGTTAAACGTAATTGATTCATCATGTATTCCAGTGGTAATTCAAGTATTGCAATCTTCTTGCAGTCGCCGATGCGTTTTTCACTATTAGCGGCTTTAAGATAATGTTGTGGGTTTTTGAGTTTCCAGTAACGGTAGATCGTATCGGGTGTGTCTTGGCTGATTTTTCCGTGAGCACCAGCACCAATACCGAGGTAATCACCAAAAGTCCAGTAATTTAGATTATGTTGGCATTGTTTATTTAATTGTGAATATGCAGATATTTCATATTGTTGAAACTGAGATTCATTTAATTGTTGTTGGCAAGCCGTTTGTGTATGAAAGATGTCATCATCGTCCGGTAGTGTCGGAGGAAATTTATGGAAATAGGTATTAGGTTCAAGAGTTAATTGGTATAACGAAATATGGCTAGGCTGTAATGAAATAGCAGTTTTTATATCGAAAAGGCTGGTCTTTAGAGAACCGCCGGGTAACCCGAACATTAAATCAAGATTAAAATTATGGAATCCGGCAGAGTGTGCGATCTCTCCGGCATTCATAGCCATTTGGCTATTATGACTGCGGCCTAGGTTTTTCAGCAATGAATTATTAAAACTTTGAATGCCAATGGAAAGACGGTTAATTCCAGCATTTTTAAAGTCAGAAAATTTTTGATTTTCGAAGGTGCTGGGATTGGCTTCAAGTGTAATTTCCGCTGTATTGCTTACCGGGGTTAATTTTTTAATATTTTCTAATAAAGTATGAATAGACTTTGGGGAGAAAAGGCTTGGAGTGCCTCCACCCATAAAAATACTTTCAATCGGTCGAGACTCTTTAAAGAAATTAATATCTTGTTCTAAGTCTTTAAGCAATGCCTTGATGTAGTTTTGTTCTGGGAGTTCTCCGGCAAACTCATGCGAATTAAAATCACAATAGGGGCATTTTTGAAGGCACCAAGGAAAATGTATGTACAGGCTTAAAGACGTAGATTGAATAGGCTTCATAGACGCTGTTGGCAGCGGTAAGTAAATCGGCTGGTTAAGGCTTTAGTTGTTGTTGAAATTGTTGTAAGGCTTGGCCCCGGTGGCTTAAATTGTTTTTTATTTCTGGGCTAAGCTCTGCTGAACTGCAATTTTGTTCGGGAAGCCAAAAGATGGGGTCATAACCAAAGCCATGTTTCCCTTGAGGTTTAAATAAGATTTGTCCTTCCCACACACCCTGAGCAATGATGGGGCAAGGGTCATCAGGGTGATTTAAAAAGGCAATGACACAAATAAATCGGGCACTACGTTTTGTTGCAGGTGTGTTGCCTAATTGTTGTAAAACTTTGGTCAGGTTTTCAGCATCGCTTGCTTTTGCTCCAGCATAACGTGCAGAAATGACGCCTGGGGCACCATCAAGTGCATCAACCACCAGTCCTGAGTCATCTGCAATAGCAGGGCGATGACACAAAGTTGTTGCATGACGTGCTTTGATGAGAGCATTCTCAATAAATGTTTGTCCGGTTTCTTCAGCCTCTACCAAATTAAATTGTGCCTGGGGAATGATAGTGTGTTGGTTTAATATAGCTTGAATCTCACGAATTTTGCCTGCATTACCACTGGCTAAAATAATTTCATTAGTTTTGGCTGGCATATTGATTTAACTTAGTGCTTGGTTTTGAAGTGTTAATAACTGGGAGATTCCACCTTCTGCTAAAGTAGTCATTTGATCTAATTCTTCTTTTCGAAAAGCGTGACCTTCGGCTGTACCTTGAATTTCTATAAACGCTCCGGCATCATTCATAACGACATTCATATCCGTTTCAGCATTGCTGTCTTCTAGGTAATCAAGGTCAAGAATAGGAACACCTTGATAAATACCAACGGAAATTGAAGCAATTTGACCAATGATGGGATTTTTTTTAATTTTTTGTTCAGCCAGTAATTTATTGATTGCAAGATTTAATGCGACAAAGCCCCCGGTAATTGCAGCTGTACGAGTGCCGCCATCGGCTTGTAAAACATCACAGTCAACGGTGATCGTTTTTTCGCCTAAATAATCAAGACGCATTGCGGCGCGCAGTGAGCGACCAATAAGACGTTGAATCTCCAGGGTGCGACCACCCTGTTTGCCCATGCCTGCTTCACGTTTCATACGGCTATGGGTTGACCGGGGTAACATGCCATATTCTGCTGTAACCCAACCCTGTCCTGATCCCTTTAAAAAGCGAGGAATACGGTTTTCAACACTGGCGTTACACAGGACGCGTGTTTCTCCGAATTCGATTAATACAGAGCCTTCAGCGTGTTTGGTATAGCCACAGGTAATGTTAATTTCTCTAAGTTGGTTAGGGGAGCGTCCACTAGGTCTCATGAGTCTACCTTGATAAAAATTTACAGATTATACCGCATTTAGCAATAAGAGACGGTATGAGTAAGTTGTAGTGTAAAGATCTTTGTTGTTGAAGTCGTTATAATGTAGGTCAAGAAGAATTAAATTTTTAGATTATCTGGTTTACTATGATTAAAAGTATGACCGCCTTTGCGAGCGGGGAAAGCCGTATCGAACACATGACTATTTACTGTGAATTACGTTCAGTGAATCATCGTTATAGTGATGTGACATTGAAATTGCCAGAACTTTTTAAGTTTGCTGAAACTGATATTCGAGCATTATTGGGCCAAGCGTTAAGCCGCGGTAAAATTGAGTGTGTATTAAATTACAAGAAGATAACAGCAGATACTTCAACGGTGCATATTAATTCTGATGTTGTTCGAGCAATAGTCTCAGCGACAGAAGAGATCGAAGGGATGATGGACAAACCGCAATTGATTTCGGCACTGGATATTTTAATGTTTCCGGGTGTGCAAGTTGAACCGGAAGTGCCGGCCGAAGATTTAGCGCAAATTCTTAATGCCCTTGTGACTGAGACGTTAACAGAACTTGTGGCATTAAGGGCTCGAGAAGGTGCTGAGCTAGCGTTGTTGCTTAAACAGCGATCTGGACAAATGCAACAGTTTGTTGAGCGTGCGTTCATACGTCTCCCTGAGGTGCTTGAACAGATACGGCAACGGATGAGTAGACGCATTGAAGAGTTGTCAATTAATCCTGATATTGATCGCTTGGAACAAGAGATGGTGCTAATTACTCATAAGCTGGATGTGGCTGAAGAATTAGACCGACTAGCAACCCACCTTAAGGAAGTTGAACATAACTTGAATCAACATCAGCCAGTTGGAAGGCGGCTTGACTTTTTAATGCAGGAAATGAATCGTGAGGCCAATACCCTAGGGTCTAAATCAGGCGATAAGGAAATGACGCAAATTGCAATTGAACTTAAAGTCTTAATAGAACAAATGAGAGAGCAGGTCCAGAATATAGAATGATTATTGAATTAGATGAATTCAATTCATTGTGTCTGTGTTGTTAAGTATTTATCTGTCAGTTAATTTCGTCAGCGCTGATATGAATGACGATGTTCACGCTAACGAGTTAATTCAGTTGTTTTATGCTAAGGGCTTATTCCAAATGCTTTAAATCATCAAGGGTGTTACGGCTTTATAGATGTGCTTTTGTGAACATGTAAATTGAGAGTGTGTGATTATCGTTGACATCAATAAATTTAAGGCGTAGATAATAAATCAATAGTTTTCTTTGTTCTTATTTTTGGCTAAAAAAGAGTGCTGTGAAAGCTAAATTGTTAGCAAAGTTAAACGGACAAGAAGGGGGTGTTATGAAAATAAATCCAGTGATTGGTGTTATTTTTGCGGTGTTGTTGATGGTATCAATGTCTAGTTATGGTAAAGGTGAACCTGACCTAATTCAAATTGCTAAGGATAATCGTCAATTAGAGCAATTGGGTGGGGAATTTAAGAAAGCGCGTGTGGAGATGCTAAGCCATATTAAGCAATTAACACAAGGGCTAGTGAAGATTCAGGAATTAGAAGTTAGATTAGCTAAACTACATTCATATCAAGTAGAAGATAATAACCCATTAAAAGAGGAACAAAAAGAGAAAACCAAGGCAACAAGGAATGTTTTTCAAAAAAGAATGAGGCGTTGGTTAAAAATAGAATAGGAATAATCAGGTGATAGACCTGTATGCTACAGGTCATAACATCAGGTGGTCTTGGTTTTATTAACTTTGGAGTGAAGTTTAAGGGCTTAGAGTTTCTGTTATACAGGACATTGGGGTGAGCGATATGAGGTATTTAGGCGTTATATTATGGCTAGTGTCCATGGTCGTGATAGCGGAGGATGTATATTTTTGTTCTGATGATTTAAAAGGAATTGATAAGAAAAAACAAAAACGAGAGTTTTTAATTAAAAAATTTGAGATGCATATTTTCGAGGATGGAGATATGACATTGATGTTACCTGGTGATTATAAGAGCCGTAGGTATAGGTGTCGTTTGCCATGGAAAGAAATGAGTTCTTTTCAAGAAAAAAAATCTTGTGTGAATGGTGATCATAATGGATATATGTTCAATTTTAATCCTGTCAATGGTCGTTATGTATTAGCTAAAGGCTTTGAATATGTTTTCGATGAAGATTCTGTGTCGATGGGTTTTTGTGCAAAGTCTGAGTAGTGATTGCAAATAATTATTATTTAACTCGTTTATTATTAGCGATATATTTGAGTTTTTAAAAGGTTAGCGCTTTAAAGTGCAGAGAGACAGTTGAGTGACAAAATGTTATTAGGGCAGTTATTTATTATTTCAGCACCATCGGGTGCCGGCAAGACGAGTGTGGTTAAACGTCTGATCAAAGGTTTAGGTAATTTAAGAGTTTCTATTTCACATACTACTCGAGCTAAAAGGCCAGGTGAGTTAGAGGGTGAAGATTATTTCTTTGTTACGGTTGAGCAATTTAAAGCATTGCTTTCTAACGATGGTTTTATAGAGCATGCTCAAGTATTCGATAATTTTTATGGTACTTCAAAAAGTTATTTAGAGCATTTGTTGAGTCAGGGGCTTGATGTTATTTTAGAAATCGATTGGCAGGGAGCAAAGCAGGTACGTGAGGCGTTACCGGAGAGTCTTTCTATTTTTATTTTACCGCCATCACGGGCTATTTTGGAGCAGCGATTACAAGACCGGGGTCAAGATAGTGAGGAGGTGATTCGACGTAGAATGGAATCTGCCGTGAGTGAAATGAGTCACTACGATGAATATGATTTTATTGTGGTTAACGATGATCTTGAGGAGACTACGGCATTGGTGACATCGCTTATTGTTAATCGCGGCCGAGATTATCAATCCCCGCCGGAATTAAATGCGTTATTAAGACGGCTACTAGGCTAGTTGATTTCTCTTACAGTGTGAAAAATAAGTCGTGCATTTTTTGACCAGGATGATCAGCTCGCATAAATAATTCCCCCACTAAGAAGGTGTAGATGTCGTTTTCAAGCATTAGTTTAATATCAGCTTGTGTATGAATACCACTTTCAGTAATGACGAGTCGGTCTTCAGGGATGCTCTCTTTAAGTTCAAGTGTTGTAGTTAGCGATGTTTCAAAAGTGCGTAAATTACGGTTGTTAATGCCAATGAGAGGGGTGTCAAGAAAAAGCGCGCGTTGTAATTCGACGTTATTATGTACTTCAACTAAAATGTCCATTCCTAATTCAGAAGCTGTTTGTGCCAGTTCCATCATTTGGCTGTCGTTGAGAGCTGCAACGATCAGTAGAATACAGTCAGCACCAAGGGCGCGGGCTTCATAAATTTGATAGGAATCAATCATGAAGTCTTTTCTTAGGGTTGGTAACGGGCAGGCTTCTCTAACCATTTGGAGATAAACCTCTGAACCTTGGAAATACTGTTTGTCGGTCAGAACTGAGAGGCAGGTTGCACCATGAAAGCTATAATCTTTAGCAATCTCTATGGGTTGAAAATTTTCACGAATAACTCCTTTGCTAGGGGAAGCTTTTTTAATCTCAGCAATGATTGCTGGTTGCTTTGCCTGTGCTTTTGATTGGAGTGCATTTGCAAACCCCCTTGGGGCTTCGGTCTCTTGAATAATCGATTCTAAGTCATTAATCGACATGCGGGTTTTTCTTCGGCTTATTTCATCCGCCTTTGTGGCTAATATTTTGGTGAGAATATCCGGTGCGTTAGTCATAATTTATTAGAAGGTTACTTTTATAAACGATTGGAAAGATGGCAGAGTTGTTGTAGTTTTTCAAACGCAAGTCCATTATCAATAATATATTGTGCTCTTTGGACCCCTGAGTCTAGGGTTTCCGTTAAATTTGCAGCATAAATGGCGGCGCCTGCATTCAGACAGACTATATCTTTTGCAGGTCCAGACTCTCCTTTGAGTACGCTTTTTAGAGTATTTAGACTATTTTGAATACTATCGACAGCCAGTGTGCTGAGTGGTGCACGTTGAAAGCCAAATTGTTCGGGTGTAATTGAAAAAGTGCGAACTTGGCCATTTATTAATTCGGCGACTGTTGTCGCTGAATTAATGCTAATTTCATCAAGCCCGTCTTCAGCATTAACGATGAGTACATGTTCGCTACCCAGTTTGTGTAGTACTTGAGCTAATGGTTCGACCCATTGTTCGGAAAAAACACCGATTAACTGATTTTTGGCACCTGCAGGATTAGAGAGAGGGCCTAATAAATTGAAAATAGTTCTGACAGCCATTTCTTTGCGTGGACCAATCGTATACTTCATGGCGCTGTGATGTTTGGGGGCAAAGAGAAATCCGACGCCAATGGCTTCAACACATTGGCTGACTTGTTTTGCAGACAAGTCTAGATTAACGCCAGCGGCTTCAAGAACGTCAGCGCTACCGGAACGACTGGAAACAGACCGGTTGCCATGCTTAGCTACTTGGCCGCCGGCAGCAGCGACAACAAAAGCAACTGTTGTCGAAATATTAAAGGTGTTAGCACCATCTCCACCGGTACCGCAGGTATCAATAACGTGTTGACCGGTAATATTGACGGGTGTAGCTAACTCTCGCATCACGGTAGCAGCAGCAGCTATTTCATTGACGGTTTCACCTTTTAATCGTAAGGCAATTAAAAATCCAGCAATTTGAGCAGGTGTGGTTTTGCCGGCCATGATGAGATGCATAATGGTATGCATCTGTTCAGAGTTTAGGTCTTGACCATCAAGTAATAACTGTAGGGCTTTTGGCATTTCCATTAGCGCGCTCCAGTAAGAAAGTTTTGTAGCAAATCATGACCGTGTTCAGACAAAATGGATTCGGGGTGAAATTGAACACCCTCGATATCATATTCTTTATGACGTATGCCCATGATCTCTTCAATATCACCCGAGTCATCTTCAGTCCATGCTGTCATTTCCAGGCAGGTAGGTAATGTGTTTTGATCGATGACTAAGGAATGATATCGGGTGGCTTCAAAAGGTTTTCTAAGGCCATTGAAAACACCGGAATTTTGGTGATAAATAAGGGATGTTTTTCCATGCATGATACGTTTGGCATGGGTTATTTCTCCCCCAAAGGCGTGCCCAATACTTTGGTGTCCAAGGCACACCCCTAGAATGGGGCATTGGTCTGAAAATTCTTTAATGGCTTCTACAGAAATACCAGCTTCATTGGGTGTACAGGGACCGGGGGAAATTACTAATTTGTCCGGTGCCATTGCTTTGATTTCATTAATGCTGGTTTGGTCATTACGAACCACCGTAACTTGGGCACCTAGTTCACCAAGATATTGCACTAAATTGTAAGTGAATGAGTCGTAATTATCGACCATGACAACTTTAATGGCATTCATGATTTATAGTCCCCTTCTAGACCAGCTTCTGCCATGCTGACGGCTTTGAAAATGGCGCGCCCTTTATTCATGGTTTCATCCCATTCGTTTCTCGGTACGGAGTCATAAACAATACCGGCACCGGCTTGAATATGTAATGTTTTATCTTTGATAATGGCAGTACGTATAGCGATTGCAGTATCGAGATTTCCTGACCAAGAGATATAACCCACAGCACCCGAGTATATGCCTCTTTTGACAGGCTCAAATTCGTTTATTATTTCCATTGCTCTTATTTTAGGTGCCCCGCTGACTGTGCCGGCAGGAAATGTTGCTTCTAAAACATCGAAGGCATTTTTATCTTCTTGTAAACGGCCCGTTACATTGGAAACAATATGCATGACATGAGAGTAGCGCTCAATAATCATTTTATCTGTGAGCTCCACGCTTCCTGTGGAAGCTATTCGGCCGGCATCATTACGGCCTAAATCAATGAGCATTAAGTGTTCAGCTAATTCTTTAGGGTCTGATAATAATTCTTGTTCCAGGGCAATATCTTGTGTCGCTGTTGCGCCTCTGGGACGTGTTCCGGCAATCGGTCTAACGGTAACGGTGTTATCTTCTAAACGTACTAATATTTCAGGCGAGGAACCAACAATATGGAAGTCCTCAAGATTGAGGAAGTACATATAGGGTGAAGGGTTTAAACACCGTAAAGCGCGGTAGAGATCTAATGCCGGTGCAGAATAAGGGATGGACATTCGTTGTGATAGAACTACCTGCATGATGTCGCCGGCAACAATATAGTCTTTAGCTTTTTTGACCGCATTTTCAAAGCCTTCCTGAGTAAAGCCAGAGATAAAATCTTGCTCGTCAACTGATGTAGGTTGTGATTGTTTGTGCGGCTTAGCAGAACTTTCACGGAGTTGTTGAATTAGCAAGTCAAGACGGTTACAGGCAGCTTGATAAGCTTTAGGTTGTTTTGGACAGGCATGGGTTAAGAGCAACATTTTTCCGGACAAGTTATCAAAAACCAGCATTTCTTCTGAAACCATTAATAAAATATCTGGAGTTTGTAGGGGGTCGGATTTACCTTGCGATTTTAGTTTGGGTTCGATATAGCCAATGGTTTCATAGCCAAAGTAACCGACTAAGCCCCCATGGAACCGGGGCAGACCAGGGATATCTGGTACCTTAAATTGTTCTTTAAAGGTTTCAATCCATCGTAAAGGGTTTTCAACCGTATGCTCTTCTTTGATCTGTCCCTGTTCTTCAATACGAATGGTATTTTCAAAAATTTTAATTTGAGTTTTACAGGGTAATCCAATGATTGAATAACGACCCCATTGTTCACCACCATGCACTGATTCGAATAAATAGGAGTAAGGTTGGTCGGCTAATTTAACGTAGGCGCTGAGAGGCGTGTCCAAATCCGCCAGAATTTCACGGGTAATGGGAATCCGGTTATAGCCTTGTTGAGCATAGTGATCAAATTCGTCTTCAGTTATTTGGTCTTGCATATAAAATATTTAAGTAGTGCTATTTACGGGAAGACAATGGATCGCTCAAAGCTCAGATTGCCATAAAGGGCTATTTTTATACCATGAACCCTACGATAATTATTTTTTAATAAAAAATGAGTGCTTTCCGCATTTATTATGAAAAAAATTCTTTATGTCGGCTATAAATTGAGCCTTTAAGGCCCTATTATAACTATTTTTTGTTGGTTATTCTTATAGGGAGTTATAAAATCGTTGATTCTATAATGAAACTAGCCTGATAGTTGATTTGATTTTATCTACTAGTTGGCTAGAAACCATTCCAGGTTCTTGGCTAAAGAGGTTTGCCGTTGCGCAACTAACAGCCAGTTTAATCGTCTCGGCAAATGATTCATTTTCTTGGTAGGCAAGCGCTAAGCCACCCACAAGTGCATCACCACAACCTACAGTCGTGATAAGTTTTTGGGCGGGAAGTTTTTCGCAGTAAGCCAGGAAGGCATTTGTTTGTGTAACAGCGATGATTCCCTTTTTTCCAAGTGAAACAATAACAACGTTGATGCCTTGATCAATAAAGCGTTGTGCGGCATTTATAATTGCTCGATTAGAGGTGAGCCGATGTCCTGCCAGTGATTCCATTTCTGCTAAGTTTGGTTTAATAAGAAAGGGTCGTGCTGCAACGCTCAGGGTGATATTCGGGCCGTTAGTATCTAAGAATACGCGGGCGGACTTTTGTCGGCAGTGGGAGATAATATCGGCATAAAATTGTATGTTGGCGCCTTGTGGTAGGCTACCAGATAAAATAATAATGTCATCAGGCTTCGTTAGTGTATTAATTTTATTAATTAATGCATGTCTGTCTGTTGTGGTGACTACAAACCCGGGTGTTCGGATATGTGTTTCTTGCTCAATCGTGGTGGTTTGTAAGGTGATATTGTGACGGGTGTACCCTGAAACAATAGAAAAATCGGTAGTCAATAACTGTGATTTTAATGGTTGAAATGATGGTATTGATTGTTGCCCAATAAAACCTAGGACAGTAACGCAGGCTTTCATTGCGGTGATTGTTTTGGCAACGTTAACGCCTTTACCTGCGGGGTAGTGTTGCATTGTGTTGGCGTGAAGATTGCCCGCATGCAGTTGTTCTAGAGTAATGATTTGGTCAATTGCAGTGTGTGGGGTTACGGTGAATAGGTTTGCCATCAGTTAAGAAGCTCTGGGTTTGCGTCAATTTATCTTTTATTATAGCCCTATAATTGCACAGCATAAAATATGCTACTCTAACGCTTTATTATCAAGGGAAGACGGAAGAAAATGACAACAAGAATTAAATGGCTGGGTGATGCAATGTTTGTGGGTGAGTCAGAAAGTGGCCATGCAGTTATTATGGATGGTCCACCGGAAAACGGTGGCCGCAATATGGGTGTTCGGCCGATGGAAATGTTGTTATTAGGTATGGGGGGCTGTACAACATTCGATGTTATTCATATTTTGAAAAAGGGTCGCCATGATGTCACAGATTGTGTAGCAGAAATTACTGCTGAACGTGTAGAAACGGTACCTAAGGTTTTTAGTCGTATTCATGTTCATTTTGTTGTTACAGGACGTCAACTTAAAGAAACTGTGGTGATGCGAGCTATTCAATTGTCGGCAGAAAAATATTGTTCGGCCTCAATAATGCTGGAAAAATCAGTCGAGATTACTCATGATTTTGAATTAATTGAGCTGGATAATCACTAGTCAATGGTTTTCTGTGAAGAGGTGTTTAGTGCTTCATGAATAGTGAGATATTCATTAAACTTCGGGCGATAAAGGAAAAAGGCTAAACCCGATAATAGTGAGAAGATATAGAGGGTATTAATCGGGTCGCCCCAAAGGTATAGGGCAATACCATAAAAGCCAATTGAGTCAGCAGCTAGCATAGAAATGAGAGTGGTTAACTGGTAGCGTGTTTTTGCTGTTTTGTCGTTAATCATTGTCTGGTTTAAACGGACCATGATATGGCGAATGATATTAGTAATAGGGAATGTGATAATGGCAAGGCCATAGAAAACGGTTCGTAAGAAAACCAAGGAATTATTCGGTGGGTTGAGGCGGTATTGATCACCATTAAAATGACCGATTAAGGTAATGGTAATGAGGGCTAATACGAGTCCCCACCATATTAGCCAAGCGATAAAAAGGTCTTTTTGTAGTGGTAATTCGGAAGAGTCATGCATATTAGTCGTTGTTTTTTTGTTGGCAGCGGTAGGAGTGTGCAATCACTAAAAAGGCAAGAAAGTCATAGAGGCCATGGGTGACAATAGGAATAAGTAAATTGCGTGAGGACTCAATATCTAAGAGTAGACCTAAGTAAGTACTCGTTAATGCGGCTAATAAGAAGTAAAGTAATGTGACAGCATGGACCAGACCAAATAAAATACTGCTGACGATTAGTCCTGTTAGCATGCCCCAATAATTTTCCATCCACGGTTGTATAACACCTCTAAATAGTATTTCTTCTGAGATTCCGGCTATTGCGGCTAAGATGAGTAAATCGCTCCAGTGATAACGAAGTAGTACCGGGCCTAGCATATCTAAAAGCAGTGTCTTAATTTTGATTAAGGCTTGTATGTTGAGTTGATACAGTGCCAGGAAAATAATAAAGATTGGTAGTGTGGCGATAATGCCGTGCAAAAAGGCTATTTCTGAGAAGTGTAGTGAGGCAAATGGGTTGATGTCAGCTAGCCAACCTAAGATCAGCGCAACACCAATGAGAGAAGCCTCAAAAAAGCATGCTTGTTTGAAGAAGTTTTCAGCGTTAATTGGGGAGGTCATGATTATTGTGGAATAGCGTGTATTTTAAGGTGTTATGCTTTTGGTAATGTTACACCTTCTTGACCCTGGTATTTTCCGTCGCGGTCTTTATAGGAGTTTTCACACACTTCATCAGCGCCGAAAAATAACATTTGAGCTACCCCTTCATTGGCATATATTTTCGCCGGCAAAGGGGTGGTGTTTGAAAATTCCAATGTGACATGGCCCTCCCACTCAGGCTCCAGTGGTGTTACATTGACAATGATGCCGCAACGGGCATAGGTTGATTTTCCAAGACAAATGGTCAGTACATCACGGGGTATTTTAAAAAATTCGACAGTCCGAGCCAGTGCAAACGAATTGGGGGGAATGATGCAGACATCAGATTTAACATCGACAAAACTGTTTTGGTCAAAGTCTTTTGGGTCGACAATAGCAGAATTAATATTGGTAAAAATTTTAAATTCATCAGAGCAACGGACGTCGTAACCATAGCTTGATGTGCCAAACGAGATAACACGACCTTCTGTTTTGTTTCGGACCTGATTGTCGACAAAAGGCACTATCATGTTATGTTGTCGTGCCATACGGCGGATCCATGTATCGGGTTTAATACTCATGATTTTCGTTATGATTGATTTTATTTCTGGTGGTGTAGAAATCAAAAAAGCAGTTGTCTGGAGAGTCGCGCAATTGATTCTTTTTTAACACTAGTAAATGCTTATTTTAGCATGGCCTTTAGGGATTTTTGGTAGATAATTACAGCGAAATCTTGTAAGGGTTTCGAAATAGATTGAAAGTAGCGTGAATTGTTTACTACTAAAACTATTAAGAATATGTACATCAGCGTATAGCCGAGATCTTTTTGCAATAAAGTTCTTAGCAAATTATTAGGTCGTGATAATGTTTTTATGTTTGAGTTTGGGCACATGAGCATATTAGCGAGCATCGAATGATAAAACTGAGTGATTTTGAACATTTTTTGCACGACTTTAAATAGTCTTTAGTAGGGTGTCAGGTAGCTTTTAGTGATGAAGCGGCGCTTAGGTAGGGATTTGTTTTATTTGTAATGTTAATGTCTGCTGGTTTTTTTATGGTTGCCTGATGATGCATATGGGCAAAGGGTGGATCGGGCCGATCTTGACAAGGTAAGCGAAAGACCTATGTCGCATGACAATTTATTTCATTCTGTGTTGGGGTTTATGAATGTGCACAGTAAGGTCTATTCGAAAGCGTTGGATTTGTTTGCGAATTGCCAGTTGAAGAAATTAAATGAGCCGGTTTCACTGTTGGCTAGATAATCGTGAAACCGGGTGTTTTTGTAGCGAATAAAGTGTTTCTTCGTGTATTACTGAATCATAATATTGCCAAATTTAGCGCTATGGTCTTTGTTTTGTAAAGATAGTTTGGCGGTCATTTTACGTGCAATTTCGCGATATAACTTTGCTGTAGGACTCTCGGGGTCATTAGCAACCGTTGGCGTGCCAGCATCTGCCAACTGGCGAATATGGCTATCGAGGGGTAGAGCGCCTAGTAGAGGGACTGTATTTTTTTCTGCCATAGATGAACCGCCGCCGGTACCGAAAATAGCTTCTTCATGGCCGCATTGGCTACAGATGTGAATACTCATGTTTTCAACAATGCCTAATACGGGTATGTTTACTTTGTTAAACATACCTAAGCCTCGTTGAGCGTCTAGTAGCGCAATATCTTGCGGTGTAGTGACAATAATAGCTGCGGTTACAGGAATCTGTTGTGCCAGGGTCAGCTGGATGTCGCCGGTTCCCGGAGGTAAGTCAATTAACAGGTAGTCAAGGTTGTCCCAGTTAGTATCATTAAGGAGTTGTTGTAAGGCATTGGTCACCATGGGGCCACGCCAAATCATGGGTTGGTCTTGATCAATTAAATAGCCAATGGAATTGGTTTGAATACCGAAAGCAATTTTGGGTTCCATTGTCTTGCCGTCATTACTGTTTGGGCGGCCTGAGAGGCCGAGCATGGTGGGGATGCTCGGGCCATAGATATCGGCATCAAGAATACCAACATTAGCACCTTCTGCTGATAAAGCGAGGGCAAGATTAACCGATGTAGTTGATTTACCAACACCGCCTTTTCCAGAAGCTACAGCGATTATATTTTTGATATTGGGCTGCAGTTTTAGTGCTTTTTGTACGGTATGGCTAGTAATTTCATAATCAATAGAAATGTCAATAGTAGTAAGTCCGCTCAGTACTTTAAGGGACTGGGTAATGGTTTTTTTGAGCTCACTTTCATGGTTTTTAGCAGGGTAGCCCAATGTAATTTTTATGAGAGCTGTTGCGTCTTTTATTTCAAGATGTTTTATGGCCTTAGCTGAGATTAGATCTGTTTCCAGATAAGGGTCAATAATTGTTTTTAAGGTGGTATTAATAGCGTTTTTAAGGTCGCTTGACATACTTTGGAACTCCGTGTGAATGGGCGTTTTTAAATTGTTGATAATAACTATGTATTTTACAGGTTAGTGGTTATTTTGCATGTATATTGACGGTTGAGAACAACATTTTATCTTTTGTTTATGACATAATTATCGGTTATTTATCAAATATTTTTTAATACTGATTATTATGTCTGAGAGAACGATTCTAGTTACCAGTGCATTACCTTATGCGAATGGTCCAATTCACTTGGGTCATTTAGTTGAATATATTCAAACTGATATTTGGGTGCGATTCCAAAAGCAGCGAGGACACCGCTGTTTTTTTGTTTGCGCGGATGACAGTCATGGAACCCCTATAATGTTAAGAGCTGATAGTGAAGGCATTAGCCCTGAGGATTTGATTGCGCGAGTGAGTATTGAGCACCAAGCTGATTTTAAGGAATTTTCAGTTGATTTTGACCATTACCATAGTACCCACTCCGAAGAAAATAAGACTTTATCAGCATTAATTTATCAGCGCTTAAAGGAACAAGATTATATTTCATCACGTGAAATTACCCAGGCTTATGACCCGGAAAAGGAAATGTTTTTGCCGGATCGTTTTATTAAAGGGGATTGCCCGAAATGCGATGCCAAAGATCAGTACGGTGATAATTGCGAGGTCTGTGGGACGACTTATTCCCCGACAGACTTGAAAAATGCAGTATCAGTGGTTTCAGGTGCAAAGCCCATTGAGAAAGACTCGGTACATTACTTCTTAAAATTATCGGGTTTTACTGAAATGCTACGAGAGTGGATTCATGGCGGTCATGTTCAGGATACAGTTAAAAATAAATTGGATGAGTGGCTTGAACAGGGATTGCAAGAATGGGATATTTCTCGTGATGCGCCTTATTTTGGCTTTGAGATCCCAGGAGCGCCAGGGAAATATTTTTATGTATGGTTAGATGCCCCTATTGGGTACATGGCGAGTTTTAAAAAGCTCTGTGAGAAAGAAGGTTTGGCATTTGATGACTTTTGGGGTGAAGACAGTACTGCAGAACTGTACCACTTCATTGGTAAAGATATTATTTATTTTCATGCACTATTTTGGCCTGCCATGTTAACAGGGGCGGGATTTAGGACTCCCAGTGCTATTTTTGCACATGGTTTTTTGACGGTAAATGGCGAGAAAATGTCGAAATCGCGTGGAACTTTTATTAAAGCGCGGACTTATTTAGAGCATTTAAATCCAGAACATTTGCGTTACTATTTTGCTGCCAAATTGAGCGCTGGTATTGACGATATTGATTTGAGTTTTGATGATTTTTCCCAACGAGTTAATTCAGACTTGGTTGGTAAAGTTGTGAATATTGCCAGTCGTTGTAGTGGTTTTATTAAAAAACGCTTTAATAATCAATTATCGGACCGGTGTGCTGAGCCTGCATTGTTTCAGCGGTTTATTGATGCGAATGAAATAATTGCACAACTATATGAAGATCGCGAATTTGGTAAGGCAATGCGTGAAATTATGACTTTGGCTGATTTGGCAAATCAATATATAGATGACAAAAAGCCATGGGTAATAGCTAAAGAGGAAGATAAAAGCCAAGAGCTACATGAAGTTTGTTCGATGGGTATTAATTTATTTCGTGTATTAGTGGCATATTTAAAGCCGGTCGTACCAGTGTTAGCTCAGGAATCTGAATTGTTCTTAAAGCTGGAAAGTCAACCATGGCCAGCATCCTTTGAGCCATTAACGGGGCATACAATTAATGTATTTAAACCCCTGATGACACGTGTTGATCCTGACAAAATTGAGGCTGTTGTGGAGGCCTCGAAAGAAAATATGGAGCCAGTTAGCAGTGTTGCTGTGGAAAAAAAACATGAGCCGATAGCAAAGACAATTGCTTTTGATGATTTTGCTAAATTAGATTTACGGGTTGCTAAAATTATAAAAGCTGAGGCTGTTGACGGTGCTGATAAATTATTGCAATTGACCGTTGATATTGGTGATGAGACACGCACCATTTTTGCTGGGATCAAATCAGCTTATACACCGGCATCGTTAACCGGTCGTTTGGTGGTTGTTGTAGCAAATCTTCAGCCACGGAAAATGCGATTTGGATTGTCTGAAGGTATGGTTATTGCAGCAGGTCCTGGAGGCGAAGATATTTGGGTCTTAGCACCAGATGAAGGCGCTCAAGTAGGTATGCGAATCCAATAATGCAAGATTATTTAATAATTTTAGTTAGTACAATTTTAGTGAATAATTTTGTGCTAGTTAAGTTTTTAGGATTGTGTCCTTTCATGGGTGTTTCAAGAAAACTGGAAACAGCTATAGGGATGGGTTTGGCGACCACCTTTGTTCTGACCTTGTCTTCTGTGAGTAGCTATGTCGTAAATCAGTATTTATTGGTGCCGTTAGAACTTGAGTATTTGCGTACCATTGTCTTTATTGTGGTGATTGCTTTTGTGGTTCAGTTTACCGAACTGGTTGTCCATAAGACCAGTCCGATTCTCTATCAAGCACTGGGAATTTTTTTACCATTAATTACAACGAATTGTGCTGTTTTAGGCGTAGCATTATTGAATGTTCATGCTCAAAATAGTTTTTTACAATCGGCATTTTATGGTTTTGGTGCAGCGATTGGCTTTTCCTTAGTTTTGGTTTTATTTGCTGCATTACGTGAGCGAATTGAGTTAGCTGATATACCATTGCCATTTCGAGGTAATGCAATTGCTTTAGTTACGGCGGGTTTAATGTCAATGGCCTTTATGGGTTTTACGGGATGGGTTGAAGGGTAATTTATTGTTTTGGATTTGTTTGGTTTTTGCTTTTTTTGGTGTGATTTTAGGTTATGCCGCGATTCGGTTTAACGTTGAGACTGATGACCCTTTGGCTGCAGAAATTGAATCATTGTTGCCGCAAACACAGTGTGCCCAGTGTGGCTTTCCAGGGTGTAAGCCTTATGCTGAAGCGATTGCAAAGGGAGAGGCTGATATTAATCAATGCCCGCCGGGAGGAGAGAGCGGGGTAGAAGCAATGGCTGATTTACTCGGTCTTGAAGTTAAGCCGCTCGATGAGAAGTTTGGTGTCGCAACTGAAAAAAAAGTTGCATTTATAATTGAGGCTGACTGTATAGGTTGCACGATGTGTATTCAAGCCTGTCCTGTCGATGCTATTTTAGGAGCGGCTAAATATATGCATACGGTGATTGCTTTTGAGTGTACCGGGTGTGTTTTGTGTGTTGATCCATGTCCGGTTGATTGTATTGTTATGAAGTCGGTTGAGCCGAGTGTATCGAATTGGCAATGGCCGGAACCAAATAGAAACAAGTATTAATACACATTAACAAAGCAGTTGTATTGCAATAGGTGGGATGATGATGTTTGGGCGTAGGACTCTTGAAGGCGGTCTTGATTTGAACGGGCATAAGGATTTGTCTCGTCAGCGCTCGATCATCCGTGCCGCTATTCCGAAGGAGTTAGTCTATCCTTTAGTCTCTCAGTCAGGTGAGTTGGCAAAAGTTTTGGTTAAAACCGGTGAGCGAGTCTTAAAAGGACAAGTTATCGCTGAATTACAGGGTAATCAAGGAACTTTGCTACACGCAGCAAGTTCTGGGTATATTCAAGAAAATGAATTACGTCAGATTGCTCACCCTTCAGGACTAAAGTCTCTTTGTCTCATTATTACCACAGATGGTTTAGATGAAGCTTTTCCAATAGATCAACTGGTTCATTTTTCCAAATTATTGCCTAGTGATATTTGTAGCAAAATTCATGAGGCTGGTATTGTGGGTTTAGGAGGGGCAGGGTTTCCCACTGCGGTTAAACTTGCCGCTAAAAGTTTTTGTGAAGTGGATACCTTGGTTGTCAACGGAGCGGAGTGCGAACCTTATATAACTTGTGATGATCGCTTAATGCAGCAATACTCAGAGCAAATTTTGTTGGGAATACAAGTACTATTACGGGCGTTAACAATTAAAAAATGTGTGATCGGGATTGAAGAAGATATGCCCGAAGCTATAGATTCAATGCAAAAGGAGATTGAGCGTCAAGGCTTTAGTCATATTCAGGTAAATGTTGTACCTGCTATTTATCCGGCTGGTGGCGAGCGACAATTAATTTATTTATTAACAGGCCGCAAAACACCTAGCAACGGGTATCCTGTTGACGTGGGTGTAATCTGTCAAAATGTAGGTACTGTGATGGCTGTTTATATGGCGATCTTTAAAGGCCAAGCGTTAATCGAGAGAGTGGTGACGTTAACGGGATTAGGGCTGAAGACACCGCAAAACCTATGGGTAAGAATAGGAACGCCGATTAAGGATCTGGTGAACCAGTGTGGTGGTTACAATGGCCCTGTTGAACGTTTGATTATGGGCGGTTTAATGATGGGTTTGGTCTTGCCAGAGGATAGTATTGGAATTACTAAGTTAACGAATTGTATTTTAGTTGCAAGTCCAAAAGAGGTTGCGAAAACTAACGATACAGAAGTAATGCCTTGTATTCGTTGTGGGGATTGCGCAGCAGTCTGTCCGGTTAATTTATTGCCGCAGCAACTTTATTGGCATAGTCAGGGAGGTGCGCATGAGAAGAGTCAGTCCTTTGGCTTGTTTGATTGTATCGAATGTGGTTGTTGTGATGTTGTTTGTCCCAGTCATATTCCGTTAGTGCAGTATTTTCGGGCCAGTAAAAGTAAGGTTATTACAAGACGCCGTGAAGATGAATTTGCCGATTTAGCTAAACAACGTTTTGAAAGTAAACAATTGCGGATAGCACAAGAAAAAATGGACCGAGATCAACGGATCCAATTAAAAAAGCAAGCGTTAGTCAAGTTGAGAAAGGAGAGTGCAGTAACAAAACCTAAGACGAAGGATCAGTTGTGAATGTTATGAAGGAGACTTCGCCATATCTGCCGTCCCAAAACAGTGTGAGTAGCATCATGTTTAAGGTTTTAGTTGCGTTGTTACCAGGTATTTTTTTGTTGGCATGGTTCTTTGGTCAGGGAGTGTTTGTCAATATTTTGTTAGCTGCTTTAACCGCGTTAATAACAGAGGCTATGGTGCTCAAGTTAAGGAGACGGCCGGTACTGAAGTATTTAAAAGATTTCAGTGCATTATTGACAGCCGTGTTATTAGCTATCGCAATACCGACAGTGGCTCCTTGGTGGGTGATTGTATTAGGAACGAGTTTTGCAATCGTTATTGTTAAACAACTCTATGGTGGATTGGGGTTTAATTTGTTTAATCCTGCAATGGCGGGGTATGCTTTTTTATTGATTTCTTTCCCACAAGAAATGACCGCTTGGGCTATGCCGGGCCATTTAAATATTTGGCTATTCTCAGACATTATCCAGTTATTATTTTTAGAACGATTACCTGAAACTATCGCCGTAGACGGGATCACAATGGCTACGCCTTTAGACATAGTGAAAACACAATTAACGATCAATCAAGAAACAGTTGTTACGGTTATGCCAGCCACGGTTAAAAATCTTTTGGCTCAGGGCTGGGGATGGTTGTCATTAGGTTATTTTGTTGGAGGGCTTTGGTTGGTTCAACAACGTATTATTGCTTGGCAAATTCCACTGGGTTTTTTGTGTGCATTAACATTAGTGTCAACTGGGTTTTATTTTTATGATAATCATTTATATAGCATCCCGGGATTTCATTTGTTGTCAGGCGCAACCATGGTCGGTGCATTTTTTATTGCGACAGACCCGGTAACGACTGCAACCTCTTCAAAGGGGCGTTTTGTTTTTGGATTTTTAGTAGGCGCCTTGACCTACCTGATTCGTGTTTGGGGCGGGTATCCTGATGGAATCGCATTTGCTGTTTTGTTAATGAATATTGCGGTTCCTGTGATTGATTATTATACGCAACCAAAGATTTTTGGGGCTAGCCGTTGATGGGGAGTATTCGGCAGTCCTTGATGATGGCTGTGATTATAGGTTTGTTTGCTATTGTAGGGGTTGGTGCAGTGACAACGGTTTATAATGTAAGTCAGACGACAATCATTGAAAATGAACGCGCTGCATTAATAAAACAATTATCAGCGTTATTACCTGTGAATTCCTATAACAATGATGTTATGAATGATACTCTGGAATGGACAGGGTCAGGTCTTACCGCAGAAGGTTCGATAACGATTTATCGGTTTAGAAAAGATGGCTGGCCTGTTGCGGTTGTTATTCCAGCTGTTGCGCCTGATGGCTATAACGGCAAAATAAAATTATTGGTAGCGATTACGAAAGAAGGAGTGATTTTGTCTGTTCGAGTAGTGGACCATCATGAAACCCCGGGGTTAGGTGATAAAATAGAAATTGAGCGTTCAGATTGGATTAATCTTTTTAAGGGGCAGTCTTTAGCGATACAACCAGAGTCGCAATGGCGGGTAAAACGTGATGGCGGGCGGTTTGATCAACTTACAGGAGCGACCATCACGCCTCGTGCAATCGTGAAGATGGTGAAAAAAACAGTGATTTTTTTTGAAGCGCACAAAAATGAATTATTTCTTCTGAAACAAACTGAAGGTTGAAAATAATAATTATGGCTTGGGAGCAGTACAGTCAATTAATTAAAGAAGGCCTATGGTCTAATAATCAGGCTTTTGTGGCTTTGTTAGGGTTATGCCCATTATTGGCGGTGAGTAACACCTTAATTAATAGTTTAGGGTTAGGGGTGGCTACGACTATCACGCTGGTTTGTTCAAATGTTGTGGTCGCTATGGTTCGAAAAATGATTCCCAATGCAATCCGATTACCTGTTTTTGTTTTAATTATCGCTTCAATTGTGACAGTCATTGAACTGATGATGAAAGCTTATTTTTTTGAACTCTATAAAGTGTTAGGTATATTTATTCCTTTGATTGTGACCAATTGCGCCATTATTGGTCGAGCGGAATCGTTTGCTTTTAGGAACTCGCCATATAAAGCTTTTTGGGATGGTCTTTTCATGGGGCTAGGTTTCACGGTGGTATTGGTAATTTTGGGAAGTGTGCGCGAGATTCTAGGTATCGGTACCTTATTGTCAGGGGCAGAATTAATGTTTGGTCCGTCTGCAGAAAGTTGGACTATATTCCTTTTTGAAGATTATTCAGGCATGCTTTTAGCTATTTTGCCGCCAGGAGCTTTTATAAGCTTGGGGTTGTTGATCGCTCTCAGAAACACTATAGATATTCAGTTTAAGATGCAGCGAAATGAAGTCAACGTCAAGTTAGCAGATAAAATGAATTAGTTTTTTAGGTAACTTGTACGTGTGGTAATTTATAATGAATCAAGAAAAACGTAGAATTATTTTTGATCGTTTAGCGAGAGCAATTCCGGAGCCTAAAACAGAGCTTCTTTACGCCACGGCTTTTGAGTTACTGATTGCTGTTGTGTTGTCTGCGCAAGCTACCGATAAAAGTGTCAATAAAGCGACGGTAAAATTATTTGCCCAGGCTAATACACCGGAAGCGCTATTGCTTTTAGGCGAGCAAAATTTGAAAAGTTATATCAAGACGATTGGTCTTTTTAATACTAAAGCAACAAATATAATCAAACTTTGCCAACGGTTAGTCGATCATCACAACAGTGAAGTGCCACAAACGAGAGAGGAACTTGAGGCTTTGCCCGGTGTCGGGCGTAAAACTGCTAATGTGGTACTGAATACGGCCTTTGGTTATCCAACTATTGCTGTGGATACGCATATTTTTAGGGTTTCCAATCGGACACGCATAGCACGGGGTAAAACAGTGTTGGCGGTTGAAAAGAAATTAGATAAAAATGTTCCAAAGCATCATAAACTTGATGCGCATCATTTGTTAATCTTACATGGTCGTTATACTTGTATCGCCAGAAAGCCGCGTTGCGGGAGTTGTGTTATAGAAGATTTATGTGAATCAACAGAGAAAATATCAATTTAGTGTTTTGCTTAATCGTGTAGTAAAAAATATTTAATTGAACGCATTATGTAAAGTTCTGGGATTGTTAAGTGGCCCGATAAAACAAATTGTCATAATATCATCTTAAAGATTTAAGTTAAGATGTTACGCGACAAATGGCCGCAATACAGTTGTTAAAATCTAAGATACAATGTAAAACCGTACTATTAAAATTTGTAGAGGATCAGAAATGAAAAAGTTAAATAAAACACCATTGGCCGCCGCATTAGGCACTGCGATAGTTTCTTCTTTAGGCACTACGACTGTTAGTGCGGAAGTTAATCCTTTTGGCATCAGTGAACTTTCAGGTGGCTATATGCAACTTGCAGAGGCAAAGCAAGGTGAAATGAAGTGTGGTGCCAAGATGAAGGGTATGAAGAAAAGTGAAATGAAATGTGGTGCCAAAGCAGGAATGAAAGAAGGTTCTTGTGGGGAAGGTCAGTGCGGTGCTGAGATGATGGGCGATGCACCTAAAATGCCAACAGAAGGTAAGTGTGTAGGGAAAAGATAATTTTTTCTTTTTATGGATAATCGAGGTTTTCCGGTTACCGGAGCAGGGCTTGGTTTACGGCGATCGTTCATGCATACGATCGCTGATCAACCCCCCGAAGGGATCGATTTTTACGAGGTTGCACCGGAAAACTGGATTACTTTAGGAGGTAAGGCAGGTAAGCAATTTCGATCAATGACTGAGCGCTTCCCTTTTCTTTGTCATGGGTTGTCGCTGTCTATCGGTAGTGCAGACCCATTGGACGAAGTATTTGTCAGGGAAATTAAGAATTTTCTTCAAACCCATCAAGTCAAATTGTACAGTGAGCATTTAAGTTATTGTAGTCATCAGGGTCATTTATATGACTTGCTACCAATTCCATTTACTAGCGAGGCGGTTGATTATGTTGCAGCACGTATACGTCGTGTTCAAGATATTTTAGAGCAAAGAATTGCTATTGAAAATGCTTCGTATTATGCAGTACCTAGTGATGAGCTTTCAGAAATAGAATTCTTTAATGCGGTTGTTGAGGAGGCTGATTGTGACGTGCTACTAGATATAAACAATATTTATGTTAATAGCATTAATCATAAATATGACCCGGAAGATTTTTTAAAAGCAATTCCAGGTGAACGTATTGCTTATGGACATGTGGCAGGACATTACGTTGAATCGGAAGACTTTTTAGTCGATACCCATGGCGCTGAAATTGTTGATCCTGTTTGGTCGCTATTATTGCAGGCCTATCGCTTATTCGGTGTTTTTCCAACGCTGTTAGAGCGTGATTTTAATATTCCTGAGGTCAATGAGCTTCTAAGTGAAGTTCGGGCGATTAAGAATATACAAACTGATTATCAGCGATCAATACGAGAAAAAAGTGATGGTAGATAAGGACGGTGTTTTTTCTTTTCAGCAGAAGCAGGCGGCATTCACTGATTATTTAAGAAATCCTAAGGCTTGTTCAGTCCCAGAGGGTGTTGTTCCTGAGCGTATTGATATTCATCGTGAACTCATGTTTAACAATATTAGTAGTTTTCTGGAGACAAGCTTTCCTGTTTTGCGATCCATTATTGATAACGATGCTTGGAAAGCATTGTGTCAAGATTATTTTTTAGTCCATCACAGCAAAACACCGTATTTTTCAGAAATACCAGAAGAATTTTTGTCCTACCTTCAGGATGAGCGTGTTCCATTGGTAGAGGACCATCCATTCATTTTGGAATTGGCGCATTATGAGTGGGTTGAAATGGCATTAGCTATTTCATTGGATGAGCAACCGAAAGTGAGTGACGAATTAACTCAAGCCCCGCTAACAACTGAAATTGCATTATCACCTTTGGCTTGGCCGCTGGCTTATCAATATCCAGTGCATTTAATTTGTTCAGATTTTATGCCGCAACAGCCACCTGAGGCAGCTACTTTTTTACTGGTTTATCGTGACAATGATTTAGATGTTAATTTTATAGAAATGACGGCGCTTACATTTCGATTACTTCAACTACTACAACAACAGCCAGTTTGGTTGCTGGATGATTGTTTGAAGGGTTTGTCAGGGGAGTTTGCTGATTTTAAACCCGGAGTTATTTATAACGGCGGGTTGGAAATTCTACAGAACTTGGCAGCTAGAGGTATTGTCTATCAACCGTAAAACCAGAGTGGATTTCAGGTTGATAGCAGGTGTCGTGGTGAGTTAGTGATTTTCGGTCACCGGGTTTTAAAAATAGTCGGTGATCGGGGTGCTTGTTTTTGTTGTAGACAATGGAAGGCGGCATTGTCGTAGCGTATTCGCAGTGATTGGGTATGCTTTTTTTCCCTGAGAAATTTTTGGGCTTCTTTTGCTGTTAAGTCTTTCATCATATAAGTCGCGATACACATGCATGGTTTTTTAAAACGTGCTTGGTCTATGTCTTTATTGATTGAGTTTTGGAGTTCTCGAGCAACACACTGCTGGGCAAACGTGTGTTCGAAAGGGTGTTTGTCCATATCTCTTGCTTTACTATGTTCGTGGTCAAAGTCCATTTTTTCTACGGATCCAACGATCGTTGAAGAGGTCGGTGTTGTTTCTTTAGGGCTGTCATCTGAGCAGGCAGTTAACAGTAATGTGAGAGCTAACGAATAAAAAAATACGCTGAGCCGTTGTTTTGTTATTTTCATAGTATTTTCACAGCAAGGTAAAAAGCAGATAAAATCTTAGCAGTACTTTATCATTTTCCAGATTGGCTTACCAGCCAGTGTTTTTCTAATAACCTGAAAGCTACAAGTTTGTTTTAAGGAGAACAATTGAAGGAGGTAAAAATGCATAAGGTTTCATTTGTAAGTCAATTTGAATCGGTCATAGCACAATTGCCTGAGTCGATAAAAAAAGAGTTAGAAGCCCCCTTTAGACAATGGTGTAGCCGTATGGATGAAGGAGGGTTCAAAGTACCGGTTGGCGATGAATTTATTCAATCGGTTATTAAAGTATGCGGTTCCAGTCAATTTGTTGCTGAAAGTTGTATCAAAGATCCTACGTTATGGTCTGATCTGGTTATGGGAGAAACGTTATTTACTGCCATTAATCATGAGGATTTTTATACACAACGATTAGCGTCTCATACGGTGGCCAGTGAAGTAGAATTAATGGTATTACTCAGGCGGTTTCGCCGATGTGAAATGGTCAGAATTACATGGCGCGATATTACCGGCTGGGCCTCTGTTGAAGAAACATTATTAGATTTGTCGGCATTAGCCGATGCCTGTGTTCAGTATGCACTTGATTTTCTGCATGCACAAGCCACAAAGCAATGGGGGACGCCTACTTTATTAAATGGTAAGGAGCAGCGCCTAATTGTTTTGGCAATGGGTAAACTAGGAGGTAAAGAACTCAATTTTTCCTCAGATATTGATTTGATTTATTGCTACGCCGAAGCAGGGGAATTAACGGCAGGGAGGAAGCATTTAGATTACAGTGATTTTTTTTCTCGACTGGCTAAAAAACTTACTCGTGTTTTATCTGAGGTAACCGTAGATGGATTCGTGTATCGAGTGGATACACGGTTAAGACCTTTTGGAGCCAGTGGCCCTTGGGTTATGAGTTTTTTAGGGCTGGAAAATTATTATTTCACCCAAGCTCGTGAATGGGAGCGTTATGCCATGGTTAAGGCGCGTGTAATTGCTGGCGATGCAGGTTCGGGGAAATTGTTGATGTCAATACTTAACCGGTTTGTGTATCGGCGTTATTTAGACTATGGGGCTTTTGAGGAACTTCGCCGCATTAAATATAAGATCAAAGAAAAACTGATTGCTAAAGGTAAGATTGATAACATTAAGTTGGGTGACGGTGGAATTAGAGAAGTTGAATTTGTGGTGCAATCTTTTCAGTTAATCAGGGGGGGTACAGAGATTGTTTTACAGCATGGCCAATTACTTATTGTTTTAGATCGATTAAAAAGGATAGGGTTATTGCCCGAACAGGAAGCTGAGATATTACGGGCAGCTTATCTTTTTCTGAGAAAAACGGAAAATCGCATACAACAATATCGGGATGAACAAACCCATGATTTGCCGCAAACAAGTCAAAGAAGAATGTTGTTAGTTTATTCAATGGGGTTTGATAATTGGAGCGATTTTTTGGCTGTTTTAGAGCGATATCGTCATCAGGTTTCAGAAATTTTTGGACAGGTTTTTTCTGGCGCGACTGATAAAAGGAGTGAGGGTTTGTCGCTTTGGCTTGGGATTGCAGATGATGAGATTTTAAAGAACGGTTGGCTCAATTTGGGCTATAGGGATGTTGAAGACCTGTTAGTTCGGGTGAGAAAATTTAGAGAATCACCGATAGTTAGACGATTAACGACTAAAGGTGCTGAAACCTTAGACCGCTTAGTTCCTTTAGTAATAGAACAAACCGGACAGGTCATGAATCAAGATGAAACCTTGGTTCGATTATTAGGATTGTTGTCGAAAGTCGCTGGTCGTAATGTTTATTTTGCATTGTTGATTGAAAACCCAAAAGCATTAACGCATTTGATTAAATTAACGGCAGCCAGTCCTTGGATTGCCGAACAAATAGCTACCTATCCTATTCTATTTGATGAGTTATTGGATGCTCGGACATTATATGAACCGCTGTCAAAAGAGAAGTTAAATGCAGATTTAGCTCTACTGCTGGCAAAAAATAAGAGTAATGACACTGAGATATTAATGAATGATTTACGTCGTTTTAAGCAGATTAATATGCTTCGTGTGGCAGCCGCTGACATTATGGGTGTTATACCTGTGATGAAAGTTAGTGACTATTTAACGGCACTTGCAGAAGTGGTTTTAGAAGAAGTTGTTAACTCAGCTTGGCGTTTATTAGCTCAAAAACACGGACGACCTGAAGGCTGTGATATAGAGTCTAGTGGTTTTGCAGTCATAGGGCTCGGGAAATTAGGTGGTTATGAGTTGGGGTATGGCTCAGACTTAGATATGGTGTTTTTATATCATTGCGCCAACGAGCGAGCTTTGACTGATGGGTTAAGAGCGATTAGTGTGGTTGAGTTTTATGCACGGTTAGGACAAAAGATCTTATTGTTGTTAAATAGCAAATTATTATCAGGAGTTTTGTATGAGTCAGATATGCGGTTACGGCCCAATGGAGACTCCGGGTTGTTGGTTGTTTCAGTACAAGGGTATGCAATTTATCAGCAAGAAAATGCATGGACTTGGGAGCATCAGGCTTTAGTTCGAGGGCGTTTTGTGGCTGGCGACCGGTCGGTGGGTGCAAGATTTGATGCTGTACGTATAGAAATTTTAAGCCAGCCTAGAGATTTTGTCGCCTTGAAGAAAGAAGTTTTAGGTATGCGGTTGAAAATGCGAGATCATTTTTTTAAACCGAATGAAGTCTTGTTTCATTTAAAACATGGGGCTGGAGGTATTGTCGATATCGAGTTTATAGTACAATTTTGTATATTAGCTTATGCTGAAAGTAATTTAGACTTAGTAACGTTCACGGATAACATTAGATTGCTCCAACTTTTAAATGAGAAAGGAGTTATTTCTAAAAGAGATGCAGAGATTTTGCAACGCGCTTATTGTGAATATCGTATTAAGAGCCATAAACAGATTCTACAGGGTCGAACCGTAGAAGTTGAGGTTTCGTGCGTAGCTGAGTTACGTTCACAGGTACATTCTGTATGGCACGCTATAATGGGTTAATTTAAGGATTATAAGGTGGGAGAAAAAATAATGACGATGGATGACAGAGATGGTGTTATCTGGATGGATGGAGAGTGGCTACCTTGGCGTGAAGCGAAAGTGCATGTATTAACGCATACTTTACATTATGGCGCTGGTGTTTTTGAAGGTATTAGAGCGTATAACACCGATAAGGGTGCAGCCATTTTTAAGCTTCGAGAACATACGGACCGGTTATTTAGGTCAGCACAGATTTTGATGATGAATGTACCTTTTACTAAAGATGAATTAAACAAGGCGCAACGAGAGGCGATCAGTTTGAATCAACTTGACAGTGCTTATATTCGAACCATGTGTTTTTATGGGTCAGAAGGAATGGGACTTCGAGCCGATAATTTAAAGGTTCATGTTATGGTGGCTGCCTGGGAATGGGGGGCGTATTTAGGTGATGAAAATCTTGAAAAGGGTATTCGGATCAGAACGTCGTCATATACGCGTAATCATGTGAATAGTACCATGTGTAAAGCAAAAGCAAATGGTAATTACATCAATTCAATTTTAGCATTACAAGAAGCGTTGTCGACCGGTTATGACGAAGCTCTATTGTTAGATCATGAGGGGTTCGTAGCCGAAGGCAGTGGTGAGAACTTATTTATTATTCGTAATGGTAAGATTTTCACACCTGAAACTACATCAGCTTTGGAAGGAATTACACGGGAAACTATTATGACGATTGCTAGAGAGCATGGCTATGAGGTTATAGAAAAGCGTATTTCTCGTGATGAAGTTTATGTGGCTGATGAGGCTTTTTTTACTGGATCAGCAGCAGAAGTCACTCCGATTCGGGAGTACGATGGGAGATTGATTGGAAACGGTACAAGAGGCGCTATTACTGAACAGATTCAGGCTTTATATTTTGATTATGTTGGCGGACGTCGGAATGATCATCAGGATTGGCTGGATTATGTAAATTAATGGAGTCGATGACTTGAATAAAGTTTTGGTTGTGGCGCCGGCATGGACGTTTCCATTGTTGGCGCGTATGCCAGAGGTTAGTCAGTCTGTCTTGATGGCCGTACAGGGTTTTGTCGCTTTGGGACTAGCAGTTGGAGATTGCCTGTCCGCACATTTTGCAGAAGTTGTAAAGGTAAAGCTAGCCGAATTTATTAATTTATTATCATGGGATGATGTGGCTGTGAGTAATGATTCAAGATCGATGCAGGTTGCTATTTTAAATAAACCTCTGGTTGCTCTTTATGGTTTTTCAGGTCTTGAATTTGCCCCACCATTACCTCAAGTAGCTAGCATTGTGCCTTTACAAAAACCATCTGAGCCTTGTTTAACTGAAATGACGCCTGACGATGTTCTTTCTGAAATAATGGCTTTTAACTTGTGAAAATTGCCATTGTTAAGTTATCCGCATTGGGTGATATTGTCCATGCTATGGTTGCGTTGCAGTTTTTAAAGAGCCATATTAAGGATATTCAAATTGATTGGTTTGTAGAGGCTGCATTCGCTGAATTATTGGCAAACAATCCTGATATTGACCAAGTTAATGTGGTTAATTTAAAGGCATTAAAAAACAATCAAAGAGGTATTTTTAAGCAATTTAAGCAGCTAAAAAGTTTTTCAGAAAATAACTACGACTGCATTATAGATGCGCAGGGTTTAATAAAATCAGCGGTGGTGAGTCGGTTATTGGGGAAAAATACGGCAGGCTTTGACAGGTTTTCTGTGCGTGAAAGTCTAGCTGCAATGTTTTATAACATAAGCATTAGCAGTCCATATGAGGGGAATACGATTGACCGAAATGTTCAAGTGATGACCGAGCCGCTGGGTTTTCGGGTTTGTGAGGATCTGATCGTCAATAAGCGCCCTTTTTTGTTTTATCAGCCGTGTAGTGATGTTTATGTCAAGTATCTGTCTCAGACAAAAAAGAATATTGTTTTTGCGATTGGCTCAACTTGGGAGAGTAGAAATTACCCTAAAGAAAATTTTCTTGGGGTGATAGAGGGATTACAGCAAAATTGCTTAATACTCTGGGGAACAGCGCAAGAAAAAGAACGGGCAGATTGGATTGCGCAGCGTTCGATATTTGCAAAGGTTTTGCCTAAATTATCCATGAATGCGTTAAAGGCGGTGATAGCAAATACAGATTTAATGATTGGAAATGATACCGGTCCAACGCATATGGCTTGGGGGTTCAATAAGCCTTCAATCACCTTGTTTGGACCTACGCCAGTTAGTCGTATTTATCAAACTGAAATAAATGTAGCCATCAAATCGCCCTCTACGGTTAATCCTCTAAAGCTTAATAAGCAAGATTTTTCTATTTCTGAAATTCCAGAAATGGCTGTTATTGAGCATGCGAAAAGGTTGTTAGGTTAGCCGTAAATGTGACCAGAAGGTAAATAAAGCATTGCTTAAATAGGCATGGGCTAATTCTATCCGATACTGATATTAGCCATCAAGACTTCAGGTTGAGTTTGAAACACTAGGTGTGATGGTATTAGTTACTGCTGAAGCGTAATAATATTTATATGCGGTGTCTCCCATGTGCACCGTTTCGTATTTTTGTTCTTGAACCAGCGGTTCAAGTGGGAACATTATAGAGCAATTAGGCTTTCCGTTAACGGACATGCACACCATGATCTATTTCTGTACCCTAAAGTTGTATCTAAGCCCAAGAAGACCAAATACGCCTCGGTTGCTACAGGAGACACGAGCTCATTCTAACGCAGTTGATGATTGACAGGAAAGGGAAATTAAACTTTTTCTAGTGTACTATCTATTTTTTTTTGTAATCGTAATAGATGGCGGTCTATTTCAAGGTTTAGTTGTGGGTTTTTAACTGTAGTTGGGTCGGTATCATGGACTAGATTTAGAGCAGCCATAACGGCAACTCTTTCTGCGTTGGTGACTTTTCCAGAATCTCTAATTTCACGCATTTTTTGATCCAGTCGTTGTGCTGATTCTGTAAGGTTATCTTTTTCTTCAGTTGTGCACGAAACTTTATATTCTTTTCCGAGAATTGATAGTGAAACAGAACAGTTTTTTGTCATGACATATGCTCCATTGATTTGAGTCGTGTTATCATGGCTTCAACTTTTGTTTTTGCTAGAACTGTTTTCTCGATTAGCTTAGATTTTTCACGTATTAATTCTGCCTGTTTGACTTTAAGCAATTCATTTTCTTCAGTAATGGAATTACACATTTGAATAAGGCTATCCAGTTTTTCTTCAAGGATTTGAATTTGATTAAGTTGCTTATTTTCACTTACCATGGCTTGCGGAATAGGGTTAATATTGAAAAATCTCATATTTTCTGAATAAGACTCTAGATACTAGCATAAGGGGTCTGCTTTATTAAAGTTCAAAAAAAGGTTTACGTTATTTTATGACATATTTATCTCTTGATACATTGCTAATGGACGCTGGTGTAACATCAAATGCCGCTGAGGCACACGGTATTGCAACTGGAATGTTGTGTGTTGATATACAGGTGTCAGGTGAATTATGGCTAAAAGAATTATTGGCAGAGTCAAAGCCTTTGACCGATGTTGAAAAATTGGCTTTGTTGGCGTTGTTTGAACAGACAGCCAAATTGTTGAGCGAGGGTGGTTTTGAGTTTGATTTATTATTGCCTGATGATGATGAGATTTTATCTGACCGTGTTGAAGCTTTAAGGCATTGGTGTTTAGGCTTTTTGTTGGGTTTGGGTTTTACGCGTTCATTAGATGATTGGCCGGGAGAAAGCGGTGAATTACTAAAGGATATTGTTGAATTTACACATGTAGACGGTGATGTGGAAGGTGAAGAGGATGAGGCTGCCTTTATCGAACTGGTTGAATATGTTCGGGTGGCTGTTCAGGTTATCCATTCTGATTTAGCTCAACAAGATGACACCAAGGCATTGCATTAGAATTGGCTGGATTTTTAAAAAATAATTAACGTATGAATCAAGAAGAGTTTAAACGCCGACGGCGTTTTATGATGGAAGAGATGGGCGAGGGAAATATCGCTATTGTTGCGGGTGCGACTGAAAAAAATCGCAACAGAGACGTTGATTATCCTTTTCGTCAAGATAGTGATTTTTATTACTTAACAGGATTTGCCGAGCCCAATTCTGTAGCTGTTTTCATTCCTGGTCGTTTACAAGGTGAATATTTATTATTTTGCTCTGAATTCGATGCGCAAAAGGCATTGTGGGAAGGAGCTCATGCTGGTTTAGAGGGTGCTGTTAAAGATTATGGTGCTGATGATGCTTTTCCTATTGAAGATCTGGATGATATTTTACCGGGCTTACTAGAGAATAAAGCGCGGGTTTTTTATCCCATGGGGCGAGATAGTGAGCTTAATCATCATATACTGGAATGGGTTAACACCTTAAGAGAAAAAAGCCGCTCGGGAATTCAGGTGCCGGGCGAATTTGTTTCTTTAGAGCATGTCTTGCATGAGATGCGCCTTTTTAAGAGTGCCCAAGAATTAACGTGGATGCGTCAAGCAGCTGAAATTTCTACGAAAGCGCACAAACGGGCTATGAGGAGTTGTCAGTCGTGTCAATATGAGTTTCAGATTGAAGCAGAATTGATTCATGAGTTTATGTTTCATGGACTCAGGTCGCCGGCTTATCCTTCGATTGTGGCCAGTGGTGCTAATGCCTGTGTACTACATTACACTGAAAACTCTTCGCGTTTACAAGCCGGAGATTTGTTATTAATTGATGCAGGCGCGGAATGTAATTATTATGCGGCTGATATTACTCGGACTTTCCCAGTTTCGGGTCGTTTTAGTCAGCCGCAGAAGTTATTGTATCAACTAGTTTTAGATGCACAACTTGCCGCAATAGAACAGGTTAAACCCGGAATACCTTGGAATTACTCACATGATATTGCTATTGAAGTGTTAACCAAAGGATTGGTGGATTTAGGTATTTTAAGTGGTGCTATTGCTGAATTAATTGAGGAAGAAGCCTATAAGCCATATTATATGCATCGAATTGGCCATTGGTTAGGAATGGATGTGCATGATGTAGGTGATTATAAATTAGACGGGCAGTGGCGTGTTTTAGAGTCGGGTATGGTTTTGACGATTGAGCCGGGGCTTTATATTCCTCAAGAGGACACTTCAGTTGCACCGCAGTGGCGGGGTATTGGAATACGAATAGAGGATGATGTTCTGGTAACAGAAAATGGCTGTGAAGTATTGACTGATGCAGCACCTAAAAGTATTCAGGAGATTGAAGCATTAATGCAGGTTGGGTAAATGCGTTGCGATTATGACTTAATTATTGTCGGTGGAGGGTTAGCTGGTAATTGTTTAGCTTTAGCATTAAAAGATTCCGGTTTGCGGATTGCATTAATTGAAGCTGAAACAGCTACAGCAAGAAAGCATGCCCCGATAGGGCAACGTGCTTTGGCGTTGGCTTATGGGTCGAGCATTATGTTAGCAGCTTTGGATCTGTGGGAAGTCATAAAAAAAACAGCTACACCAATTAAACATATTCATGTTTCTGACCAAGGTCATTTTGGTAAGACGCGTTTATCAGCAGAGAAAGAAGGTGTTGAGGCATTGGGTTATGTGATTACAGCCCAACATATAGAAAGTTATGTGAGTGAACAAGCGAGTAAAACTGAATTAACGACCTATTGTCCAGCTCGGGTTGTGGGGTTGATGTCTAGTGATGAGGCCGCCTATGTGAATCTTAAAGTTGCTCAAAAATCAGTGAATTTGACTGCTAAACTCGTGATAGGTGCCGATGGTGGGCAATCCACGGTTCGGCAATTATTGGCTATTGAGCAAAAGACGACGGAGTATTACCAAAAAGCAATTGTAACGACTGTACGGTCATCTTTAGGGCATGACAATGTTGCTTATGAACGCTTTACTGACGAGGGTCCTTTAGCTATTTTGCCAACAACAGGAAACCATAGTTCTGTTGTTTGGACGCGTAAAACTGAAAACGCAGATGACCTTATTCAAATGAGTGATCACGATTTTCTGGCAGAATTGCAAAATTGTTTTGGTTACAGAATGGGGCCATTAGAGTTAGCAGGACCTCGTTTTGCTTTTCCGGTGAACCTTATTCGCGCTGAAAAAATGGTTGAGGGGCGTGCTGTTATTGTCGGTAATGCAGTACATCAATTACATCCGGTGGCTGGGCAGGGTTTTAATCTTGGGTTACGTGATATATTGCAGTTAGCAGAAATGTTAATTGAACAGGCTGAGCAGGAAGGTGATATTGGTGAGTCTGCTTTTCTAGAAAACTATGCAAAAATGCGTCAAATTGACCATGATAAGGTTGTTAGCTTTACCGATGGATTAGTTCGTGTTTTTTCTAATGATTGGGTTCCTGTTGCAGTTTCACGTAATACGGCATTAATTTTACTTGATCATGTTAGCAGTGTTAAATCTTTAGTGACACAACATGCTATGGGACTGGGAGGTCGATTGCAACGTATTGGTAAACGGAGATAGTAAGGTGGTAGATCAGTACGAAGTTGTTGTCGTCGGTGGCGGCATTGTAGGCGCAACCGTTGCGTGTGGGTTAGCGCGAGCAGGAGTTTCAGTTGCCTTAATAAATAACGATGATCCGCCGCGAACTTGGCCGCTAGGTGGCTGTGACCTGCGAGTTTCAGCGCTGACACAAGGGTCGGTTAATATCATGCAGGCGTTAGGGGCATGGCCAGGTATTGTTCAGCGTGGTGTTAGTCCTTATCGAGATATGCGCGTTTATGATGATGCTGGTCATGGGAGTTTGCATTTTGATAGTGCAGAAAGTCATTTTCAGGAATTGGGTTTTATCGTAGAAAATAGAGTTGTTATTGCTGCGTTATGGGACTTATTTGAACATTTTAACCAAAGCACAGCAATTTGTGCTGATCCTGTTGAGTCGATAGCAGAGCATTCGTTAGGGCGACAATTAACCTTACAGAGTGGCAAAATCATAACATCGGAGTTGGTTATAGCAGCAGATGGTCAGCATTCTCAATTGCGATGCCAAATGGGTATTGGAGTACAAGGATGGCCATATTACCAACAAGGATTAGTAACAACGGTATCAACCGCAAAGAGTCATCAGAGGACGGCTTGGCAGCGGTTTTTAACTGAGGGTCCATTAGCGTTTTTACCATTGCACAACGGACAAAGTTCAATAGTTTGGACATTAGATCCCATCAGTGCCAAAACGTATACGGAGTGCTCAGAAGCAGATTTTTTAGCCGCTTTAACGGTCGCTTCAAGCGGGTTGTTGGGTGAAATAACCGCTGTGGGGGCACGTGCTGCCTTCCCACTTAATTTTCAACATGCCAGTCGTTATACCGCGAAGGCTTTTGCCCTAGTCGGTGATGCCGCGCACACCATGCATCCTTTAGCGGGGCAGGGTGCTAATGCCGGATTACTGGATGCTGCGGCTATCATTGAATTAGTAGCAAAAGCAAAAGAGCGTGGGAGGCTGTTGGGTGGGGAGCAGGTTTTAAGGCGTTACGAGCGCTGGCGGAAAGGTGATAATTTAGTCATGATGACAGCGATGGATTTTTTAAAGCGTATGTATGGGATCCATAGCCAACCTTTTGTTCAGTTGCGAGCGACGGGAATGAATGTGATTAATAATTCAAGGCTTCTAAAACAAATGTTTAATCAATATGCGATGGGACTTCGGTCAGGCTTACCAGCGTTGGCAGCAAAGCAGATAGATTAATTAGTCATCATATATGTGCCATTGTTTTAGAATAATTGTTACAGTTATTGTTAACCAGAATGCGTAGATTTGAAAAAGGAATAGAGTGATGAATATTCATGAATATCAGGCAAAACAAATTCTCAGTGATTATGGTGTTCCTGTTCCTGTAGGGAAATTGGCTTCAACAGTAGAAGAAGCTAAGCAGTGTGCTCAAATGTTAGAGCGTAATGCTTGGGTTCTTAAAGCACAGGTTCATGCTGGTGGACGTGGCCAAGCAGGTGGTGTTCATGTGGTTGACAGTTTTAGTAAAATTTCAGAAGTAAGTCATCAATTATTAGGAACGCGTTTGGTGACTAAGCAAACTGGTGAAAAAGGACTTCCAGTGAATTCTGTTTGGATTGAAGAAACTGTAGCACTAAAACGTGAATTTTATTTGAGTGTATTGGTTGAGCGTGTTTCTGAGAAATTGGTGTTTATTGTTTCAGAATCTGGGGGTATGGATATTGAAGAGGTTGCACTGACAACGCCAGAGAAAATTCTTTCCGTGGAGGTCAACCCCATTGTTGGCTTGCAATCGTATCAATGTCGCCGTGTTGCTTATGCCTTGTCTTTGAAAGGTGAGCAGATTCGTATTATGGAGCGAATTATGCGGGGTATGTACCAAATATTTATTGAAAAAGATGCGAGTCAAATTGAAATTAATCCTTTGGTTGAAACTGAAAATGATAATTTGTTGGCGCTCGATGCCAAGATAATTTTTGATGATAATGCTTTGTCTGGGCATTCTGATATTTTGGCATTGAGGGACCGAGAGCAAGAAGATATCAAAGAGAACAAGGCTCAAGGATTCGGCCTTAATTATATTACGTTATCGGGTAATATCGGTTGTATGGTTAATGGTGCTGGATTGGCGATGGCGACGATGGATCTGGTTAAGTTAAAAGGCGGAGAGCCTGCTAATTTTCTTGATGTCGGTGGTGAAGCAACAGCCAGCAGAGTAACAGAAGCGTTTAAAATCATTTTATCGGATGAACATGTTAAGGCGATACTGGTTAATATATTTGGTGGTATTGTCCAGTGCGATATGATTGCTAAAGGTTTAATTATTGCTATTGAGGAAGTAAAGATGGCCATTCCCATTGTGGTTCGATTGGAAGGAACCAATGCAGAATTGGGTAGGCAATTGTTAAATGATTCCGGGTTATCGGTTATTGCGGCTGAAGATTTGGAAGCAGCAGCGATTAAAGTTGTTGAACTTGCGGAGGGTGTATGAGTATTTTAATAGACCAAAGTACGAAGGTTATTTGTCAAGGTCTTACCGGTAAGCAAGGACTTTTTCATTCACAGCAGGCTTTAGCCTATGGTACAAGGCTAGTTGCTGGAGTTACCCCTGGGCGCGGTGGCGAGCAACATTTAGGATTAACGGTTTTTGACAGTGTTCAGGAAGTAGTTGATTTTACTGAGGTTGATGCCACTATGATTTATGTGCCAGCGCCCTTTGCCGCGGATGCGATTTTGGAAGCGGAAGAAGCGGGTATAAAAGTCATTGTGTGTATTACCGAAGGTATTCCTATTTTACATATGCTAAAAGTAAAGGCGGTTCTTGAAAATTCAGAATCCGTGCTGATCGGTCCAAATTGCCCCGGTATTATTACTCCCGGAGAATGTAAAATTGGCATTATGTCGGGCGATATTCATTTGCCTGGTAAAATTGGTATTGTTTCACGATCAGGAACGTTGACTTATGAGGCAGTTAAGCAAACAACACAACAAGGTTTAGGTCAGTCAACGTGTGTGGGTATTGGTGGTGATCCAATTCATGGTTTACGCTTTATTGATGTTATCAAATTATTTGAGGAAGATCCTGTGACTGAGGGTATTGTCATGGTTGGAGAAATTGGCGGGAGCGAAGAAGAAGAAGTTGCAGACTATATTTCAGATCATGTTAGAAAGCCGATTGTTGGTTATATTGCTGGCATCACTGCACCTCCGGGAAAACGAATGGGTCATGCCGGTGCTATTATCACTGGTGGTAAAGGCACAGCGGAAGGAAAGATTGCAGCCTTGTCATCAGCAGGGGTTGATGTAGTGAGATCACCGACCGAAATTGGCGAACGAATTAAAGCCTTGTTGTCTTAAAGATCGAACCTTCTTTCAATGTTTTAATTTTTTTATACCTGAAAACAATGACCTTGAATATTGCATTGGCCCAGATGAATTTATTAGTTGGTGGCATTGCTACGAATACCGATAAAATTATAACTGTAGCTGAAAAGGCACGTGATCATTTGAATGCTGACCTTGTGGTTTTTCCTGAATTAACCATTACCGGTTATCCACCTGAAGATTTGTTATTTCGTGAAGATTTCCTTGATAAAGCTAATGATGCAATAATTAATATTGCACGGTCATTGACTGATATTGCTGTTGTGATTGGCTTTCCTGAGAGGGAAAGAAATAAACTTTATAATAGTGCTGCTTTTATTAATGACGGTACTATTGAGATTGTTTATCGCAAAAATGTATTGCCTAATTATGGTGTCTTTGATGAACAGCGTTATTTTTATGCGGGCCAAAAACCTTGTACTTTTAATTTTAAAGGTCACATAATTGGGCTGAGTATTTGTGAAGATATTTGGAGCTCAGGTGTTGTTGAAAAAACTCAGGCCTTGGGGGCTGAGTTATTACTTAATTTAAATGCTTCACCTTTCCATGGCGGTAAATTTTATGAGCGGGAAAACACCGTTCGTGAACGTATTGATAGCGTAAAAATTCCTGTTGTTTATGTTAATCAAGTAGGCGGACAGGATGAATTAGTCTTTGATGGCGCTTCATTTGTCATGGACTCTTTAGGAAAAACTGTTTTCAGAGCACCTGAATTTATTGAGGACTTGTCAGTCGTTACATTTAATCAGGGTTTAGGTTTGTTGCCTATGGAATCGACTATGGCTGCGTGTTATCAACCGATTAAAAGTGAATATCAGGCCCTAGTTCTAGGCGTTCGAGATTATGTTCGGAAAAATGGATTCCAGGGTGCAGTACTGGGGTTATCGGGAGGAATCGATTCAGCATTAACGCTTGCGCTCGCGGTCGATGCTTTGGGTGCCGAACATGTGGAAGCAGTACTGATGCCATCAGAGTTTACCCAGAGCATGAGTTTGGAAGATGCGGAAAAGCAAGCCAATACTCAAGGGGTTAAATTTAATATAATTCCTATTCATACAGTAGTTTCATCATTTAATTCACTGTTGTCGGGCATTTTTGAAGATGTTGGCAGCGGAGGGGTTACAGAGGAAAATATTCAGGCCCGTTGTCGCGGTGTTATTTTAATGGCAATTTCTAATAAGCAAGGTAAGTTATTGTTGACGACTGGTAATAAAAGTGAAATGAGCGTAGGGTATGCCACATTATATGGTGATATGGCCGGTGGTTTTGCACCTTTAAAAGATGTTCCTAAGTTACTGGTTTATCAGTTGGCTGCGTATCGAAATCAGCTATCTTTAGTTATTCCTGAACGGGTTATAACACGACCGCCTTCAGCTGAATTAGCGCCTGACCAAATAGATGAAGATTCACTACCCGCTTATTCAAACCTTGACCCTATTTTGCAAAGATATGTCGAACAGGATCAAAGTGCTGAAATGATAGTGAAAGCAGGGTATAGCGAGGCAGATGTACACCGAGCAATTTCATTAGTCGATCGAAATGAACACAAACGCCGGCAAGCTCCACCTGGTATACGTATAACAAAAAGGGCTTATGGCCGTGAACGGCGCTACCCTATTACTTCTGGTTATAGAGGTATTGAGTAGGTTATTTTTCCAGACCTATAAAGTCCCAAATTGTTTGGATAATGCCGGTATCTTGGTAAATAGGGGGAGGGCCATTGGGGTAGTTTTTTTGATAGACGCGCTGAGCATCCTTAGCTAAGTCGTCAATGTTTAAATGTTCGTAGGCTTCTTGCATTATTTTGAGGGCATGGGGTACTGCAGATGTCTTCTGATAGTTTTTAATGACAGCGCTGGCACGGTTTGCAGCAGCAATATAGGCTTTTCTTCTTAGGTAGTAGCGCGCAATGTTGATTTCGTAGGCAGCTAGTTTGTTGCGAAGAGCAATGATACGTTGTTTAGCATCAGGGGCATAGGCGCTATTAGGAAAACGACGTATTAATTCGGAAAAAATGGCAAAAGCATCTCGGCTGTTTACCGGGTCACGTTGTGAGGCATCGGTAGGTAAAAAACGCGCAATATATCCTGTGTCTTGATTATAATTGACCAGACCTTTTAAATAATAAGCGTAATCAACACTGGCGTTAGTGGGGTTGGTTTTGATGAAGCGATCAGATGAAGCGATGGACGCTTCAAAATCGCCATTTTTATATTGTGCATAAGCCAGATTAAGTTGGGTTTGTGCGGCATGATCCCCAAATGGGAAGCGAGCCTGTAACTCTTCATACAGGGCTATGGCTTTTTGGAAATTTTGGTTTTCTAATGCTTTGTCAGCATTTGATTGCAGTTGATCTGACTCAAGAAGGCTATTATTTGTATCGGGCGTTGATAAGTCGAGGTTCTTTAAATAATCGCATCCACTCGTGGGAAGTATTAATAGAGCAAGAATGGTAATTCTTAGTAAGCAGTGGAGTTCAATATTAAAATTGTGCAACATGGGTAAATTACGTGGCCTTCTTTGGCTGCATTTTGTTTTTGAAATGAGAAAATTGAGTATACCTTAAATTAACTTTTAAGATGATCAACGTTGAATGAATTTTATGATTAAAACAATACCTTTTGAAATGGCTGGCTATCGATTAGATCGGGCACTGGCAGAATTGTTTCCAGAGTATTCCAGAAGCCGCTTACAGACCTGGATAAAGCAGGGTCGTGTACGGGTCGATGAGGAACAATTACGATCTAAAGACTCCGTCAAAGGTGGAGAAGTCATAGAGCTTCATGCAGAAGCTGACGTTGTGACAACTTTAGAAGCTGAAGAACTACCATTAAATATTGTTTTTGAAGACTCAGATTTATTAATTATTAATAAACCTGCTGGGTTAGTGGTTCATCCGGCCGCGGGACATTGGTCGGGTACCTTACAAAATGGATTGCTATTCCATGCCCCCTTATTATCAACCATACCACGCTCTGGTATTGTCCACCGTATTGATAAAGATACTTCAGGTTTATTAATGGTAGCAAAGAGTCTCACCGCTCATGCTCACTTGGTGAATCAATTACAAAGTAGATCAGTCCAACGAGAGTATTTAGCAATTACCCAAGGAAGAATGACTTCAGGAGGGATTGTCGATGAACCGATTGGGCGCCATCCGGTAAATAGAAAGCGACAAGCCGTTGTAGATTCAGGGAAAGTCGCGATTACTCATTTCAGAGTACTAACACGTTACCACCAGCATACTTTAATTGGGGTTAAATTAGAAACGGGACGGACGCATCAAATCAGAGTGCATATGGCGCATATTCATTACCCTTTATTAGGTGATCCTGTTTATGGCGGTCGTTTTAGATTGTCTAAAGATTGTGATGCGGAATTAGCAATACAGTTGCAAGGCTTTAAACGTCAGGCATTACATGCGGCCAAGCTCGGATTGATTCATCCAAGAACTGGTGAATATTGTGAGTGGAGAGCTGATTTACCAATGGATATGGATAAACTTGCGAAGGCATTAGCGACAAATGATAAAATAAATGGTTTTAGTTGATTGGCCCGTTGTAGCGGGTATTCATGCGGTATCGACCGATCGTCGTGGTGGGTTTAGTTCAGGAGCTTATAGTAGTTTTAATTTGGCTACACATGTTGGTGACAGCGTAGAGCTTGTTAGCCAAAATCGTAATATTTTACGGCAGAAATACTCATTACCCACTGAACCGGTTTGGTTGAATCAGACACATAGTAGTAAGGTGGTTTGTGCAGATGCTACATCGGTTTTGCCGGAAGCAGATGCTAGTTTTACCCGTCAACCCGGTATTGTTTGTGCGGTCTTAACCGCAGATTGCTTACCAGTACTTTTAGCCGATAAACAAGGTCAGTGGATTGGAGCAGTTCATTGTGGCTGGAGAGGGTTATTGTCAGGTGTTTTAGAAAACACATTGAATGCAATGGCTGGTGTGAACCTTATGGCTTGGTTAGGACCTGCGATTGGCAATACTGTTTTTGAGGTGGGGTCAGAAGTTAGAGATGCTTTTGTGAAAAAGAATCCAAAACTGGAGGAGGCTTTTAAGCCCTACGGAATCGGTTATTTCCTGGCAGATATTTATAAGCTAGCACGGTTAATTTTAAAAGATGCGGGTATTGATGATGTATATGGTGGTACCTATTGCACCTTTACGGAGACGGGTCGGTTTTTTTCTTATCGAAGAGAGAAGGTTACGGGTCGTATGGTTTCACTTATTTGGAAAGAGTTTTAAGCGCATATGAATTTATTGGTCTTAATTGTAATTTTTACTGCTTTAGGGGGTGTTTTAAGCGTTTTGGCGGCATCGTTTTTTTTATGGCTCCCTGAAAATAAGCGCAACGCTATTTTGCCACACGGCATTAGTTTCTCGATTGGTGCTTTGTTAGCAGTTTCTTTTTGGGGGTTGATTCCTCATGCTTTTGAGTCTGTTGACGTAGATAGTTTCCAACGTTTATCAGCGACTATTTTAGCAGGCTTGTTGAGTTTTTTTGTATTAGAAAAGTTGTTGATTTGGCGTCATTGCCACTCTGGAAGTTGTGAGGCGCATATTCATGAGGGAGAGAACCATAGCCATGAGGCGGCAGGGACGTTGATTATTCTCGGGGATAGTATTCATAATTTTGTTGATGGAATTTTAATAGCAGCTGCTTTTTTAACGGACGTTAACTTAGGCATTGTGACAAGTTTAGCTGTTGCCACGCATGAAATTCCACAAGAAGTGGGTGATTTCGCTATTTTACTCAAGAGTGGTTATTCTCGTCGGAAGGCACTGCTATACAATGTTTTAGCCAGCCTAACAACTGTTTTGGGTGGGATTGTCGCTTATTTTAGTTTGGCTGATTTGCATGGCTATTTACCTTATTTCCTGGTTTTAGCTGCGTCAAGTTTTATTTATATTGCTGTTGCTGATTTAATCCCTACCCTACATAAGAAAACAGATATGCAATCGAGCTTAAAACAAATTGCCTTGATCGCTGTGGGTGTGACAGTCATCTGTTTATTACACACGGTTGCGCATGATTTTGAAGACCAGGTAGCTGTTGATAATATGCAAGCGATGGTGATGTCGAATGGAGTGATAAAAAAGGATGTGACTTAGGTGATAACGTGAGGGTTTGTTAAACCGGTTTTCTTTTTTATTTCACAAAACTGTTCGGCAATGGTAATGAGAGGAGCTAATGCAATTTGGGGGTCGACATCAAATTGACTGGGGTCTTGTGTGAATTGTTCTATATAGATACGTAAAGTGGCTCCTACTGTTCCTGTACCTGAGAGACGATAGACTATTCGGGAGCCGTCTTCAAAGCAGACTCGAAGACCTTGGTTTTTACTGAGACTACCATCGACGGGGTCTTGATAGCTAAATTCATTAGCATCACTGACAACATAACCATTAATTTCTTGGCCAAGTAGAGCGGTTAATTTTTCGCGTAATTGATTGTAGATCGTGTTGGCAACTGATAGATCCAATCCTTCATAGTCGTGCCGGGAATAGATGTCACGGCCAAATTTATGCCAATGTTCATAGGCTATTTCTTTGACTGATTTGTTCTTTCGGGCAATTAAATTAAGCCAAAATAAGACTGCCCATAAGCCATCTTTTTCTCGGACATGACTAGAACTTGAACCAAAACTTTCTTCGCCACACAGGGTTATTTTATTTGCATCTAATAAATTACCAAAAAATTTCCAGCCAGTAGGTGTTTCATAACAAGGGATTTCTAAATAGTGGGCAACGCGGTCAACTGCTTGGCTTGTCGGCATAGAGCGTGCAACGCCAGAAAGGCCATGTTGGTAGCCGGGAATGAGCGGTGCGTTGGCAGCCATAATGGCAAGGGAATCACTGGGCGTAACATAAAAATTATCGCCTAAGATCAGATTTCTATCACCATCACCATCAGACGCAGCGCCGAAAACAGGGGCATTATTGCTAAACATCAGAGTCGCTAGTGTATGAGCCTGGGTTAAATTAGGGTCGGGGTGGCAACCGCCAAAATCTTCTAAAGGTGTGGCGTTAATGACAGAACCTGAGGGTGCCTCTAGCATTGACTCTAGAATATATTGAGCGTAAGGCCCGGTCACCGCATGCATTGCATCAAAACATAAACTGACAGATTTATTTTTAATGACTTCTTTTAAAAGTGTAAAGTCAAAAATTTCAGTCATTAATTGGGCATAATCGGTGACGGTGTTAATGACAGAAATAGTGAGATTATCAATTTGTAGTTCTTGAATATTATTAAGGTCAACATCATCAAAACGCGCATAATAATACTGATGTAATTGCTTCGTTTTGGCAAAGATGGCATCGGTAAGTAATTCAGGAGCAGCGCTGCCGCTGGCAATATTAAATTTGATACCGAAGTCTTTGTCCGGGCCGCCGGGATTATGACTAGCTGATAAAATAAAGCCACCAAAGGCTTGATATTTTCGTATTAAATGAGAAACCGCTGGTGTAGAGAGTAAACCATTTTGACCAATAATTAAGTGTTGACAACCATTGGCAGCAGCAATTTTAATGATAACCTGTATCGCTTGACGATTATAGAATCGGCCGTCGCCACCTACAACAATCGTCTGTCCCGCATAGTCATTCATGCAGTCAAAAGTAGCTTGAATATAATTTTCTAAATAATGGGGTTGTTGGAAAATAACTACTTTTTTTCTAAGTCCGGATGTTCCAGGTTTTTGATCAGGGTAAGGCTCTGTGTTTACCGTATTTATTTGCATTTTAACAATCGCTTTAATCGTTGAAAAAGTGTAAAGAGGCGTTGCCATATAGTAAAGCAAAACGTATTGTTAGGTTTGTATTTGTTATTATAGTTTGAATCTCAATGACGTTTTTGGAGAGCTAAGTTGCAGTATAATGTCACCTTATGGAATGATTTTGGTAGCCGGGTCAGTGGTTTTGCACCATTAGCCAATGTTGATTCTAAAGTGCTTGTATTGGGGTCGGCCCCTAGTCTTGATTCGCTTAAGAAACAACAGTACTACGGTCATAAGCGTAATGCATTTTGGGTGATTATGTCGTCTTTGTTTGACATACCGACAGTAGCGACTTATCAGCAGAAGGTTACCTTATTATTGAATAGAGGTGTTGCTGTTTGGGATGTTTTACAAAGTTGTCAACGTGAAGGGAGTTTAGATGCAAACATTAAGCTAAACTCAATATCGATTAACGATTTTGATAGTTTTTTTAGGGCTTCTCCCTTGGTTCGAGCGGTATTCTTTAATGGTCGGGCAGCGGAGCATATTTATCACCGTCATGTGTTACCTCGAATAGTACATGATCTAGATTATTATCGATTGCCTTCGACGAGTCCTGCTTATGCAGGAATGTCATTGGCAGAAAAAAAACTGCGATGGCAGCAAGTGCTAACAAGACTTTAACAGCGCGAGGGTTAACAGTATTGAATCCGTTAAGCGAGGAAATAGATTGGAAACATTATCAATGTGGGAAAGTGTAGTTTTGGGGATTATCGTATTAGGTGTGTTGTTTGTATTCGTCCCTAATATTAGGTCGTCAATGATCAGAAATCGTGATGTTCCTTCGGATTGGAAAGCGGTATTCGTGCCGATAGGTTTGGTGGTATTGTTTGTTGTGTTTTTATTGGTTATGGGCTGATATGAAAGATTTAGAACTCGAAGATGTTAGTCGACCGAGTCGTTCGCAATTGAAACGAGAGGATCAGGCTTTACAAGTGATGGCAAAAGAATTAGTTGAATTATCGTTAGCCAATTTAGCAACGTTAAAGTTGCCAGAACCTTTAATAGAAGCCGTTAATATGGCTTCTTCTATGCCGGCTAATAAGGGAGCTAGGAAAAGGCAGATTAAATATATTACAGGGATATTGCGTACTGCGGAAACGGATGTTATTCGAGAACGTCTTGATTTATTAAAAAATAAGAGTGCACATTCTGCCCGTGAATTACATAAAGTAGAACATTGGCGAGCACGATTATTATCGGAGGATAAAGCTGCTTTAACGGAGTTGTTAAATAGCTATCCAGAGGCGGATATACAATATTTACGTCAGTTAGTTCGTGGTGCTAAAAAAGAAATAGCATTGGACAAGCCAGCAAAGTCAGCAAGGTTATTGTTTCGTCAGTTAAAAGGGTTATTTGATGAGACTGATCAGTTGGGTTGAAAGATATCCAGTTGTTTAGGCCAGCGGGTTTCTGTTTGAGGTTCGAGTGATGAAAAGGAAACACCCAGTAGCCTTATTTTTCGCTGACCAATTGCTGTTTTTTTGACGAGTTCAGTAATAATTCGCTGACCTAAACTGAGGTCGGTAATGGTTCCTGAGAGGGTTCTACTACGGGTAATTTGCTCAAAGTTTTCATACTTTACCTTAATCGTAATGGTCATGGCCGTAAGTTTTTTTGCTTGTAGTTTTGCAAAGGCGGCTGAAAATAATTGGTTGATAGTTTGTTGGATGAACATAGGGTTACTAATATCTTCTGGAAATGTTTTTTCAACACCGACCGATTTTGTTTTTCGGTGTGGAGAGACGGGTCGGTTGTCTTGATTATGAGCAATGTGAAAGTAATGTAATCCAGTTTTACCAAAATGACGTTGTAGTTCCTCTTGGGTCATTTTTGCCAGTTCTCTTCCAGTATGAATGCCTAAGGCATGCATTTTCTTTTCAGTGGCTTTGCCAATGCCATGAAATTTTCCGATCGGTAAATGTGCAATAAATTCAGGTCCTTGTTCAGGGGCAATCGTAAAAGACCCGTTGGGTTTGTTGATATCAGAAGCCATCTTGGCAAGGAACTTATTATAAGAAATCCCGGCAGATGCAGTCAGTTGTGTGTGCTGTTTTATTTTTTGGGTAATATCTTCGGCAATGCGGGTAGCTGAATGTTGAAAGCCACTAACGGTAGTAACATCAAGATAGGCTTCATCGAGTGAAACGAATTCAACAAGATTTGTATATGATCTTAAAATTTCACGAATTTGTTCTGAAACAGCGCGATAAACAGTTAACCTGGGTTTTACGAAAATAGCATGAGGACATAGTCGGTAGGCTTTTGATGATGGCATCACGGAGTGTATGCCAAAGGAACGTGCTTCATAACTGCATGTTGCAACGACTCCTCGGCTGTTTGGTAGGCCGCCGACGATAACGGGCTTATTTTGGTATTGTGGAAAGTCTCGCTGTTCGACTGCCGCAAAAAAAGCATCCATGTCAACATGAATGATTTTTCTTAATTCAGTTGTAGGCACGGTTTAAAGAAAAAGGGTCAATCAGTGTATCTCTCTTGGGTTTATTGATTAGACTTCTTTTCTAAGGTTTCAGTGATGGCCCATTCTGAAAAGGGAAATGGCAGCCTATCGCTGTTAAAAGTTAAAAACAATACAATATCATAGAGGTAAACTGAGAGTTTTTTACCAAAACTTAGGATGTTGGTGTTTGGGGAGCCTGTCAGTAGCATTGAAGCAATCTGTAGCAGAATGATTAGTTGCAAAACGATTTGAACCAGACTGACAATGACAGCAAAGATTGCCATGAAAAATATCCGTTTCCAAGTGCTTATTTTTTGGAGGTTCTGGTTAATATCCTCTTGCATCTCTGAGTTTCCTTAAATGATGAATGGGTGACGAAAAGCGCTATTAAGTGATTGCTAGCCGCGCATCATAATGTCACGTAAATCTAAAGTTGCGGCATTAGCCCGCGTAATATAAGTAGCCATCGTTAGAGAGTAATTAGATAAGATTCCAAAGCCGTCACCATTTAGAATCATAGGGCTCCAAATGGGCGTAATGGCCTTTTCTAATTCGTGAATAACACGTTGCATGGTTTCAGTGGCATTTTTGTCGGCTAAAACATCGCCAAAATCATGTTCGACCGCTTTGAGTAGGTGGACTAGAGCCCATGTTGCACCACGTGCTTCCCAGAAAACATCGTCAATCTTTATCCACGAGGTTTGTGTCATTGTTGCATAGCGCTCATTGAGATTAGTGGGTTGGAGTCGGCCGGTACTGGCAATTAAACGGGCCGAAAGACCACCTAAACGTTTTTCAACAACTTCAAAATATTGTCTCAAATTGTCTGCACGAGAATAAAATTGGGCACGGTTTTTGCTCCGAGTATTAAGTAAACGGCCCATATAATTTTTGAGTGCTTTAGTACCTTTACGGTATTCACCCTCTGTTGAAGGGAGTGCCCAAGAATTATGCTCATAGTAAAAATACGGCTCGGCTTTGGCTAGATCAGGGTCTTCACTTGATTGCGATTGTGAGCGTGCAAATTGATTACGGAGGGCTGTTGCACCATCGCGAATCATGACTAAAGCGCCATATTCCCAACTAGGCATGTTATCGAGGAATACGCTTGGCGGAGCAACATCGTTGCTTAAGTAGCCACCATTTTTATCTAAAAGCGTATCGGTTAAAATTGCCAGCGTATTGCTATAGAGATAGCCATTGGGAATAAGTCGTATATTGGTTTTTTTGGATGTTCTTAGGGCTTCTTCCTGCACATCGAACTGGTCGGGTTCTAATGATGCATACTGGGCTAAAAGAGTAGCAAAAACCAAGATTAATAAAAAGAAAAAGCCCATTAACCAGGCAAACCCACGGTATCTAATATTATCAATGATTGAACTGATTGCCATATTGTATGCCTTGTTCGTATTCCAGATGGGTGAAGAAATTATTATAAGGGTTATGGTATCAGAAATGGCAAGGTAAGTTATTGAAAACGATATTTATTTGAACTGAACGCTAATACTCTAGTGTGTTCTAGATAAGATTATTTTTTGGCACGGGGGTGGGTCTTGTCGTAAACCTGCAATAAATGTTGAAAATCAAGATGAGTGTAGATTTGTGTTGTGCTTATTTTACTGTGGCCGAGTAGTTCTTGAACTGCACGAAGATTTTGACTGGATTCCAAAAAATGACTAGCAAAAGAGTGGCGTAGCATATGAGGATGGATATGGACGGGGCTATGGTTTTTTTTACACCAATGAGTCAGTCGGCTTTGAACGCTTCGGTTGCTGAGACGCTTACCATGTTGGTTGAGAAAGAGAGCCTGAGTATTGTTTGTTTTGAGGGAAAAACGTACAGGTAGCCATTTTTTTATGGCAGTAAGTGCTTTCCCCCCAATGGGTACTAGTCGGCTTTTGTGGCCTTTTCCATGTTGTATGGTTACCATTTGTTCGGAGAAATCAATATCTTCAACGTTTAAGCTGGTCAGTTCTGAAAGCCGAAGGCCACAAGAATAAAATACTTCAAAGATAGCGAGATCTCTAGTTTCTAGTTTTGACTTTGCAGTATTCTCAAGTAAGCCATGAATCTGGTCAATATCGAGTGTTTTGGGTAATGTTTTGGCGGCCTTAGGTGCTCGTAAATAACTTGCGGGGTTTGTTTGTAAGTAGTTGTTTTTAATGAGGTAATTGAAAAAGCTACGAATGGCAGATAATTCTCGTTGTAAACTTTTACCGCTAAGACCTTGACGATGGCGGTTGGCAATATGATTTCTGAGATCAGGGTATTGAAGTTGGCCCCAATGCTCAAATGATTTTTGCTGACAAAATAGGCTTAACTGCTTAAGGTCACGTTGGTAGTTAGTTAGGGTATTCTTGGCGGCACGTTTTTCATAGAGCAGGTGATCAAAAAAGTCGTTGAGTAACTTTAATGCTTCAGGATTCATAGGCGTAATAAATTTTCATGCATTTTTTGACTTGAGACTTTATTTTAGCAGCGATGGGGGCCTTGGTATTTTGTTAGGCAAGTGATGAGTTGCGTCGCAATAATTTCACTAATTTGAGTTAAGAATAGGTGGCCCATGTCAGTTTTATAGCGTTCTTTTTCACGGCTACCTATAGCAATGACACCCTCTAGGCCGGTAAAGTTCATGGGTATAATAGCGCAAGATTTTATTTGTAAGGCATTCTCAGCAAATAGGATTTGTGCCTGATTAATCGGTGGTTTACCACATTGCGGCTGATTTAATGCCAGAACATCTTTGAATGCAAGGGCGTGCTTACTGTTTCTGTTAATGAAGAGGTTTTTTGTGGCGAGTTGGTCGTTTTCATGGTCATTAAAAATTCTAAGACTAAAAAAATCACTTAAAAAACAGTTGGCAAAGACCTCATTTAAATTTTCTAGAAGGTCGTCAAGGGTCTGAGAGTCCAAGATGGCAAGAGTGAGTTCATGCATTCTTTGAGCGGTCAGATCATTTTCCTTGGCGATATCAATTAATTCAATAAATTGTCCTTCGACTTTTTGGTGTTTAGCTCTGAAAATCTCAAGCTGTTTAGCCACTAAAGAAATAGCGGGACCGCTTGGGTGAGGAACAGAAAGGCTTTCCAATAATTCGAGATGATTGTGAAAAAAGTCAGGGTTCTTTTCAAGGTAGGCTTTGACTTGAGTCTCGGTTATTTTAAGTGTCATCTCGTAGGTTCCGTGTTACAGGGTAATTGTGCCGTTAAAAACAGGTGTGGCCGAACCGGTCATAAAAACAGGCATGTTACGCCCTTGCCAATGAATTTTTAGTTTGCCGCCTGGTAATTCAACCTGTACTTCTTTTTCTAACATATCTCTTTCAATACCGCAAATAACAGCAGCACATGCGCCACTGCCACAGGCTAATGTTTCACCGGAACCGCGCTCATAGACACGAAGTTTAATGTAATTAGGATTGATAATTTGCATGAAGCCAATATTAGCTCGTCTAGGAAAAATAGGGTGACTTTCAAGTATTTTCCCCAGTGTATGAACAGGAGCGGTTTTAACATCGTCAATGACGATCACTGCATGTGGGTTACCAATGGATACAGCGGAAAAAGACCATTCGATATCATCAATAGTAACGGAATAGAGTGATGATTGGGGTGAAGATAGGGCTAAAGGGATTTGCACAGGGTCGTGCTGCGGGATTCCCATATTCACAGAGATTAAATCATTCTTATTGAAACTGAGTAATAATTGCCCTGCGTGCGTGTCGACAAGAATGTCATTTTTCAATGATAATTTTTGGTGACGAATAAAGTGTGCAAAACAGCGCGCACCGTTACCACATTGAGAGACCTCGCTGCCATCAGCATTAAAAATACGGTACTTAAAATCAGCCGATGATTCTGGATGACTGGCTTCGACTAATAGTAATTGATCAAAGCCAATGCCAAAATGGCGGTCAGCGAGAAAGTGTATTTGTTTCGGGCTGAGGTTTATTGTTTGGTTAATAGCATCAATAACGACAAAGTCATTGCCAAGGCCATGCATTTTTGTGAAGGCTATTGCTGTCATAAAAGCTGGTTAGACTGATTAAAATTTGTGGTTTCTTTTGGACGAGAGATTCATGGGAGCAGAGCCTCACCTTGCCACAAACTGGCAATTGGCTCTCGTTTCCGGATCAAGTGAAATTGATTACCATCGACCAGAACTTCAGGGGGGCGTGGTCTAGAATTATAGTTTGAACTCATTGAAAAGCCATAGGCACCAGATGAGCGAATGGCTAATAAATCATTAGGAGATAATGCTAAGGTACGTTGTTTGCCAAGAAAATCTCCCGTTTCACAAACAGGACCGACAATGTCCCACTGTTTCTTGGTGGCAGTTGACAGTTGATTGACCGGAATAATATCTTGCCAGGCATTGTAAAGAGCAGGACGTAATAGGTCATTCATTGCTGCATCAACAATAGCAAAGTTTTTTGCCTCTGTGGGTTTTAGGTATTCTACCCGTGTGGCTAAGATGCCGGCATTACCGGCAATGGCTCGCCCGGGCTCCAACAGTATTTTGAGGTTTCTGCCGGCTAATTTATCAAGAAGTGCAGCAATATAGTCTTTAGGTTCGGGCGGGGATTCATGTTGATAGCAAATGCCAAGCCCACCGCCCAGATCTAGGTGTTCGATGGTAATTTTTTCTTCATGAAGTTTGTCAACGAGTAATAATACCTTGTCAAGCGCATCAAGGAAGGGAGCGGTTTCAGTGAGTTGAGAGCCGATATGACAGTCTATGCCAAGGATATGAACGTGTTCTAAGGCAGCTGCATGCCGGTACTGGGTAAATGCTTCATTGATATCAATACCAAACTTATTTTCTTTAAGCCCGGTGGAAATATAGGGATGGGTCTTTGCATCTACATTAGGGTTGACTCGAATAGAGATATTGGCGATACAGCCTAATTCTTTTGCGATGGTGTTAATGCGGTCAATTTCATCACTGACTTCGATATTGAAACAGTGTATGCCAGCATGGAGCGCAGCTCGAATTTCATCTTCTCGTTTTCCAACACCGGAAAAAACTATTTTTTTTGGATCCCCGCCAGCTGCGATAACGCGTTCCATTTCACCGATAGAAACGATATCAAAACCAGAACCCAATCGTGCCAATAAATTTAAAATAGCAATGTTGGACGATGCTTTCATCGCATAGCAGATGAGGTGAGGATGATCGCCAAAGGCATGATCAAAGGCCTGCCAGTGTCGTTCGAGTGTGGCGCGAGAATAAATATAACAGGGGGTGCCAAATTGATCGGTTATCTCGCGAACAGAGCAGTTTTCAGCAAAAAGTTGATGTTTCTGATAATTGAAATAATCCATAACTAAGGGGTGTACTCAGGTGCGTTGTTATCGGGTATATAAAGTGGGCCTATTTGCCCACAAGCCGTGAGTAAAAAAGTAGTCAAAGCTAAGCAAATAATTTTTTGGGTAGTAAGCATAAGTTTAATTTTGATAAATAAATTCAGGTAGCCATGTCGCTAACGCAGGGTAATAAGCTAATAATCCAAGCATACATAATTGAATCAGAATAAAGGGTATGACGCCACGATAAATTTGCAGGGTAGAAATTTCAGCGGGAGCGACACCGCGTAGGTAAAAAAGTGCAAAACCAAAAGGAGGTGTTAGAAATGAGGTTTGTAGGTTAATGGCAATCATAATTCCAAGCCAAATAGGGTCGATACCCATTGCAAGGAGAATAGGTCCAATGATTGGCACAATAACAAATGTGATTTCAATAAAATCGAGTACAAAGCCGAGTGCAAACATGACAATCATGACCAGAAAAACTGCGCTCAGTTTACCGCCAGGTAGATCTGATAATAGCTCGATAATGATTTCATCACCGTTAAAGCCTCTAAAGACGAGAGAAAAAAGTGCAGCACCAATAAGGATCATAAAGACCATACTGGTGATTCTCGTAGTCGTTTGCATGACGGTACGAAGTGTTGATAGTGTTAATTTTTTGCGTAAGTAGGACAGCAGCAGTGCTCCGCTTGCGCCTACTGATGCAGCCTCGGTAGGGGTTGCAATACCGGCAATGATTGAGCCTAAAACAGCAAACATAAGCAGTAATGGTGGGACCAGTCCAGTTAGCAATTTTTGGTAATTTATTGAATGAGTTTTGTTTTTATCGATACGGGCAGGCATCGAGTCAGGTTTAAACTGGGCGGTCAGGAAAATGTAAAGAAGATAAAAAAAGACCAGAGCCAGACCCGGGAGAAGGGCGCCTGCAAATAAATCGCCGACAGAGACAGTTTCAGGTGCAAAAATCCCCATGTTAAGTTGAGCTTGTTGATAGGCAGTCGATATGACATCACCAAGTAAAACTAATACTATTGAGGGAGGGATAATTTGGCCCAAGGTTCCTGAAGCGCAAATGGTGCCGCAAGAAATCGCCGGATCATATTGGTTTCGTAACATTGTCGGTAGTGATAATAACCCCATCGTGACAACGGTGGCGCCGACTATACCGGTACTTGCTGCCATCAACATACCGACAAGCGTGACAGCGATACCAAGGCCGCCGCGCATAGAACCAAATAAATCGGCCATGCTTTCAAGTAAATCTTCAGCCAACTGGGCTCGCTCTAGCATGACCCCCATAAAGACAAAAAGAGGCACGGCAATAAGGGTTTCATTATTTATTATGCCGAATAAACGATTCGGCAATGCCTGTAAAAAGGCGGCGTCAAAGAGCTCGAGTTGAATGCCTAAGGCGGCAAACCCGAGTGCTGTTCCACTTAAAGCAAAAGCAACAGGAAAGCCTGAAAGTAAGACTAAAAAGACAGCAAGAAACATCCAAAAAGCTAAATATTCTTCCATTGCTTAAGACTCAGTGTTGAGAGTAATGTCAAGACCAGCAAACAGGCCTTTAATGGCTAATGAAATTCCTTGCAGGAAGAGTAATCCGGCCATGATAATAATAGTGCTTTTAAGGAGGTAAATACCAGGTAAGCCACCTGAGTTACGAGATGATTCTTGAATTTCCCAAGAATCAGCAACATAACTCCAACTACAGATAATAATGAACAGACAGACAGGCATTAATAATAAAAGGGAGCCAAAAAGATCAATCCAGCCTTGTGTGTTTTTGCTAAAACGCTGGTGAAAAATATCAACGCGAACGTGGGCATTATGCTTAAGAGTATAGGCGGCGCCCAGCATGAAGATGAGAGCGTGCATATAAGAAATAGATTCTTGTACGGCAATCGCACCGATATTCAAGCAGTATCTGGAAAAAACAATGCCGACAGTGACTAATACAACGGCCAGTGTAAGCCAAGAAACGGCTTGGCCAATCCGTTCATTAAGTGTGTCAATGTAGGTTATAGCGTATTGACCAATAGCGACTAACGAATTCATGGTTTCTAGATGAGTAAAACAGATAATTTTAACCGAAAACAAGGCGGTAAAGTATTTTTACTCGGATCTTTTAAAAAATAGTAACGGCATTAGATTTGAAATTTAGCCAAACTTGATCACCCATGTTGATCTTTAAATCATTTAAGGCTTGGTGGGTTATGACGACATGAAAGGTTTCACCTGCATGAATCGTGACGAGAATATTATTTAGCTCTTCGGTAATTGCGGTAATACGCCCTTGGAAGTGATTTCTCATGCTGGAAGACAGGGCCGAATTAGATAAGACAATTTGCGAGGGGTCTATAGAGATATGGGTCCCGGTTGAGGCGTGATCTGATGGAATAATGGCAAGATTGCTGGTCTTAAAGATGTTATTTGATAGTTGCCCTGGAAATAAATTAACTAGCGAACTTTGAACGGGCTTTCCCGCCACTAATGTCACCACATTATTAGTTAATGCATAGCCCTGAAGGCGGTCATGGGTGCTAAAAATCAGGGTTTTTTGATAGTGTTGAATGATCTCTTCAAGTATGTTTTGACTGGAATGGTCTAGATAGCTAAAGGGTTCATCAAGGATGAGAATGTCAGGATCTAAAGCCAATGCGCGTGCCAGTGCCGATTTTTGTTTTTCACCGTCGGATAATTGATCTACGGTGCAGTCAGCAAGGTTGGTAATGCCTAAATGACTCAAGCTGTTATGAATACGTTCTGCGTGTAGTGATGTTGAAACGCCACGAATTTTTAAGGCAGTCGTGATGTTTTGTTTTACGGAGCCGCGAAGTAGGTAGGGGCGTTGTGTTAAAAAAGCAATTTGCTTTCGATAGTGCGGTATTCTTTTTGGAAGTGTAGGGCGGCCTAAAAAGTTTAACTGACCTTGGTTGTGTGGGGTAAGAAAAGCAAGAATATTGAGCAAGGTGCTTTTACCGGATCCATTAGCGCCAAACAGTGCGGTAATTTGGTTTGATTTGATTGACAGCGAATCAATATTAAGGATTTCTTTGTGTCCGTAGTTAAATTTAAGGTTGGTCAAATGGTAAGCATGATTCATAATTCGATATTGTACATGAGCCTATAGAAAGACGCTTAACGATGGTCTTTGTCGAGTGGTCCTAATGACCGTTAAGTTTTGTCTCTGGTATGGGCTCAGAGTAGATTTGCCTAGGTTCGATAAATTTTTTATAGCGGTAGTAATGGCTGGGATATAACAATGTTTAAAAGATGTGTTCTTTTTTTTCTATGTAGTGGTTTGTTTTTTTCAGTGCATGCACAAGAGACGATTGCTTTACGGTTAGCGACCACGACGAGTACTGAGAACTCAGGATTATTGTCAGTTCTGAACCCAGTCTTTGAGAAGCAGAACAATATTCGTTTGGATGTGATTGCAGTGGGGACCGGCAAAGCGTTACGATTGGGAGAAAATGGTGATGTTGATGTCATTTTAGTACATGCCCCTGCTGCTGAGATTGCTTTTGTTGAGGCTGGATTTGGTGTTTATCGTGAAGCTGTTATGCATAATGATTTCGTGATAGTCGGCCCCGGAACTGACCCTTTGGGTTTGCGTCAATTAAAAACATTGGCAGAGGTGATGAAGAAAATTTCAAGTGGAACAAGTTTGTTTATTTCTAGAGGGGATGATTCGGGAACACATAAAAAGGAAATGCAGTTGTGGCAACTGGGTGGAATTGATCCTGAAGGGCATTGGTATCAGTCAGTGGGGCAGGGTATGGGGGCAGTTTTACGCATGACTGATGAGAGACAGGCCTATACATTAACAGATCGAGGGACCTATCTTGCTTATCAAGGAGCAATAGGGTTAGAAATTGTTTATGAAGGGGCTTTAGCCTTTAATAACCCTTATCATGTCATAGCGGTTAATCCAAAGAAACACCCACATGTACGCTTTGGTTTAGCGCGTCAGTATATTGATTATTTAACCAGTCCTGAAGGTCAGGAAATTATTAATGCATTTAAGCACCAAGGACAAATTTTGTTTTATGGCGATAGAGTGCCTTAAGGTTTTTCTAGGTTATGGATAAAAAATTATTAGAGCGTAAAATTACAGAGGTAACCGGGTCGTTTTTTGAAATTGATCAAATACTGCCGGTGAGTGGTGGAAGTATTAATGAGAGTTATCAAGTCGTCGGTGCTGAGCAATGTTATTTTATTAAGTTAAATCGTGTTGACTTGCTGACTATGTTTGAAGCGGAGTATGCAGGGCTTGAGGAATTATATTTAACTCAAACAGTTTCAGTACCTCGGCCTTTGTTAACCGGAATTTTTAATGATAAGAGTTTTTTGCTACTACCCTTTGTTAAATTGGGGCGGAGTAATTTTGAATCTGAAGCTTGTTTGGGTGAACAGTTAGCGGAACTTCACAGCGTGCAACAGCCATTTTTTGGCTGGCATAGAGAAAATACGATTGGTTCAACCATACAAAAAAATAGCCGAACAGAGGACTGGGCATCGTTCTGGAGTCAGCAGCGAATTGGTTTTCAATTACAGTTAGCGCTTCAACATGGTTTTAGTGGGCGACTGCAACGCTCGGGATTAGCCTTGCTGGAAGTCATGCCGTTATTTTTTACTGATTATCAACCGCAGGCTTCATTACTGCATGGCGATTTATGGGCTGGTAATGCCGCAGTCGATCAAGCAGGTTTGCCGATTATATTTGACCCAGCCTGTTATTACGGTGATCGTGAAGCAGACATTGCCATGACGGAATTATTTGGTGGTTTTAGCGCGCAGTTTTACAGCGCTTATAATGCCTCATTCAAATTAGATTCGGGCTATCGTGTACGTCGAAATCTTTACAATCTTTATCATGTTCTGAATCATTTAAATTTATTCGGTGGCGGGTATCTAAATCAGGCTCAGAACCTTATTGACCAGCTGCTCGCTGAATCCAAATAAAACCATTGAGGAAGTTAAGCAACGGTTTTATTTGGAGCGAACGGTGGAGTTTTTTAAGTGCTGTCTTTTAGTGTTCTTCTTTGTACCAACTGTAAAAAAAGTAACCCGCACCGAGTAAGATCAGTATGGCGATAGCCCATTTTATGTAGGATGAGGCTTCCTGTTCTTTAACTGTATCTTTAAACTGAAATTTTGTTAAGACACCAAGGCTTGGGTCTTTGACGTCAATTGTAATTTTGTTAGCAGCTAAATTGGTGAATTGAATCTCACCGCCATCAAAAGGTTTGCTGTTTCTTTTACCGCCGCCTCGGCTGTGTGGAATGATTGATAAGTTGCTGAAAGAGGCTTGTGAAAGAGTATTAGCAAGCTCTTGTTCAATTTCACGAGTAGTTTTATTTTTAGTTGTTACTTGTATGGCTGGGTTTTCATCAATATTTATTGTGATGCCGCCACCGGATGCTTGTGTTTGTTTGGGGGGAGCAAATTCATCAATATAGGCAATATCGGCGAAATAGACCATGTCAACAGAGAAGTTAACTTGAGCCATACCAAAAGATTTACCCTTTAAATCGTAGCTTAATTTTTGGTTAGCGTAATCCCTAAACGTGACGCGGGTAAATGAAAAGTCAGCGTTATTACTGATGGTAACTTCGGGTTGGTCTTGAGGCGTTTCGGCAGTCACGCCGCGTGATTTTGGGTAAAGTTCTTCAAGCGCATCATACATCGCAGATTTTAATTTTTTAGCCGCGCTGATGGGGGAATCGGGGCGTAGTCTGTCTGGGCCATTAATGAAAGCCATCGCTGTTGATTCATAGGTTCTTTCATTATTATGGCGCCATTGAACCGTCAAAGAGAATAGAGAATCTCCTGCTTTTTTTATTTCACTTTCGGAGGTGACGCGTATTTTATCTTGCCCAGCTGTTGCGGAATGTGCCCATTTGACCGGTAGTAGACAAAGCCCAATCATCAGCGTAAAGGTTTTTATTTTGTAAGTGATCAAAAGGATCTCCTGTCTTTAATGGTTAATTTATACTAAGTCATTGAAATAAAGGTTTTTTAAAACAATTTATTCTAGCTAAAGGTAGCTTACAAGACGATAGTTCATCTTGTCATATGAAGTAAGTTAAAACAATAAGCGAAGTCGTAAAAAATCTTAGCTGTTATTTAATTTATATGTTATCAGATTGTTCGCTAGAAAGTTGGTGCAGGGATAGAAAAATTGCTGTGGAAAGACCTGCTGAGGCAAATAACATGCACATCACCATAATTTGGTAGCGTGCGGCAATAACCGGTGTAATGCCTGATAATATTTGACCGCTCATCATACCAGGAATTGAAACCAAGCCGACTGCCAGTAGAGAATTAGTGATTGGAATAAGGGCGGTGCTAAAGGCAATGTTTCGAGCTTGTGGGTATGGCTGTTGCTGTGCTATTTCTCGATAGAACCTTTCTGATGCAAGACTGATGGCATTCATAGCATTAGCAAAAATCATTCCTGACAGTGGGATTATAAATTGTGGTTGAAACCAAGGTGATAATTGTAAGACGGCAAAGAGGATAATGACTAATGTCAGGCCGCCACCTAGAACAATAGCAATCAGCGCCTTTAAGAAAAGAGCTTTGCGCTGTTGTGGGACTTCATTTAAGGAGATCCAACTGGCGGCGAAAACCATGATGAGTAAGACAAAAATGACGACCCAAGGGGTTGTAGTGGTAAATAAAAAAGTTAAGCAATAGCCAATCGTGATTAATTGCACCAACATTCTAGATAGGGCGTAAAAGATTTTTTTAGTTTCTAAAGACCAATGGATAAAGAAAGCGATGACAAGAAAAACTGGGATAAAGGCAATACTGAGATTGAATAATGAAATTTGAGGAACAACGGCATTCATGTTAGTGGGATTTAAAAAAACTAAACGAGAGAACAAGGAAAAACAGTGTGATTAAAAAACCTACCAACTCATCAGTTGCCATTTAGGGAGGCGTGATCCTTTTTCTAGGTCAGAATGGCGCATTTCCATGTTGCCGTCACCATCGATATCGACAAGGTAATAAGGAGGGCCATAATCCGGTACAATTTTAACCTTATAGAGTTCACCATTAATACGGTATTCATGAATGGTCTTCCCAGCACGGCGAATAATCGTGATATCAGGGACCATGGTGTCACCACTTTTAACCGGCAGAGGGAGTTGTGGCGGTTCAGGCATCGGTATGGGTTCTGTTAACGACTTCGCGAAAGCAGTATTCAAAATTGCCGTTAAAACGAAAGACACAGGCAAGTAATAGGTTAATGTTAAGCGGCTCATAGTTTTGATCATAGCACAGCTAAATTATTGTCTCCAATAACTAAATGCAGCGATTCTCTAGTTAAGGCGTGTTATCGGGGTTGATAAAGCTGATGGTTTTTATCATTGCTAATGCCATTATTAGCTATAATGCGAATTCAGTTGCAGGGTCCTTAGTTTTTTTTGTAAATACGCTTGCTTTAAGGGATAAAGTGAAATGACAGGTGAAACAGAACTTCATAAAATTGTTATTGTCGGTGGCGGTGCTGCAGGCTTGGAATTAGCATCGAGTCTTGGCCGTAAGTTAGGTCGAAAGAAAAAGGCAGAAATCACCTTAGTTGAAGCATCATATACCCATATTTGGAAGCCATTGCTTCATGAAGTGGCGGCAGGATCTTTTGCTGAAACTGATGAAATAGAGTACTTAGCACAAGCACATCGTTGTCATTTTCAATTTCGGTTAGGGCGAATGGAAGCTCTAGACCGGGCTAAGAAAGAGATTTTTGTCAGTCCAACGATTACTAAAAACGGTGATGAAATTATTCCCAAACGGGTTTTTAGTTACGATACTTTAATTATTTGTGTCGGCAGTGTGAGTAATATGTTTAATGTGAGCGGGGTTAATGAACATTGTCTTTTTCTTGATACACCTTATCAGGCCTATCGTTTTCAGAAAAGGTTAGTTGAGCGCTACATTACCACCCATACGAAGGGGCAAAGTAAAAATAAATGCTTGTCTATTGCTATTATTGGTGCTGGGGCAACCGGTGTGGAACTGTCAGCTGAGTTGTTGGATGTCAAAAAACAATTTTCAATGTATGGGTTAGATGATATTACGGTTAAAGTAACAATTATTGATACTGCAAATCGGTTATTACCAGCACTCTCAGAGAAATTGGCATTTGCAGTTCATAAGCAATTGAATAAGCTCGGTGTTGAGTTGAAATTAGGGCAGCAAGTCGTGGGTGTGACAGAAAAAGGGGTGCGTTTAAAGAACGGTGATATTGTCTTAGCGGATATAAAGGTCTGGGCCGCAGGGATTAAAGGTCCCGACTGGTTGGCAAATTTGGATGGCTTGGAAGTTAACCGAATTAATCAGTTGGTTGTTAAGCAGACACTGGAAACCACAGAAGATGATAATATCTTTGCGATGGGCGATTGTGCCGCTTGTCCATGGCCTGGGCATGATCGACCGGTACCCCCGCGAGCACAAGCAGCTCATCAGCAAGCAAGTACACTGGAAAAGACATTAATTAATCGTGTACAGGGGAATGATGTGACGATTGATTATATTTATCGTGATTATGGTTCATTAGTTGCTCTCGGTCGGCGTTCAACGGTTGGAAGCTTGATGGGTAATCTGATGGGGTCAGTTAGTGTCGGAGGTTTTATCGCTCGATTGGTTTATTTATCGTTATATAAAATGCACCAAGTGGCGATTCACGGTTATTTCCGGACAGCGATGTTGACGCTATCTAATTTGTTTAGGCGAAGTACGCACGCGCGTATTAAAATGCACTAGTTTATTGATTTTATTGGGATCCTTATGTTTGAAGTAGAGTACGATTTAGCAGAAGAAGATTTAATTCATTTTAATGAGAAACGTTTTTTAAATACGGAACAATCTAGGAAAAGATTACGGTTTGGTCAAGGCATTGTGCCGGCTATTCTGGTGATGATTGGTCTGTTTTATGGTATTTTGCTTAAAGATGAATATACCGGTTTATTTACTGTTATTTTTGCTTTGGTTTTAACCTTTGGGATGCCGTATTTTAGTCGTTGGGAAATGCGTAGACGCCTTAGAACACAATATACTGATGAAGAAAAGGCAAAGATAATCGGGCATTATAAATTAGCCATTGAGCCAAAAGTGTTGGTGGAAGTTTCACCTTCCGGGGAAAACAAAATGGCATGGAAAGAGTTGTTGCGTGTTGAATATGGTGACAAATATGTTTACATCTATATTGATATTGATACCGCTTTGGTTATCCCGGTTAGATCAGTGACTTCAGGTGATTTAGAGAAATTCTCGGAACAGGCTGATAAATTAATTGATCGATACAGCTAACGTTATCAGAAGAAATCAAATTTTCAGAGCAATGTTGTTAGAAAGCGGCATTGCTTTTTTTATGTTAATGATTCTTTGTTTTTTTTATTGCTACCAACAATCTTAATCTCGTTAAATGCAGACGACCCTAGTGGGAGTTGAGCTCTTTTGTCGTATTTTGGGATGTTTTGAGCGGAATGCTTCTACTGTGTTTCGATTCATTGCAATATACATTTTCAGCATACTTTGGCATTTTGATTCAATAGGTTAGGAACGATTAAACCAATCACTAGATGGATCAAAACGAAGTTGTGAAATACAGTTCTTTGTTGATCTGAGCGCATGAAAATGAGTTGAGACCTGTGCTTTGATGTAACGGTATTCAGGGGGAGTAACATCATTGTTATTGGTTAAATAGAAGTCTTATAATGCAGTCCTTATTTTATAAAATGGAATGAAAGTCAGTGCTCAATTTTAAAAATATTAGCCTACGGCGTGGAGAACTACTGCTGTTTTCGGGGTTATCTTTTATCATTCATAAAGGGCAGAAGGTTGGTGTAACTGGTGCTAATGGAACTGGTAAGTCCAGTTTGTTTGCCATGATTCGTAATATTATTCATTCGGATGAGGGTGATTTATCGATGCCCCACGGTATAGAGATAGCACATGTTGCACAAGAAACTCCAGCTATTGTGCGAAAAGCGATCGATTATGTTATTGATGGGGATAAAAATTTACGTGCCTTACAGGTACAATTAGCTGATGCTGAATTAGCAAATGATGGTATCAAGCAAGCAGAGTTGCATGTCAAGTTAGACGACATTGGTGGCTATACAGCACACAGCCGGGCATCACGGCTTATGGATGGGTTGGGCTTTTTAGCAACGGATGAGGAACGTCCTGTTATGGAGTTTTCAGGCGGTTGGCGGATGCGCTTGAATTTAGCACAAGCGTTAATGTGTCGTTCTGATATGTTGTTACTTGATGAGCCGACCAACCATTTGGATTTAGATGCCGTGATCTGGCTCCAGAATTGGTTAATCAGATATCCTGGAACATTATTGCTGATTTCCCATGATCGTGATTTTTTAGATGCAATTACGGATCACATTATGCATATTGAACAGAATACAGCGCAAATTTATACGGGTAATTACACGGTTTTTGAGAGGTTACGAGCGGAAAAATTAGCTCAACAGCAAGCAGCTTATGAACAACAACAAAAAGAAATTGTTCATATTCAAAGTTTTATTGACCGTTTTCGTGTAAAGGCAACTAAGGCAAAGCAGGCGCAAAGTCGTATTAAAACATTGGAGCGAATGAACTTTATAGCTCAAGCGCATGTTGATTCGCCTTTTAACTTTAATTTTAAAGATCCAGGTAAAATTCCCAATCAATTATTAACACTGGATTCGGCGTCCATTGGCTATCCGGATAAAACTATTTTAGAAGGTGTAGATTTATTTATTAGTCCAGGCGACAGGATTGGGTTGCTCGGGAAAAACGGTGCAGGTAAATCGACCTTGGTTAAGTGTCTAGCGGGTGAGATTGCTCCGTTGTCTGGAGTTCGGCAGGGAGCTGATGCCTTAGATATTGGCTATTTTGCTCAACAGCAATTAGAGCAATTACGCTTGGAGGAAAGTCCGCTATGGCATCTTCAGCATTTGGACCCGTTAGCAAATGAAAAAGAACTCAGGGATTTTTTAGGTGGGTTTAATTTTATCGGTGATAAGGCCTTGGCTCCTGTTAAGCCATTTTCTGGTGGTGAAAAAGCTCGATTAGTTTTAGCAATATTAGTTTATCAGAACCCTAATTTACTACTGCTCGATGAGCCAACCAATCACCTTGATCTGGAGATGCGCCATGCACTCAGTATGGCGTTACAGGATTATCAGGGAGCATTGATTGTGGTGTCTCATGACCGGCATTTAATTCGGTCAGTTACCGATAAGTTGATTTTTGTGGATCAAGGTGCCGTGCAAGTGTTTTCAGGTGATCTTGATGATTATCAGCATTGGGTTGAAGATAAAAAGAACCTTAATGCAACGGCTGAATTGATTTCTGAAGCGGGGGTTTCCCGAAAAGATCAGCGCCGGCTAGATGCTGAAAAACGGAAAAAACTTAAACCATTACGAGATGCCTTACGAAAGGTTGAGAAGTCTGTGGAACGTTTTCACCAAGAGCAGGGCGAGATAGAGGAGGCGCTGTCAGATTCTGAAATTTATCAGGCTGCTCAAAAGGAACAATTAAAAAAGTTACTGAAAAGGAAGGGAGAACTCGATCTTTTAGTTGATGAGGCTGAGAATCAGTGGCTACAGGTGTCTGAGGAGATGGAGCAATTTGAAGCCCAGTTAGTGGATTGATCTCGTTGTTGTCAAGGCCTGAAAAGAATGGATCTGAGGTATATTTTTAAGGTAATATCTGTTTAAGTATAAAGCCTAAAAGATATTTTTAATTAAATTCTTTGTCGCCGCCTCAATCATTAAGTTTTTATTCGCTAACATTGTTTCGATAAGTTTTGTTTGCTCTTCAACTTGTGCTTCTAGGTTTCGTTGCTTTGTGATATCGGTAGCGATGCCACAAAGTCCAATGACGTTATTTTCTGCATCGTGTAAGGGTGTTTTGACACAAGAATAAATTCGTTTTTCCAACGTTTCTTTAATAATGTTGGATTCTTCAAATTCGAGATGTTCGTTGTTGTTAATCACACGCAGATCATTAATGTGTAAATTGTCAGCCGTTTTTAAATCAAAGAAGGCTTCATCAGTTTTACCAATGATTTCTTCGAGAGGGCAGTTGAAGAGTTGGCAAACTTTATTGTTGGCATAGGTGTAGCGTAATTGTTTATCCTTGGTAAAAACATAAGCATCGACATGATTTAAAGAAGTGGTTAGTTCTTTAATTTGTACGAAAAGTTGGCTATTTTGAGAGGGGTTCTGATTCATTGGTCTAAACGCTTTATTTTTTTAAACTTTAAACCATAGCTGTAATCCAAGATGAATATCAATTATAGTCCAAAATAGACCTGCATTGTAGAGAATAATAGACAGGAGTAAAAAAAAGCGGTTCATGTAAAGAGCCATCTTTGAATGACTAAGAGGGTGATGAGGATCTTTATTTGAAAGTAGCTTGACTCAGTTCCTGAATGATGATTCAAAATAGTGTGGTAGGTCAGATGAAATAAAGCATAAAGATCATTAACTCCTGTAAATAGATGAAGTGCATAAAAAAATAATTATTTTTGTATTTTATTGAGGATAAAAAAGAATTTTTTGTCTGGTTAGTTCGCCAATTTTAAATACAGGGTAAGAAGGGTGTAGAGCATTTGTCTGGCATCGGTATAATAGCCTCGTTAGGTTTAGTGCTTTGATGTTAATCATCAGTTTAGACGCTGATTTAAGCAATATTTAGAATGGATTATTCATGACCGACAAATTATTAAATAAAGATGATGTTATTGAATTTTGTACGCAATGGGGTTTGTATTAGAAATGCATATTTTTATAAAGTTATTTTTAATCTCAATTGAAATTTGCCGCTTTAAGAATGGCCCACAAGCAATGAGTCGGTCATCAGAATTTTTGCGGCGGGCTGTGTACCTTTATATTGGGGTCAATAGTGTATTAATTATGTTATCGATGACTTGGGTTAATGGTCTTTTGCAGGTTTTTGTTCAGTTAGGGTTGTTGGCTGGTTTTACTTGGGGCGTGTTATTTATTTTTGGCGATATTCAGCGATTTAGCCAAACATTTATAGCTTTGTTAGGTGTTGATAGTATTATTAGTTTTTGCTCGCTTCCCGTTGTGGGTCTGTTAAAGTCAGAGATGTTGCCGGAGAAAGGTTTTGTATTATTTTTAATTATCATGCTTTGGCACTGGGGCGTCATGGGGCATATTTTTCGTCATGCGTTATCGCGATCATTAGCTTCGGGGTTAGGGTTGTCATTTTTATTCTTCTATGGTTCGTATTATGTTATTTATCTTCTTCCGCGGACCATAATCTAAATGTTTAGTGTTAATTTAGTGGTTAGTGCGTTGCTATACCTTTCTGACATCGTTATAGTTAAGCCTGATTAAGTTACACTACCGAAAAGTAGTCGGTAATAATCTGTTTTAAAAGACCCGTATCTTGGTTGGGTTGTGATTAAACCTATTTAAGCGCGTATAAAAAATTAATATTACTTTTTAAGTATAAGGTTGGTGGAAAAGCAAATGGCAAATGATGAGCAAAAAGATAAGGGTGACAATGAATCGCAAGATCAAAGTGTTGTTGAAGATCAGCAGATAACGCTAGAGAAAGTAGCGACAGAGCAAAATTCAGAAACTGATCAAGGTGTTGAGTCAGAAGAAAGTACATCGTCAAAGGAGCCCCCTTCTGAAATTAATCACTATAAGGGACATATAGCGGGTTTCGATAAAAAGAATAAAACAGGCATACTTTCAACAGCAAAGAATAATAAAAGTTATTATTTTGAAGAGGACCAGTGGCTTGAGGATAATCAGCCCTACAGTGGTTGTCAGGTTGCTTTTGAAGCGGAAGAGCTACATAAAAAATACGGCAAAGTTGTCAAGATGGAGTTGATTGGAGAATATACCGGCCCACAAGGAGAGCCAGTTAAATCGCGCCGCCTTGCAATTTTCTTATCTATACTTCTGGGTGGAGTGGGTGCAGGACGATTCTATTTAGGGTATTGGAAATTAGGTATTGCGCAAATCGCAGCAACCGTGGGGACCTTGGGCTTTGCTGTTGTCTGGGGTGTTCTGGAAGGAATCTTATTGCTAATGCATCGAATCGATAGAGATGCACAAAACAGGCCGTTAAAGTAATCGATGATATAAGCAGAGGCCCGCTGGTTCCGTTGGTTTATAGGCGGGCTTCATGTTTAACTACAGATTTTATATAAACCATCTAGGACCAGTGTATTAGGACTGATCATACCGATGATCTGGTCATCTTCAATGACTGGTGCGCGAACTAGATTGTAATTAGCAAACAATCGGGCGCATAGCCGGATATCCATGTCAGGCCGTACACAGATTACCGGTGTTTCCATAATTTCATAGACATTTACACGGTTAGGTGCTCGGTCTTTAGCCATGACCTGCCGAGCAATATCACTGGATGTAATGAGCCCAAACTCATCAAGATCATGACGCTTGTTTACAATAATTGTTGATGTTTTTGATGACTTCATCAGGAGTAGTGCTTCGCTTACTGTTGCATTACCATTAATGGTGCTGAAAGTTGTTCGCATGACGTCTCTGACGGTTATTCTTTCTGAGTGACTCATATTTCATCCTCAAGTTCGTGGGTTAGTTCATTGACTTGATGCATAACGCCAATGGCATCATCAACATCAATTTTAAAAGCGATACCGGTTCCAGGTTTACTATCAAATTCGCCTGCACTAGCAATTTTTTCTAAAATATAGCGACTTAAATGTTCTTCGACTAAAAACAGTAAAACGTTACGTTGTGTTTCGAGTGTTAATCCTAAGAACGTTTTAGGTTGTTCGATACCTTCGCCGCGAGCATTGTTGATAACGGTTACACCTTTGGCGCCATGTTGACGCGCGGTATCGAGTACCGTCTCTGTTTTGTCCTCTTCGACAAAGGCAATAATTAATTTGAAGTGCATAAAATAACCTCGATATTAACAGGAATATTTACGACGGTTTAGCCAGTGCGAGACTTGAGCATAGGCTAAAACGGTCATGATAGGAAATAAACTGGCGAAAGCGATAAGCCCAAAGCCATCGAGCAATGGGCTTCGGCCAGGGATGGAAGTAGCTAGGCCCAATCCCAGTGCAGTGACTAAAGGCACTGTCACGGATGAAGTGGTAACGCCGCCTGAGTCATAAGCTAGACCAATAAGCAACTTAGGCGCAAAAAAAGTTTGAATCATGACGATGCAATATCCGGCTAAAATATAGAGGTATAATTCAGTGCCGGTAATGATTCGAAAACTACCGAGGGTAATTCCAAAAGCAACCCCTATCGCAACAGCTAAGCGTAGACCTAGTGCATGAATGGTGCCACCAGAAATAGATTCGGCCTTAATGGCGACAGCCATCAAAGACGGTTCAGCTAAAGTCGTGGCAAAGCCAATACTGGCAGCAAATAAGTAGACCCAACCATAAGCATTCCAGGTGATTTCAGAGGGAGATGTATTGGGGGCGATGAAGTCAGGGTGAGTCAGTTGTTGAGCCATGAGTTCGCCCAGTGGGAAAAGTGCGCGTTCAAGGCCTTCTAAAAAACAGGCAATCCCGACAAGAACAAAGATAAAGCCGGTGATTGTTTTTTTTAGGTGTGGAATCGGTTTTCGGATAATCATCAGTTGAAAAATTATGATGATCAGCAAAATAGGGAAAACATCTCGAGCAGTTGCGCCTAGGGTGCCGGCAAAATGACTAAGCCATTCAATCATAGGAGCATTCCGTAAAGCATGACAAATGTAATGGGTGTAAGGGATGCAAAAGCGATCAAGCCAAAACCGTCAGTCACTGGATTTCTACCCTTGATTGCTTTGGCAAGACCGATACCCAAGGCGGTCACAAGTGGGACGGTAATGGTTGAGGTGGTGACGCCACCGGTATCATAAGCGATGCCGATAATATGCTTAGGTGCAAATGGTGTGATGATAATAATAGCTAAATAACCATATATAATCAGGTGGTGTAATTTCCAACCGTGAATGATTCTTAACACACCAAGTGATATGGCAAGGCCGACAGATAAGGCAACAGTAACTCGAAGGCCGAGAGCATACTGTAAAACGGTTATGCTCGAGTTTTCAAGGAGCCCTTCAGTGTAGGCAATCTTGGCAGCCATATTGGCAATAGCAATTAAGGCAGGTTCTGCAATGGTTGTGCTAAAGCCTAAACAAAAAGCAAAGCAAAGCAGCCAGAAAAGGCTCCCTTTTTGAGCAAAAGATTGAGCCATTGATTCGCCAATAGGGAATAAGCTCTGTTCTAACCCCTGAATAAATAATGTTAAGCCGAGTACGATAAGAAGTGTGCCTGAAATGAGATTAGCAAGATCAGGAATAGGTTGTTTTATGACCAGAAACTGAAAAATAACGATGACAGCTAGCATGGGGATCAGATCTGTAAAACTACGAAATATCTGGATGATAAAACGATTTCTGAATGCGGCCATAGAATTAGGATTTGCAAGAGTTTTAACTCATTTAGTTTCATCCTACCACAAAATAGGAACCAGAAATAATAAGTCAAGGGTCATCTTTTTGTAACATACTAGTCATTTAAATGAAATTTTTAAGCGTTAATATTTTTTGATAAAATTTTCTTAATGAGGGAGTTATGAAAGTATTCAATCAAACAAAGGTAATAACAATAGCTGTATTAGCTATAACAGTTGTATTTGCAGGATTAGCTAGAGCTGAGTCAAGAACGAATATCAGTATTGTTGGTTCATCAACGGTTTATCCTTTTGCTACAGTCGTTGCTGAGCGTTTTGGAAAATCATCAAGTTATTCAACACCAAAGGTTGAGTCAACTGGGTCAGGTGGAGGTATGAAATTGTTTTGTGGTGGCATTGGTTTAAGTTACCCTGATATTACTGTATGTCGTCAAAACATTTTGGACTATTAGCTGCCTGATTTAAGAGACAGATT
>CAZEVO010000003.1:59591-84005 GCA_964515235.1 uncultured Methylococcaceae bacterium | reverse complement strand
CCCTGATTTTTAATCGCTGCAAATAAATTTTGATTCGTTCCTTTCTGTATACTATAAAAATCGTTACCACTTTTAAGGGTACGCAGCACTTCTTGAGGATTGACGTTAGTCCAATCTGATAAAACAACCACCTCGGCCTTATCTACTGGAACAGAGCTCTCCTGCTCAATCACAATGCCTCCATAAACACCACGTTGTTCTTGTAGATCTGTATGTGAGTGATACCAATGAGTACCTGATTGATTCAGTTGAAACTCAAACACATGCGATTCATTGGGCTTAATCGGCATATGATTTACATAGGGGACACCGTCTTGATGATTAGGCAATAAAATACCGTGCCAGTGCACCGAGGTCTCCACGGTTAATTTATTTGTCACGGTGATTTTTGCCCAATCACCCTTCTTAAAAAATAACGTAGGCGCAGGAATACTGTTATTTACCGCCATTGCAATAACCTCTTCACCTGCTAAACGGACTACTTTATTAGTGATCGTTAAGTCATATTCCACCGTCACTGCCACAGCCGAATGGACCCAAACAAACACAAAAATAAAAACCGCCAAAACCTTTTTAACCATTTGCTTCACTTCGCTCAATGAACTTTAAAACGGAAACCACCTCGTGTTTTTGGACAAAATACTTTGAGTCGTCATGACAGCCACAATACTATTCCATAAAAATATCCCTACCCAATATAGCCAGCCCAACCAGGAAACTCCCCATACCAAGTGCAGAAATCACCTGCGTAAACGTACTCAAATACAACCTTACGGCCATTTCAGAGCAATAGAAACACAATAAAGGCTACAGACTCCCTAAACCGATCAATGTCGATGCCAAACACACCATGGATCTTTACATATTTGAGAACAACAAGCCTAATGAAAAAGCTGCTGTTTCTGTTGCGTGAAAAAAAGTCCTCTACACATAACATTATATTTTAGACTGACTATTCGCATAATGAAGCCCGCAATGCGTATCAATGCTCTAAGCGTTATCGTCCTCGTTAACACCCAAAATCTAAGTGATAATCACTGATAACAACCCGGTTTTTATAGCGGCTAGATTAACTTTCATTACGCCTTCCTCTCTATTCAACCTTTTCACCTATTCTATCGATCAATACACGCTACGACTTTTCGACCCCATAATACCCCGCATGGAAAATAACATTCGAAATACCGGCGTCAACACAATACAAAATATGATTTTAATTACCCTTCCGCCTTAACCGGCTGTTCTGTTTTTGCTATCATAGTAGGAATATAAATTTTTCTACAAAAGGTACCATGAACGACTTAAAACTTGGAATTAATGGCTTTTCTTATGCTGATCTCTACGATGCAAATCGTCTAAACGATTTACTTGATCGTTTTAACCATCATCTTGAACAACATGACAATGAATTATCTGCTCAGTATACCGCCTATCGCCAATCTCAAGGTCATGGTATGGTGCCTGAAGCCATCTCCGACGTTTTAGTACAAACAGCCCCAATTGTTGGTGAATTTGTTGCGCAGATTTTTAACGTAGAAAAAGAAAGAGAAGCACAAATACATGCTATTCAAGATGAAGTAAATACTGTTTTTGCCCTCAAAAACCAGATCATTACTGCCGCCAATAAGAAATTCCGTCGTCAAAAAACCGATGACTGGAATATTGGCACAATCAAGCAACAAGTCAGCCTGTTTACTGATTTACTTTTCCCCGTCAACGCCACCAAAGCAGATCCTGAATATAAACTGGCTTGGTCTGCTACAACTTTAGACCGGTTAGATAAACATTTTGAACGCTTAGCCGCTGGCGAACAATCACCTGAACAACCTACTATTGACGGAATCCTAACACAATGGCGACAAAAGTTATTAGAAGACGCAACGGCTAAATCATTATTTGCACCATCCCTCGCTGAACAACAATCTCAAGCCTTTGTACAATCATTACTCGATATTTTCCAACGCTGGATTTTTATCGCGCCCAAAGACCCCGAACTACAAGAGACAATTAAGCAATGGCTGGGTTTTAAAAGCGCATCACGAACTGACTTTAACAATTTAGTGCCGACTAATAGTCATACTGCTAGCGGCTATGACATTTTAACCGGTCCTGCAGAAAGCCGTAGACGACGTGATGGTTTTGCCCTAACAGACCAACGTTATGACCAACGTCATATCTTATATGAAATAAACCAATGTAAATACTGCCACGATCATGATACTGATTCATGCTCAAAAGGCATGCGTTTAAAAAAAGAAACAGGGTATCGTAGCAACCCCCTTGACATTCCATTAACCGGTTGCCCATTGGAAGAAAAAATTTCAGAAATGCAACTGGTTAAACGTCAAGGCGATAACATCGGTGCTCTGGCTCTTATCATAATCGACAATCCGATGTGTCCAGGGACCGGTCACCGTATTTGTAACGATTGCATGAAAGGGTGTATCTACCAAAAAACCGAGCCTGTTGATATTCCACAAGCCGAAACCAGCGTTCTCACCGATGTACTATTTATGCCTTACGGCTTTGAAATTTACAGTTTCTTAACCCGCTGGAATCCTTTAAACATAAAGCGACCCCATGCATTACCTTACAACGGCCTCAACGTCTTAGTTGCCGGCATGGGACCTGCCGGTTATACCTTGGCACATTACCTACTCAACGAAGGCTTTGGCGTCGCAGGTATCGATGCCCTTAAAATTGAACCGTTACCCGAACGCTATGTCGGGTCCGCTGAAAAACCCCCTGAACCCATTCGCGATTTCAATGACCTTTACGAAGCACTGGATGAGCGCATTATGCTGGGTTTTGGCGGAGTCGCAGAATATGGCATTACTGTTCGTTGGGATAAAAACTTTCTTAAAGTGATCTACCTAACACTCGCTCGCCGTCAAGCATTTAAATGTTATGGCGGCGTACGTTTCGGTGGCACCTTAACCATTGAGGATGCTTGGGATATGGGATTCGATCATATTGCTATGGCCAATGGTGCTGGAAAACCAACTGTTATTGGCTTAAAAAACAATCTCATTCGCGGCATTCGTAAAGCCTCTGACTTCTTAATGGGGCTACAATTAACCGGAGCAGCTAAAGCTTCATCCCTAGCCAATATGCAGGTTCGACTGCCTGCTGGTGTTATTGGCGGCGGTCTGACAGGGACAGATACAGCCACGGAATTACTTGCCTATTACCCAGTTCAAGTTGAGAAAATTCTGCATCGCTACGAAACCTTAGTCTCGATATACGGTGAAGCAGAAATCCGCTCTCGTTACGATAACGAAGAATTAGACATTCTAGAAGAATTCTTAACACACGGACGCGCTATTGTTAACGAACGAGAACGAGCCAAACAAAGCAATGAAGAGCCTAACTTCCAGCCACTTCTAAATGCCTGGGGCGGCGTCACCATGTTCTATCGTAAAGGACTTCGGGATGCACCGGCCTACCGCCAAAATCACGAAGAAATTATTAAAGCCTTTGAAGAAGGAATCTCTTGGGTTGAAGGGTTTAGCCCTATTGAAGCAATTCAAGATGAACATGGCCACCTGAGCGCTGTACGCTTTGATAAACTCGCACAAACAGATGGCCGGTGGTCTTCTACTCAGGAAGAAATTGAAATCCCCTTAAAAAACCTTTATGTTGCAGCAGGCACTTCACCTAATACGATTTACCAAGATGAACACCCTGATAGTTTTGTGATGGATGGAAAATTCTTCCAACGCCATGAACCTGAATGGACTGATGGTGCTCAACCTAAATTAACCCCCACCGATGACGATTGGAACCCAAAGATAGGAAAACCAGCGCCATTTACCTCTTATCAGGAGAATGGCAAACATATCTCATTCTTTGGTGATAATCATCCTGTCTACGCCGGTAACGTTGTTAAAGCAATGGCAAGCGCTAAAGATGGCTACCCTTACATTAGTAAGCTTTTTGAAGAGCAGTTAAGTCAATTAGACCCTGCAACACAAAAACAACGCGACCAACAGTTATTAACGCTTCAAAAAAACATGGATGATCGATTAATCGCTAAAATCATTCAAATTAACCGTTTAACACCAACGATTATCGAAATTATTGTCCGTGCACCGATGCAAGCAGAAAAGTTTTATCCAGGACAATTTTATCGTGTGCAAAGTTTTGAAGCCAATGCTGAAATTGTTCAAGGCACAACCCTCTCAACCGAAGGCATTGCATTGACTGGTGCTTGGGTTGACAAGGAAAAAGGACTAATCTCACTGATTGCACTTGAAATGGGAACCTCTTCAAGACAATGCGCCCTCTGGGAAATTGGTGACGAACTCGTTGTTATGGGTGTGACCGGTGCACCAACAGAAATTCCTACCAACCAGACTATTGCTCTAATTGGTGGCGGTCTAGGTAATGCTGTGCTTTTTTCTATCGGCAAAGCGATGCGTGCTGCTGGCAATAAAGTCATTTACTTTGCCGGCTATAAAAACAACCAAGACCAATTTAAAGTTGAAGATATTGAAGCCGCATCTGATGTCATTGTCTGGTCTGTTGACCCGGGCAATAATGTCAATGCTTTTCCAACCACGCGCCCGCAAGATTTTAGCTTTGTCGGCAACATTCTCAAAGCCATGGAAGCCTATGGCAAAGGAGAGTTAGGTGAAACCACACTTAAGCTACATGATGTTGAACACTTAATTGTTATCGGTTCGCACCGAATGATGGCTGCTGTTAAAGAAGCACGTGGTGGCATGCTCAAGCCCTACTTAAAAACGCATGAAGCGGTTGCCTCTATCAATTCACCTATGCAATGTATGATGAAAGGCATCTGCGCACAATGTATGTGCCGGCATACCGACCCCAAAACCGGTGAAGAATATTTTGTCTATTCCTGTAATAACCAAGATCAGGATCTTGACCGCGTTGATTTCGATCACCTTGATGCACGACTACGACAAAACTCAGTGCAAGAAAAGCTCTCTAATAAATGGCTCGATTATTTACTGGATACGAGAAATGTAAACTAGCAAACATCTCTCGACATTCAAAACCAAACTGACGATAAAGGCACACCCTCTTTCAACCAAGAGGGTGTGCCTTTAAATATTCATTTGAAAGCCAATACCCAAATCACTGACCAAAACCGAACTATTCATGTCTAGGGATTACTCGATGGGACATTTAGTAGTATGAACTTTTAGCTTCATGACTGGAAAGAAAATACAGAGGATCGGATATAAAAGAACCAAACCCATACCAGAACCTGTCCGGCGTAGATTCACAACAACTTGAAAAGGCAATGAGGCTGGACTGTTTTTCGTAAATTTAGATACTGAGTTTGCGACAGTGTAATCCCCTCATTTTCCTCCCGCTATAGTATTCTCAATATACTTGTTTATTCTAAACATCTCTTCAAAATAAAGCTTAAAAAAAACTACTCTTCCATACCTCTGTTCTGGATCCAAGATTATAGACCCCTCGACTTCGACATCGGATCCCAATATTTCAATTTTGTACATATAGTTTGGAATTATTTCCTCAATAAATGGACTTTCTCTATTCAGCCTAAATCTACAGCCTTCTTCATTAATATCTAATACACTAAATTGAAATGATTTTTGTTTGGCGTTCGATACTTTTACCTCAATTGAATGAGCTTCATACCTTGGCATTAGTCGTTTTTCTTCCAATATTTCAATTGCATCCTGGCCGTAAACGACTTCATCGCAGGAAGTAAACGACTCTCCTTTTAAAAATTGTTGATACAACGACGTTAGCTTTCCAGAATGACGAAGATTGAGTAGATGATCGCCACTCAAAAAAAGAGCGATATGGGCGCTTTGACAATGATTATAAATTTTAATACTTTCGATGGGATGCACAAAATTATCATAACGTCCCGTGATTATTAAAGTGTCACAATATATTTTTTTCTAACCTAAATCCAATGTGGCATTCAAAATTCTAATAGAATTATTTCTATACCTTTCCTTATCAGCGGCAGATAATTTTAAGAAGCTTTGATAGAGACGTGAAATTAGTACTTTTGAAACTTTCGTAATATCCGTAAAGTTTAAATTCAAAAGGTTGTTTGTTATTGCCTCAGCAAATTCCTCTGTTTTATCTTTTTCAACCAGTTCCAACGATCTTAAAAGATTAGACTTTAAAGTGTCATTTACATTGGAAGTGACTCCGTAAAGAATCAATTTTTCGATTTTATCAGGAAAATTAAGACCAAACTTCATGGCTATCAGTCCTCCGAAAGAAATACCTACAATGCTAACTCTTTCCATTTTCTGAGAAACCAGATAATCCATCAGTACTAGAGCTAAATCATCAATACTCATTCCTCTGGTACATTGATAGTTAGTAATCTGTCCCGGAAGTGCCACTATGATCACAGGATTTGTTTCAAACAAGACCTTAACTTCCTTAGAAAATGAAGAAAAATTTTGGAAAGCCCCTCCAATAAACACGATTGGTGTTCTCATTTCATTACCAGGTAAACAAAAACTCACATAATGCACTGCTGAAGAACCCATATCGACAATTGTCGGCTCCTCTTTTAGATAGTCGCTCTGATAGTCTGAATACATATAACGCAAAATAGTGATCCTCTATTTGTTCAAAGTCAGCGAATAAATATGCTTCCGGATAACCCTAAAAGATAATAGCATCGTTCAATTGGGTACTACAGATAGAGGCTTAACCGATTCACTCAAAGAATAGAGCTGCTAGCCCGTAAATCAAGATTTATGGATCGATTAAAAAGGAACAAGGCCTATCGACTGTATTTAAAAAATATGGTGGATTACTTAAACCCTTTTTGAAAATGCATGAAGCGGTTGCCACGAACAACCCTCCCATGCATAGCGGAACCGGTAAAAATAATGCTGTATCTTCTTTAAGCAAGGAGGAGGGGCTTTTAAACGTTAATTTTAATGGCTTTCAAGCCATAGCCCTGCTAAATACCGACCTTTATTTATCATCGTCTCGGTTAACGGTTCATTGATTAAACTGTGTGCTTTTACTCCTGAAAAACCTTCTTTCTTAGCGGCAATAAAAGCCCATTGATACGCTTTCACTAAGTCTTTAGGGACGCCACCACCATACTGGTAAAGCTCACTTAACCGCAAGTAAGCATCGACATCACCATGATTAGCTGCTCTTAAATACCATTTTAGGGCTTCGCTAATATTTTTATTACCCTGGGTTGAAAATTGGTATAAAGCAGCTAGATTATATTGTCCTTTAGCACTACCTTGTTCAGCCGCTCTTAAATACCATCTCGCGGCTTCTTGTTCATCAAGACGGACACCTTTCCCATACTGATAGACCCAAGCTAAACTAATTTGTCCATCAATATCACCTTGTTGCGCTGATAATAAATACCACTCCTTAGCTTTTTTATAATTTAAAAGCACTCCTTGCCCTAACTCAAACATCACCCCCAATTGATTTTGGGCACCAGCATGATTCTGACTTGCCGCCTTTAAATACCATTCCCGGGCTTTCTGATAATCTCTATATACACCTTTTCGGTAATGATACATAAAGCCCATATTATACTGTGCCTCTACATCATTGCGTTGTACCGCTAACTGACAGTTTCTGAAATTAATATCATCCGGCAAGGCTGACGTATAACAAGCCACTGAGGTCTTGGACATCAATAAAAATAAAATTATTGACCCTATATATTTTGTCACTAAACTACTCCGGATCACTTTGTTACTTTCATCTAAAAAAACCACCAGCCCGATTCAAATCGATGCTCGCAACCCTGAAGTTGACGGTGATATTCGCGCGAACGTGCCGAGACCTTTCGTGCCGCAGTCTTCAACCATGCCTTATTTTTAAAACTCCGTCGATTAAAACCACCATGACCCTCATGGTAAGCCAAATACAAATGGTAACTGTCATTTAACCCAATATTAGAGTACTGATGACTTTGATTGTTATACCAGCCAATAAAATCAATCGCATCCTCAAAATCATTTCGATCAGCAAACCATCGCCCGGTTTTTTCTAAATATGCATCCCAGGTCATATCAAGTGCTTGTGCATACCCAAAAGCCGAAGTTGGACGAGGCCCAGGAAAAATCCATAAAAAAGTTGTTCTAGGTGGCTTTGCATCTGCGTTAAAACTCGACTCCTGATACATCATTGACATCATGACAGGTATCGACGAACCCCAACGCTGATAGGCATCGTTGGCATAGTCATACCAATCCTCCTGTTCATCAAAAATTGAGCATATATTCTTTATATTAGATGGCTGTGCCGCACTACAACCATAAAGAAAAGCACCAATAAAAAGTAAGGCTAAAAGTTTAATTACTTTACGCATTTAAAAAGATCCTATAAAAACTTACTTCTAATTAGTTAACCTGTCTCAAAATTGCATCTAGCCAACGCCCCGGTAAAATCCTTTTTAAATAAGCAAATAAATAGGTTGGTACGGTCACGTAGTAGCGTATACGAGGCTTCGCTGATTCAAGTGCGGCAATCACTTTAGCACTTACTGCACTAGCAGGTAATGTGAAAGGCACTGCGGCACCTACCGTTTCAAGGCGTGCTTCTAACGCTAAGTAAGTTTCTAAATGAGCACTTTTATCCTTATTAATATTAGCCTTATACAATGCAAAGGCATTTTCTCTAAACGCACTTAAAATAGGCCCCGGTTCAACTAATACAACATGAATATTAGTACCGTGTAATTCTAGTCGCAAGGTATCTACCAAGCCTTCCAGTGCAAATTTACTGGCATTATAGGCCCCCCTATACCGCATTGCCGCGAACCCTAAAACAGAACTATTAAAAATAATGCGGCCTTGATTATGCTGACGCATATAAGGCAAAATCAAGCAGGTTAATTCATGGCAGCCAAAAACATTGGTTTCAAATTGCTGACGCAATACATCTCGCGTTAAATCTTCTACTGCACCGGGCTGACCAAATCCTGCATTATTAAATAGCGCATCAATTTTTCCATCCGTTAATTTAGCAACTTGTTCAACAGCACATCGAATGCTATTGCTATCATTCAAATCAAGTTGGATAGCATCAAAACCTAACCCGACTAGCCTACTCACGTCTTCGTTTTTTCTAGCCGATGCAATCACTCGATAACCACGCTCTCTTAATGCTTCAATAGCATCAAGTCCAATACCGGTAGAACAGCCCGTCACTAAAATATTCTTCACATTAACATTCATCTTGTAAATAAGTCGTTTCAGTATAATGACGCGACACCGATATAAACAATAAAGCCGTCACTAACATTAACAAAGTAAAAAACCAAAAATAGTCCGCACCTGCCAGTTTACTACTCCCATCATCGTTCTGTATCAAGAAATTTACCGCACTCGTAAACAAATTCCCTACCGCCACCGACAACATATAAAAAGCCATAACAAAAGACTTCATTGTTTTCGGTGCTTGCGTATAAGAGAACTCAAGACAAGTGATGGAAACCATCACTTCCGCTGACGTCAATAGGAAATATGCACACAACTGCCAACCAATATGAGGCCTTAAACCAACGTCAATTTGCATTTGTATCCAACTCGGAATTGTGAAAGCAAACGTTGTAACAAATAACCCAATGGCAATCTTTCTTAATGCTGTTAAGTTAAACCACTTATTTAATTGTGGATAAAGGTAATGCGAAAACAGCGGAGCCAGTATGATAATCAATAAAGGATTCGCGGCCTGAATTTGCGAGGGTAACAACTCAAAACCCCAAAGCTCCCGATCCATTTTCTGCGCCTGTAGCACCCAAGATGAACCCGTTTGGTCAAATAAAGCCCAGAAAACCGCAATAAAAATATAAATAACAGACAACTTTGCCAATACTTTAAGACCCGACTTACTAAAAACATCTCTTAAAAAAACTTTTCCCGCAGGAGGAATATGAACAAAACGATTACGTCCTGACCAGAAAATAACTGTCGCTAAAAGCATTAAAATACCGGGAAGCAAAAAGGCAAACTTAACGCCATAGTGCTCTAATACCCAGGGAATTGCCAACATGGAACAGAAAGCCCCTAAATTTATCGCCAGATAAAACCCACTAAAAACCTTACTTAATAAAAACTGGTTAGAACGGCAAAACTGATCCCCTACATGCGCCGAAACACAGGGTTTAATACCTCCGGCACCTAAAGCAATTAATGACTGCCCCAGCAACAAACCCATCCGAGTATCATCTAACGCCAAGACAAAATGACCTAAACAATAAACCACCGACAAATAAATAATGGTCCGGTATTTACCCCATACACCATCTGCCAACAAAGCACCTAAAACCGGGGTAATATAAACGGCGGAAACAAAGAGATGAAAATAACCTTGCGCTTCGTATTCTGACATTACCGCTAATTCACCTGAAGAATTCATGAGATATTGGGTCATAAAAACCACAAGAATTGAACGCATGCCATAATAACTAAATCGCTCAGCAGCCTCATTACCAATAATAAAAGCAATTCCCGGAGGTAACTGAGTCGTTGTTACCGGAGACTCTTTGAAAGAACACATAAGACTGAAATAATTTAATAGAAAAAGATTAATTGTACCTAAAAACCAGAGTCATCAACCTATCTTTCTATCTGCAAATAGCCGCCAAAACAACCCATTGAAAAAAACCTTTACTATCTAACTAAAGGTTTTTTTTCACTCTGAACTGAGCTAAAATCACCTCTTTTCACAAGGTGTATGACTCTTCACTTATAACGCCTTTATTTCAAAACATTTGAAATTCATGAACTCGCTTAACAAAACAGCTTTCAAAGATATTGAACAACTCAGGTCTTTTCTTGGTCAACATATTATTGGCCAGGAAAATTTAATTAACCGAATGTTGATTGCGTTACTCGCTGACGGCCACCTTTTAGTTGAAGGGGCTCCAGGATTAGCCAAAACACGCGCCATCAACTACCTCAGTCAAGGTATTGAAACAAATTTCCACCGCGTACAATTTACTCCTGATCTGTTGCCTGCTGATCTAACCGGTACAGAAATTTTTCGCCCTCAGACCAGTAGCTTTGAGTTTCAAAAAGGCCCGTTATTTCATAATCTTGTTTTAGCCGATGAAATCAACCGGTCACCAGCCAAAGTTCAAGCCGCATTACTTGAAGCAATGGCCGAACGACAAATTACTGTAGGGTCAACTAGTTATCCTTTGCCGGATCTTTTCCTTGTCATGGCCACCCAAAATCCTATTGAGCAAGAGGGTACTTACCCACTCCCTGAAGCTCAGTTGGACCGATTCTTATTACATGTGAATGTTGACTTCCCAAAACCAAACCATGAAAAAGAAATTCTGGCCCTTGCCCGACAAGAAGCTTTAGGACAAAAGGATAATACCTCCATTGACAGTAGTCCAATCAGTCAATCCGCCATTTTTACGGCACGCCAAGAAGTGCTTAACACCTATATGGCAGACCACCTTCAAGATTATTTACTACAAATTATTTTAGCTACGCGCCAACCCCAAGCCTATGGCGATGACTTAGCACAATGGCTACAATTTGGAGCAAGCCCTAGAGCGACTATTTCTTTAGACCGTTGTGCTCGCGCAAAGGCCTGGTTAGCCGAGCGTGATTTTGTCAGCCCTGAAGATATTCAAGAGCTTGCCTTTGATGTTTTGCGTCATCGAATTATACTTTCATACGAGGCCGAAGCTGAAGGCATTACTACCGATTATTTTATCAAGGAACTTATCCTTAGAATACCTGTTCCCTAATAATGAAAACCTCGCTTGATTTAACGCCTGATGAACGCATTCATATTCAGTTTAACAACCTCATCCGGTTGTCTGCCGGTGCCCGTCAAATTACCCTAGACCATAACACCATAAAATCAAAACAAAGTGGCGGCTATTTATCTAGTACCAAAGGTCGTGGAATGGAATTTGATGAGGCACGGCTGTACCAACCCGGTGACGACATCCGCAGCATTGATTGGCGCGTTACTGCCCGCACCGGTAAACCCTATACCAAACTTTTTCGCGAAGAACGTGAACGACCCGTCTTCCTATCTGTCGACTTAAGGCCCGCCATGTTTTTTGCTACCCGCGGTGTTTACAAGTCGGTCCAAGCAGCTCACCTAACAGCCTTACTCGCTTGGAGCGCTCTTCGCCGAGGTGATCGTATTGGCGGTCAGGTCTTCACTCACCTCACACAACGTGAAATTAAACCTCAAAATGGCCGCCAAGCTGTTTTACGATTATTCCACGAACTAATACGTGCTGAAAAAGAACAATCTCAACCCACCCAAACCAGTTCACAACCACTAGCACATACACTCATGCGATTGTGCCGACATGTTAAACCCGGTAGTTTAGTTTACTTAATCAGTGATTTTCGCGGTCTGGGTGCAACCTGTGAACCACACCTATCACAACTCGCTAAACATTGTGATGTGGTGCTTATTATGGTGTCTGACCCTCTGGAATGCACACTACCAAAAAATGGCCATTATCGTTTTACCGATGGTATTAACAATGTAACGCTTGATACAGCTAACCCTCAACGTCTTGACGAATATCAACAGCGCTTCCAACAACAGCAACGCAACCTTAAACAATTAGCAAAAAAACGTACTATTCATAGCTACTTTTGTAGCACCCATGATGACCCTATCGCAATTCTACGCCGTAAAAACTAATGCCTGCTGAGCCATTACCTATTAGAGATATTCATTTACCCGAGCCTATTACCTGGTGGCCACCGGCATTCGGCTGGTGGCTAGTTTTATTGTGTATCATCACACTCCTTATAATAATGGTCTGGAGCTATAAAAAAATCACCCGGAAAACAGCGATAAAATCTGCTCGCCATTTATTGTCACAGATTCAAATGAGATCAGATTGGGATAACCTACAAAAACTCACTGCCTTATCTGCCTTATTACGCCGTACAGCAATTAGCATTTACCCCCCAGAACAAGTCGCCAGTCTAACCGGCCAGGCATGGCTTGACTTTTTAGATCGTCCATTTAAAGAAAAAAAATTTTCTTCCCCTCAAGGTCAACAGTTAATAAACAGCCTTTATCAACAAACGAATAATAGCGACCTCAATCCTTTATTTGAGTTTTCAGAACAATGGTTAACTGCTATCAAAGGAAATGAGAAATGATTCACTTTGAATGGCTTTGGGTTTTAACTGCTTTGCCGCTCCCTTGGCTAACGCATCGTCTCCCTCCGATTAACCAACAACACCAAGCCGCATTACGCGTTCCTTTTATTGAAGACTTTCATTCAGATACTTCCGAAAAAAGAATCGTTGTCTCTAAGCCTTGGCCTTTTTATCTAGCCATTATCGCTTGGTGTTGCTTAATTATCGCGGGTCTACGTCCTCAGTGGTTAGGGGATCCCGTTGAAATGGCAGTAACTGGACGCGATTTAATGATTGCTGTCGATCTTTCCGGCAGCATGGAAGAACAAGATTTCTTAATTCAAAACAAAACCGTGGATCGTCTCACAGCGACAAAATCAGTTGCTAGTCAATTTATAAAAAGGCGTGCTGGTGATCGTATTGGCTTAATCCTTTTTGGTTCACAAGCTTATTTACAAACACCGCTAACTTTCGATCGGCACACCGTCATGACTCTACTCAATGAAGCTGCAATAGGCCTTGCCGGTGAAAGTACGGCAATTGGTGATGCCATTGGGCTTGCTGTTAAAAGGCTTCGCTCTCAACCCAGTAATAGCAGGGTACTCATCTTAATGACTGATGGTGCCAATACAGCTGGTGTTATTTCTCCCCTTAAAGCCGCTGACCTCGCTACTGAAAATCAACTTAAAATATACGCCATTGGTATTGGCGCAGATGAAATGATTGTCCGTAGCCTATTTGGTAGTCGACGCATTAACCCCTCACGGGATCTTGATGAAAAAACACTCACAGCCATTGCCGATAAAACCGGTGGTCAGTATTTTAGAGCTCGTAACACCAGTGATTTTAATAACATTTATGCTCTACTCGATGAACTTGAACCCATTGAAAAAGATAAACAATTCTTTCGACCCAAAACAGAACTCTATGCTTGGCCCCTCGGGCTATCTTTATTTTTGATGCTGTTGATCGTCATTTTAAAAATTAGAGACCGCTAATGGATACCTTTCATTTCATACGGCCCTACTGGCTATTAGCCTTAATTCCTTTTTTAGCGCTACTTGTTATTTTGCTAAAAAAACAATTTAACCACGGTCAATGGACTCGTATCTGTGATGCTGAACTTCTTCCCTTTATACTGCAAAAAGACTTACAACAGCAATCTCGACTACCGATATTGTTAATGGCTACCGGATGCTTAATCGCAATCATTTCAGTTGCTGGCCCGACTTGGGAGAAAATACCTGCACCCGTTTTCCGAAATATTTCAGCGCTCGTAATTGTCCTTGATTTATCACAATCAATGAATTGCCAAGATATCAAACCAAGCCGTCTTATCCGTGCTCGCTATAAAATAGCCGATATCCTAAAACAACGAAAAGATGGTCAAACAGCTTTAATTGTTTACGCAAATAATGCTTTCACGGTAACGCCGCTCACTAATGATATTGAAACCATTTCAAGTCAATTATCAGCGCTTAATAGTAACATTATGCCACTACAAGGCAGCAATACAGATGATGCCATCATTAAAGCCACAACCTTACTCAAGCAGGCCGGGTTAAATAAAGGCGATATTCTACTGGTTACTGACGGAGCTAATAGCGCATTACAAAATAAAATCCCCGATCTTCTTAAAGACTACCGGCTGTCAATTTTAGCGATTGGAACTCACACTGGCGCCCCTATTAAAATGCCTAATGGTCGTTTTTTAAAAGATGCCTCAGGTACTATTGTCATTCCTAAATTGAATATTAAAACCTTATCTGCTATTAGCCATTCAGGAAAGGGTTTATTACAAACAATTACTGCCGATGATACTGACACAGCCAATCTTATGGCTCTCTTTAATAAACACCCAGAAAAAGATAATAATGAATCACAAGATTTTCAGTTAGACCTGTGGCTTGAACGTGGCCCCTGGTTACTTTTTTTAGTTATTCCACTAGCCAGCCTCTGTTTTAGACGCGGAATTTTATGCTGGTTTGCTCTGCTGCTAATCCCTGTCCCAAGAGTTAGTCAAGCTAACCCCTTAAACAACCTATGGCAAACAGCCGACCAACAAGGCTATCAGCAATTTGATCAAGGTAACTTTTATCAGGCTGCTGAAAGATTTGATGATACTCATTGGCAATTCAGCGCCCTGTACCGTGATGGCCAATATAAAAAGGCAATTGACGTATTAAAAAATGAAAGTGGTGAAGAAGCTGTATACAACCGTGGTAATGCCTACAGTAAACTAGGTCAACTGACCAAAGCACTACAAGCTTATAACGACGTGCTGGCAATTAATCCGAACCACGACGATGCACGCTACAATAAGAAAGTCATTGAAGACGCTTTAAAAGAACAATCTAAATCGGAACAAAACCCTCCGGAGCAACAGCCCTCCGATGAAAACTCGAATGAAAATCAAGATAATCAACCTAACAATGATCAAAATGGTGAACAAAGCAATTCAGCACCATCAGCCCCCGATTCAACTGAAAAAGAAAAACAACCCTCAGAAAATTCTCATAATAGCACTGAGGATGAGTCCAAAAATGAGCCCAAACATGACCCATCAGAACGCAAAATAAACCAAAGTCCTGAAACAAATGACAATTCACAAAAAGCCAATGAGCAGTGGCTAAAAAGAATTCCAGATGACCCTTCAGGCTTATTAAGGCGTAAATTTAAATATCAATATAGCCAACGAAAAAATGATTTTAAAACTAATGAAAATTGGTAAGACACAAACTCAAGTTAATTTATTGACTAAAATAACCTTAAGCTCATGGTTTATACTACGCTGGGTAAAGACGCCATTCATTTGGCTTTTTTTAGTTGCCTTACCCTCTGTTCTGCTCCCTTTAACATATGCCAGTGCCACTACGATATCTGCTAGTACAGAACGAAATCCAATCACCACAAACGAGTCATTTCAACTGACCTTTACTGCAACTGAAACGCCCGATGGCGACCCAGACTTTACCGTTCTCGAACCCTACCTTGAAGTTTTGAATCAAAGTAAAAACAGTAGTACATCCATTATAAATGGTCAATTCCAACACCATGAATCTTGGTATCTTAACGTAATAATAAAACAAACAGGCACTCTCACATTACCGCCTGTGCCTTTTGGTAAAGATCTCAGCGACCCCTTAATTATTACTGCAGTCGCTCCGTATAAGAGTAATTCTTCTTCGCTCCCTAAAAATGAAGAGTTATTCCTGAAGGCAGAAATCTCCCCACAAAGCGGCGTTGTACAATCACAATTCATATACACATTACGCTTATTCCGACGCGTCAATATTTCTCAGGCTAGTCTCGCTGAACCTTCTTCAGACAGTGCCATTATTGAACGCTTGGGAGAGGATGTGACCTATCAAGATCAGTACAATAACCTTAACTACGAGATCACTGAAAGAAAGTATGCCGTTTTTCCACAACAACCAGGTCTATTAATAATCCCCCCGGTTACTCTCAATGCCGAGCTCTTTAGCCAACAACGAAGCCACTATAATAACTTCTTTAATCGTCCTAAGACCCATGTCAAAAGAGTTGTCTCTAACCGCATTCAAGTCAATGTACTACCCATTCCTGAAAAATTTCAGGCCAATAACTGGCTCCCTGCTCAAGCCTTACATATTGAGCAGTCATGGTCCGGTGACATCACTCAAATGAAGGCAGGCGAACCCTTAACTCGTACCCTTAAAATAATAGCCCAAGGCACGACTGCCGGACAACTACCTGAACTTTACTTACTACAACCCGATGCTCATAGCACTACCGACGGCGAACTTAAAACTTATCCTGACAAACCTAGCTTAAATGAAAAAAAAACCGATACTCTAATTGCTTATAGGGAAGAAAAAATTGCGTTTATTGCATCCAAAAAAGGAACCTACCAATTGCCAGCTATCAAAGTATCATGGTGGAATACACAAACCAACTCCCTTGAAGTATCACAAATACCGGAAACCACACTGATTGCAACTGAAACCCCACAGGCTACTGATACTATATTGTCTCTGGCCCCTCAAAGTGTGCCGGTCATAGAGCAATCTTCAAACACTAACGTATCAGACCGATCATTATTTTCTATATATTTCTGGCCTGGATTATCTTTATTTTTAGCCTTAGGCTGGCTTACAACAATACTTCTGTCTCGTCATAAAACAAAATTATTTGCGCCACCCGACTCAATACCTGCGATCCCAGCTTTCAACAATAAAACTCTAAAACAAGCTTGCGCTACTAATAATGCCGAATTAGCTAAAAATGCCTTATTACAATGGAGCCTGCAGTACTGGCCAGACAGAAGCCTAAACCTTATTGCCAACCACTGTAACGACCCATTAAAAAAACAAATACAGTTACTCAATGCAATTTTATATAGTCCTGAAAGCAACAATTGGCAAGGTCAGGAGTTATATACCGCTTTTAAAGCATTTGAACCTGAAAAACTTTCAACTGCTCCTGTAAATAATAAACTTAAGCCATTATTTAAACTCTGAATGCCTTAACCTATGACTGCCCCAAAAAACGTTCAAGCTATTGTCTTTGACCTTGGTGGAGTTCTTATACAATTAGGTGACCAGCTCATTAAAAACGAGTGGCTTACGCCAGAAAGCAGCCAAGATCTTGCCACTGACTCCTGGTTGTTTTCTAAGACGGCACAAGAATTTGAAAGAGGGCTAATACCACCCCTTAATTTTGCTGAAAAGATCATTTCTGAAATGTCTCTTAACATTTCACCTACATTATTCATCCAGCACTTTGCACAATGGCCCATCGGGCCTTACCCGGCAATCTTCAAGATCTTAAACGAACTCCGTGATCATTTTACACTCGCTATTTTTTCAAATACCAATGCCGTTCACTGGCCAATTTTACTCAACGAAATGTCTTTAGATGGTAAATTTGATTATTACTTTGCCTCACATCTTATTCATCTTGCTAAACCCGATCCCAACGCCTTTATATATATTGCTAACACAATGGACCTTGAACCCAATACTATTCTTTTCCTTGATGATAATTCCTACAATATTGACAGTGCCCGTCAAGTTGGTTTTATTGCCCATCAAGTCATTGGATTTGATTGTGCTCAACACTGTTTACACCGTTTAGGTGTCCTATAAAAAGAATACCCCTTATAATAAACTGTATTATTGTTTCTCGGAGAACCTCAAATGGTTAACTCTCTACCCCTCACACAATTTATTTCAGAACAATCAAGCATCCATGATCCCTTATCATCAATTTTCGATGATATTATTTCGGCCTGCACAAAAATTTCTCACTTGGTTAATAAAGGTGACTTAAATCAACTTTTAGGTGATGCCGACTCAGAAAATATTCAAGGTGAGGTTCAAAAGAAACTTGATATCATTACCCATGATATTTTTGTCAATGCTCTGATTGATAACCCTGCCATAGCTGGGCTGGCTTCAGAAGAAAATGATAATATTATCCCTACGACAAACCATAATACCCCCAAAGGAAAATATCTCATTTTATTTGACCCCTTGGATGGTTCCTCTAATATTGATATTAATATGTCTGTTGGTAGTATTTTTTCTATTCTATGTTGCCATAATGAACAGGCACTTTCTGAGTCAGATTTTTTACAACCAGGCAACCAACAAATAGCAGCTGGATTTGTACTTTACGGTCCCTCTACAATGATGATTTTAACTACCGGCCAAGGTGTTAATGCTTTCACCCTCAGCCCAGATGACAATAATTTTTTTCTTACTCATCCTAATATTACTATCGCCGAAAACACCCGTGAATTTGCTATTAATATGTCTAACCAACGGTTTTGGGAGGCTCCCGTAAAACACTATATTGACGAGTGTGTTCAAGGTCGTGATGGTCCTCGTGAAAAAGACTTCAATATGCGATGGATTGCCTCACTGGTTGCCGAAGTCTATCGCATACTAACCCGTGGCGGTGTTTTTCTTTATCCTCAAGACAACCACAAATCTTTATCGGGGCGTTTACGTTTAATGTACGAAGCAAATCCTATTGCCTTTCTAATTCAACAAGCGGGTGGTGATAGCTCTACGGGACGAGAATCAATCCTTAATATACAACCCCATGCACTACATCAACGTGTACCCCTTATTTTAGGTGCAAAGCAAGAGGTACAGCGCCTGATAAAATATCACCTCTCAACATAGACTGTTTTATGTTTAAACAACTTTTTTCTGAATTCCTTGGAACAGCCATTTTAGTTTTTTGTGGCACTTCCGCTATTGTCGTTAATGATATCAGCCAAGGCATGATCTCCCATGTTGGGGTCGCCCTAGTTTTTGGTTTAATTGTACTCGCTGTCATTTATACACTGGGTGATATTTCAGGTGCTCACATTAACCCCGCTGTCACCATTGCCTTTTGGCAAGCTCGAGAGTTTCCCAGGCACAAAGTCATCCCCTATATTATTTGCCAAATTAGCGGGGCTATTTTTGCAAGTTCCCTTGTTGCTCTCTTATTTTTTGGGCACCCAACTTACGGCGCAACACTACCCGCATATGGCCTACTGCAAGCCTTTATTTTAGAGATTATCCTCACTTTTATACTCATGCTTACTATTATTAACGTTTCCACTGGAGCAAAAGAGCAAGGTATAACCGCAGGTATTGTTATAGGAAGTGTTGTCGCCTTAGAAGCATTGTTTGCAGGACCTATTTCCGGCGCCTCAATGAATCCGGCCCGATCCATAGCACCCGCATTAATAAGTGGTCATTGGAAAGTCTTGTGGGTCTATATTACTGCACCGGTCATTGGCGCCTGTCTTGCTGTCAATTGTTGTCGATGTTTGAAAGGTCGGCCTTGTTGTCGTTAACTTTTGACAAATAATCTCGTATTAAATACAAAGCTGCAATAGATCGTGCTTCTGTACATTTACCTTCCGCAAACAATGACTGCAAATCATCTAACCGCCAAGCAATCACCTCTAGTTCTTCTGGTTCATCGCCATCCAGTTTTTCAGGGTATAAATCCTCAGCTAAAATTATGTCCGTCATATGCTCTAAATAGGCCGGTGCAATTGATAAAGAAGTTATAAAAGTCAATTGCTTGGCACCATAACCGACCTCTTCTTTCAATTCACGGTTGGCTGCAACTAAAGGTGTTTCTCCATCGTCAACTTTACCCTTTGGTAAACCCAATTCGTATCGATCCACTCCCGCCGCATATTCACGCACTAACAGTACCGTATTACTATCTAGCATAGGGACAATTAAAACAGCACCAGAAGAGTTCCCACGCATCAAACGCTCAAATGTACGCTGCTCTCCATTACTAAATTCTAGATCTAACGCCTCAATCTGAAAAAGACGAGATTTAGCTATTAAGGTTTTTTTATGGATAATTGGCTTTTCATTCATTGTTTTGGATGTCTTTTAACCTTAAAAATACTATACTCTTAGCCATGGTTGATTGGAAAGACATTGATACCATTCTGCTTGATATGGATGGTACATTACTAGACTTACATTTTGATAACTTCTTCTGGCAAGAACTCATTCCGGAAAAATATGCAGAAAAAAATCATTTATCATTAGAACAATCACTACGCTACCTCAACCCTTTATTTAAAAACTATGAAGGAACACTCAATTGGTATTGTCTAGATTTCTGGAGTCATAAACTGGATTTAAATATCTTAGCGCTTAAACATGAAATCGCCGATAAAATTGCTATCCGCCCCCATACCCAAACATTCTTAGAAAAATTAAACGAAAGTCACCGTCGTATTGTGCTTGTTACCAATGCCCACCACCATAGCCTCAACCTGAAAATGGAAAAGACCCATTTACTTCGGTTTTTCCATCAAGTTATTTCTTCACACAGCATCGGATTTCCAAAAGAAAACAAACAATTCTGGAACAAATTACAAGGCATTGAGGCATTCAGCAATGAACATACCTTATTGATTGATGACAGCTTAAGTGTTCTAGACGCCGCTAAAAATCATGGCATAAAACATCTACTCTCCATTAAAAATCCTGACTCTAAAAAAGCCATCCGCACAATCACCCACTACGACTCAATTGCCGACTTTACTGAGCTCATACCCGTTTTCTGAGTACTACGGGAATTGCGATTGGACGAACGACCCGACGATTTATTAAATTGACTTTTTCCGCGACGTTGCGGTTTTTTAATCTCTGGCAACCACTCTTGTGTAATTTTATGAACTGAAATTTTTTGCCCGATAAACGTCTCAATATCAGGCATAGAATAAGCATATTCTTCACACACAAAACTTATCGCCTCACCTTCAGCTCCAAACCGAGCGGTTCGACCTATTCGATGAACATAATCTTCAGGATCTTGAGGTAAATCGTAATTAATAACATGAGAAACATCTGGAATGTGTAAACCACGCGCAGCAACATCAGTTGCAATTAACATCGATAATTGATTGTCTTGAAATTTCTTCAATAATTTTTCGCGCTTATCTTGAGCAACATCACCACTTAAAACTGCTGAGTCAAATTCATTAATTTTTAAATAATCATACAACATTTCCGCACAACGCTTTGTGTTAACAAAAATAATTGCACGTTTCGGCTGGCGAAATGTCAAGGCCCCAATAAGTAGAGGAATTTTTTGTTCATTTGAAGGACAAAAAGCACTTTGCTTAATCGCCTTAGAAGTAACTTGCTCCTCATTAATCCGAACCAACACAGGGTTATTCATATGCTCATATGCTAACTCAGTGACCTTATAAGATAACGTTGCTGAAAATAATAAATTGAGCCTAGATTCAGGTGCCGGCATGCGCCTTAACAAAAACCTAATATCCTTTATAAAGCCCAGATCAAACATACGATCTGCTTCATCTAAAACAGAAACCTGAATATTATCTAAGGTAAATGCCTTCTGTTTATAGAAATCAATGATCCGCCCAGGCGTTCCAATAATAATATCGACATTTGATCGAATTTTCTGTAATTGTGCCTTATAGCTAGTACCACCATAAATCAATGCAAAATTTAAATTAAGATGCTTTGATAATAACAGGGCATCTTTATGAATTTGAATAGCTAACTCACGTGTAGGAGCTAGAATTAAGGCTCTAGGGTTCTTTATTTTCTCACTTTCATCATTAAGCAAACACTGGAAAGTCGCTAATAAGAATGCCGCTGTTTTACCTGTACCCGTTTGCGCCTGACCAGCAATATCTTTACCACGAAGCGAAAGCGGCAATGTTTTATCCTGAATAGGGGAGCAATGAGTAAAACCTACCTCAGTCAAACCACTTAGAATAGAGTTGGATAATTCTAGATTTTTAAATTGAGTAGCCGTCAAATGCGTTTTTTTCATAACCTATAAGAATAACGTATTTTTTTTATTAAAGTTATGATTTTTATAAAAAAAGAGCAATTAATCTGATTTTATGTTGAAAAAACGCCCTTTTTAAAACATTCCAAGCACTCGGTTAAATTGATTAATTGTTAATTTTATTGACAATAATCCTTCATCCCACTAGGATTTAACAATACCTTAACTTTGGAGAATAATATGAGTAACGCTGTCATTCATGTAACAGACAGTGAGTTTAGTAAAGCTGTTTTGCAATCCGAATCACCTATTTTAGTTGATTATTGGGCTGAATGGTGTGGACCCTGTAAACAAATAGCCCCCATTCTTGATGAAATTGCAGAGGAATACAGTGGTCGCGTCACTGTGGCCAAAATAAACATTGATGATAACCCACAGACCCCACAAAATTATGGCGTTCGTGGCATACCTACATTAATGCTTTTTAAAAATGGAGAAATTGAAGCTACGAAAGTAGGTGCCTTAACAAAAGGCCAACTTGCTAGTTTCCTAGATACTAATCTATAACATTAGAGTTATGATCCCCGATGCGATATAAGCAATTTGTTTGATTGTATCGGGTCCTTAGGCTATAATGCTTTCACTTGCTGGTTCTGGCATGTGTATATCAATTGTTTAAATCTCCAAAAACCAATCATAACGCCCATTTTTATGCGGCATAGAAAAATAGCCATTCAAAATTCCTACCGTTTATGAATCTTTCTGAATTAAAACTAAAACCTATTAGTGAAATTGTCGCCATTGCCGATAACCTAAAACTCGAAAACGTTGCGCGATCAAAAAAACAAGAACTGCTTTATGCTATTTTAAAAAAACAAGCTAAAAGCGGTGAAGATATTTATGGCGACGGTGTATTAGAGATTTTACAAGATGGTTTTGGCTTCTTAAGAACACCAGGAAGTTCTTATTTGGCAGGGCCTGATGATATATACGTTTCCCCCAGTCAAATTAGACGTTTTTCATTGCGGACAGGCGATACAATTAACGGCAAAATACGTCCGCCAAAAGATAATGAGCGTTATTTTGCAATGCTCAAAGTCGAAAGTATCAACTTTGAAAAACCTGAAAATGCCAAACAAAAAATTAACTTCAGTAACTTAACTCCACTTTTTCCACAACAACGCTTTGTCTTAGAACAGGGTAATGGAACCAGTGAAGACCTAACAGGGCGAATGATTGATTTAGTTGCCCCTATCGGTAAAGGCCAACGCGGTTTAATTGTCTCACCCCCGAAAGCGGGTAAAACAATGATTTTACAAAACCTTGCTCACTCAATTGCAGCAGAAAACCCGGAATGTTACCTCATTGTACTTCTCATTGATGAACGCCCTGAAGAAGTCACAGAAATGCAAAGAAGTGTGAAAGGTGAAGTCGTTTCCAGTACCTTTGACGAACCCGCCACACGCCATGTTCAGGTGGCTGATATGGTTATTGAAAAGGCCCGAAGACTCGTCGAGCACAAACGTGATGTCGTCGTATTACTCGACTCTCTAACCCGTCTTGCTCGTGCCTACAACACAGTTGCTCCTTCTTCAGGTAAAGTACTCAGCGGCGGCGTAGACGCTAACGCATTAGAAAAACCAAAACGTTTTTTTGGTGCTGCAAGAAATGTTGAAGAAGGTGGTAGCCTAACAATTATTGCAACCGCTCTTATTGATACCGGTTCACGAATGGACGAAGTCATTTATGAAGAATTCAAAGGAACCGGTAATATGGAATTACATCTTGAGCGTAAAATTGCCGATAAACGTGTCTATCCTGCTATTAATGTCAACCGCTCTGGCACTCGTCGCGAGGACTATCTTGTTGACCCAGAAGCCTTACAAAAGACCTTCATTCTTAGAAAAATTTTACAACCTATGGATGAAATGGCCGCTTCTGAATTTCTACTCGACCGCTTAAAAACAACCAAAACAAATAGTGAATTTTTTGATTTAGCTGACCAATTAGTAACAGCTTGTTCCATGAATTGAAATGC
>CAZEVO010000003.1:0-59581 GCA_964515235.1 uncultured Methylococcaceae bacterium | reverse complement strand
ACAACCAAAACAAATGCTGAATTTTTCGACTCAATGAAACGTTAATTAATTACATTACTTTTCTGAGTTGGGTGGAATAAAATCATCTGGTAAATTCACACCTGAACCAAATAAAAATTTTTCGCGCTCTGCCTCAATAAATTTTTTAGCCTTAGGCTCATAGCTCGCTAATTTATGCTCGTTAATTAACATCGTTTGAATCCCTAGCCACTCTGTCCAAACTGCTTTAGAAATTGTTTCAAAGATTTCCTTACCTTTTTCACCCGGGAAAGGCGGGCGCTCCAGAGCCTCTGCCTCATACCCTAATTTTTTGCACAAAATCATACGCGCCATGACTCACTCCTTTTTTTATAATTAATTTATTAAATGTTTCATCGGTGCTGGTAACCCTAATTCCACGTCATTAATAGGACAATAACAAATACTACCTTCTAAAGCGATGTCCCTAATTTCTGTTTTCATATAGACAACCTGATAATCTAAATGATAATGACTAAAAGTATGTCGCCTAACGGGCTGAAGTTGATACTTGGGTTTAAAATGAAGGTATTCATCACACCAATTGAACACCTCTTTAAGATCACTAAATTCGGGTAAACACCAAAGCCCAGCCCAGATTCCCTGAAGCGGCCTCTTCGTTAGAAATACTTTACCCCGATCATTCACCAACATTAAAAATACTTTCTCTTTAATCGGCAACGGGACTTGGCGTTTTGCTGTAGGCAAGACATTAACTCTATCCTCAAGATAAGCAATACAAACAGAATTAAGTGGGCATTGTTTACATAATGGTTGTTTATGCCTACAAATCATTGCTCCTAAATCCATCATTCCCTGTGTATAAGCAGCCACATCTTTTTCTGGCGTATACAGCGTACTCAGTCGCCATAACTCTTTTTGAACGCTCACTTCCCCTGGCCACCCAGATACCCCAAAACAACGACTTAATATCCGTTTAACATTACCGTCCAAAATGGGAGCTGATTGCTTATAAGCAATACTTAAAATTGCACCAGCCGTTGACCGCCCCACTCCGGGTAATGCCATTAACTCAGATAACGTATTTGGGAATCTGTCGGCTACCGCAATCATTTTCGCACTTTCATGTAAGTTTCTGGCACGGGCATAATAACCTAACCCTGACCACAGGGTTAGCACCTGATCTAAGGGGGCGTTAGCTAAGCTTTGTACATTAGGAAATAGTTTAATAAACCTTTGAAAATAAGGTATCACTGTTACTACTTGTGTTTGCTGTAACATTACCTCTGAAATCCATACCCGATATGGACTCATCAATTGCTGCCAAGGCAAATCTTTCCGTCCATTGAGCAAAGCCCACTCTAAAATATAATTCTGAAAATCTATCGGTTTCATCACTAATAAAGTAACTAAAGGGTATTCTATAAATCATAAAAAAGGGCACTGTGAAATTCACAATACCCTCTTATAAAACCTTGGTGAAGTATAACAAAACGCCGTGCGTTCTATTACGCCAATCCAACGAATATCAAAACACTATTATAAGCTCTCCGCATTACTTTCCAGGTACTCAGCTACCCCATCAGGGCTTGCATTCATTCCCGAATCACCTTTATTCCAGCCAGCCGGACAAACCTCACCGTGCTCTTCATGGAACTGTAAGGCATCAACCATACGAATAATTTCATCCATATTACGACCTAATGGTAAATCGTTAACCACTTGATGGCGAACTAAACCAGACTGATCAATCAAAAATGTACCGCGATAAGCAACCGCTGGTGACTCTGCTTCAACATCGTATGATTTAACAATACTATGTGCCATATCAGCAGCCATTGTATAGCGGACAGGACCGATTCCACCTTGTTCTATCGGTGTATTTCGCCATGCATTATGAGTAAAATGAGAATCAATTGAAACCGCAATCACTTCAACACCACGACTAGCAAATTCATCCATACGATGATCTAGCGCAATCAACTCAGATGGGCAAACAAAAGTGAAATCCAACGGATAAAAAACAACAACGGCATATTTACCTTGAATAGCATCAGATAAATTAAAACTATCAACAATTTCACCGTCACCTAAAACAGCCGGTACAGTAAAATCTGGAGCCTGCTTACCAACTAAAACACTCATTATCTTATCTCCTTACAAAAAATTTTTTACAAAAATTATTTACTCAATTTAAAACTTAATTGTGTAAAAATTACAATTTTACACCAATCAGGGCATACACCCTAGAGAAGATAAATATTATCAAACCCCGTTTATCTTCCTCAACCTATTCAATCTGAATATTTAAGGCTGAATTTCCGTTGCAATCAATTGATCCATTACAGTTAACATACTGCCTTGTCCTCCAGCAATACTCGCATTAGTACGGTATTTACCATTTATAATTATAGTCGGGACACTAGTAACACCATAACGTGGCCCCATTGACTGAGCTTGCCTCATTTTTGCATCCACTAAAAATGAATGATAAGCATTGCGAAAATCCTGTTCATCAATACCGTGTGCTACAAAAAAGTCAACCAATTGATCTTCTGTTTCTAAACGCTGCTTTTTAACTTGGATTGCATTAAAAAAATCGGCATGTAATTGTTCAGAAACACCTAAAGCTTGCGCGGTAAAAAAAGCCTTTGCATGACGACCCCAACGTTTACTAAAAACAGCGGGAACTCGAATAAAATTAACCTGATCAGTTTGGTTTTTTAGCCATTCATTTAATACCGGCTCAAAAGAAAAGCAATGTGGACAACCATACCAAAAAAACTCCACAACCTCGACCTTACCAGCTACTTCAATAGGCTGTACTGGTGTAACTTTCTCATAGCCGTTCTCTATTGTCGGTTCGGCCGATAAAAATTGTACGTACAATACTAAAATTAACCACAAAAAACCACGAAAAAACTTTATCATTTAAAGTCCCCCATAAGAATGAAGTCCCGACAGGAACATATTGACACCTAAAAAAGCAAAAAGTGTTACAAAGAAACCCACGATTGACCACCATGCCATTGGTTTACCTCGCCAACCTTTGGTGAGTCGCATATGTAACCAAGCAGCATAATTTAACCAAACGATTAAAGCCCATGTTTCTTTTGGGTCCCATGACCAATATCCTCCCCAAGCCTCAGCAGCCCATAACGCACCCAAAATGGTCGCTAATGTAAAAAATGCAAATCCCAATGCAATGGCACGATACATTACATCATCTAATAATATTAACTCTGGCAATCGTTTAGTTAAGAAGCTCTGAGGTGCAACTGCGTCCATTTTCGCTTTCAGTAAAAAAACCAACCCGACCATTGCTGCCAATGAAAAAGAACCATAACCTATGAAATTGGCAGGAACATGAATCTTCATCCAATAACTATTTAAAGCGGGTACTAATGGTTGAATAATATCTGCCTGTCGTTCAACCGTATACCACAACAAAAAAGCAACTGCAGCACTGATAACAGTTAAAACAAACCCTCCCATGGAACGGGTGCTATACCGTTGTTCATAACGCAAGTAAATAAGAGCCGTAATAATTGAAAAAAGTATAAACACCTCATATAAATTACTGACTGGTATATGGCCAATATCATGATCTATTAAATAAGATTCACGCCAACGAACTAGCAAACCAATCAAACCCATTCCTGTTGCCGTCCACGTTAAACTCGTAGCAACCGTACCACTAAAAGGCTTACTGGTTAACAAGTCAAAAAAATAAGTAACGGTTGCCATGACGTACAAAGCACTCATCCACATGATTGCCGATTGACTTGCCAGCATATATTTTAAGAAAAAATCACTTTTACCCAGGTCAATCGTTACACCATAACGTGATACTGCAAATAAACTAACTAAAGCAACACAAAAAATAAACAACTTAATCGATTGCCAAAACCAACCAAAGCCAACCAATGCTAGCCCCGTACAGAGAATGATAGCTTTCTCATATTCATCCATTAACATGTGGTATTGACTGAGCGCATAAATAACGCTGATAACATTAAGTAAAGCCCATAGCCAATCAGTACTATTGCGGTGCTGAAAAAAATAACGCCTCAACTTATAATCTTTATCTATTGTATTTTCCATAATTTCAATCTGTTTTTCCTACCTCTAATTGTAAAAGCAAGAGCTTTTCTAATTCATTATATTCTTGTTCAAACTCATATGGATTGCGGCTAGCCTGAGCTGCTAAAAACAATTGTGTCTGTTCTGAAGATTCTGACACAATAACCCAAAAACGACGTTGTGGTAAATAAAACATACAAAATACGCCAACAACCAACAACAAACAACCAGGAAACACTAACAGTTTCCCTGGTGAGCGGGTTACTTGTAACCCCGTAGCTTCCTTATGATCAAAACCAACTAAGTCTAAATAAACCGGTACATCATATTGATGGCTGATACTTACTGCTGCAACTGCATCTTCATAAAATCTTTCATCAAAATCATTTAGGCCTGCTACTGGGTTTACGCTCTCCTCCTGCAAAACTACCCAATAAACATTACGCAAAAAATGATGCAAAACCTTCGCATAAAGAGCAGATATCTCTGATTGTTTATCCGGCTCTACAACCGCCTTTACTTTGGCAGCAATCAGACCAACACCTCCCGCGACAAACTGCCTAACTAAACCGACCATAAATTGAGCAATAAGTTCTTGGCCTTCTCCCACCGGTAAAAAACTCTCTGCTTGTTTCGGTAATGATGATAATGCTATCTCTCTCAGCTTCTTATCATCACTCAATAAGCTTAGAAAATGCATAAACCGCGCGACCCCATCCTCACTGTCAGCAGGTATATACCAATACCTAAACTCATCAGCAGGACTATGGCGTAATCCTGTTAAATAATATTTTGCACCATCCTTTTCAACTGGCATCATATAATTAATAAATTCAGTTGCCTCACCTGTTACTGTTCTCAACTTATACTGAAACCGCGGGCCTATATTCTTAAACTGCTTCACACCAGTTATATCAGGGTTCACATTTATCGGTCTGAAATCAAGAACCTCCAGGGTCATATCACCCTTTTTAAGAGGCAAAACAACCGGGGTATTAACAACTACCTGAATCTCATCACTTAGCTTAGCGCCCGCTAACGGCCATAGTTTAATCTTAAGTTTTGACCCACCATCGCCAAAACTCGACTGATAAATCGTATACCCGTTGTACTCCAGTGGATGATTAACCGAAATTGTTTTTTGTAAGGGTACATCAAGACCCTGATCGTAAATAATTAAATCACTTGCAAATGATTTCGGCTGTCCCGACTTATAATAGTCAATACGAAAGTCTTCAACTGCAATTAAAAAGGGTAGCCGTTGCACCAAATAACCATCTTTAAAATCTATAAAAGCTAAATTTGCTTTTTGCCCCTCAGGAATCGTTACGGTTCCTCTAAATGATAAATTATCAACCGGTAAAGTACTGACTAAAGGAACCTCACTCGCCGGAATATTACGCGTTTCTACCTGAATATCTCCGGTCATTTCTGCAACTTTTAAAGGCACATTGCCATCAATCAAACCACCAATACAAATAATCACAATTGCAAGGTGTGTAAAAATATAACCTAAACGACTACCTGCTCCTTTTTTTGCAGCAACAATAGATTGCTTTTCCTGCGATTTCACAATCAGACGATATCCTCTTGCGTTCGCTACAGCACGGATGCGATCTAAACAAACTTCCCGACTATAAGATGACTGCCATTCATGATGGTGGCTCATTTTACGCAAAGCAGTCAGTTGCGCAGACTCCTTATAATCACGAATATCTTTTAAAACCCGTGGCGTATTACGGAAAATACAAACCGTTGTTGAAATAACTAAAAAACCTAAAATAACTAAAAACCAAACTGATGAGTACACATCAAACAAGTCTAATGACTTAAACACCTCAAACCAGAAAGGGCCAAACTTAAGTATATAGTCAGGGTAGGGTTGATTTTGCTGTAATACCGTGCCGATAACTGAGGCAATAGCTACAGCAACCAATAACGTAATAGCTAGATTCATCGAACCCAGAAAACGAATGAGTATTGTCGCCACTGAAAAGGGCCGAAAAGAAGTGTCTATTGGAGCCGACATAAATAATACCTAACAAAAAACGCGGAACATAAAAGTCCCGCGTTCTTAATAGAGCAAATAAAAATTACTTGTTCATCATAGAAATAAAATGCGCCACCGCTTCTATTTCTTGATCTGACATTTTCTTAGCAATCATATGCATCATACTGTCAGGATTATTATTACGTACATCCGATTTAAAATCCTTGAGTGACTTAATCAGGTAATCTGCATGCTGAGAGGCTAGCCTTGGAAATACCGCTGGTTTGTTTCCTTGGCCATAAGGACCATGGCAAGCAATACAGGCCGAAACTTTATTGTCAACATCACCATTCCGATACAAATCTCTACCCATCACAATCAGTTCTTCAATGGATAAACTGTTTTCTGTTTCCTCTTCACTTTCACCCCAGTCGTCATCTTCGTCTTCTGCTACTTCTGGTTCAGGCAAACTATTTGGAGAAATGCCCTGTTCAGAATAAAAAGCAGCAATATCCCGCATATCGTCGTCACTCAATGACGATGCAATAGATTGCATGCTCAAATCCTTTCGCGCACCCGTTTTAAACGCAATTAATTGTTTAACCAAGTAAGCAGGGTGCTGACCTGCTAGCTTTGGAAACAAACCCATTGCACTGTTACCATCTTGCCCGTGACAACCTGCGCAGGCCTCTGCTTTTTTCTGGCCCGGATATAAGTTATTTAACCAACAACTTCTATTGAACGGCACACCCTCACAGGAAACATCACCGCTCTTTGCTTGTGATACTCCTGTAAAAACAGCTAAAACCAATGTAATGCCAACTGCGAACAGTTTCTTGTTCATTATTTACTCCCAATAAATAATAATGTCCAGATACTCAGTACTTGCCCTTAATTCTAAAAATGACACGTTAAGTACTTAGATAAATCTTCAAATGCTTTATCATGGCGTACTTTTGATATTTATCAAAAAAAAATCAATAAAATCAGCTGAAGACAACTTATTCGTACCAGTTTACTCTAATTTATCCCTCATAGCGAGATTACGATGAACCCAATTTACCATCAAGCCACATTCATAATGAGCGCACCCTCTATCAATCAGGCACCTGAAGATATCGGTCACGAAATTGCTTTTGCTGGTCGTTCTAATGCCGGAAAATCAAGCACCATTAACAGCCTTACCCAACAAAAATCTCTAGCCCGAATCAGTAAAACACCAGGGCGAACCCAATTACTTAATTTTTTCAAATTGAATGAAACAAATCGATTTGTTGATTTGCCGGGTTTTGGATACGCCAAAGTCCCTTTAACTGTCAAAAAAGACTGGCACAAAATGATGGAAAATTACTTATTACAACGCAAATCACTTTCTGGCATTGTCTTGGTCATGGATATTCGCCACCCCCTGACAGAATTTGACTGGCAAATGATTCATTGGTGTCAACATAGCGAAGTCCCTCTACATATCCTCCTCAATAAATCCGATAAAATGAAATATGGTGCGTCAAAAAATATTTTGCTGAAAGTTGAAAAAAAACTAAGCGACTCAGTTTCACCAGTCACCACTCAGCTCTTTTCATCATTAAAAAAAACAGGAGTCCAAGAACTTCAAAATACTCTAGACAGCTGGCTTGCAATAGAGTAAAAAAACCATGACCAAACTTTTAATGCGCTTCATCCCAATTTTGGCCGTACCCCATATCAACAATCAATGGAATAGCCAAATGCGCGGCTGAACTCATTAACGACTGAATTGCTTGCATATTCTCTTCTCTGGAAATTAGCGGCACTTCAAACACAAGTTCATCATGAACCTGCATAATCATTTTAACTTCCCGTTGTTCACTTTGTATCCATTGATCAACGCTAATCATTGCTTTCTTTATAATATCAGCTGCAGTTCCTTGCATCGGTGCATTAATTGCAGTGCGTTCCGCATATTGTCTGCGCGTACCATTTTTTGAATTTATTTCCGGCAAATACAATCGACGGCCAAATAAGGTTTCAACATAGCCTTGCTGCGCTGCTAACTCACGGATCGTATCCATATAATTTTTAACCCCGGGATAGCGAGAAAAGTATAATTCAATATAAGATTGTGCCTCACCTCTAGAAACACCCAATTGCCGTGCTAAGCCAAAAGCTGACATTCCATAAATCAACCCAAAATTAATAGCCTTAGCTGAACGCCTTAAATCTGCTGTTACCTGGCTCGAGTGCACCCCAAAAACTTCTGCTGCTGTCGTTTTATGAATATCTTCCCCTGCACCAAAAGCAGCCAATAACCCTTCGTCAGCAGATAAATGCGCCATAATACGTAATTCAATTTGAGAATAATCAGCGGCTACTAAACAAAAACCATCCGGTACAATAAAAGACTGCCTTATTTTACGCCCTTGCTCGCTACGAACAGGTATATTTTGAAGGTTCGGCTCTGTTGATGACAGTCGGCCCGTTGCCGTTACTGCTTGATGATAGGATGTATGGACGCGCCCGGTTTTCTGCTGCGCTAATAAAGGTAATTTATCAGTATAAGTGGACTTTAATTTACTTAACTGACGATAATCCAGAATTATTTTAGGCAATGCATAATCGACTGCCAACTCCTGTAAAACAGACTCAGCTGTTGACGGCTGACCCTTTGGGGTTTTCTTAAGCACTGGTAATTTCAATTGATCGTATAGGATATCTTGAATTTGCTTAGGCGAATTCAAATTAAAGACCTTACCAGCAACCTCATGCGCTTTTAACTCTAATCCACTAATTTGATTTGCTAATTCCATGCTTTGTTGATTCAGCATCGAATGATCTAATAAAACACCATTGCGTTCTATACGCATTAAAACTTTAATTAATGGCAACTCAACCGTTTCATACAAAAAACGCATCGCCTCTAATGGCTTAAGCGCCGACCAAAGTGACTGATGTAACTGCAAAGTAACTTCAGCATCTTCAGCAGCATAGGGGGCTGCTTGTTTGATGGCAACATCCTGAAATGGAATTTGTTTAACCCCTTTGCCCGCTACATCTTCATAGTGAATCGTTTCACGTCCTAAATAATACTTGGCCAAGGAGTCCATATCATGACGAGTCACGGTACTATTCAATACATAAGACTGCAACATCGTATCATGCGCGATACCCTGTAAATGAATACCATAATTAGCAAGTATATGCGCATCATATTTTAAGTTCTGACCAACCTTCTTTTTCTCCGAATCTTCCAATAATGGCTTTAATCGCGCTAAAACCATTTCCCGTGATAATTGCTCTGGTGCATCAGGGTCATTATGAGCTACAGGGATATAAGCCGCTTGCTCTGAATCAAGAGCAAATGAAATTCCTACAATTTCTGCCTCAATATAATTTAAACTCGTTGTTTCCGTATCAAACGAAAATAAAGCCGTCCCCTGCAACTGTTTCAACCAATATTCAAATCGTTGCTCGGTATAAATCGTTTCATAATCAATAACATTAATTAATTGCTCTGAAGTCTCTTGTTTTAAAGCCAACGGTTCTGCTAATTTTTTACTCCAGGAAACGAACCCTAGATCTGTAACCAAAGGCAGTAACATTTGAACATCTAACGGCTGTTGCTTTAAATCATCCAGAACATAAGGTAATTGTAAATCACACTTAATTGTTGTTAGTGTTTTAGAAAGTGGTAATTGCTCTAAACTAGCACGCAAATTTTCACCTACTTTTCCTTTGAAAGACTCCGCAGATGCCATAATCTGTTCTAAGGTCTGAAATTCGTTCAGCCATTTCGCTGCTGTTTTCGGACCTACTTTAGGAACCCCTGGAATATTATCTACAGTGTCTCCCATTAATGCGAGATAATCTATAATTTGCTTAGGCAAAACTCCAAACTTATCCAGAACACCTTGAACATCCATCACCTTATTCGTCATAGTATTAACTAAAGTGACTTGGTCATTAACCAATTGAGCCATATCCTTATCACCCGTGGAAATGACAACCTGAAACCCTTGAGATTGTGCCAGATGAGTTAATGTACCAATTACATCATCCGCCTCAACATCCGGTTCAATAATTAGCGGTAATCCCATTGCTCGTATTACTTCAAATAAAGGCGTAATCTGAACCTTAAGTTCAATCGGCATAGGGGGTCTATTGGCTTTATATTCACGATACAATTGGTGCCTAAATGTTTCTCCCGGTGCATCAAATACTACCGCAACATAAGGTGTATCCTCATCATCCAAAAGACGCTTAAGCATATTTGTAACACCAAAAATCGCATTTGTCGGTTGACCCTGATCATTGCTTAATGGTGGAACCGCATGAAAGGCTCTAAATAAAAAAGAGGACCCATCAACTAGAACCAACCGGTTAGCATCATTACTTGTTGTCATAACTCATACTCATAAATGTTTCTTCGACCTGAAAAAAAGCTATCCCCAATGATGCAACCGCTTGATAAAAACAAGCTGATGGTAAGTCATTAATATCCTTAAAAAATAACGGCATCCACACCTGCATATGCTTTTGAAAAAAATCAAACTGCTCTCTCCGACGTTCTCGAACTAATATAGCCATTACCTCACACAAAGCAGACACATGGTCTTCAGGTTCTCTGTTATTTTCTTGTCGTTTAAAACCCAGCACCTCAAGGTCTTGTCGGAGCAATACTAACGGCTTATCCATTAAAAAACCGGTCTGATAATAACACCCATAAGGTAATAACTCTCCACGTGCGATACCAATAAATAACTGATGAAACTCCGCACTAATAGTCGCTATTTCCATCGTTTTAGCCACACCAAATAATTGAGCCCAAGCAATTGAAACTGCAGTCTCTTTTGCTGATGACGGGGTCCTCATTGATGCTAACAATGACAAAGTTTGTTTTTTAGGCTCAGCAACAAACAAATGTGCTAATAAACTATAAGTATTAGCTCGTAACTGATCCTCTAAGCCGTCTTCTTGTGCCACCATCACCATTCAACCGAGCTGACTCGTAATTCGACACTCTTCACACATTTCCAAACGTTTCAATGCTTTGCCCTGATACATAGGGTGTTCCGATAATTTTTCTTTTATAATCAACACCATTTTTTTTGTTGCGAAGGGCTTTTGGCAGTTAATACAATGAAAAGCTGGCTCCTCATGTAAACACCTAGCGCGACGTGCCTCGACACTATCATAAAGATAACGAGACCTTAATTCGATCGCCTGTTCTGGGCAAGTTGATACACACAAATCACATTGCAAACATAATGATTCAATAAACTTTAATTGTGGTTGGCTTTGCCCAGATTGTAACGCACCCGAAGGGCACGCAGAAACACATGAGAAACACAACGTACACAAATCTTTTGCTACCTTCACCTCGCCCCAAGCCGAATGAGACTCCAATTTTACTTGTCTCGGTTGTTGGCTGGCATAGTTCAATAGATAATCGACTGCCATACGAAAAACGACTCTTTTATCATGATCAATAACAAAAGTAGCCGGTGGAATAGCCAGTAAATTAGTATTAAACTTTAAAACCCCCTCCGAACGTTGCAACATTTGTTCTGAAAAACCCATGCTTGTTATAATTGCAGTCGCTATAGCTAACTCATTATTAAGCGCTGACTCACTATCGGTTAATAATGGCTCTGAATTATAAAAAACAACCTGCGCCACACCTAAAGCCAACACCACAAGGCAAATTTCCGCTCCCACTGAAGACAGTGATTCTAATGGAAATAATAAAACATCTTTAGGATTCGAAGGCAACAAACATCTTTCTTCTATACTACAAAAAACAACAATTGGTTGAGCCCCTCCGGCAGAATAAAACGCTGTTAACATCTCCCGTAACTGACATAATAAATTTTGACGAGAAGGGTATTGATAATTCATTGCCCCAGATGGACAGACGACTGAACATTCACCGCAACCTTGACATAAATAAGGGTTTACTACAATTTGATAATCAACTGAAGTTATTGCATCGGTAGCACAAATATCAAGGCATTGCCGGCACCCTTCTATCTTATTTTGACTATGCGCGCATTTATTCTTAGAAAAAGAAAAAAACTTTGGCTTATCAAAAACACCCACAAGCTCACTTAATTGCTCTACAAGCTGCGGTAATTCAGCAATTACTTCCAACCGAAAATAACCAATTGGAGTAACTACTGATTGAAGAACTGCTATTTGGCATAAATCTAAAACCAAATCATAGCTACTTGGTATTCCATCTACTGTGAAATTCCCAAGATACCCAGACAACTGAATACTATCAGCAATTCCAATAAAATTTACTCTTTGAAGTAATTCGCTCTGTTCTTGATTTGTCGAATTACCCACACCTAAAACAGAAACCGAAAAGGGACTTAATAATGGCAAAACCTCAAAAATGTCTCTTGTGGTACCAATAACCAATAATCTTCCTACTGACTCATAGGTTACATAAGCCGTTTCTTCAATGGAATACCCATCAATCATTTGTTGGGCTAATTCAACCGGACTGCTGGTCATTATGAGCTCTTAACTTATTAATATCTTGATTTTCATTTTCAGACTCGGCAGTCTCAGTTTGCTGGTCTTGCTTTAGTATTTCATCAGCAAGCTTTTTTTTCATTTCATGAGTTATGATATTTCCTCGTGATTCAAAAAAAGTATAATCCTCATCATACTCATTCAGTCCATCAAGAATAGAAACTTTTTTATTTTTTAATAATTGCTGAATAACTACTTCCGCCAACTCTTCCTTAACCGACAACTCATCTTTAGGAAAAACCTCTTGATTCAGATTTAATTCTGAATCATTCAAGGACCTTGATTTCAATGACCAAAAAAAACTCATATTTCGAAACATGGCTCTATTGATTAACAATATGAAAGAAAGGCCCATTAGACAACAAAATAAAGTTATCAGGCAATAACTGATCAAAACAATATTAAAAATATTGTATCAACGAGATAACAAACTATTTTTGTTTGTTACTACGCTATATCTTTTCGTAGTTTTTTTACTCCTCTTTTATTACGGAGATTTATTATGTTTAAATATTTTATTTTTCTACTTCTTTTTTCATTTAGCGTGACTGCTGCACCCATCAATATTAATACCGCTAACGAGACTGAAATTGCTAATGCTCTTAACGGGATTGGTTTAAAAAAAGCAAAAACTATTATTGATTACCGTGAAAAAAATGGTTCATTTTCTTCTCTCAATGAGCTAAATAAAGTCAAAGGCATTGGCAAAAAAACACTTAAAAATAATCAGCAAAACATTGTGTTTGTCTCTCCCTAACGTTTTTTACCATTCATAGAAATAGCAATTAATTTAATCACAATAAAAAAAACCCTATTACTGATTAATCAGTAATAGGGTTAAAACTACATTAGTAATCCGTTTTTTTGGAGGGTAATCACCAATGCTTAAATCAACTTTTTTCGTACTAATAACATCATTAAACTACTACTTATAAACGCAACCATCGAAAAAACATACTGACCTGAAGTATAGCTACAAAGACCAAAAACAAAAACAATGGCAATTAAAAAATCTTTTCTTTGGTCAGACACGATAAATCCTCTTTAAAATTATTAAGTTAAAAACCACAATAAACCAAGTGTTTAGCACTCTTGCGGTGTTGATGCGAGACATTATACAATGCTTCAAATAAATAACAATTAGCGTATTTATTAATTAATTATTTCTTAAAAGGAAACTATTAAATGGATAAGTTGACCAGTATGTCTGTCTTTGTCCGTGTCGCCAGCAACGGAAGTTTTGTAGGAGGGGCCCGTGACCTATCTATCTCTAGGGCCATGGCAACCAAACACATTATGCATTTAGAAAAAAAACTCGGTGTTCGTTTATTTAACAGAACCACTCGAAAATTAAGTTTAACTGAAATAGGTTCCGCATATCTTGACCGATGCCAACAAGTATTATCCGATATCAATGAAATGGAAGCCTCGGTTACCCATATGCATACTGAGCCACAAGGTACACTTCGTTTAAGCGCACCTACCGTTTTCGGAACATCTTATATAACTCCAGCATTATCTGAATTTATTGAACTTCATCCAAACTTAAATATTGACCTCATTTTACAAAGCAACCCCACTAACTTAATTGATGATGGCATTGATATTGCCATCCTTCTTGGCGCACTTGAAAACAGCAGTTTTATTGCCCGTAAACTTGCAAGCTATGAACTTGTCGTGTGCGGCGCGCCCCGTTATTTTAAAAAAAGAGGCGTTCCTCAAGACCCTCAAGAACTTAAACAACACAACTGCCTGATCAACTTAGCTATGCCACCTTACGACCAATGGAAATTTCATCAGGGTCACACTAAAACCACGATTAAAGTTTCTGGCAGTTTTCAAGCCAATATAGCTGACCCAATTCGCATAGCTTCTATTCAAGGGGCTGGTATCGTCATGCTTCCCAGTTATATGGTCAATGACGATATTAAAAAGGGTCACCTTCAAGCCGTTCTAACGCATTATTTACTGCCACCACTTCAAGTAAATGCTGTTTATCCTCATCGTAAATATTTATCTGCCAAAGTCAGTAATTTCTTAATTTTTTTACAAGACTGGTTATCCCCACTTAATAATACTAACATCCAAAACAATGATTAAATCTAAGAAAAACAAATGGGATCTGCGTTATCTTGATGCAGATCATGTACAATACCCAGTTGCAGACGTATTAACTGAAAACGCCTATTTATTACCTCAATCGGGTAATGCTTTGGATATAGCTTGTGGAATAGGTGCCAACGCCGTTTTTTTGGCTAGTCATGGGCTAAGAACCGATGCCTGGGATAGCTCAAGTGTTGCAATAAAAAAACTAAAGGATTATGCCAGTGGTAAAAAATTACCCCTTGCACCTAAAGTATTACAAATTAAACCAACCGATTTAAAACCAACTTTTTATGATGTCATTGTTGTGAGTAAATTCTTAGACCGTGACCTCTGTGTAAATATAGCCCATAGCCTTAAACCGAGTGGTTTACTGTTTTATCAAACATTCACTCAGGAAAAAACAACATTGCAGGGTCCAAATAACCCTAAATACTTATTATCTAAAAATGAATTACTAAATTTATTTGGTAACTTAAATACTGTCTATTACCGCGAAAATGGAAAGCTCGGTAAAATTTCCCAAGGCATTAGAAACCAAGCTCTTTTTATAGGTCAACAATCATGATTAAAAATAAAAACCCATTGGAAGCATGGGAGTTCATCGAAAGTAACCCTGAGGCTATTCTTATCGATGTACGCAGTAAAGTTGAATTTTCTTTTATTGGTCACCCGATTAACGCTATCCATATCCCATGGAAAGAAGCACCTGACTGGCAAATTAATCCACACTTTATTGCTGCTGCTCAACAATATATCGATAACATCAATACACCGGTCTTATTACTTTGTCGAAGTGGCGCTCGTTCGCTAGCTGCAGCCAAAGCCCTTGAACAAAAAGGGTTCCAGAATTTAATTAACATCAGCGAAGGCTTTGAAGGCGACTTAGATACACAAAAACACCGAGGTAACTTAGGTGGCTGGCGCTACCACAACCTCCCTTGGGAACAAACATAAACTCTTTAATCTTTTATTTGACTCATAAAATTTAGGTCTACGAAACGTGATAGAAAAAATTAGAAACATTGCCATTATCGCCCATGTTGATCATGGTAAAACCACGCTGGTTGATAAACTTCTTCAACAATCAGGTACATTCGCCAGCCATGAACGCGTCGACGACCGTATTATGGATTCCAATGATCTTGAAAAAGAACGTGGAATTACCATTCTAGCCAAAAATACCGCATTAACCTGGAATGACTACCATATCAATATTGTTGACACCCCAGGTCACGCTGACTTTGGTGGTGAAGTCGAGCGTGTACTTTCTATGGTTGACTCAGTATTGCTCTTAGTTGATGCTGTTGATGGCCCTATGCCTCAAACCCGTTTTGTAACACAAAAAGCATTTGCACTAGGGCTAAAACCTATAGTTGTTATTAATAAAATTGACCGCCCCGGTGCGCGTCCTAACTGGGTACTTGACCAAACTTTTGACTTGTTTGACCGTCTAGGGGGGAGTGATGAACAATTAGACTTTCCTGTTGTTTATGCTTCTGCATTAAATGGCTATTCTAGTTTGGAAGATGATGTTCGAGAGGGTGATATGACACCTTTATTTAAAACTATTGTTAATAAAGTCAGTCCGCCTGATGTTGATATTACAGCCCCTTTCCAAATGCAAGTTATCAGCTTAGATTATAATTCCTACGTTGGCGTAATTGGTGTCGGTCGTATTCAAAAAGGTATTGTAAAACGTAATATGCCGCTCACTCTTATTTCCAGTCAGGGTGAAACACGTAGCGGTCGCATGCTAAAAATTTATGGCTTCCACGGCCTTGATCGTATTGAAGTAGAGTCTGCACAAGCCGGCGACATTATCGCTTTTTGTGGAATTGACAAATTACAAATATCAGAAACCTTGTGCGACCCGGGAAAAGTAGATCCACTGCCCGCATTAACCATTGATGAACCCACTGTCAGCATGACCTTTCAAGTCAATAACTCACCTTTTGCTGGTAAAGAAGGTAAATACATCACGACCCGTCAAATTCGAGACCGCTTAGATAAAGAATTACAACACAATGTCGCCTTACGTGTTGAGTCCACTGATGACCCTGATAAATTTAAAGTCTCAGGTCGTGGTGAATTACATTTATCCGTTTTAATAGAAAACATGCGGCGTGAAGGGTTTGAAATGGGTGTGTCCCGCCCAGAAGTTATCATCAAAGAAATTGATGGCATAAAGTCTGAACCTTTTGAATATGTCACCATCGAAATTGAAGAAGATCACCAGGGTACTATTATGGAAAAATTAGGCGATCGAAAAGGAGACCTGAAAGATATGGTTCCCGATGGTAAAGGGCGTATTCGTTTAGAATACATTGTTCCTTCACGCGGCTTATTGGGTTTTCAAACCGAATTTCTAACAGCCACTTCCGGTTCTGGTTTGTTTTATCATGTTTTTGACCATTACGGTCCAGTTAAAGAAGGCGCTGTCGGATTACGTACCCGTGGTGTCTTAGTTTCAATGGCGAAGGGAAAAGCCGTCGATTATTCACTGTTCCCATTACAAGCACGTGGTGAATTATTAGTCGTCAATGGCGATGAAATATACGAAGGTATGTTAGTTGGAATACATTCACGCAACAACGATTTGGCGGTCAACCCGACCAAACCTAAACCACTTACCAATGTGCGCGCATCTGGAACCGATGAAAGTTTAACTTGCGCTCGCATTCAAAAAATGACCCTAGAACAAGCATTAGAATTTATTAGTGACGATGAATTAGTTGAAGTCACCCCCGACTCAATTCGTTTACGAAAAATTTTATTAAAAGAAATTGACCGGAAACGCGCAAAATAAGTTCATAAGGCAGTCTCTTTCCGCTTACTAACCCCTTGTTCTAACCAAACAAAGGGGCGTAAAAATCTAAAAAATTGAATTATTTTAGTTTTACGTGATTTAACTTAAATTATAGTAAAATATCTATATTAAAACGTAACTAGGCTTGTAATGAATCAACGTATTGCAGAAATTGAGCGAAATACGCTCGAAACACAAATCAAAATCACCCTTAACTTAGACGGCAGTGGCCAGTCTGACATGACAACTGGAATACCTTTTCTAGAGCACATGTTAGAACAAATTAGTCGACATGGACTAATTGATATTAATCTAAAAGCCCAAGGTGATTTACATATTGATGCTCACCATACCGTTGAAGACATTGGTATTACCTTAGGGCAAGCTTTTACTAAAGCACTGGGTAACAAAAAAGGGATTACACGCTATGGCCACTCTTACGTACCACTTGATGAAGCTCTTTCCCGTGTAGTTATTGATTTTTCAGGCCGACCAGGGCTTGTTTACCACGCAGAATACCCCAGAAGAACTATTGGTAGTTTTGATGCTGATTTACTCAAAGAGTTTTTCCAAGGGTTTGTTAATCACGCTAATGTATCGTTACATATTGACAATTTGCGAGGTACTAATTCACATCATATTGCCGAAACCATTTTTAAAGCTTTCGCTAAAGCTGTTCGTATGGCTATAACGGCCGACTCAAGAATGCTAGGCGTGACACCTTCTACAAAAGGGCTACTTTAATTTAACTGCAAATATCAAATTATGTCTTCTGTTGCTGTGATTGATTATGGGATGGGCAACCTCCATTCCATTTCGAAAGCGTTACAATATGCTAGTCCTGAGGTTAATGTTTTATTAACTTCAGATGCTGAAACTATTTTAGCTTCTGACCGAATTGTCTTTCCTGGAGTAGGAGGGATTCGTGACTGTATTCAAGCTTTAGAAAAACTACAACTCACTGAAGTTATTAACACCGCCGCAAAAAACAAACCTTTTCTGGGTATTTGTTTAGGTATGCAGGCATTACTCAGTAACAGTGAAGAAAATGGTGGCATCGACTGTTTAAATATCATTCCAGGTAACGTCCAATGTTTTTCAAAAGGGATGACTGATTCCCAAGGTTATAAATTAAAAATTCCTCACATGGGCTGGAATATAGTTACTCAAGAGCAGAACAATCACCCTTTATGGAACAACATTCCACAACACAGTCGTTTCTATTTTGTTCACAGTTACTATGTAAAGCCCAATGACTCTCAATTTAATGCTGCTACAACATGTTATCCTGAACCATTCTGTTGTGCTTTGACAGATAATAATATTTTTGCTGTACAGTTTCACCCAGAAAAAAGTCAATCGATGGGTATACAACTGTTACAAAATTTTTTAAATTGGGACGGAACTAGTTAAACCCATTTAAATTTTTCATTCGATTACATAATTAAGGCTTATTCTATGTTGTTAATTCCTGCTATAGATCTAAAAGATGGTAAGTGTGTTCGTCTACGTCAAGGCCGAATGGAAGATGATACAATCTTCTCAGACGACCCTGTTGCCGTTGCTGAAAAATGGGTTAATGCTGGTGCTGAGCGTATACACCTCGTCGACTTAGATGGTGCTTTTGCTGGAAAACCCAAAAACGCACCTATTATTCAAGAAATTACCAACGCTTTCCCTGAAATTCCCGTGCAAGTTGGTGGAGGTATCCGTGATGAAGATACTATCCAATCCTATTTAAATGCTGGTGTAAGCTATGTCATCATTGGCACCAAAGCTGTCAGCGCTCCTCATTTTGTTAATGACATTGCTATCGAATTCCCAGGCCATATCATTATTGGTTTAGATGCTAAAGATGGAAAAGTTGCTATTGATGGTTGGTCTAAACTTTCAAATCATGATGTAATTGATATGGCACAACGTTTTGAAAATGATGGAGTCGACGCTATTATTTATACTGATATTTCACGTGATGGCATGATGAATGGCGTTAATATTGAAGCCACTGCCAAACTAGCACAGGCAATAACCATTCCTGTTATAGCTTCAGGTGGTATTACCAATTTAAATGATATTAAAGCTTTGGGAACCATTGTTAATGATGGTGTCAGCGGAGCAATTACCGGTCGTGCAATTTATGAAGGCAGTCTTGATTTTTCTGAAGGCGCCAAGTTAGCCCGTTCTTTTAAGTCTGAGCTATGAGTCTTGCTAAACGAATAATTCCTTGCCTTGATGTAGATAATGGCCGCGTCGTTAAAGGCGTAAACTTTGTTAATATTAGAGATGCCGGAGACCCTGTAGAAATTGCTAAACGCTATGATCGTGAGGGGGCTGATGAAATCACCTTTTTAGATATTACAGCCAGTTCTGATAATCGAGCCACCATGGTTCATGTTGTAGAGCAAGTTGCTAATTCTGTTTTCATTCCCTTAACTGTCGGTGGAGGTATTCGAAACCTTGAAGATATTAGTCGAATGTTAAATGCGGGAGCAGATAAAGTTGGTATTAATACCGCTGCTGTTTTTACCCCTGAATTTGTCCGTGAGGCAGCCCTACGATTTGGTTCTCAATGTATAGTCGTTGCAATAGATGCTAAAAAAGTAAACTTACCGCATGAACCTGACCGCTGGGAAATATTCACCCATGGTGGCCGGAAAGAAACCGGCCTTGATGCTATTTTGTGGGCCAAAAAAATGGTTCAATTAGGTGCTGGCGAGATTCTTTTAACCAGTATGGACCGTGATGGCACCCGAGAAGGTTTTGACTTAGCATTAACTCGTGCTATTAGTGAAGCCGTTTCTGTACCCGTCATCGCTTCTGGGGGTGTTGGTAATCTTAACCACTTAGTAGAAGGTGTAACTCAAGGTAAAGCTGATGCTGTTTTAGCAGCTAGTATTTTTCATTTTGGCGACTATTCCATACAACAAGCAAAAAAAATTATGGCTGAAAATAAAATTATGGTCCGTATATGACACAAAATACAGACTGGTTAAATGAAATAAACTGGTCTAGTGATGACCTTGTTCCTGTTATAGCCCAGGATGATAAAACCTCCAAAGTCATGATGTTTGCGTGGATGAACCGAGATGCTTTAAACCTCAGTGCTACTTCTGGTTACGCTGTATACTGGTCTCGATCCAGAAAAAAACTTTGGTATAAAGGTGAAGAGTCCGGCCATCGTCAAAAAATTATTGATATCATATTTGACTGTGATGAAGATGTTATATTATTAAAGATTCAACAAGAAGGTGGTATTGCCTGTCATACTGGTAGAGAAAGTTGTTTTTATCGTCATCTCAAAAATTTTCAGTGGACCCCCTTTGAACCTATTTTAAAAGACCCTAGTTTAATCTACAAAAAAAATGAGTGATACTTTATTAAAATTAGCCGATATTCTTGAACAACGTAAGAATGAATCTGCAGAGCAATCCTATGTTGCTAGCCTTTATCATAAAGGATTAGATACCATTTTAAAAAAAATCGGTGAGGAATCTGCAGAAACCATCATTGCTGCAAAAGGTGGCAATAAAGAACAAATTATTTATGAAACTGCTGATCTTTGGTTTCACTGTATGATTCTTTTAGCTGATCAAGGTCTTAATCCTCAACAAGTTTTTGATGAATTAGATCGTCGATTTGGCGTATCTGGTTTAGCTGAAAAAGCACAGCGACAAGGTAATAAATAAATTCACTACTAGAATTACTAAAGGAAAGAGTTATGGGAATAAGTATTTGGCAATTATTAATTATTTTAGTGATCGTTATTTTACTCTTTGGAACCAAGCGACTACGTTCATTAGGCACTGATTTGGGAGGTGCTATTAAAAGTTTCCGTTCTGCAGTTAAAGAAGGTGAAGAAGAGGATCAACCTAGTTCAGATAACAATGATCAAAACATTGAATCTGATGTTAAATCGTCAAGTAAAGAAAAGCATTAATCATTCATTATGTTTGATATTGGCTTTTGGGAACTTTGTTTAGTTGGATTAATAAGTCTTCTTGTTATAGGCCCTCAACAACTCCCTAAAGTTGCTCGTATTATTGGTTTTTGGTTAGGTAAAATTAATCATTTAAGTTCACAATTTAAAGATGAAATACAAGAAGAATTACATCAAGAAGAAGTGCAACAATTCATTAATAAACAAAATGACTTATCTGAATTAAATGATTTAATTCAACATGACACATTAGACAAAGCTACAAACAATACTGGAAAAAAAAACTCATTACCATATAAATGAACTTTCAAAGTCCTGAATCGGCCGGTTCAGAGCAGCCGCTTATTGGTCATCTTATAGAATTACGTAATCGGCTTTTACGTATTGTTATAAGTATTCTAATTGTTTTTATTGGTCTTTCTTTTTACGCTAATCCTATATACAACTTAATTGCAGAGCCTTTAATTCGCTTTCTTCCCGAAGCAACATCAATGATTGCAATTGATGTTGCTTCTCCCTTTCTTACCCCTTTTAAATTAGCACTGATTGCTGCCATTTTTATTTCAATGCCAATCATTTTCTATCAATTTTGGGCATTTATCGCGCCGGGTCTTTATCGTCATGAACGACGTTTAATATTACCTTTACTTATATTTAGTTCATTTTTATTTTATGCCGGAGTAGCTTTTGCCTATTTTGTTGTTTTTCCACTCGTTTTTGAATTTTTAACTCTGGCTGCACCATCTGGGGTGGAAGTTATGACTGATATTTCAAAATATTTAGATTTCGTTTTAACTTTATTTTTTGCATTTGGAATAGCTTTCGAAGTCCCTATTTTCACAATAGTATTAGTTTGGACCGGTATTAGTACAACTAAAAGTCTTTCTGAAAAAAGGCCCTATATTATTGTCGGCGCATTTATCGTAGGAATGTTCCTAACTCCACCCGATGCAATATCACAAACCTTATTAGCGATACCAATTTGGTTATTATTTGAAACAGGGTTATTGTTCTCGCGATTTTTAAAAGTCAGGAATAAAAACACACTAAATATAAAATAAAACTTGTTCTCTATTTGTTCTTATTGTAATCTATAAGAAAACAAAAAGAGAACATAAATGTCAGACTATCAACCATTAACACGTAAACAACAAGAAATATATCAGTTTCTCGTTAAACATTATCAAGTGAGTGAAATCCCACCAACTCTGGCTGAAATTTGTTCAGCTTTAGGGTTAAGTTCTCGTGGTTCTCTGCATAAACATATTCAACATTTAGTTGAAGCCAAACTAGTCGAACCTTCAAATCGTCAACAACGAGGTATTAGACTAACTAAAAAAAATAATAAAACCGTTCTTAAATCATCAAGCAATAATACTATTCCGTATTTAGGAAAAATTGCTGCCGGTCTACCACTTCAAGCAATAACAAATGATTCAAAAATTGTAATTCCAAAACAATTAAAAACAGAAAATGAATGTTATGCACTACAGGTATCTGGTGATTCAATGATTGAGTTAGGTATTTTTAATGATGACTGGGTCATTATAGAAAAAAGAAATTATGCTAAAAACGGGGACATTATTGTTGCTCTCGTAAACAATGATGAAGTTACTTTAAAAATTATTGAACAAACACCAAAAAAAACCATACTTAAACCAGCTAACAAAGAAATGCAACCGATGTCTTTTGATCCAGATAATGTACAAATTCAAGGCGTATTAGTCGGTCAAATGCGTAGTTATTGTCACTAAAACAAAGGAAAATTAATATGATTACAAAAATTCACATGCAAGACCAAGTTAACAACCGCATCAATGATTTAATGAATGATGAAAATTTAACAATATCAGACGAGTTATTACAGTTATTAGTAAGCGTGACAACTGTTATTTTTTTCTTATTAGCAGGTGCTAATTGGTAATATTTTATTTACCAATACAAAAATTTGAAAATATTTTTCCTAATAAATCATCTGATGAAATTTTACCGGTAATTTCACCTAAATGATTTTGTGCTAATCGTAATTCTTCTGCAATTATCTCACCTGCTTGGTTTTCTTGTAACTGAATTAAACCATTATTTATTGAGACTAATGCTTCTGATAGCGAATTAACATGACGTTGACGAGCGATAAACACAGCTTCTTGATTTTCATCATAACCAACACTCTTTTTTAAATATTCAGTTAGTAAATTAAGACCTTCCTCTGTTTTTATTGAGAGAAAAATTTGATCGCCATCATTTGAATAAATAATTTTTGCTGGTTCATTAACTAAATCAATTTTATTAAAAATAATGACACGATTAGTTGGCTTACTTTCTAATTGTTCCATTAATTCATTAATTCCTTCTTGATCTCTAACATCATGGATAATTAAAATCTTATCGGATTGTCTAATTTCTTTATGGGCTCTCCGTATACCTTCTAGTTCAATTAAATTATCACTATCATGAATTCCTGCCGTATCAATTATGTGTAACGGTAATCCGTCCAATTGAATATTTTCTTTCAATACATCGCGTGTTGTACCTGCAACATCGGTTACTATTGCAGTATCTTCACCTGTTAAAGCATTAAGTAAACTAGATTTACCAGCATTGGGTTTACCAACTAATACTACTGAAATCCCTTCACGTAATAACTGACCTTTTTTTGCATTAGCTAAAACTAATTCAATTTGATCACGTACGCTTTGAATACGTTCCTCTATACCGCCTTCATTTAAAAAATCAATTTCTTCGTCAACAAAATCTATTGCTGCTTCAACATAAATTCTTAATTCAGTAAGTTCATGGACAAGTTCATAAATTAATTTTGAAAAAGTACCTTGGAGAGATCGCTGAGCTGATCGAACAGAATGTTCTGTCGTACTTTCTATAATATCTGCAACTGCTTCCGCTTGTGTTAAATCTAATTTATTATTTAAGAAAGCGCGTTCAGTAAATTCACCTGGTTTTGCAAGCCTTGCACCTAAAGAAATAATACGCTTTAAAAGCATATTTATAACAACAATACCACCATGACCTTGTATTTCTACAATATCCTCGCCGGTATAAGAATTTGGAGCCTGGAAATAAATACAAATACCAGAATCAATAATGTTTTCACTGGCATCATAAAATGATGTAAATAAAGCTTTACGTGCTTGTGGTTTAATTGAAGTTAATAATTGAACAATAGTGTAGCTTTGTGAACCTGAAATTCTAATAATAGCAACCCCGCCTTTACCAAAAGGGGTTGCTATTGCAGCTATCGTATCTTCAAACAATTTGGTCGATAATATTATGCAACGTAATCTGGATCATTCTTTTCAAGTTGTCGAGTAATATACCATTGTTGTAAAAATGATAAGGTATTATTACAAACCCAATATAAAACTAAACCGGATGGGAAAAATAGAAAAAATACAGTGAAAATATAAGGAAACATTTTCATTATTTTTGCTTGTATCGGATCAATTGGTGGTGGATTTAACAATTGTTGAAGCTTCATCGTTATACCCATTAGTACTGGTAATAAATAATAAGGGTCCTGAACTGACAAATCAATTAACCAGCCAGCAAAAGGTGCTTGTCTAATTTCAACAGTTTCAATTAAAACCCAATACAATGAAATAAATACTGGGATTTGTATCAAAATGGGAAAACAGCCACCTAGTGGATTCACCTTTTCCCTTTTATATAAAGCCATCATTTCTGTATTAAAACGTTGCTTGTCATCCCCACAAGATTCTTTTAATAACGTTAATTTGGGTTGTACTTTTCTCATTCTAGCCATTGAAGTATAGCTTGATTTTGACAACCGATAAAATAATGCCTTAATACATAATGTAACACCTAGAATAGCAAGTCCCCAATTGACTACGTATTCCTGAATATGGATCAATAACCAAAAAATTGGTTTACCCAAAAAGGTTAAAAAACCATAGTCTACTGTGAGTTCTAACCCTTCAGAAACTTCTTCCATTACTGGTTGTAATTTTGGACCAATAAATAGCTTAGAAACTAATGTGGTTCGTTCTAATGGTTCAATTGTTACTAATTTCGAATAAGATCCAATTACATAACGTAAGTCTTCTAATGTTTTACTGTAAAAATGATTTTCTTCTTTTTCTGGTGGAACCCAAGCAGTAGCAAAATAATGTTGAATCATCGCTGACCATCCACCAATATTTTTACGACTTAAATCCGATGCATTCATATCATCATAATCAATTTTTTCGTATTTTTCTTCCGTTGAATATAGAACAGGTCCTTCATAAGTCCGAATAAAGTTCTTATTATTGCCATCATCTTCTAATGGTTTTCTCAGTAATTGGCTATATTGTCTTCCTTGCCATGTTCTATTGGAATTATTTACAATTTCTTGTTCAAGTCCTATTACGTAACTCCCACGAGTAAAAACAAATGTTTTTATTACCTCGACGCCATTATCGTCAGTCCATATTAAAGGAACTTTTAACGTATCTTCATCATCAGATAATGTGTATTCTTTTTGTGATGCTTTCAATAATGCATGATGATTAGGAGCAGTACTGTTGCTACCCATTAATCCACTTTGAGCCAAAAATAATTTCTTATTACTACTGTCAAGTAAACGAATCACTTCATCAGTAGAATATTCTTCTGTTTCAGGTAACCAAGTTATACCGAAATTTTCTTTTAATAAACGTTCCCAACCGTCATATTCTTGTGCACTATGTTTAGGATATTTCAATAAATCTAAATTTTGTAATGTCCCACCTTTAGTATCAATTTGTAATTGATAGACATCAGTAGTAACTGTAATTATACGATCGGATATTGCCGATAATACATTACCATTTAGATCAGTAGAAACCGGTACACCACCATTCTCTTCTAATAACTTTGCTTGCTTTGCAGCTTCAACTGCTGGATTAATAACATAATCAGTCTGCCAATTTTCATAGAGCATTACGCTCATGAGTCCTAGTAAGAGTATTAATAAAAACCTAATATTTTGCATTCTTTTTACCGATTTTTTTTGGGAACGTGGTCAATACCACCTTCATGAAAAGGCTGACATTTCACTATTCTTTTTATGATTAAAAATAGGCCTATTATCACTCCATGTTGTTCAAGTGCATCTACTGCATAACTTGAACAACTTGGATAAAAACGACAATTATTACCCAGTAAAGGACTAATAAAATACTTATAAATTCTAATTAACTGAATTAATAAGAACCGCATTTAATTGTTAAATTTTGCCAATGTTTTTCAAGAGAAACTTGTAATCGCTCCATACTTACATCACTAGTTTGATATCTGGTTAGTACTACAAAATCAATGGCACCTAATAAATGCTGTTTTTTTCTAAAATTTTCACGAATCATTCGTTTAATCTTATTTCTATCCGTAGCTTTTTTTATATTTTTCTTTGATATTGCCAAACCTAATCGTGAAAAATTTAACTTATTCTTCCTTGCTAACACCGTAAAATATCTATCTGTTGACCTAATTGGTAAATCAAATACATATTTAAATTGATTTGGTTTTTTTAACCTTACCCGCGAGGGAAAATCAAACTTCTGAATAACCAATTACACAGTTAAACTAGCACGACCTTTCGCTCTACGAGCATTAATTACCCGACGACCTCCAGGTGTACTCATACGAGATCTAAAACCATGGGTACGTGCTCTTTTTAATTTGCTCGGTTGATATGTTCTTTTCATTTTTTTAACCTGATAAATAAGAATCCGAAATGGATCAATAAACCCTTAATTTTAGTCCATTTCATCAAATCATGTCAATAGAACCTTATTCAATGAGTTTTTATCTAATCAAGCTCACTGTTAATAAAATAAATTTAATCATCGGCTTGTTTCCTTTTGGTAAACTGTGGATAACTTTTAATAAAAAAGTTATCCTCTTTTTATCAACACTTATTTTAGGTTTATATATACAGGGTATTTATATTCTTAAGGTACTGTTTAATAAGGTTTTTTTCAACTTATAGACAGATTTACTCTTCACTAATAACAATAATATATCTTTTAAAAGATATATTTATAATTAAAACTTGATCAATTATTTTATGTCAACCATTTGGACTCAAATTACATCACTATTAGAACAAGAATTACCTTCTCAAGAATTTAATACCTGGATTAGGCCATTACAATCTATTGAAAAGGATTCTATTTTTACTTTATTAGCTCCTAATCATTTTGTTCTTGATTGGGTTAAACAACATTACCTTCCTCGAATTCAGGAAATTATTGATGATTTAAATAATGAGATCACAACAGTTAAAATAGAAATAGGGACTAGACAAAACCAACCTAAAGAAGTTGTTGATATAAAAAAACCAAATTTTGTTAACAAAACATCTAAAAACCTAATTACCAGCAATTTAAATAAACAATTTAATTTTGAAAATTTCATTGTTGGTAAATCTAATCAGTTAGCTAAAGCAGCTGCTACACAAGTTACTGAAAATATTGGTGAAGCTTACAACCCCTTATTAATTTACGGCAGTTCTGGATTGGGAAAGACTCACTTAATGCATGCAATTGGTAATAATGTTTTAGTTAATAAACCTAATGCCAAAATTATTTATTTACATTCTGAACGATTTGTTCAAGATATGGTAAAAGCCTTACAACACAACACAATGTCTGCATTTAAAAATTTTTACCGTAGTATTGATGTTTTGTTAATTGATGATATTCAGTTTTTTGCCGGTAAAGAACGTTCACAAGAAGAATTTTTTCATACGTTTAATACGTTACTAGAAAATAAGCATCAAATTGTTTTAACATCTGATAAATTCCCAAAAGAGATCAATGGTCTAGAAGATAGGTTAAAATCAAGGTTTGGGTGGGGATTACCCGTTTCAATAGACCCGCCTGATTTAGAAACAAGAGCTGCGATTCTTATGTCTAAAGCGGCTAATGTCAAAATTGATTTACCTCAGGAAGTTGCCTTTTTCATAGGTAAAAGAATACCTTCTAATGTGAGGGATCTTGAAGGTGCTTTACGACGTGTTATTGCAAATTCACATTTCACTGGAAAAGAAATAACGATTGGCTTCACTAAAGAAGTTTTAAATGATTTGATTGCTATTCAAGACAAGTTAGTTCATATCGATAATATTCAAAAAACTGTCGCTGAATATTTTAAAATAAGGGTTTCTGATTTACATTCTAAAAAGAGAACACGCTCAATAACGCGACCCCGTCAAATGGCAATGACTCTTGCACGTGAACTAACCAGTCATAGTTTGCCAGAAATTGGTGAATCTTTTGGTGGTAGAGATCACACTACAGTTATAAATGCGTGTAAAAAAATTAATGAGTTAAAAGAAATTGATTCAAGAATGTCAGAGGATTATTCCAGTTTAATTCGAATTCTAACGCATTAAATTAAAGTATTGCAGGTGTTTAACTATTAAAAAAAAGGATTATGAAATTTAAGATTGACCGTGAAGTTTTTCTATTACCGTTACAACAAATCGTAAATGTTATTGAAAAAAGACAAACTATGCCAATTTTGTCTAATGTACTTTTAAAAATTAATTCCGGGATTTTAACAATAACGGGTTCAGATTTAGAAATACAACTAATAGCAGAATTATCTATTGATAAAACGGAAGACAGTCAAATCACCGTACCCGCACGTAAAATATTGGATATTATTCGTTTATTGCCACCAGAGTCTAAAATTGATATTCAATTAGATAATGAAAAATTAAAAATCACTTCTGGACGTAGTCGTTTTTCTTTAACCACACTAGATGCTATTAATTATCCAGCGTTTGATGAAAAAAATCTTCATACAACAATGTTGTTACCTATTTTTCAGTTAAAAAAAGCGTTGAATAAAACGTTGTTTTGTATGGCTAATCAAGATGTTAGATATTATCTAAATGGTATATTAGTTACCATAACAAACCAACAATTAAAATTAGTTGCTTCTGATGGTCATCGGTTAGCGCTTTTTAATGAGCCATTGACAGAAACGAATGATCTTGAAGCTTCTTTTATTATTCCTAGGAAAGGTGTAATTGAACTATGTCGTTTATTGAGTGATTCAGAACAATTATTATCATTGCAATTATCAACCAGTAATGTTCGGTTGGATTTTGAACAGCTTTCTTTTTCAGTTAAATTAATAGATGCTAAATATCCAGATTTCAGTAAAGTTTTTCAACAAGATTTTAAATCAGTTATACCGGTTAATAGAAAAGACTTTAAAGATGCATTAACCCGTGCTTCTATTTTATCTAATGAAAAATTTAAAGGTGTGTCGTTAAATTTTAGTGACTCTAACTTAAAAATAGCTGCGTATAACCCTGATCATGAGGAAGCAGAAGAAAATCTAACTATTGAATTTTCAGGTGAACCATTTGTTATTGCCTTCAATTCCCAATACTTATCTGATGCGGTTTCAAATCTTGAGTCTGACGTTATTCATTTGTCTTTATCGAGCAATATGAGCGCATGTGTTATTGAAGACCCTAATGATTTAAGTTACCAGTATATTGTGATGCCGATGCGATTGTAGTTGTTGAATAATGGGATTGTTAAAACTTGATGTTTATAACGTCAGGAATATTGAGTATGCGCAGATAGAACCATCACTTAAATTTAATTTTATTTATGGTTTGAACGGCAGTGGAAAAAGCGCACTACTAGAAGCAATTTTTTTAGTAGGCCGAGTAAAATCATTTCGTTCGGCTAATCTTTCTAAAGTTATTAATTATAATGCTAAAGAATTTGTTGTTTCAGGAGACATAAAACAACAAGATAAAAACATTAAGATTGGTGTTCAATATAACCATCAACAATTAATAACACGACTCAATCAGAAACCTGTTAAATCAAAAGCAAAGATAGCTTATGGTTTTCCTTTACAAATCATTCATCCTAAAAGTTATCGGATATTAGACGCAGGACCACAAATAAGGCGAGAATTTATTGACTGGGGTGTTTTTAACTTAGACCCTGAGTTTTTGCCTATCTGGCGACGGTTTAAAATTGCTTTAACACAACGAAACGCAGCACTTAAAACAGGATTATTGAATGAAATTAGGGTATGGAACCCTGAGCTCGCATATTACGGTACAATGGTCGACGAATATCGTTGCAACTACATTCATCAATTAAAACCTTTTTTTTTAGAGGCTTGTAAACAGTTGTTAGGGATAACGGAAATAGAAATAAAAATAAACACAGGTTGGGATCCTGTTTTAACGTACGAACAATCCTTGCATAATTCAATAGAAAAAGATTTACGCTATGGTTTTACTGGGCAAGGACCTCATCGAGGTGATCTCAGTGTTTTAGTTAAAAAAAAACAAGCCAAAGATTATGTCTCCAGAGGACAATTAAAACTCCTAGTGTTAGCCCTTAGTATGGCGCAAATTAAAATGCTACAGCAAAGAAAACAATTTTTTGGGTGTTTTTTGGCGGATGATTTAATGGCTGAATTAGATGTTAATAGCAAAGAAAAGGTGTTTCGGTGCTTGAATGAGATAAATGCACAGGTTTTTTTAACGGCCACAGACAAAGAAAACTTTGCAAAAGGTTCCACGCTTAGCAATCATAAAATGTTTCACGTGGAACATGGAGCCATAACAGAAGAATAAATGTTTCACGTGGAACACAAAAAAATAACAGTAAAAGGTTAAATTAATGAGTAGTAATGAACAATACGACAGTTCCAATATTCAAGTATTAAAAGGCTTGGATGCGGTTAGAAAAAGACCTGGTATGTATATTGGTGATACTGATGATGGAACGGGTTTACATCATATGGTTTTTGAAGTAGTTGATAACTCGATTGATGAAGCATTAGCAGGGTTTTGTAGTGAGGTTCGTGTCGTTATTCATGCCGATAATTCAATTACTGTTTCAGATGATGGTCGTGGTATACCCGTTGATTATCATGAAGAAGAAAAGTGTTCTGCGGCTGAAGTCATAATGACGGTGTTACATGCAGGTGGAAAATTTGACGATAATTCATATAAAGTTTCTGGTGGGTTGCATGGTGTTGGCGTGTCAGTGGTTAATGCTTTATCTGAAAAGCTAGTTTTAGAAATAAATCGCGGTGGTCACAGTTATTTACAAACTTACATAAAAGGAGAGCCTCAGGGGGATATCGCAGTTGTTGGTGATAGTAATACGTCAGGTACACAAATAACGTTTAAACCCAGCGCAGATACCTTTTCAGATATAAATTTTCATTATGATATTTTAGCGAAACGATTACGCGAGTTATCTTTTTTAAATTCAGGGGTTAGGATTTGCCTTATTGATGAACGTTTTGCAAAAAAAGATATTTTTGAATTCGAAGGTGGTATACGTGCTTTTGTTGAGCATTTAAATAAAAATAAACAAGAATTGTTTGAAGAAGTTTTTTGTTTTAATGTTGAAAAGGATGAGGTTGCAGTTGAAGTAGCCTTGCAATGGAATGATTCTTACCAAGAAAATATATTCTGTTATACCAACAATATTCCTCAACGTGATGGTGGTAGTCATTTAGCTGGTTTTAGAGGAGCATTAACGAGAACATTAAACCAGTATATAGAAACGCAGGGTTTAGCTAAAAAACAGAAAATCATTATGACAGGTGATGATGCACGTGAGGGTCTAACAGCGGTATTATCTGTAAAGGTTCCAGACCCTAAGTTTTCATCACAAACAAAAGATAAATTAGTGTCTTCTGAAGTTAAGCCGATTGTTGAGTCAACGATGAATGAAAAGTTGCAGGAGTTTTTATTAGAAAACCCGCAAACGGCAAAAACAATAGCTAATAAAATTATTGATGCTGCAAGAGCAAGGGATGCAGCTAGAAAGGCGCGAGAAATGACGCGTAGAAAAACAGCATTAGACATTGCAGGATTACCTGGTAAGTTAGCGGATTGTCAGGAAAAAAATCCAGAAAACTCAGAAATATTTATTGTGGAAGGGGATTCCGCGGGAGGCTCTGCAAAACAAGGTCGTGATCGAAGAACGCAGGCAATTTTACCTTTAAAAGGTAAGATATTGAATGTAGAAAAAGCACGTTTTGATAAAATGCTCTCCTCAGATGAGGTTGGAACATTAATCACAGCATTAGGCTGTGGTATAGGTAAAGAAGAGTTTAATCCTGATAAAGTACGCTACCATCGAATTATTATTATGACTGATGCTGATGTCGATGGCTCTCATATTAGGACGTTATTGCTGACCTTTTTTTACCGCCAAATGCCAGAGTTAATAGAGCGAGGATATATTTATATTGCACAACCACCGCTTTATAAAGTTAAGAAAGGAAAGCAAGTTCATTATGTGAAAGATGATACAGGGTTAGATCAATATTTAATTCAATTAGCATTAGACAAAGCGAAACTAATTATTAATGAGGATACTCCTGCTATACAAGGCTATGGTTTAGAAACACTAGCGAATCAATTTAGCCAGGCGCAGTTGGTAGTTAATAAATGCTCCCGGCGATTTGATGAGCAGTTTTTAAAACAATTAATGTTGCAATCACCAATTAATCGAGAGCAACAATCGCCAGAAAATATTGAATCATGGGTTATAAAATTACAAAAAAACTTAAATGAATTGCCTTCATCATCATTATATGAAATTACGATAAAAAACACAGAAGGTGGCTTTGATCTTACGGTAGCAAAAAATTCAAATGGAGTGACGAAAACATTTGTTGTTCCTTCGGAGTTTTTTCAGAGTCAAAACTATCAATATATAGCACAGTATGTTGAAAGTACGATAAGCCTCTTTAGTCAACAATCGATAATTCAAATAGGAGATAAGCAACATAATGTAAATAGCTTTCAAGACGCTTTTGAGTGGATGATGAGAGAAGTTAAAAAGGGACAACAAATTCAGCGTTATAAAGGGTTAGGTGAAATGAACCCAGATCAACTCTGGGAAACAACTATGGATACAGCCTCTAGACGGTTACTCAAAGTAACGATTGAGGATGCTGTTGCTGCTGATGAAGTTTTTACCACCTTAATGGGTGATATTGTTGAACCTAGAAGAGACTTTATTGTTAAAAATGCATTAGATGTTAATAATTTAGATGTTTAAAAGGTTGTGATGATTAATGTAGGTGATATTGACCCTGTAGCTTTCAGTTTAGGACCAATTAATGTCCACTGGTATGGGCTCAGTTATTTAATTGGTTTTGCTGGTGTTTGGATATTAGGCCGAATTAGGGCTAAGAAACCATATGCTCCGATTTCTGTTGAAGCTATTGATGACCTTGTTTTTTATGGTGCGATGGGTGCTATGTTAGGAGGTCGGATTGGTTATCAATTATTTTATAATTTTGATGTTTTTATTGCAGATCCCATCTTAATAATTAAGATCTGGCAAGGTGGAATGTCATTGCATGGTGGAGTCATAGGTGTTTTTGTTGCTTATTGGTTTATGGCTAAAAAATATGAGTGTAAATTAATACAACTCATTGATTTTCTTGCACCTTTATCATGTGTTGGCTTGTTTTCAGGGCGTGTTGCAAATTTTATAAACGGTGAATTGTGGGGTAAAACGACAGATTTACCTTGGGGTGTAATTTTCCCAAGAATTGATACATTACCACGCCACCCCTCACAGCTTTATGAGGCTTTTTTGGAAGGTTTGCTGATGTTTGTTGTGCTTTGGTTATTTACGGCCAAAGAACGACCTTATATGGCTCCAACAGGTTTAATCTTTATTGGTTATGGTTGTTCGCGTTTTTTTGTTGAGTTTTTTCGTCTACCTGATGCACATTTGGGCTATATTGCTTTTGGTTGGTTAACCATGGGACAGATTTTAACGTTGCCGATGATTTTAATTGGCATTATTTTGTTTTATTTGGCGTATAAGAAAAAATCATGCAGCAATATTTAGGGTTACTTCAAGATATATTGGATAAAGGTAGCATCAAAAAAGATCGAACCGGAACCGGAACCAAAAGTGTTTTTGGGCGACAAATGCGCTTTGATCTAGCAAAGGGTTTTCCCTTAGTTACCACAAAAAAAATACACCTTCCATCGGTTATTCATGAGTTACTTTGGTTTCTTTCTGGACAGACCAATATAAAGTATTTGCAAGAAAACGGTGTTCGAATTTGGGATCAATGGGCCGATGAAAATGGTGAGCTAGGGGATGTATACGGAAAACAATGGCGAGCTTGGTCTGGAAACCAGGGTGAAACAATTGACCAATTGTTGTTATTGGTTGAACAAATAAAAAATAACCCTGAATCAAGGCGTCACATTGTTAGTGCGTGGAATGTTGCACATATAGATCAAATGGCTTTACCTCCGTGTCATTATTTTTTCCAGTTTTATGTGTTGGATGGTCGATTAAGTTGTATGTTTAATATGCGTTCTTGTGATGTTTTTTTAGGACTTCCGTTTAATTTGGCCAGTTATGCTCTATTAACACATATGTTGGCCCAACAATGTGATTTATTACCGGGTGAACTCATTTGGACTGGTGGTGATGTTCATTTGTATTTAAATCATTTAGAACAAGCACAATTGCAATTAACGCGTGAACCTAGAAAATTACCGACATTAACGCTGTTAAGACAACCACCGAGTTTATTTGACTATATGTTTGAAGATTTTGTCATTAATGGCTATGACCCACTTCCTCACATTAAAGCGCCGGTCGCCGTTTAGTAGATGAAACTTTCAATTATTGTGGCGATGGCCAATAACCGTGTTATTGGGTGTGATAATAAAATGCCTTGGCATCTGTCTGCAGATTTAAAAAAATTTAAAAAAATAACAATGGGTAAGCCTATATTAATGGGTCGAAAAACATTTGAATCTATTGGTCGCCCTCTACCTGGGCGAACAAATATTATTATTAGTAGGCAAAAGTCATATTCTGTTTTGGGTTGTCAGGTATTTACAAATATAAATAGTGCGCTCAAAGCATATGACGATGCTGAAGAAATAATGATTATTGGCGGTTCTGGTATCTATGAAGCTCTCCTGCCACTAACCGAAAATATTTATTTGACGCAAATTAATCATAATTTTAAAGGCGATGTTTTTTTTCCAGAATTGGATAACTCTCAATGGAATGAGGTTACTAACTTAAAAGTTTTGGATGATAAAACAGTACCTTTTGACTATTTTTTTAAAAAGTTAGAGCGGATTCATCAAAGCAATTAAAATAAAAAAATATTGTTGTTTTTAAAAATGTTCGATAGAATTACCGACTACCAAATTTTAAAGCATTGAATTTGGACGCAAAGGTTGTAATAAAATATAAAAATTTCCTTTTAATGAATAGTGTGAGTATTATGAAAAAATTTCTATCAGCGGTAATGATTGCCGGTTCAGTTTTAGGCATGAGTGTATTCTCTACTGTAGCAGTAGCCCAAGGCGGAACGATGTTAAGTTTCGGAGATATTGCTAAAGCAATTGATAATTGTGAAAAATTATTGACCCAAGCAGCAGAATTAGATGCAGCAGGCGGAGACAAAGCGCTTATCATAAAATTATTGAGAGCAGCACGCCAATCTTCTAAAGAAATCACCGGTGATAATTTTGGTGCTGAATTAGATTTTACTCAAGATAAACTAAAGCGTGCATATGTTGGCGTTAAAAAAGATAGGGAAAACCGTGCAGAATCTCTTGCAGAAGCAATAAAAGGTTTTCAAATTTTGAAAAAATTGATCTAAAAGTAGTACACTTTTAAATACACTGGGTTTTCTTTTTTTCCCAGTGTATTGATTGCTTTGTTTAATAATGGTTGAGCGGGCAAGTTAACGAAATTCTTTCCATTTTCCTTTCAAGTTTAAGCGCTGTAATTTGTCCTCCCCAAAGGCAGCCCGTATCAATACAGTAACAGTTGTTTTTTTCCGAATACCCCAAATTTGACCAGTGACCAAAGATAATTTGGTTTGGATTGTTTTTCCATTTTGGCATATCAAACCAAGGCGTAAGTTCTTTTGGTTGAACCCCTGGAGGGTCTTTGTGTTCAAAATCAAGTGCACCATTTTCATAACAAAAACGCATACGGGTAAATGCATTTAAAATGTACCTTGATCGTTTACTACCGGTAAGGTTATTGTCCCAGCGATCAGGTGTATCGCCATACATTTTTTTCAATAATTTAGGATAATAGCTGTTATCTTGCAGTTGTATTTCTACTTCGCGTGCCATTTGTTTTGCGATCTCTAAATCCCATTGTGGTGATATGCCGGCATGAACCAGATAATAAGAATTATTGTTGTGCAATAAAGGGCGGTGCCGTAACCAGTGGAACAGTTCATCACAGTCTTCAGCTTTTAAAATCGCATTAAAAGAGGGTTCTTTTTTGCGGAATTTTTTTACATTGGCAATGCAAGCTAAAAGGTGTAAATCATGATTTCCTAAAACGCTGACAGCAGAGGTACCCAATGATTTGACAAAGCGTAAGCTTTCCAATGATTTTGGTCCACGGTTAACTAAGTCTCCGACAAACCAAAGCTGATCAGTCGGTGGATTAAATTTTATTTTATCTAGTAGACGCAATAAGTCGTCATAACAACCTTGAATATCTCCTATTGCATAAATGGACATAGTTAGTGCAGTGTTCGTGGAATAGATAAGGTAAAACGAGGAATCGGGCAGTTGAAGTTAATGCCGTCATCGGAGATTAAAATATATTTACCTTGCATGACACCAATAGGGGTTTCTAGCATAGCGCCACTCGTGTATTGAAAAGATTCACCGGGTTTTAAATAAGGTTTTTCACCAACCACGCCGGCACCGCTGACTTCTTGAGTTTTTCCATTCGAATCAGTAATTAACCAGAACCGGCTGAGTAGGGTAGCAGCGACAGTGCCAACATTTGAAATAGTAATGGTATAGGCAAAAACATAACGGTTGTCTTTTGGTGAAGACTTTGAAGGAATGTAACAGGGAGATGTTACTACGGATATTTTATGTTTTTCAGCCATGATTTTCTCGATTTTTATTGGGAATTATTTCAACTGAATGTAACCATAAACGCAAGTAGAAATTAAAGTGTTGATGGTGAATAATAACAATTTTAAATTTTGATTAAACTAAAGGAAAAATTGTGCATCTTCATATTTTAGGTATTTGCGGCACATTCATGGGTGGTATTGCTCAGATAGCGACACAATTAGGGTATGAAGTTAGTGGGACGGATAATAATATTTACCCACCGATGAGTACCCAGTTGGAAGCTTTAGATATTCGTTTAATGACGGGTTACCAAAAAGAACATCTGGAACAATTAAAACCAGACTTAGTGTTAATCGGTAATGCGTTGTCGAGAGGCAACCCAGCAGTTGAGTATATTTTAAATCAAGGCATTCGCTATCTTTCAGGTCCACAATGGTTGAGTGAAGAAGTTTTAAGAAATCGATGGGTCTTAGCCATTGCAGGGACACATGGTAAAACCACAACAGCGAGTATGCTAGCATGGATTTTGGAACAAAATGGTTATGCACCGGGTTTTTTAATCGGAGGTGTTCCGCTCAATTTTTCTCAATCGGCACGGTTAGGTGAGTCTGATTTTTTTGTAATAGAAGCAGACGAATATGATACCGCTTTCTTTGATAAGCGCTCTAAGTTTGTCCATTATCACCCCAATACAGTTGTCTTAAATAATCTCGAATTTGATCATGCTGATATTTTTCCAGACTTAGAAGCTATTAAACGGCAATTTCATCATTTGGTCAGGATTGTTCCTGAGCAAGGATTAATTATTACTCCCGATAATGAAACAGAAATATCAGCCGTGTTTTCACAAGGTTGCTGGACACCTGTTGAAAGAAGTTCTGTGGAGGGTTCTTGTGAATGGAACGCAATGTTGCTGAATTCAGATGGTAGTGAGTTTAAGGTTGAATTTAAAGGGCGTTATGAAGCATCTGTTAATTGGAATTTAACAGGAATACACAATGTAACTAATGCGTTGTCAGCTATTGCAGCGGCAAGACATGTGGGGGTTACTGTGCCAGATTCGACGGCAGCATTAAACCGGTTTGAAAATGTTAAGCGTCGTATGGAAGTGATCTACCAAAAAAACGGGATTACGGTTTACGATGATTTTGCTCACCATCCAACGGCGATAAAAACGACATTGGCAGGATTGAGGAAAAAGGTAGGGGGCGAATCCATTATCGCAATTGTTGATTTGGCATCTAATAGTATGAAACAAGGTATTCATAAAAGTACCTTAGGGCCATCACTTAGAGAGGCTGATAGCGTATTTATTTATCAGTCACCAGGGTTGCAGTGGGACATAACAAGACTTGAACAAGTCGATGAACAACGGTATATCATGAGCTCAATCGAAGAAATATTGTCTGCTTTAACGCTCGCTATTGAATGTACTTGTCATATTTTAATTATGAGCAATGGTCATTTTGAGGGTTTGTATGATCGTATAAAAAAACAATTGGATTCTGATAATTAATGCGTTCGAAGAATTGATAATGGACTTTTATTAACTACTTTTCGAATATTCCAAAGTCCTGTTAAGGTGATTATTGCAGTACCTATAGATGGAACAACTATCCAGAGTAAGATGTTTGGTGTGTAGGTTATTTTTAAAATAAAATGATACAGGGCAAAAGAAGTTAAGTCATGTAAGAGAACGGCAAATAGGCTGGCAAAGAAACCTAAGCTAGCAAATTCAAATAAGTGGTTTTTTCGAAGCAAGGAGCGGTTTGCACCGAGAGTGCGAAGCAATGCGCTCTGGTGAAGACGCTCATCAAGTGTCGCATTAATTGTGGCAGCTAATACTAATAGTCCTGCAATTAAAGCAAATATTAAAAGGTAGTTAATGGCTTGAGTGAGTTGTTCTAAAATGACACTTAACTGGTTTAGAATAAAGTCAACTTCAAGAATAGTAATGGCGGGGTATTTTTTAGCTAATTTATTCAGAGCCGTTTTATTTTCCGGGGCTAAAAAAAAGCTGGTAATAAAGGTCTTGGGAAAAGCTGTTAATGAGTCGGGTGAAAAAATAAAATAAAAATTAGGTTTCATAGAGTCCCAGTTTACTTGCCGAATACTGGTCACTGTGGCATTAATATTTGCATGACCGATGGTGAATGTCAGTTCATCATTGATTGTGATATTGAGATTAGAGGCTAGTTTCTGTTCTATTGAAACTTCAAAGGGGCGGGTCCTTTTGTGCCAATTTCCAGTTGTTATGACATTTCCATCAGGTAATTGTTCGGACCACGTTAAACTGAGGTCACGGTGGATTGCGCGCTGACCTTGAGAATCCTTGCTAACTCTTTTTTGTACGGCTTGATTATTGATTTTGATCAACCGTCCTCGGACTATGGGAAATAATGGTTGGCTGGTTATTTTATGTGTTGTTAAATCAGCGTTAAAGTCATTAATCTGATGTTCAAAAAGGTTTAAGACAAAATGGTTGGGCGTGTTTTTGGGGAGTTGTGTCTGCCAGTCGTTTAAAAGGTTTTGGTGTACAGAGAAACTTAATAACATTGCCATTAAAGTGAGGCTAAAGGCTAGTATTTGAGCGGCAGTATTTTTCTTGTTCTTAACTAATGAAAGTAGAGCAAAACGTATGTTTAGATTTACGTGAGATTCGAGTTTCTTTATGCCTGTGAGTAATGTATAAATGAGCCCCATTAATACGGCAATACCTAATGAGGCGATGAGTGTTAACAATAAGGTGAATTTTATATCTAAGGTAAAAGTAAAGATTAGTCCTGAAATAACTAAAAGGGCCATACCGTAGACGATTCCAGATTGCGTTGGTATGGGGTCGAGTTCTCGTCTTAAAATACGCAGAGGAGAAACTTTTTTTAACTGTAGTAATGGTGGTAGTGCAAAACCTAATAAGATAACCATGCCGGTGATAAGACCAAATAAGGTAGCAAGAGGATTTGCGCTGGCAATGGTTTCAGGCAGTAGGCTTTTAAGTAATGTAAAGAGGCCAGCATGGCTAACCCAACCAATAAGACAGCCAATAAAGCTAGCAAAAAAACCTAAAATTATAAGTTGTGTGATAAAGAGTTTTACTATTTGAGATTGAGTACAACCTAAACAGCGCAAAATGGCTGCAGAATTAAAATGACGTTCGCTATAGCGTTTTGTAGTGATTGCAATCGCTACACCGGCAATGAGTATGATAATGACACTCGATAGTCGTAGATACTTTTGGACTCGATTTAAGGCAGTACCAATTTCTGGTCTGTCGACATGGATGTCCATAATCCGTTGGGATGGGTTTAGGCGTTTTTTAGAGAATTGCTTAAAAGAGTTTAACGCGTCATCGTGCCCTGTAAATTGAAAATAATAATGTACGTGGCTTCCGGGTTTAAGAATACCGGTTTCAGAAACATTTGCTGTATGCATCATAAGTCGTGGCGATAGGCTGTAAAGGTTGCCACGTTTATCTGGCTCATAAGTTAGTATTTTACTGAGTATCAGTTTTTTTTCGCCGACGTTGATAGTTTGCCCTAATGTTAAATTTAGGGCGGTTAAAATCCGGTTGTCAACCCAGGCTTGTCCGGGCTGAGGCCCTTGAGCAACATTCTCTTCGTGATTAAAATTATTATCGGTAGTTTTCAGAGTACCACGTAAAGGATAACCATCACTGACGGCTTTAATGCTGGCCAAAAGAAAACCATCATTTTCCATGAGTACACTGGAAAACTCGGCGGTCATAGTTTGTTTTAAGGATAAATTTTTAGCTACATCGAGCCAGTCGTTAGAGAGAGTTGTTGGACTGCTAACTACAAGATCACCAGCAAGAAACTGACTGGCTTGTGAAGCCATAGTCGTTTCAAGCCGATCAGTAAAAAGACTGATCGTGGTCGCACTGGTCACAGCAATGATGAGAGCAAAGCTTAGCAGAGTGAGTTCACCTGAGCGTCCTTCTCGGCCCAACAGACGACATGCTAATAAAAAAAGTTTCATACTGTTTTTCCATTTTCTAGCATCAGTGTGCGGTTACAGAGTGTTGCTAATAATTGATCATGAGTTACCAGTACCAGAGTGGTTTTGTTTTCTTCGTTTAAAGCAAAAAGTAAATCAATAATAGTATTGCCGGTTTTTTGGTCTAGGTTCCCGGTAGGTTCATCAGCAAAAAGAATGCTGGGTTGGGTAACAAAAGCTCTTGCTAAAGCAACCCGTTGTTGCTCACCACCTGATAGTTGTGGAGGGCGGTGGCTACAGCGATGAGATAAACCGACGCGTTCTAGGAAATTAAGAGCTTGATCTTTGGCGTGAGGCTGTCCAATGATCTCTAGAGGTAGCATGACATTTTCAAGGGCGGTCAAATTATTCAAGAGTTGGAAGTTTTGAAAAACAAAACCGATAAACTGGTTTCGAAGCCGCGCTTTGTCATCTTCATTCATAGTTGTGAGTGACTGACCATCAATTTTGATAGTGCCGGAAGAAGGGGCATCGAGACCAGCTAATAGGCTAATCAGTGTGGTTTTCCCTGATCCGGATGTTCCCATGATCGCCAGGCTTTCGCCGTTATTAATGTTAAGATGAATGTCGGATAATATGGTGAGTGAACCGTTTGCGGTTAAGACGGTTTTACTGAGGTTTTTAGCACAAATAATAGTTTCCGATAAGTTGTCGGATTGGATAGACATAATGAAAAAGACCCTGATTGTTTTTATGGTTTGTTGGCTGAGTCCGGTTGGAGCTTCACCAGCGGCCATTGTTGTTTACGGTGATAGTATAAGTGCCGCCTATGGTATCGGTTTAGATCTGGGTTGGGTTACTTATTTACAAAAAAAAATTCAATCTGAAGGATATAACTATGAAATTAATAATGAAAGCATTAGTGGTGAAACCAGTGCGGGCGGCGTTGCTCGAATTGATGGGGTCTTAGCAAGCACTAAGCCTAAGGTTCTGATATTGGAGTTAGGTGCAAATGATGGTTTACGTGGGTTGTCACCTCTTATTATGAAACAGAATTTAAGTATTATTATTAATCGGGCTAAAAAATCAGGGGCCAAGGTATTGTTGGTAAGTATGCGAATACCACCCAATTATGGCTCGCGTTATACGGAGCTTTTTTATCAGACTTATCCGTCCTTAGCGAAAACACATGAAATACCATGGGTCCCCTTTATTTTAAATGATATTGCGCTGAACAAAAAATTAATGCAAGGTGATGGCCTTCACCCCAGAGCTGAAGCTCAGCCGCTGATTGCTGATGAAATTTGGTTTTATTTACAGCCCATGTTAGTTACCGTGCAATAACGGTTAAATTTGGTTTTAATGATTAAATTATTCAACTTTAGGCACCGTATTTTTTTCAATTATGGCTGGGCTGGTTTTTTCTTGCGGTAGCATGGGTGTGTTATTTTGTTGTTCGGCTTGTTTTTCTTTAGCCCGTTTGACATTTTCAGGTGAAATGGGTGCGTTTCTAAGCCCTTCGCCGTACATCGTGGCAGCGGTCATGATTAAGGCTAAAGAAATAAGAACTGGCCCGAGGCGGCTGGGTTCTTTCATCCAGAACAAGGCCCAATTTGGTTTGATTAATCCAACAATAAGGTAGCAGACAGCGAATATAAAAATATTAAAAGCCCAGATGATCAACATAATATTAATTTTTTGGTAAATGGGAAAAGAACCTTGAATTGTATTAAAAAACGGTAGCCTAAGAAAGTTTTTCTGTTAGTTTTAGTAAAATAGATTTAAATGTGTTATTGTGAGGGGCTTTATTGTTTCTTGTCGGAGGGATTGTGAGACAATAAAAAAACGAATTTTTAAAATTTTGAGGAAATTAAATGACATTTGTAAAAAGATTTTTAGTAGCACTTGTAATGACCTTTTCAATGGCAGCCATGACAACTTACTCATCTTCAGCTGCGGCTAAAGGTATTGAAGAAAGTGGTCAGTCTATCGCTGGCAGAGTAATTGAAGCTCTTCAGGCGGCTCAAGCAGGTGCAGACTCTGCAACTTCTGAAAGATTGGCTTCAATTGTTACTGATGCACGTCAAGCATCTAAATTATTGTCAGTAGGTGCACTCGCTTCACAAGTTCAAATGGCTTGGGATGGTATTCGTATTGCTAAGAAGCATTACAAATATGCCGCTAAAGCAGCAAAATGTGGCTGTGATTACAAAGGCGCATCAGAAGCAGAGCATCGTACATTAGGTGCAGCGCAAGTTGTTAAATCAATTGCTGATTTTGAAGCAATTAAAGCTGCAATTTTGTAAGACAACTGTTTTTACGTTGTTAAAGAATTTAGGTTGCTCGTTTTTAACGGGTAACCTATTTTTTTAAGTGTAGGAACAGTTGCCAGATTGTTTCTTGTTTTATAAGTCTGTCGTTGAATCAAATTCTGTTAACTTTATATTATTTATACGGGTTGAGGTCATTATAAATAATTCTTGTTTTCGTCTTATTGACTAAAGTTCTATAATCAAGCCATGTAAGATTTTATCTTTGATTGTTAGGAGATGATATGACTCACAATGAAAGCCCTTCTGAACAATTGATTGAAGCCTTAGATGAATTGGGTGACAATCTCAATAAAATAAATGATGATTCTGAATTAAACTTTGATTTGGTTCCTGAGCAGGAGCAAGAGAGTGATAATCACGATGTTGGCCTAGAAGATGCGCCAGAGAGTGGTGTGTTAGCTGTGTTAAAGCGTTCTTTAGGATTAAAGTAAAAGCTGACCCCAATGTCGTTATTATATTTTCAATGTAGTGTTAGATTTATTATAGAAATATTGTGAAATACCCTAAAAATTTTGATGTTATTGTGGTGGGCGGCGGTCATGCCGGTACCGAGGCGGCCTTAGCTTCGGCAAGGACGGGGGCGCAAACATTATTATTAACTCAGAATATTGAAACCTTAGGGCAAATGAGTTGTAATCCAGCAATAGGCGGTATTGGCAAAGGTCATTTAGTCAAAGAAATAGATGCTTTAGGCGGTCTAATGGCAAAAGCAACTGATCGAGCAGGGATTCAGTTTCGTATTTTAAATGCCAGTAAAGGACCTGCTGTTCGTGCCACACGAGCACAAGCAGACCGAAGCCTTTACAAAAAATATATTTGTAAGCAATTAGAAAGCCAGCAAAATTTGGCTATTTTTCAGCAAACAGTTGCTGATTTACACCTTGAGGGGGACCGGCTTTGTGGTGTTCAAACCCAGATGGGTTTGGTCTTCTCAGGTAAAACAGTGGTGTTAACTACGGGTACCTTTCTGGGCGGTAGAATTCATATTGGCTTGGAAAATTATACCGGCGGGCGAGCGGGTGATCCAGCATCTATTGCTCTGTCTGAGCGACTTCGGGAATTACCTTTTAAGGTTGGGCGGCTAAAGACTGGTACGCCGCCGCGTATTGATGGTAGAACCATTGCTTTTGACCGTCTCCAAAAACAACCTGGAGATGACCCGGTGCCGGTCATGTCTTTTTTAGGTAAACAGGAACATCACCCGCAACAGATTTGTTGTTATATCACCCGCACTAATGCTAAGACGCATGAAATTATTCGTTCAGGATTGGACCGCTCGCCAATGTATTCAGGAGTGATTGACGGCGTGGGTCCTCGTTATTGCCCCTCGATTGAAGATAAGGTGGTTCGTTTTGCTGACCGTGATTCCCATCAGATTTTTATTGAGCCGGAAGGTTTAGACACACATGAGATTTATCCCAATGGCGTATCAACCAGCTTACCTTTTGATGTGCAATATGACTTTATTCGTTCGATGGAAGGGTTTGAGCAAGCAGAAATAATTCGTCCAGGATATGCGATTGAATATGATTTTTTTGATCCTCGTGGACTTAAATCTTCGTTGGAAACAAAACCAATGTCAGGATTGTTTTTTGCCGGCCAAATTAATGGCACAACGGGTTATGAAGAGGCTGCAGCACAGGGGCTTATTGCCGGATTGAATGCAGCACGTCAATCGCAAGGACAAGAGTCATGGTGTCCACGACGCGATGAGGCTTATATTGGTGTTATGATTGACGACCTTATAACGCATGGAACGGTAGAGCCCTACCGGATGTTTACCAGTCGTGCAGAATACCGGTTGTTTTTACGCGAAGATAATGCTGATTTACGGTTAACGGAAAAAGGTCGGGAATTGGGTTTGGTTGATGACCAGCGTTGGCAGGTTTTTGAACATAAACGTGAAGCGATTTCCGACTTACAAGCAGTTCTAACGAAAAAATGGTTAAAACCACATACGGAAGCGGCAGAAAAGGTTGAGACGCTTTGGGGTAAACCATTGCGACGTGAGACGAATTTGATTGATTTATTACGCCGACCTGAAGTTCAGGTTGAGGGAGTATTAAGTTTTCTTGAGAATTCTGACTATACAAAAGAAGTTTCAAATCAGGTTGCAATCCAAGCTAAATATTCAGGCTATATTGATCGACAACAAAGTGAGATTGATAAAACTCGACGATTTGAAAGTTTACGATTACCTAATACTTTTGATTACCAAAAAGTGCGTGGACTGTCTGCTGAGGCGAGTGAAAAGTTACAAAAACATTTACCAGAAACTTTAGGACAAGCGGCGCGTATTTCAGGCATTACGCCGGCTACTATTTCACTTCTACTGGTTCACTTTAAAAAGAAAAGCGCCTAAAACATTTGCTGCATTTAGGTACTAAATCGCTTTATGATTTTTTAAAGTCGCTATAATGACAATTTTAACGATGTGTAGCGAATCGAGCCATCATGCAGAAATGTCGAGAAATTTTAAACGAAGGGTTAGTTTCTCTCAATTTGCCAGTTACTCAAGCACAACAAGAAAAACTCCTCGCTTTTGTTGTTCTGATAGACAAGTGGAATAGAAGCTATAATTTAACGGCTATTCGTAATCCTGAAGAAATGGTTAGACGACATCTTTTAGATAGTTTAGCCATAGCAGATTATATTCAAGGATCAAAAGTGCTAGATATTGGTACTGGTGCGGGGTTGCCAGGTATTCCCCTCGCGTTAATACACACCCATTGTTCGTTTGTGTTGTTAGACAGTAACATAAAAAAAACACGTTTTGTTCAGCAAGTGGTTATTGAGTTGGGCTTAAAAAATGTGACAGTATGGCACGGGCGTATTGAAAATTATCAGCCTGAGGCTCATTTTGATACTATTGTTTCTCGAGCGTTTTCAAGTTTACAAAGTTTTGTTAGTGTATCTTCTGAGCGACTTGTGCCTGGTGGAGTCTTATTGGCGATGAAGGGTCAGCAACCAGCAAAAGAATTACAACAGATTGATTGTGATTATTCTGTTGTTCCGATCACGGTTCCAGGGATTAATGCGGAGCGATGTCTGGTTAAAATACATAATTTAAAGAGTGCATAATGGGCAAAGTGATAGCGGTAACCAATCAGAAAGGCGGTGTAGGGAAGACCACAACAACGGTTAACTTAGCGGCTTCTTTGGCTGCAAAACAGTGCTCGGTATTATTGGTAGATTTAGACCCGCAAGGAAATGCCGCGATTGGTTGTGGGCTTGATAAAAATACGGTGCAGTTTTCCAGTTGTGATTTATTATTAGAAGAGGCAACAGCGATTGAATCCATTGTCCCGGTTAAAGAGGTTGGCCTAGATGTAATTGCTGGTAACAGTGATTTAACAGCAGCCGAAGTTGCATTAATGGCTGTAGAAAATAAGGAGAGTCGTTTATTACAAGGCTTGAAACCTATTCGAGATCGCTATGATTTTATTCTTATTGATTGTCCGCCATCTTTAAATATGTTGACTTTAAATGCATTGGTGGCAGCAGATAGTGTTTTAATACCGATGCAATGTGAATATTATGCATTGGAGGGGTTGTCAGCGTTGATGGAGACCTTACGAAACATTCAGGATACGGTAAATAGTAGTCTAAAATTAGAAGGTATTTTACGAACCATGGTAGATACACGAAGTCGGTTAACCAAAGATGTATCTCAGCAATTATTTAAGTTTTTTGATAAAAAAGTTTATCAAACTTGTATCCCTAGAAATATTAGATTGGCGGAAGCGCCGAGCCATGGTTTGCCGGTCAGACTTTATGATAAAACCTCACGGGGTGCATTGGCGTATGAAAAATTAGCAGCAGAGTTTTTGAAGAATGAAAAAAACAGGGAAAACGAATGATTACCAAAACCAGAGGGTTGGGGCGAGGATTAGATGCCTTGCTCGGTGAATCAGGAAGTAAAGTAGAGACGAGTCAGCGAGCTCTTAAAACGTTGCCTATTGAGTTTTTACAGCGAGGTAAATATCAACCTCGTCAGGATATGAACACCGAAAAATTGCAGGAACTTGCCGCTTCGATTAAAGAGCAAGGCATCGTTCAGCCTATTATTGTTCGTGAATTGAGCGATCAGAAATATGAAATTATCGCAGGTGAACGTCGCTGGCGGGCGGCACAACTGGCGCAATTGGAAACAGTTCCTGTGGTCATTAAAGATTTTGATGACCAGACCGCTATGGCGATTGCATTAATAGAAAATATTCAACGGGAAGACTTAAATGCTCTAGAAGAAGCCCAAGCTCTAAAGCGTTTGGGTGAAGAATTTGGAATGACTCATCAAGAAATTTCTAAAGCAGTAGGTAAGTCGAGAACGACGGTGAGTAATTTATTACGATTAAATGAGTTAACACCAGCGGTTATGCAATTGTTAGGTGCTGGCAAAATAGAAATGGGCCATGCTCGTGCTTTATTGATGTTATCAGATAAAGACCAAATTCTGGCTGCAACAGAGGTGGTGGCGAAGGCTATGACGGTGCGGGAAGTAGAGAAATATGTCCGTGATTTTACAAGACCTGAGGCAGTTAAAAAAACGCCTGTAACTGATCCTGATGTTTTAAGATTACAAGAGCGCTTATCTGAAAAATTAGGCGCTAAAATAGCGATTAATCATCACCCTAATGGCAAAGGCAAAATGGTTATTAACTATACGAGTCTGGATGAACTAGACGGTATAATAAAACGTATTAATTAACAATTCCCGATTTATTATTTTTTTCTAAAGCCAATAAAAATTCTTTGCGATAGCTTTTGCTAGCATAACCTCCAAGAGTATTGTTTTTTCGGATGACTCGGTGGCAGGGGATAATCAGTTCTAGTTTATTGCGACCATTAGCGTTGCCCACGGCTCGGTAAGCGCCTGGTTTATTCAGTGCCATAGCTTGGTCCTGATATGAAATAGTCGTCCCGTATGGGATTTTTTTTAATATTTTCCATGCGGTGAGTTGAAAGGGGCTGCCATAGCAAATAATAGGTAGGGTAAAAATTTTACGTTTTTGGTTAAAGTATTCAGTAATTTGAGTCTGGGTCTGGTTAAGTACTATTTTTGGTTGATATTGACCCTGATAATGGTTGATTTCACTAGTTTGTGATATGAGTTCGGTTAAGTTAGCACAATCGAAGAATTTTAAAAGACACAAACCGTCTGGGTTAGCATAAGCAATCATCTCTCCTAGAGGAGTGCTAATTTTTTTGATCATGATAATTTCATTGCACTTGATAAGAGCTAGATCTTGATTTAAAAATATATAGTCTATATACTCAGTAAGTTATTATATAAGGACGGTCAAATGGTTGATGCAAGGACAATGACCGTGGTTAGTAAGATCCTTGCCATGCAAATTCTGATTGTGGCTATGGTGGCATCAGGATTTTTTTTATGGGCAGATGGCCAAAGTTTTATGTCCTCTATTCTAGGAGGGTCGATTGCCATCATACCTAATTTGTATTTTGCATTAAAGGTTTCGAGTTCTACCGGTCAGGATGCTAAAAAAGTAGTTCGGACTTTTTATATGGGTGAGTCTGCCAAGTTGATATTAACGGCAGTGATGTTTTTTTTAGTTTTTCAGTGGTCTGAAGTAGTAATTATACCGTTGATGGCTGGTTTTGTAGCCGCCTTAACAGTTTTTTGGTTTGCACTGATAATTCGATTATAAGTTTTAGTGAAAAAAAATGGCAAGTGAAGCGCATGCCTCAGAAGGGGCAACCGGATATATTGTACATCATTTAACATCCTTATCTGTTGGTGAAGGGTTTTGGACACTGCACATAGATACGTTGTTTTTTTCAGCGTTTTTGGGCGGGTTGTTTATTTTGTTTTTTAAAATTGCAGCAGATAAAGCAACAGTAGGCGTTCCAGGCTTAATGCAGAATTTTGCAGAAATGTTGGTTGAATTTGTAGATACGCAGGTTAAAGATAGTTTTCACGGTAAAAGTGATTTAATTGCACCGTTAGCATTAACTGTTTTTTGCTGGGTTTTTTTGATGAATTTCATGGATTTATTCCCAGTAGATTTAATCCCTAATGTTGGGTCAGTAATGGGCGTGGAATATTTAAGAGTGGTGCCTAGCACTGACTTGAATGCAACCTTTGCAATGTCTATTTCTGTCTTTATTTTAATTATCTTTTACAGCATTAAGATTAAAGGAGGTTGGGGTTTTGCCAAAGAATTAATGTTCCAACCTTTCGGTCCTTGGTTATTACCTTTTAATTTGTTGTTGAAATTAGTTGAAGAAATTGCCAAGCCAATTTCCTTGGCATTACGGTTATTTGGTAACTTGTATGCAGGGGAATTGATTTTTATTTTGATTGCGTTACTGCCTTGGTACGTACAGCCCTTTTTGAGTTTTCCATGGGCAGTTTTTCACATTTTGATTATCACACTTCAGGCATTTATTTTTATGGTATTGACTATCGTATACCTAAGTATGGCGCATGAAGATCATTAGTTTTTTAAAATTCGTTATTATTATTTAGTTTGGAGGTATCATGGAATTAGCAACATTAATCGCCGATGTACAAGGTATGACTGCCATTGCGGTAGGTATTGTATTGGGTTTAGGCGCTATGGGAACAGCGATCGGTTTCGGTCTTTTGGGTGGTAAGTTTTTAGAAGGCGCAGCTCGTCAACCAGAAATGGTTCCTATGCTACAGGTAAAAATGTTTATCGTGGCTGGTTTACTGGATGCGGTAACGATGATTGGTGTTGGTTTGGCATTGTTTTTCACATTTGCTAATCCATTCTTGTCAGCTGTTCAAGCGGCTTCTGGTAGTTAAATTTAGGTTAGCCTTTATTTACAAATTGAGGAATTCATTATGAGTATCAATTTGACTCTGATCGGACAGATGATCACCTTTACGCTTCTGGTGTGGTTTACTATGAAGTATGTGTGGCCACCATTGTTTGATGCTTTGGAAGAGCGAAAAAAGAAAATTGCTGACGGCTTAGCGGCGGCAGACCAAGGCAATCAACAGATGGAGTTGGCAGAGAAACAATCAAAAGAGATTTTAAAGGATGCTAAATCGCAATCATCAGAAATTATTAACTTGGCGCAAAAAAGAGCCAGTGAGATTGTTGATGAATCGCGGGTAGCAGCGAAAGTTGAAGGTGATCGGTTGTTAACTTCAGCAAAATCTCAGATTGAGCAAGAATTACAGCACACTCGTGAAAAATTAAGTAAGGAAGTTTCTGATTTGGCAATAAAAGCAGCGGAACAAATTTTGCGAGAAGAGGTTGATAAAAAGAAGCACCAAGCAATTATAAAAAAAGCAGCGGCTGAATTAGGCAGATCAAAATGAGTGAGTTAGCGACTTTAGCGCGGCCTTATGCAGAAGCCGTTTTTGAAAGTGCACAAACGTCAAGAACGACAGAAAAATGGTCTGAAATGTTAGCGTTTCTAGCGGCGGTAGTTTCAGACGATCGTATAGCAGGCTTGTTAAATAATCCTAAAGTAAGTCAGGAACAACTGACCGAGTTAATGCAGGATATTTGCGGTAAAGAACTTAACCCACAAGGGTTAAACTTACTAAAATTACTGATAGAAAATCAGAGATTAACATTGCTGGGTGAAATTAGTCGTTTATTTGAAGAAAGTAAAGCAGACGCTGAAGGTTATATTGGTGTCAGTGTTAAAACGGCTTTTGAACTAACTAAAACCGAAGCAAAAAAATTAGCCGAAGTACTTGAAATAAAATTAAACAAAAAAGTTCATTTAGAAATGACCATTGATAAGTCATTGATAGGCGGTTTTTTAGCTCATGCCGGTGATACAGTTATTGATGGTTCTATTAAGGGACACCTTCAACAATTAGCAAACAGACTCTAACTGTTAGAGTGAGAATATAATTATGCAATTAAATCCATCTGAAATAAGTGATCTGATTAAAAAAAGGATCGAAAATTTTGATATAAATGTCGAATCTCATAGTGAAGGTACTGTGGTTAGTGTAACCGATGGTATCGTGAGAATTCATGGTCTATCCGATGCACTGCAAGGTGAGATGCTTGAGTTTCCAAATAAAACATTTGGCATGGCCTTGAATCTAGAGCGTGACTCTGTCGGTGCCATTGTTCTTGGTGCTTATCAACATATCTCTGAAGGCGATGTTGTTAAATGTACCGGTAAAATTTTAGAAGTCCCTGTTGGTGATGCTTTACGTGGCCGTGTCGTTGATGCCTTAGGTAATCCCATTGACGGAAAAGGTCCGATTGAAACGAGTGAAACGTCACCGATTGAAAAAATAGCCCCAGGCGTTATTGCACGTCAATCTGTAGATCAACCAGTACAAACAGGCTTAAAGTCGATTGATGCCATGATTCCTATTGGTCGAGGCCAACGAGAATTAATTATTGGTGACAGACAAACAGGTAAAACGGCAATAGCATTAGATGCGATTATTAATCAGAAAGGCACAGGAATTACTTGTGTGTATGTCGCTATTGGTCAAAAACAGTCATCGATTTCAAATGCGGTACGGAAATTAGAAGAGCACGGTGCAATGGAACATACCATTGTGGTTGTTGCGTCGGCATCTGAATCTGCAGCACTACAGTATATTGCGCCTTATACCGGATGTTCAATGGGTGAGTATTTTCGCGATCGCGGTGAAGACGCCTTGATTATTTACGATGATTTAACAAAACAAGCATGGGCATATCGTCAGGTATCTTTATTACTGAAACGTCCACCGGGACGTGAAGCCTATCCAGGGGATGTGTTCTATTTACATTCTCGTTTGTTAGAGCGCGCAGCCAGAATTAATGCCGAAGCAGTGGAAGAGTTAACGAATGGAAAAGTAAAAGGTAAGACTGGTTCATTAACGGCATTACCAATTATTGAAACTCAGGCCGGTGATGTATCAGCCTTTGTACCAACTAACGTAATTTCTATTACTGATGGCCAGATTTTTTTAGAGTCTGATTTATTTAATGCCGGTATTCGTCCGGCGGTTAATGCTGGATTGTCCGTATCACGGGTTGGCGGTGCTGCGCAAACAAAGATTATTAAAAAACTAGGCGGTGGTGTGCGACTTGATTTAGCACAATACCGTGAATTGGCTGCATTTGCACAGTTCGCATCAGACTTAGATGAAAGTACGCGTAAACAGATTGAGCGTGGGCAGCGGGTCACGGAGTTAATGAAACAAGACCAGTATTCACCGTTATCTGTTGCGCAAATGGCGATTTCATTGTTTGCAGCGAATGAAGGTTATCTAGATGAACTTGAAATCACAGCAGTTCGAGATTTTGAGAGTGCATTGCATGATTATATGAAGTCGAAGCATAAAGCATTAGTCAATAAGATTAATAAAACCGGTGATTTCTCTGAAGATATTTCAGAAGGAATTCGTTCGGCAATTGACGAATTTGTTAAAACACAAAGCTGGTAAACGGATCAGATAATGGCAGTTGGAAAAGAAATACGCACTAAAATTGCGAGTATTAAAAATACGCAAAAAATTACCCGCGCGATGGAAATGGTGGCAGCGAGTAAAATGCGTAAAACGCAAGATCGAATGCGTGCAACACGTCCTTATGCAGAAAAAATAGCACAGATTATTAAGCATCTGGCACACGCACATCCAGAGTATAAACACCCTTATCTAGATGAAAAAAGGCAGTGTAAACGAATTGGTTTAATAGTAATTTCGTCAGACCGCGGTTTATGTGGTGGTTTGAACTCAAATCTATTTAGAAAAACTGTAGCCCAAATGCAGCAATGGAATGCAGATCAGATTGAAATTGATGTGTGTACGATTGGACAAAAAGGTGCGGGTTATTTTAGAAATATTAATGCCAACATTATCGGTCAGACGCAAAAGTTAGGTGATACACCACACCTCAACGATATCATTGGTATTATCAAAATAATGCTTGATGGTTATGAACAAGGTGATATTGACGAGATTCATGTGGTACATAATCATTTTGTTAATACGATGACACAAGATCCGCAAATTAAGCAATTAGTGCCCGTTAAAGCAGGAGAAATTCAGGAAGAATTGAAAGGGAACTGGGATTATATTTATGAGCCTGATGCAGTTGATGTTTTAGATGCTCTAATGATTCGTTACATTGAATCAACTGTTCTACAGGGCTTAATAGAAAATAATGCTTGTGAACAAGCAGCACGAATGGTGGCAATGAAGAGTGCTTCCGATAATGCGGGTACATTGATTGACGAATTACAGTTGGTTTATAACAAAGCGAGACAAGCTGCAATTACACAGGAAATTTCGGAAATTGTTGCTGGGGCTGCAGCAGTTTAATGTGGGCAAATTAATTTAATTATTTAGGTACATAGAGGACTATATAATGAGTTCGGGTAAAATCGTACAGATCATTGGCGCCGTCGTTGACGTGGAGTTTTCACGTGAAGAATTACCGAAGGTTTATGACGCGTTAGTTATTGAAGTAAAAGACATTGTTTTAGAAGTTCAACAACAACTCGGTGATGGTGTTGTCAGAACAATTGCAATGGGATCATCAGATGGCTTAAGCCGAGGTATGGCAGTTAAAAACACTGGAGCTGCAATATCGGTTCCTGTTGGCCAGAAGACCTTAGGTCGCATTATGAATGTATTAGGCCAGCCAATTGATGAAAAAGGTCCTATTGGTGAAAAAGATCAATGGGAAATTCATCGTAAAGCACCCAGTTATGAAGATCAAGCACCTGCCAATGAACTATTAGAAACGGGCATTAAGGTTATTGATTTGGTTTGTCCGTTTGCTAAAGGTGGTAAAGTTGGTTTATTTGGCGGTGCTGGTGTTGGTAAAACGGTTAATATGATGGAGCTAATCCGGAATATTGCGATCGAACACAGTGGTTTTTCTGTGTTTGCCGGTGTGGGTGAAAGAACAAGAGAAGGAAATGATTTTTATCATGAAATGACTGATTCAAATGTCATCGATAAGGTATCGTTAGTTTACGGTCAAATGAATGAACCACCTGGAAACCGTTTACGTGTCGCTTTGACGGGCTTAACAATGGCAGAATACTTTCGTGATGAAGGCCGTGATGTTTTGTTTTTTGTGGATAATATTTATCGTTATACCTTAGCAGGTACAGAGGTATCAGCCTTATTAGGACGGATGCCATCTGCTGTGGGGTATCAGCCTACTCTGGCTGAAGAAATGGGTGTTTTACAAGAACGGATTACTTCAACTAAAACGGGTTCAATTACCTCGATACAGGCGGTTTATGTGCCTGCCGATGATTTGACTGATCCATCACCGGCGACTACGTTTGCGCATTTAGATGCAACAGTTGTTTTATCTCGTCAAATTGCTGAATTAGGTATTTATCCTGCTGTTGACCCACTAGACTCAACTAGTCGTCAGTTAGACCCACAAGTCATTGGTGATGAGCATTATGAAGTAGCCAGAAAAGTACAAGGGACCCTTCAACGTTACAAGGAATTACGAGATATTATCGCCATTTTAGGGATGGATGAATTATCAGAGGAAGATAAACTTACTGTTACGCGTGCTCGTAAAATTCAAAGATTCCTATCGCAACCTTTCTTTGTTGCTGAAGTTTTTACCGGATCACCAGGTAAGTATGTTTCACTTAAAGATACGATTGCAGGGTTTAAAGGTATTATTGATGGGCAATATGATGATCTGCCAGAGCAAGCTTTTTATATGGTAGGTACCATTGATGAGGCCTTAGAAAAAGCACAAAAAATGAACGCTTAATATTAAATTAGGACGTAAAAATGACAATGACGGTACACGTAGATATAGTCAGTGCAGAAGGCGAGATTTATTCAGGCCTTGCTGAGATGGTTTTCGCTCCTGCTGAAATGGGTGAGGTTGGTATTGCACCACGTCACGCCCCATTTATCTCAAATTTAGTTCCAGGAGAAGTGCGTGTTAAGGTTAGTGAGGGGGAAAACCATCCCTTTTATGTGTCTGGTGGTGTTATTGAAGTGCAACCACATATCGTTACTATTTTAGCGGATACAGCCATCAGAGCTGCTGATATTGATGAGTCTGCCGCACTGGAGGCACGAGCAAAAGCAGAAGAGGCTTTAGCAGATAAAACGGCCTCAGTTGATTATGCGAAGACGCGTTCTGAATTAGCACAAGCGGTCATGCAACTACAAACCTTAAACAGGTTAAGAAAAAGGTCACGATAAATTTAAGATTAAATTAAACTTAAAACCCGGTAGGTCTGGTAATGACCACCGGGTTTTTTTGGCTCGTTAATAATTGTGCTATACGTATAAAAAATTGTTTTACAACAGGATTAGAACTAAAGCAAAAAGTAGTGTTGAAGAAACGGATACCATGCTATTAGTTCGTGTAAAATCAGCAAATAGTCTGTCCGAAGATACTGCTGTTAAATATGAGTTCGATAAAGACTCAGCAACATTATCGGTAGATCGATTTATGGGAACAGCGAAGCAGTAGCCGATAAATTATGGCTATATATTACAAACCAGTATCGGATAATGAAGATCTAAAAATTCTAGCCGTGCTTATATTTGCTTTGACTTCCTATTATGAACAGCTCAAAGACTATAATAATTTACCAAACGCTTCACTTGAGAGTATTAGTCATTTTTTTGATCCTTATAAAGGCTTAAGGGATGGTAAATGGTTACAGATAAAGGGTTGGTTAGTCATATTAGATGCGGCTGTTAAGATTAAGTTATCAATTAACTCATATACAAAAAAAAATAAGAGTCGTTCGTCATGCTTTAAAAATCGCGTATGGCCTGAGGGTTTAGAATTGTTTTTTGTAAGAAAGGATAGATATGGCAATAAAAAGCATTATTTTAGCGGCGGGTAAAGGTACACGTATGCATTCCATACGACCTAAAGTCCTTCAGCCATTAGCTGGGAAAGCATTAATTGAACATGTATATGATCTTTGTCAGACACTGGAAGATAACTCAATAACGATTGTTTATGGCTATGGTGGTGAGGCGGTACAACAGCATTTATCATCACAAGCGGTCAATTGGGTCGAACAAGCAGAACAATTGGGGACCGGGCATGCGGTACAGCAAGCAGAAAGCGAAATTGATGATAATGATACGGTTTTAGTATTGTATGGAGACGTACCATTATTAAAGCTTGCAACAGTCAAAGCATTATTAGCTAATGTATCAGAAACAACATTGGCATTATTAACCGTAGAACTTGAGAATCCAACAGGATACGGACGTATTGTTAGAGATAGCTCTAATAATGTGATAAATATTACAGAAGAAAAAGATGCTTCAGAATTAATTAAACAAATTAATGAAGTGAATACTGGAATTTTGGCAGTAACTGGGGCGTCATTAAAGCGTTGGTTAAGGTTATTGGAAAATAATAATAGTCAGAATGAATATTATTTAACCGATATTATTGGCTTAGCGGTAAGTGATGGTGTTGAAATTAGAACCACTCAGCCGTTACATGTTAACGAAGTGCTAGGAGTTAATACTAAAAGTCAATTAAGTTATTTAGAACGATTTCATCAGACGCAACTAGCAGAGCAGTTAATGAGCCAAGGAGCAACGTTAGCAGATCCCAGTCGTTTTGATCTTCGGGGTCAAGTAAAGCGGTTGGGGCAGGATGTTTTTATTGATGTTAATGTAATTTTAGAAGGCAATATAGAACTTGGAGATGGAGTTACTATTGGCCCTAACTGTACTATTAAGAACTCAATTATTGCGAGAGGTGTTGAGATATTGGCAAATTGTGTGATTGAGGATGCTACGATAGGGGCAGATTCACGAATTGGCCCTTTTGCCCGCATCAGACCTGCGACGGAGATTCAGGAGTCTGTACGCATTGGTAACTTTGTTGAAGTAAAGAAATCAAAAATTCATCAAGGTAGTAAAGTTAATCACTTAAGTTATATTGGTGATTGCGAAATAGGAACGGGTGTAAATATCGGTGCTGGTACGATAACCTGTAATTACGATGGCGTTAATAAGTCGCAAACAATTATTGAAGACGGTGCTTTCATTGGTTCGAGCACACAACTTGTTGCTCCTGTAACCGTAGGTAAAAATTCAACCATTGCGGCAGGATCTACAATTACAAAAGATACACCTGAGGAACAGTTAACTTTAAGCCGAGCAAAACAGATGACTATCAAAGGTTGGCGGCGCCCAGTTAAGAAGGACTAACTTATGTGTGGAATTGTCGGAGCAATTACTCAGCGCAATACAGTGCCAATTTTATTAGAAGGATTGAGCCGTTTAGAGTATAGAGGTTATGATTCAGCGGGACTTGCGGTAATCGCAAACAACAAAATATATCGAAAACGTCAGACTGGGAAAGTGACTCAACTGAAATCAGTATTACGCGATCAGCCCTTTCAGGGTCGGATTGGTATTGCGCATACCCGTTGGGCGACCCATGGTAAACCTTCTATACAGAATGCACACCCCCATATTTGCCAAGATCGTGTCGCAATTGTTCATAATGGTATTATTGAAAATCATGAGAAATTAAGAATAAAGCAGCAACAATTAGGTTTTAGCTTTAGTTCTGAGACTGATTCGGAAGTTATTGCGAATGAAATTGTTCACCACATGGCAACATCGAATGATCTGCTATTAGGGGTTAAAAAAACACTCAAAAAGTTAACGGGTGCATACGCGCTTGGGGTTATAGCATGTGATAACCCTGATCAACTTATTGCTAGTCGAAAAGGTAGTCCTTTGGTTATTGGTATTGGTATTGGTGAATACTTTATAGCTTCAGATATAGCTGCTTTACTACCAGTAACACAACGATTTATATTTTTAGAAGACGGGGATGTAGCCGAATTAAGTTGTGAAAAAATTACTATTTATAACGCACTGGATGAGGAGGTTGAAAGGCCAGTACAAGAGAGTAAATTAACTTCAGATGTTGTAGAGAAAGGACCTTTTCGTCATTACATGTTGAAAGAAATTTATGAGCAGCCACAGGCAATAGAGCAAGCACTAGCAGGAAGGGTCATTGAAGGGCGCTTGAATGAAAGCTCATTTGGGCATAATGCTTGCGATATTTTTAATCAAATAACATCGGTACAAATTCTGGCTTGTGGAACTAGCTATCATGCGGGATTAGTAGCCAGATACTGGTTTGAAAAACTAGCATGTATTCCGTGTTCAGTTGAAGTAGCCAGTGAATTTAGATATCGCTACCCTATTATTAATAAAGAGACATTGATTGTAACGTTGTCTCAATCGGGAGAAACAGCAGACACTTTAGCGGCTTTACAGGAAGCGAAGCGATTAGGGGCTAAGAGTTCATTAGCTATTTGTAATGTTTCGGAGAGTTCGTTGGTGCGAGAATCTGATTTAGTAATGTTAACAAATGCTGGGCCTGAAATAGGTGTTGCTTCTACTAAAGCCTTTACGACGCAATTAGTTGTTTTAATTTTATTGGTAATTGCCTTAGGACGGCGTTTTCAATTAAATGAAAGCATGGAGTCGAAAATTATTTCAGAATTAACGGATTTACCGAAATATATTTCAAAGGTTCTAAAACTTGATAAACAAATAAAAAGATTATCTGAGCGATTCGCCAATAAGAATAATGCGCTTTTTTTAGGCCGTGGTAGTCAGTTTCCGATCGCAATGGAGGGCGCATTAAAACTTAAGGAGATTTCATATATTCATGCTGAGGCCTATCCTGCAGGCGAACTAAAACACGGGCCTTTGGCCTTAATAGATAATAAAATGCCTGTAATTACAGTTGCACCCAATAACTCCTTATTGGAGAAATTACGTTCTAATATTCAGGAAGTCAGTGCTAGAGGTGGGCAGTTAATCGTCTTTATGGATGAAGAATTGTCAGAGATTGATGATGAAAATTTAACAATAATCAAGATCGCATCGGTTGTTAATGAATTGGCTCCCTTAGTTTATACGATTCCATTACAGCTGCTTGCTTACCACGTGGCAGTATTAAAAGGTACTGATGTAGATCAGCCGAGAAATCTAGCAAAATCAGTGACTGTTGAGTAG
>CAZEVO010000002.1:0-85050 GCA_964515235.1 uncultured Methylococcaceae bacterium | reverse complement strand
GGCTAACTGAGGGTGTAAGGTGAATGGCATGGATAGTCGGATGGCAATTGTCTATTTATTTAAAAAAGCGCTTGATCGTAGTGTGCGATCCAGTGTACTTTCCCCTTTAGTAAAATACAATTTTATATTAATTAGGTTGAGTGATGGTTACAGAAGTACTAGAACAAGTTCCAGAAGATAAAATTCCGAAAAAGCCGTTAGCGATTTCATTTCGTTGGTTATTAGGTGTTTATGCGATTATCCCTGTATGTTTGTTATTGCAGTTGTTAGATAGTCAACTCTGGGACGGGTATTTGAAAGAAACGTTACCGACTAGCCCGAATCATTTTGTTTTTTTTAATATCTTATTTGGTATTCCGCATATTGTTGCCAGTGCAATTGTTATGACTAGCAATATTGAATACCTTAAAACTTTTAAGGTTAAAGTGATTGGTATGACTTTAGCCTTAGCGGTGTTTTTTGGATTGGGCAACCAATGGTTACCGTATTATTTTATGTATATTCTTGTGGCTTCTTGGACAGTATTACATGTTCTTAAGCAGCAACATGGTCTAGCCCGAGGTGTTTGTCAGTTGTCAGAGCGACAGTTTAATATTCAACTGTATTTGAGTGTTGTGGCCGGTATTTTGGTTTACATCGGTATTTTTATGAAAAATAGTTTGTCGCCTAATGAAGTACTTGCTCTTAAAAGCCTTATTGCGGTGTTTAGCATAGCATTGTTAGTCTCGACATTTTCTTGTCATAAATCCGTACCCACGGTGTTTGGTAAGGTTTTTTTATGGGCAAATGCATTTTTAGTTTTTTCAGCTTTTTATTTATTTGCTCAGGAGTATTATTTTCTGGCGATTTTGGTGCCAAGATTAGTGCACGATATTACGGCGTATATTTTCTATGTAACGCATGATTACAATCGCCATAGTGTTGAGCCTAGAAACTTTATTTATCGAGGAGCTAAGAAAGTAGGGATGTCAGTTTTTCTGGTCTTACCACTACTATCCTTTGCGGTAGCCTTTGGCTTGCAACAATACGGTGATTACCTTTGTCAGGTATTAATAGAGTTCTTCTTTGGCGTTGAAATTAGACGTGTTGTTACGTTAGTCCTTATTGGCTACTTGAGTTTAATGCACTATTATACTGAGTCTTTTACTTGGAAGGGAGATTCCCCATATCGGCAATTTATTACTTTTACGAAGTAAATTCAGTAGTGAGTCTGAGAGTATTATTAGAGCCCTTTCACGTGTTTTTTAAATTGATTTAAGCGTTCAACTGTACCAATATCGAGCCAGAAATCATGGTGTAGTTCACCGGTGATTCTTTTTTCTTTAATACCTCCTTGTAGAAGTGGTTTAAGTCGAGATTTACCGGAAGGGTGATGGTTAAAGAATTGGGGATGGTATAGACCAATGCCACTGAACGTATAAGATGGTGAATTGCGCTCAGTAATGAGGTCATTGTTAATGCCAAAATCACCATCAGGGTGATGGTCGGGGTTAGGGACAAGAATAAGGTGAGCTAAATCAACTTCTTTTTCCTTTAAAGTTGAAAAGTTAAAGTTGGTCGCAATATCACCATTAACAACCAGAAAGGGGTTATCGCCAAGAAGCGGTAAGGCATGAATAATGCCGCCAGCCGTTTCTAAAGGAAAATCGCCTTCGTCGGAGTAGTTTATTTCGGCATTAAAACGTTGGCCGTTTCCTAGGGTTTCTTTGATTTGTGCACCTAGATAAGAAATATTAATGACCAAGTCTTGAAAACCCTGGCCGACTAGTTGTTCGATGGTGTGTTCAATTAACGGTTTACCCATGACCGGCAGTAAAGGTTTGGGGTGTTCGTCAGTGAGTGGGCGGAGTCGTTCGCCGCGACCGGCTGCGAGAATCATGGCTTTCATGATGGAAAGTTTTTTGCTGATAATATGTCGTGGGTTAACAGTTTCTTGAATGCTGATAGCTCTGGATAATCAGTACTGACATTAATAATGTAATCAAGGGTTCGGGGAATATCGTTGAGGTATCCGCTTTTATGATCACGTATTTTTAAACGTGAAAAAATGCCGATTGCTTTGAGATGGCGTTGAATACCCATGAAGTCAAACCAACGGATAAATTGTGATAAATCATATTGGTCTTGGGAATGATTTTGCAATTGGTTATGGTACATAGTGAGCCATTGTAAAACTTGTTTTTTAGGCCAGACAATATAACAATCTCGTAACAGAGAGACTAAATCGTACGTGATAGGACCTTGCACAGCATCTTGAAAATCAATGATGCCAGGAGCGTCGTTGTCAAGAATCATCAAGTTGCGACTGTGAAAATCTCGATGAACGAAAACTTGAGGTTGTTCTAGTGCTGATTTAATCAGCAGTGCCCAGATGCGATCGAGTTCGTCATGGGTTTGAGGTGAGAGGGTGAGGCCGAGTAATTGAGTTAAAAACCAATCTCTGAATAATTCGAGTTCTTGATGCAACAGGGTTTTACTATAAACGGGTAAGGCGTTTTCAGTCAGGTTAACACTTCGCTGCATTTTTAATAAAGCGCGCATTGCTGCATGATAAAGTGTATCGGCAGTTTTAGGTGTTAAGGCATCAAGATAACAAGTGGACCCGAAGTCATCGAGTAGTAAGAATCCTTCTCGGCTGTTTTGAGAATAAATTCTCGGTGCTTGAAGGCCATGCTCTATCAGTAATTGGCTGATTTCTATAAAAGGTTTCAGAGTCTCTTTCTCTGGTGGTGCATCCATCACGATGCGACTTCCCTGAGGGTAGGTTATTCTGAAATAGCGTCTGAAACTGGCATCAGTTGAGGCGGGTTCGATAGTGGTAAAGTTGAGTTCTAGAGTCTGGGTCAACCAATGTTTAATAGCATGAAGTCTGGGGTCAGTATTTGGCATAAGAAGGCTTGAATTAATAAATTAAAGCAGCGGACTAATTAATGTAAGATACTATAGTATTTGATTTAGTACAGTTCAGCCAATAAAAACTACCGGTATTTATGTTTCCTCGATTATTCGTTGTTTTATGTCTCTTGTGTTATAGCGTACCAGCATTAACAGATGGGTCTACAGCAGGCTGGAATTGCCAGCAAAAAAAGGGTAGCCAAGAGTGGCTCTGTGTTACCGGTCAGGAGTCTCAGAATAAAGATTTAACGCAACCCAAAAAAATATCATCCAGCATCACTGAATTAGTGCCGGCAGAGACTGAGCGTATTCCAACAGTTTTAAAGGAATCTACGCCAGTAAAATTACCTCCCGGAACAATTGCAAAGCGCCCAGGTTGGACTTGCTTGCCAGAGGAAGGCAGTGAAACCTGGGGCTGTAGTTTAATGGGGAGTGACCCTAAAGGAGAAGGGCAGGTTATTGCTGATGAGGAATTTGAATCATCGTTATTGGCACCGGCATTTGCGGTTGCTCAAGAAGATATTTTCAAAATGATGCAAGGCGATTTGAAATTTGACCCATGGGAGAATTGTGAAAGTTTACCGGTAAATCGTCAGGATTTTGCTGTTGATGAACCTTTTCGTTTAAGTTCACCGCTAGTGATTGAGGGAGATTCAGCAGAATCATTTGATAATGAAGTGACAACTTTTGTCGGTAACGTTGAAATGGTTCGGGCTGACCAACGGACCCTCTCTGATATGGCCTCCTTAGATAAAGTTTCAAATACCATTGATGCGCAAGGCAATGTTTATTACCGCGCTGATGATATTTCTTTTTATAGCGATACTTCTTTTATGAAGTTAGCAACCGATGAATCACGATTGAGAAACGCCTTGTTTATAGCGCCAGGATCTAGAACACGGGGAACGGCAGAGGTAGTTTATCGTGAAAATGAGTTTTTAACGCAGTATAAGAATGCAGCGTATACCACTTGTAAGCCGGGTAATCAGGATTGGGTCGTGCATGCGCAACGGGTAAAATTAAATAAGCAGACCGGTAAAGGTGCCGCTAAAAATGCTTGGCTTGAGTTTAAGGGCGTGCCGATTTTTTATACGCCTTATTTCGCTTTTCCAATTGATGATCGGCGTGTTTCGGGTTTTTTAAATGCCTCCTGGGATAATACCGAGAAAAATGGGTTAGATTTTACCGTGCCGTATTATTGGAATATTGCACCTAATTATGACGCAGTTCTTAGACCGCGTTATATGTCCGAACGTGGCTTAATGCTTGCCGGAGATTTTCGTTATTTAACTGAGTCAAGTAAAGGCGAGTTTTCAGGTGAACTTTTGATTAGTGACAATAAGGCAACGGCATTGAATGAGGTTTCAGCTAACACACATAAAGGTAAACAACGAGGAAATTTTAAGTGGCGAAATAATAGTCGTTGGGATCCAGGCCTAATGACGGGCGATAGTCTAGCCTTTGATGTTGACCTTAATTACTTGTCTGATGATGACTATTACAACGAGTTGGCTAATTCTTTTACGGTGACACAAAGCACTCAAATGCGAAGTTTTAGTCAACTGCAATATAAAACCGATGAATTCTTACTATCTGGGATGGTCGAGCATTTTCGAACGCTGGATCGTAGTGATACTGAACCGGAGGAGAAACAGTATACACGGTTACCTAAGATCGATTTTAATATCAAGAAGGCATTGAACTTTGAGTCCGTTGTTCTTGATGTAGCCGCTGATAATGAATTTGTTTATTTTGAAAAAAGCAGTGGGCCAACCGGATCACGCCTTAATTTAAAGCCCAGTTTGAGTCTGCCGTTGCAGATACAAGGGTTTAATATTACGCCCAAGGTATCGGTGCAACATACTCAATATTGGTTGGAAAACAACAGTAATACCAAAACGGAATATAGTCGTACGCTACCGATAATCAGTTTGGATACGCGCTTTGTACTTGAGAAGGCCTATGAGGATGTATTGGGGCTGAATTTGATCCATGCTATTGAACCGCGCGCATACTATTTATATATTCCGGACAAAATGCAAAGTAACCCAATATTTGATACGAGTCTTGCAGATTTTAATAGTGGACAGTTATTTAGAGAGAACCGTTTTAATGGTGTCGACCGGTTAGGAGATGCCAATCAAGTGACTTTGGGGCTCACAACGCGGCTTGCAAATACGGATACCGGTCTTGATCTGGCAAAATTGTCGGTGGGACAGATTTATTATTTTAAGGATAGATCTGTTGTCTTGCCAGGTGCTGAAGTTGATACGAGTGGTTTTTCACCAGTTATTGCGGAATTGAGCGGCGCCATGAATGCTCAATTCAGCTATAGAGCTAATCTTTTTTGGGACGTGAACAGTCAAGACATAAACCGTGGTCGCGCGTCATTATCGTATCGAGGGGAAGACCGGGAGATTGTGAATCTAGGTTATAATTACCGAAAAGATCGTATTATTCAAAGTGATCTGTCTTTCTTGTGGCCGATCTATGATAACTGGAGCCTTTTTGGAGGCTGGGTTTATTCGCTGAAAGATGATTTATCCACGGAAATGTTTGCAGGGCTCGAGAAAGAAAACTGTTGTTGGCGATTGAGAGTACTAGGTAAGCGCTATGCGAATGCGAACACGCAAGAAATAAACGATAACAATAATGAACGATACGATACGGGATTATTTGTGCAATTAGAACTCAAAGGGTTAACCGGTTTGGGTGATAAGCTCGATGCCTTTTTGGAACAAGAATTACCAGGTTATCAATCGCCTGCGCAATAATAAATGATGGTAGGTATTTAATGGTCAAAACTATGCTATTTTTAATTGCTGCTACTTTTTTTTTAGCAGCGTCTAGTGTGCGAGCTGAGGAAGAGTATCTTGATGGCATTATGGCGGTAGTGGAGGATGCTATTATTCTTGAAAGTGATTTGGCTCGTGAAACTTTTGCTGTAATGCAAAATATGCAGGCAGACAGTGCCAATATGCCTCCTGCGTTTATTGTTCGTAAGCAAATCTTAGATCGTATGGTCATTGAGAAGTTACAATTATTGATTGCTGATCGAATGGGAATTCGGGTAACCGATACCGTTTTGCAACAGGCTGTTAGTGATATTGCCGCACGAAACCAGTTAAGTCTTGACGATTTTCGTATCCAGTTAGAGCGTCAACGAATTAGTTATCAGAGTTTTGTTGACAATGTTAAAAAGGAAATTACGATTAGCCAATTGCGTGCCCGGGAGGTTTCGAGTCGAGTCAAAGTAAGTGAGCGTGAAATTGATCATTTTATGGAAACACAAAGTCAAGAAGGTAGTGAGAATGTTCAATATCATTTAGCTCATATTCTTGTTGCTCTACCTGAGCAAGCTAATTCGACAGATATCAAAAATGCCAAAGATAAAGCTAACCGGTTACTAGAAAAACTCCAGAATGGAGGTGACTTCACGCAAATTGCGATGACAGAGTCTGATGGTGGGCAAGCCTTATCCGGAGGTGATTTGGGTTGGCGATCTTTAGGGCAGGTTCCCAGTATTTTTGTTGAACAAACCAAAGTATTATCGGCGGGGCAGGTCAGTTCATTAATTCGTAGTCCTAGTGGTTTTCATATTATTAAAATGGTGGAATTAAAAGGTCGATCCAAACATATGATTACCCAGACACAGGCGCGTCATATTTTAATAAAGCTGAATGAGTTGATTAATGATAAAGAGGCCCAAAAGCGTTTGTTAGCATTAAAAGATCGTATTGAAAATGGCGATGATTTTGCGACTTTAGCGCGTGCTCATTCTGATGATAAGGCTTCGGCATTGAAGGGCGGTGATTTAGGGTGGGTGAGTCCGGGTTTTTTAGTTCCACCCTTTGAAGAGGCAATGAATAAATTAGCTATTAATGGGTTAAGTGCACCGGTGCAAACGCAATTTGGCTGGCATTTAATACAGGTTCTTGAACGACAGAATCGTGACAACAGCGAGGAATATAAGAGAAGTCGTGCCCGTGAACAAATTCGCCAGCGCAAGATAGAAGAAGAAACGGAACTGTGGTTACGTCGGTTACGTGATGAGGCTTTTGTGGACATCAGGTTAGAGAAGCTTTGAAAATTTTCCGAGATTATTTCATCGTTTGAAAAATTTTATGGATAATAAAATACCAGTACATTTAAGGGTTAAATTGAAAGCCCATTTAAAGAAGCCTTTGCAACGTATTATCAAACAGAAAGATCTGGAGGATTGGAAACTGTTAATTGAGGATGTTGCTAAGGAGTTGGATATTAGTATTTTGCACTGTGCAGCAGCAATTGCACAACTTAATGAGAGTAATTTTCAAAGACGCCGTGTTATAAAAGAAGTAACTGCACCACTGCCAGTTCAAGAACCCAGAAGCGCTAAAACAGATAAAATGGTCCCTTATCGGCTTGAAATAGGTTTTAATCATCAGGTTTCGATTGATAGGCTAAAGCAATTTTTGGTCGATGAAGCTGGTGTTGAACGAGATAAGATACAGATTGTTGACTTTTCGGCAAACTCGACGCAAGTGAGCTTGCCTGAGGGTATGCCGAATGATATTTTTAAGCACTTAAAGTCTGTTTGTCTTAATCGTAAGCCGTTAAAAATATCCTGTTTAGAAGGGGGTAAAGAAGGCACTGTAAAATCGTTTAAGAAACGCCCTAACAGGCGCCCGAAGAAAAATTGGAATAAAGTTAAAAACAATCAGGTTAAGGAAGAACGGTAAGAAAGGCTAAGGTCTTGACTGGTCACCTGATTATGAAATATAGGATATAAATGCAAATACAATATATTAATACTCCTGAGAAGTTAGCGATCCTCTGCCAAGATCTGAGCGGCGCGCCTTGGCTGGCTCTTGATACGGAGTTTTTGCGAGAGAAAACTTACTATTCTAAATTTTGTTTGCTACAGATAGCAACGCCTTCATTAGTTGCTTGTGTTGATCCGTTGGCATTAGAGAATATAGATAATCTCTTAGATATTATCTATAACCCTGAGGTCGTTAAAGTTTTTCATTCAGCACGGCAAGATTTAGAAATTTTTTATCATTTGCGAGGTTCATTGCCAGCGCCGGTGTTTGATACGCAAATTGCGGCACCCTTATTAGGGTTTCAAGACAATCCTGGTTATGCCATGCTAGTTTCAAGTTGGTTAAACGTTAATCTAACAAAAGAACATACTCGTACAGATTGGAGTTTTCGGCCACTTTCCGAAGGTCAGATTGCCTATGCTGCAGATGATGTTATTTATTTGGCAGAAATTTATCAACGAATGCATAAAAAGTTAACAGGGCTAGGGCGGTTGGATTGGTTGAAAGATGATTTTGATCATCTTAGTGATGTAACTGTTTATCAGGCCAGTCCGGAGAAAGCCTGGTTAAAAATGAGAGGGTTAAAGAAGTTAACTAAAAAACAATTATCAGTCGCTCAAAGTTTAGCGCAGTGGCGTGAACGTATTGCTCAGCAAGAGAACAGACCGAGGAATTGGTTATTAAGAGATGATTTGATTATTGATCTTGCCAGATTGCAGCCCGGTAAAATTGTTGAGTTAATTAAAGTACGTAATATTCATGAGCGTACTGTTAAACGTTATGGGCATGAATTGTGTGCTTTGATACAGGAAGCCGTTAAAAAAGAACCTGTGCAGAGGGATGAGATAGTCGCTCATGTAGATAAAAATAACCATCATGATGCAATTGTAGATATCCTGAATGCCGTTGTTCGGATTAGAGCAAAGGAAAATTCAATTAGCCCCTCGGTGCTAGCTAGTCGTAAACAATTAGATGAGTTGCTGCAAAATGCAACTGAGAGTTGCTTGCTGCAAGGTTGGCGTGCGAGTATGGTTGGTAATGAGTTATTAGCTATTATTTCCGGGGAGTTTTGGGTTCGTGTTGCTACAGATACAATTCATTTAGCATCACCTGAAGAAATGAGTAACAACGCTGTTGAGTAATGGTTAAGGTCGAACAACCCTCAATAGAAAATGAATTTAATGTCGCGCAGGTTCGATTAATTAATAACAGTTATGTGGCGGTTTTAGGCGAGTCTTTGTTGCCGGACTACCACGATGATAGGGCATTAGCAGAAGCAATATTTATGGCTCCTTTTGTGGTTATTTCGCATGATATTGCAAGTGACCCAGTGTTTAATTACGGTAATCAAATGGCGCTCTCATTATTTGAAGTGACTTGGAATGAACTGGTTAGATTACCTTCACGTTGTTCGGCTGAAGCAATGGTTCAAGATGACCGTTCAGAGCTACTCGAGCGGGTCAAGCAATATGACTACATTACTGACTACCACGGTATAAGAATTTCTAAAACAGGACGACGTTTTCAGATCAATAAGGCAGTAGTGTGGAATCTTTTTAATGATCAAGGCTCTTATCAAGGGCAAGCGGCTTGTTTTAAAAAATGGGAGTTTCTGGATTGATTTTTTTTGGAAATATCAGATACACTGAGGGTATGCCGAATCATAGAAGTTAGGAGTTATAGTCGTGTCTCTTACCGGTCGGAGTTACCTTTCTAAGCGTTTAATTCAATTAGCGGTGCTAGTTTGCCTGCTGGGATTAGGTTCGAGTTGTAGCGAAAATTCTTCCCCTGTAGAAATAGTCAAGGTTTTCGGGTTATTGGGTGAAGAACCGGGGCAGTTCAAGTATGTAGAAGATTTTGCGGTGGACCGTCATGGACAGATTCTGATCACCGACGCCCTAAAATCGACTGTTCAGGTTTTTAGTTCGGAAGGTGTCTTCTTGAATGAGTTTGCTGGCAAGGGGAAAGATGCTGGCAGTTTAATCAAGCCTGAAGGAATTGCTATCGATCAGCAGGGCAATATCCATGTCGCAGATTATCGTTCAGGTTATATCAAAAAATACTCAGCTTTGGATTATCAGCATCTTTTAACTTACAGTGGTTATGGTTCTGAACCGGGTAAAACCCGACAAAGTGAATTTATGACCTTTCACCCGAACGGGCTATTGTATGTTCCTGAAGCAGGTAATGACCGGGTCAGCGTTTTTTCTGCACAAGGAGAATTTAAATTTAGTTTTGGTCGTTCTGGCTCAGGACCGGGTCAATTCAACCAGCCCGAGAGCATAAAACACAATAGTGTGGGCGAACTCTTTGTCTCGGATTTAAACAATCATCGAATTCAGGTCTTTGATGAGACAGGGAAATTTCTTCGCTCATGGGGGGGGGGAGGGTGACCAAGCAGGACAATTTCGTAAGCCTTCTGGTCTTGCTATAGATAAAAACGATTGCATCTACGTTGCAGAGATTGGTAATAGTCGAATTCAGAAGTTTAGCCCTCAAGGTGAATTTCAGTATATGTTTGGTTCTATCGGGCAGGGGATAGGGGAATTTGCTAATATTCATGGCTTGGTCATCGGAAAAAATGGGGATCTTTATGTGGCAGATACAGGCAATCACCGAATTCAGGTCTTTAGAGTTAAGTAACTCGTTGATGGCTATCTGATGGAATCTACAATGTTCCGAAATAGTCTTTTTTTGCCGTTTGTTTTTTTTTATCGCCAGTTTGATAGTTATTTCATTAACGGTATTTTATTTTAACGCCGGTATTGAGAAAAGAAGTCAATTGGTATCGGATCTTAGAATGCAACAGGGAAGCTTAACACATCTTGACGCTACAGTAGCGCATCTGGACAGTTGGATTACTCAACTGATTTATCTGGGAGATTCTAATCTTGAAGGCGATATTTTGGCAGAGGCTGAGGACCTTCAAATCCGATTATTAGAATTTGAGATGATTGCAGCTCGAAATGGATTTTTGCTTGACCTATCTTTGGTTGAAGAAATGGAGCCGCTCATGGCTGAATTGTCTAACACTATAACCGAGTTAGTCATGAGTAACTCAGTACTGGAAGAAAGAGAGGACTTTGTTAATAAATACCTAGTACTGAGTCATCAAGTGGCAACGTTTTCTAAAGAAGCACTTTATGGTAAAAATAATGTGATTATCAGCAATATCAAATTGAGCAAGCTGTATTCAACCTATTTTTATGCTCTATTTTTGTGTGAGGTTTTACTCATTTTTTTAGCGACCTTGATAATTTATCTAAGGCTTAGCAAACGTCTTGATCAATCGGAAACAGCACTCGTGGAGTTAGCCAGCTATGATCCGTTAACCGGCCTGTGTAATCGTCGATTGTTAGAAAATACAATCAATCAACTAGCGGTAAAAAATAAGTCTGATCAAAAACCTTATGCACTATTTTTTTTGGATCTGGATGATTTTAAAAAGGTAAATGACACGTGGGGACATAACATCGGTGATCTTTTACTGAAAGCAATTGCAGACCGCCTAAGAGATTATGCGGATGAAACTGTAGTTTTGTCGCGTCTGGGTGGGGATGAATTTGTACTGATGATAGAGTACTCCCAAATCTATGACGATTGGAAAAAGGTAGCGTATCAGATTGTGGCTATTTTTACGGAGGAATTCTTGATAAAAGGTCATTCTGTTCAGGTGGGTTGTTGTGTTGGAGTGTCGGTTTTTAGCAATGACAATAAGCAGACTGCATTAGATTTATTACAACAGGCCGATACGGCGTTGTACAGGGCAAAAGGTCGTGGACGTAATACGGTTATGTTTTATTCTCATGAGATGAATCTCAAGGCAAAAGAAGACTTAGAGTTGGAAAACGAAATTAGAAGAGTGCTCAGAGAAGGTGGATTTCAACTGCATTATCAACCTAGAATCAGTCTAGTACAGGGTAAAATTTGTAGTGCAGAGGCGTTGATTCGTTGGGAACATTCAAGTCAAGGGTCTATTTCGATAAATCACTTGATAAAGATTGCAGAAAGAAGTGATTTGATTGTTGATCTAGGGTATTGGGTGCGAGAGACGGCCATGCAGCAGTTATCCGATTGGGTAGGTAGTGAATTCTCAACCTTGAAACTATCCGTTAACATTTCCGGTCAGGAACTGTTGAAAGGTAAGGTTACTCCACATTTGGAAACCCTTTTTAGGAGCACAAGAGTACAAAAGGAATTATTGGAACTTGAGTTAACTGAAAACTCGTTGGTTGAAATTATTACAAAAGGTCAGAAGAAGTTTGATCTTTTGCAGGGTTTAGGTGTGAAGCTGTCAATAGACGATTTTGGTACAGGGTATAGTTCACTGAGTTACCTCCAAGAGTTTCAAGTTGATGTGGTGAAAATCGATAAGTCTTTTATCGGTAAGATGATGGAGAATAATGAGAGTAAAGCCATTGTTAGGGCTATTATTTCGATGGCTCATGATCTCAATTTGAGGGTGGTTGCCGAAGGTGTTGAGAATTCAGCACAATTGAACGTTCTTCGGTCTCTGAACTGTGATGAGATTCAGGGTTACATCTACTCTCCAGCATTACCGGTGGAGGACTTTGAGTCCTTCGTGAAAATTTTTAATGGCGCTAGCTTTGATCAGAAATAGGAGTCGTCGAGAGCCTTTTGTAGGTGTTTTTTTACTCCTCAGTTTGCAGTAATCCTTGATATCAGTTTGTTTGATGAGTGCGTGAGACTAGAGGCAAAGGGAAGTGGTGTTTGAACGAGTACTAGATGTCTAACCTGACTTTTTAGTCTGAACGATGGATGAACAGCAAGCGCGCGAAAGGCCTGGTTTTGACTTTAAGTTGCTCTGAGGCGTTGAGAAGTCTCAGTTTGTTAAATTAGTAGTCAATGGACTATAGAGGGATGACGGATTGTTAAAGTAACGGAATAAAAAAACCCGGCGGTTAGCCGGGTTTTTTTGAATGAATTCAACTTTAATTCTAATCGTGATTATCGCTCACCGCTAAAGGCAGCTAATAATTGCAATAAACTCATGAATAAGTTGAAAATAGAAACGTACAACGATACGGTTGCAAGGATATAGTTAGTTTCACCGCCATGAATAATCGCACTGGTTTGAAATAAAATCATACCTGACATGAGCAAGATGAACATGCCGGATACAGCAAGCGAGAGTGCAGGTATCGAGAATACCATGGCTCCAATGCCTGCCAGAAAGGCAACCAGTACACCGACCATTAAAAAGCCAGCCATAAAGCTGAAATCTTTACGTGTGGTTAGCGCATAACCAGACAAACCAATAAAAATAACACCGGTGCCGCCCAAAGCAGTCATAATTAATTCGTGACCATTACTAAATGCATTTAAGTACATGTTTAGGATTGGTCCAAGTGTTAATCCCATGAAGCCGGTGAGAGCGAAAACAAAAATGATTCCAAGGCCACTGTTACAGAATTTGTTGGTTAGAAAAAGCAAACCAAAATAACCGACCATAGTAATGATCATTCCAGGGTGTGGTAAATTAAGTGCCATGGCAGCTCCTGCTGTGCCAGCACTAAAAAGCAATGTCAGAGACAATAACATATAGGTATTACGCAATATTTTATTGGTAGACAGAATGCTTTCTTCTGAACGGGTTAGGGTTGAATTTAATCTCATTGCTTTAATTCCTCTTTCAATAATGTTATGGGGTACTCAAATTCGACCCTAATATCCTACAAGAGTTTCTTTGGATATGTAAGGCGTCTGTGTAAAAAACAATCGGTTTAATGATTTGTATGAATTATAGTCGTTTTATAAGGGTTGATTTACTGATCAGTTAATAATTTTTTCAGCTTTGAGTCGAGCAAAAGCGGATTTTACAGTTTCTGTTGTTGCAGATATTTCCACGTGGCTGTGTGGAATAGGTGTTTGGCTAGCACAAAGACAGATTAGTCCTGTTTGGTTAATTAACTGAGCATAATCCTTATTTTGAGTGTAATCACCTTCCAGTACGGTTGCGGCATGACCGGTATCAAAGAGTCGTCTTTCTAATTGGTAGGCTAGATTTAAATGATTTTTTCCTGTGATGCTAATGGTTTTTGCCTGTTGGGAAAAACGAGCTGCTTTTTCTGCCATAGTAACCGGTTGGAGTTTATCGCTACTGTCAATACTTTCCGTAATCATGCCTGCGCCAACGGTAACGTTGCTCAGTCGATCAATAATGATAAAGGCGCCGGTGTTTTGATTCGTTTTATAGGTGTCAAAAACGATGGGTGCATTAACAGCTACACTGCAAGTACCAATTTCATTTAAATTTAACTCTTTGGTTTCTATTTGTGCCAGTGTGTTGACATCAGTCCGGTGGTGTATTGATGAAATAGAGCCGGAGACGCTGCGCGAGGCACATTTGAAAATGTATTGCTTACCTAAGACCATAGCTGTTTCGGTCATCCAGACAATTTCAGCTTTGAAATGATCGCTGATTGAAGGGCTTTGACCCGTCAGAACCATCATGTCACCACGGCTGATGTCGATTTCATCAGTTAAGGTCATGGTCACAGCCATCGGGGGAAATGCTTGATCAAGTTCACCATCATAGGTGACTATGGATTTGATTGTGCTGGTCTTACCAGAAGGAAGAGCGGTTATTTGATCGCCTTTATGAAAAATTCCAGACGCAACAGTTCCACAAAAACCACGGAAATCAAGGTTGGGCCTGTTGACGTACTGAATGGGAAAGCGCGCATCTGTAAAGTTACGGTCATGTGCAATCTCGATACTTTCCAGAGTTGCCATTAATGGTTGGCCAGAAAACCATGGCATAGATGTACTCTGATGAACGACATTATCACCGTTTAACGCCGAGATAGGCATAAAGATAATGTTAGTTAATTTGAGTTGCTCTGAAAATGATAAATAGTCAGATTTAATGGCATTAAAAACGCTCTCATCGTAATTCATTAAGTCCATTTTGTTAATAGCAACAATAATATGTTTTATACCTAATAGTGAGGCGATGTAACTATGGCGCTTGGTCTGGGTTTTAACACCATAACGCGCATCAATCAGGATGATAGCTAAATCACAGGTTGAAGCACCGGTTGCCATATTGCGGGTGTATTGTTCGTGCCCTGGCGTATCGGCAATAATAAATTTACGATTTGATGTGGAAAAGTAGCGATAAGCAACATCAATAGTAATACCTTGCTCGCGTTCTGATTGTAAGCCATCGACTAATAGGGCTAAGTCGGGTTGGTCACCAGTAGTGCCCGATTTTTGGCTATCAGCAGTGACTGCAGCCAATTGATCTTCGTAAATCATTTTGGAGTCATAAAGTAGACGACCAATGAGTGTACTTTTTCCATCGTCAACATTACCACAGGTTAATAAACGTAATAATTCTTTACGCTCATGTTGAGCGAGGTAGGCGTTAATATCGGTACTAATTAATTCTGATTGATGTGACATGACGTTATTCAATAAGTTTGACTTCAAAAATGAGCGTTATAGGAGCATATAGACCAGGTTCATTTATTTTGATATAAAATTAAAAGTAACCTTCTCTTTTTTTCTGCTCCATAGATCCTGCTTGATCAGAATCAATTAAGCGCCCTTGTCTTTCTGAGGAGGTGGTTAATAACATTTCTTGAATAATTTCAGGAAGTGTCGTTGCATTTGACTCAACAGCCCCAGTGAGGGGGTAACAGCCTAATGTTCTAAAGCGAACCATTTTCATTTCGATTTTATCTTCGGGACCAATCGGCATGCGATCATCGTCAACCATGATGAGTGTGCCATCCATGTTGACTACAGGACGTTCTTTGGCAAAATAAAGCGGTACTATTGGGATATTCTCTAAGTGAATATATTGCCAAATATCTAATTCAGTCCAGTTTGACAATGGGAAGACTCGAATGCTTTCATTCTTGTCAATTTTGCCATTATAAATATTCCATAATTCTGGGCGTTGGTTCTTGGGGTCCCAGCGGTGGTTTTTATCACGGAAGGAATAAACGCGTTCTTTAGCTCTTGATTTTTCTTCATCGCGGCGTGCACCCCCAAAAGCCGCATCGAACCGATAATGGTTTAAGGCTTGTTTTAAGGCATCGGTTTTCATAACATCTGTGTGTTTTTTGCTACCGTGGGTAAATGGGCCAATGCCTTGGTTAATACCATCTTGGTTGCTATATACAATGAGGTCAAGGCCAAGATCTTTGACGAGTTGATCTCTGAATTGTATCATTTCTTTGAACTTCCACTTGGTGTCTACATGCATCAATGGAAAAGGTGGTCTTGCAGGATAAAAGGCTTTCATTGCAAGATGCAACATGACTGCTGAGTCTTTGCCAATTGAATACAACATCACTGGCTTTTCAAATTCAGCAGCAACTTCTCTGATGATATGAATGCTTTCAGCTTCAAGTTGCTTAAGATGTGTTAATTTATAATCAGTCATTAAATAGTCCGTGTAGAGAATAGGCTGTGCGGGTTATTTTTTTTGCATAACCTGTTATTTTATAAACTTACCCGCATAAATGCTAGTTAGATTGTTGTTCATTTGTGCCGGTACGCTAAGGTCTTGTAATTTTTATCTGTTGTTTAGCAGGGTTTCTTAAGTAAAATACTTTTCTTCCTGAGGGTAGTTTAATTTTAGCGATTATAAAAGGTGTAGATAGGTCAGGGTCATGATTTTTTTAATGATGCGATTAAATGTGGTGCTGACCCTTTTTTTCTTGCTATTTAGTACCGCTAGTAGCAGTGAGATTAGTCTTGCAGCCTCTTCGAATTTAAGTGTTGTTCTGCCGAAGGTGATTACTCTCTTTGAAAATAAGACGGGTCATATCATTAATTTATCTCTGGGCTCTTCTCGTACTATAGCGCATCAAATTCGCCGGGGAGCGCCCTATGATTTGTTTCTAAGCGCTGATAAAGCTTCTATTGCTAGGATAAGAAGACCGGGTGCTTCAGTCTTAAAAAGCACGGTTTATGCCTTAGGTAAATTATGTCTTTTTCTTCCGAAGTCTTCAAGCTTGGCGTTAGCCGCGAACCTTTCTGGGTTGAAAGTTGCGTTATCGGAGGGGGAGCGAGTAAAACTTGCTATCGCTAACCCAGAGATTGCTCCTTATGGCGAGCTTGCCGTGCAGGCACTGAAAACGAGTCACTTGTTGGATGACTTTAAAGATGTTTTAGTCTATGGAGAAAATGCAGCTCAAACCGCTTTTTTTGCAGCGACAAATTCGGTCGATGCTGCCTTGTTACCTTGTTCGTTAGCGCAGTTTTCTGCGTTACGAGGACGTGGTCGGTCTGTTGAGGTTTTGAGTAAATTTTATACGCAGGTTGCACAAGCGATGGTGATTTTAAATAAAGACAGTCCAATGGTAAGAGCTTTTTTTGATTTTATGCAAACAACAGAGGTTAAGAAATTGTTCTTGGCTAATGGTTATTCTTTACCTTAATAAACTATGGATTGGTCTGCTTTCTTTTTATCATTATTATTATCATTAGTTACGGTGATGATTTTACTGGTTTTGGGCTTGTTGATTGCTCGTTTGATGGCGTGGAAGCGTTTCTTAGGTAAAGGCGTTATGGAAGCATTAATTACATTACCCTTAGTATTACCGCCGACGGTTTTAGGTTACTTTTTTCTTCGTTTTCTCGGTCGAGAATCTATGGTAGGGGATTGGTTTGAGTCGTGGTTTCATGAGCCGCTGGTGTTTTCATTTACGGGCTTAGTATTAGCATCTGTTATTTATAGTTTACCTTTTGCTGTTCAGCCCATGTTACGTTCTTTTGAGTCAATTCCGCAGTCGATTCGAGAAGCGGCTTGGTGTTGTGGACTAAGTTATTGGCAGACCTTTTTACGAATTGAATTACCTTTAGCATTGAAAGGTGTGCTCACCGGGTGTGTCTTGAGTTTTGCACATACGATGGGTGAATTTGGCATTGTGTTAATGGTGGGTGGGAATATACCCGGAGAAACAAGAACCATTTCGATAGCCTTATTTGACAAAGTGCAGACTTTTGATGAAAACGCAGCTGATAGCATGGCATTTTTTATGCTGTTATTTTCATTGGGATTACTTATTTTGATTAATTTAATTGGTGATAGGCATTTTCAGAGGTTGAAATAATGGGTTGTTTTAGATTTGTTTTGCAAAAGGAGGTGACCTGAGAATGGCGTTAGAAGTTGTAATTAAGCAGTTTGAACCAATTAAAATTGATGTTGATTTGTCTTGCCAAGAAAGTGATGTTCTAGCAATTGTTGGGCCTTCCGGGAGTGGTAAAACAACATTATTAAGATGTATTGCTGGATTACACAAACCGAAAAATGGAGTTATTTCTTTTGCTGGCAAGTACTGGTTTGATGGTAAAAAAAGGATCCATCTGTTGCCACAACAACGACAGATTGGGTTTGTTTTTCAGGATTTTGCTTTGTTTCCACACTTGACTGTTCTGGATAACATTCAATTGGCAATGCCCGTCAGTAACAAGGCTAGAGCGCATCAATTATTGGCCCGGGTACATTTAACGGGATTAGAAAATCGTAAACCTGAAACGCTTTCAGGTGGTCAGAAACAACGGGTTGCACTGGCAAGAGCATTATCGATAGACCCTCAAATCTTATTATTAGACGAGCCTTTTTCAGCAGTTGATCAGGTGACAAGACGGAAATTACGACTGGAGATGTTGCAATTAACACGGCAATTGGCAGTACCTATTATTTTGGTCACGCATGATTTGGATGAAGCGTGTTTATTGGCAAACAAAATGATTGTCTTACATAAAGGAGTTGCATTGCAGTCAGGAAAACCTCAGGAAATTCTTAAAAAGCCAGCCAATGCGACAGTTGCACGATTGGTTGATGTAAAAAATTTATTTCATGGTACGGTTATTAAATATGATGGAATGAGTTTTTTACAATGGGAGGCAGAAACACTAAGGTTGCCAGAAAATCAATTTAAGCCGGGTACACGAGTCAACTGGTGTATTCGGTCGGCAGATATTCTATTACATAGTCGTATACGTCCTTCTGGAGGAGTAAAAGAAAATCCATTGACTGTTACTATTAAAGAGCTGATGTTGGTTGGGGGTGTTTTTAATTTAATGGTCTCGTTAAGTAGTAGCCAGGTATTGTTATATATGGATCTACCTCCCCATGTTGTTGAGCGTAATCATTTAAAGATTGGAGAAACAATTAATATTTCTATTCCTGAGCGGGCAATTCACCTTATGCCTATGACGATAACTGACTTAGCCGGTGGCTAATGATATGATCAACAACAGAAGGGTCGGCAAGCGTTGAAATATCACCGAGGTTTGTTATTTCATTAGCAGCAACTTTTCTAAGAATACGACGCATGATTTTTCCTGAACGTGTTTTAGGTAATCCGGGCGTCCATTGGATAAAATCAGGCTTGGCAATAGCACCAATTTCTTGTGTAATTAAAGTTAAAAGTTGTTGATGAAGTTCTGGGTCGGGCGTGACGCCGACATTAACAGTCACATAAGCATAAATTCCTTGTCCTTTGATGTCATGAGGGAATCCAACGACAGCAGCTTCAGCAACCTGCGGATGAAGTACTAAGGCGCTTTCAACTTCAGCGGTGCCCATGCGATGTCCAGAGACATTAATAACATCATCGACACGTCCTGTTATCCAGTAGTAACCGTCATGGTCTCGACGAGCACCATCACCGGTAAAGTAATAACCAGGAAAACTTTTAAAATAAGTTTCTATAAAGCGGTTATGATCCCCATAGACGGTTCGTGCTTGCCCTGGCCACGGGTGGCTGATGACCAAGACGCCTTGTGCCTCACCCGTTAGTTGATTGCCATTGTTATCTAGAATTGCAGGGGCCACACCAAAAAAAGGACGTGTAGCAGAGCCGGGCTTTAATGCAGTGGCGCCTGGAAGGGGAGTAATTAGGTGTCCACCTGTTTCAGTTTGCCACCAAGTATCTACGATTGGGCATTGGCTGTTACCGACAATATGGTAATACCATTCCCATGCCTCAGGGTTAATAGGCTCGCCAACAGTACCTAAAATACGGAGGCTATTGCGTTGGGTGCGGGTCACAAAATCATTGCCTTGAGCCATTAATGCCCTGATTGCAGTGGGCGCGGTATAAAAGATATTAACTTGATGTTTGTCTATAATTTGCCAGAATCGATCGGCTTCAGGGTAGGTTGGAATTCCTTCAAACATTAACGATGTGGCACCGTTACAAAGAGGGCCGTATATGATGTAAGAGTGTCCGGTAACCCAGCCAATATCGGCTGTACACCAATAAATTTCACCGTCTTGGTAGTCAAAAACATATTTGTGGGTGATGGCGCAAAAGAGTAGATAACCACCGGTCGAATGGACTAACCCTTTTGGTTTTCCAGTGGAGCCTGAGGTATAAAGTATAAACAGAGGATCCTCGGCATCCATGGGTTCTGGAGGGCATACTGCTGATGCAGTCGACATGGCTTCGTGATACCAGATATCTAGGTTAGGGGACCAGTCAATAGTTCCTCCTGTATTTCTGATTACTAAAACGTGTTCTATACTGGGGCAATTTATTATTGCTTTGTCAGCATTAGCTTTGATGGGGAAAGTTTTTCCCCCACGGTTACTTTCATCAGCGCAGATCAGTAATTTACAGTCAGAGTCATTAATTCTTTCGCGTAAAGCCTCTGCTGAGAAGCCGCCAAAAACAATGGAATGAACAGCGCCAATACGAGTGCAGGCAAGAATAACTGTGGCTGATTCAATCATCATTGGGAGGTAAATACAAATCCGATCGCCTTTTTTTATACCTAATGATTTTAAGACATTAGCCAACTTGCAGACTTGATGATGGAGTTCTTTGTAACTTAAACGTTGATCTATTTCGGGGTGATCCCCTTCCCAGATAATAGCGGTTTGGTCACCTCGAGTTGCTAAATGACGATCTAAGCAGTTATAGCTGACATTGAGTTGGCCACCTTCGAACCAGCGAATATGTCCTTGGGGATAGTCATAGTCTAAAACGGTATGCCAAGGCTTGTGCCAGTCTAGAAATAGTTCAGCCTGATCTGACCAAAATTTCTCGGGATCACTAATGGAATGTTGATAGAGGCTGTTGTAGTCTGATTCAGAAATATGTGCCTGTGATGCAGTCTCTGAATTGATGGGATAAATTTTATCGTTGGACATAAGTCGACAGACCTTAAAGTGATTTAACGGTTGTTTTGTTTAAACATTGATCGTTGATATCTCTTTCAAACGTCTAATATCCCAAGAACTGATTGCCCAGTCAAGAAGTTCGTTGACCGATGCTGATATTAAATGACGAGGTGGGTTTTGTTGTAATTGAGTTAATAAATAAAAAAGTGTCCGACTTTTGTTATTTGTGTGAACGGGATTTGCAAAGGCTTGTTTGCTGAGTTTAGCGCCCTGAGAGTCAACAATAATGGGTACATGTTGGTAGCGTGGTGTTGCAAATCCTAATTTTTGCTGTAAGAAAATTTGTCGAGGAGATGAATCTAATAAATCAATACCACGGACGATTTCGGTAATCTTTTGAAGATGGTCTGAAACGACGACAGATAATTGGTAGCTAAAAATATCGTCACGGCGTTTAATAATAAAGTCACCAATTTCTTGATGGATTTTTTGTTCGTGTAGACCTTGTAACAAGTCAGAGACAGAAATGTTCTGATCGGGTGTTTTGATGCGTAGAGAATGAGGTAATATTGGTGAGTGATGACGCGTACGGCAAAAACCTGGGTAAGTTGTCATTTCGGGTTGTTTTAAACGATATCTAGCTAGCTGTTTGCGCGAACAGGTGCAAGAGTATATGAGGTTTTTCTTAGTGAGTAGATCAATAGCATTTTGATAATGAGCTATCCATTCAGACTCGAAGGCAATTTCACCATCCCAATGTAACCCATAGGCGTCGAGTGTAGTTAAAATGTTTTCAATAGCGCCGGGAGCCAGCCTAGGGCTATCCAGGTCATCTATTCGTAATAACCAATGGCCCTGATTTTGACGTGCCTGAAGAAAACTCGCTAAGGCAGTGAATAGTGAGCCGAGATGTAGAGGTCCGGTTGGGGAGGGTGCAAATCTCCCAATATAGGGGGTGTTTGTGGACAGAGTAACTGAGGGTTAGCCCATTTGTTTTTCGCGGATTTCTTCTAAAGTTTTGCAGTCAATGCAAAGTGTAGCCGTTGGTCGTGCTTCTAAACGGCGAATTCCAATATCAATACCGCAAGATTCGCAAAAGCCATAGTCGCCATTTTCTAGGGTGCTTAGTGCTTCTTCGATTTTTTTGATGAGTTTACGTTCTCTGTCACGCGTTCTGAGTTCTAGACTGAATTCTGTTTCTTGAGTAGCTCTATCGTTAGGGTCCGGAAAATTGGCGGCATCATCTTGCATATGATGGACTGTTCTATCAACCTCTGACATCAGTTCGTTTTTCCAGTTTGTCAAAAGGTGACGAAAATGAGCTTGCTGAGATTCACACATATAATCTTCATCTGCAGAGCCCTGATAGGGTTCCACTTTGTTTAATGGTTGGTTGTCGATATCCATTGTCAGTTAACTCCACATACACAAAAAAATAAAATCGCGACTTTTTTACCAGAAAGATATCATCTTAGCAAGAAATACAGTAGTTTTATAAGGTAATTAGTTGTTTTTTATTTAGGAGGTGCTTTGACTCTATTTGTTTCTGACAAAATGAAAAAAATTTCGCCGTTTCATGTGATGGCCTTATTAGAACGTGCTAAGGAACTTGAAAAGCAAGGGCGAAATATTATTCACATGGAAGTAGGAGAGCCTGATTTTCCCACACCGGAACCGATTGTTCATGCCGGAATGAATGCAATCAGTCAAGGTGACGTTAAATATACTCCGGCTGCAGGATTACCTGAATTACGAGAACGGATTGCTTTTTTTTATCAGCAGCGTTATGGGGTTAGTGTGGCGTCTGAACGAGTTTTAGTGACGCCGGGAGCATCGGGAGCGTTGTTGTTGGCGTTGGCTGTGAGTTTGAATTCGAAACAGAGTTTGTTGTTGGCTGATCCTTGTTACCCTTGTAATCGTAATTTTCTTGCTTTCTTAGATGCTCAGGCTCAGTTAATTCCGGTAGGTGGCGAAACAAACTTCCAATTAACGGCTCAATTAATTGATCAGAATTGGCGACAAAGCACGCGAGGCGTTTTAGTTGCATCACCCAGTAACCCAACGGGAACGTTAATATCAAAGCAGGTATTGAATGAATGTATTGAAACAACGGAAAAAAATAAAGGGTATTTTTATTCAGATGAAATTTATCATGGACTTGTTTACCAGGGAGAGGCACAAACAGCATTAAGTTATAGTGATGATGCTTTTGTGATTAATAGTTTTTCTAAATATTTTGGGATGACTGGTTGGCGTGTTGGTTGGTTGATTGTGCCGACTTGTTTTTATCACGAAGCCGAGAAATTAGCCCAAAATTTATTTATAGCGGCGGCATCACACTCCCAATATGCGGCCTTGGCAGCATTTGATAATGAAACCATGACGATTTTAGAATCGAGACGTGTTGAGTTTCAACGGCGTGGGGATTTTTTGTATGAGCAACTGATACGATTGGGTTTTGTTATTATGTGTCGTCCTCAAGGGGCTTTTTATCTTTACGCTGATTGCAGCACTTTTACAGATAACAGTTTTGAGTTTGTCCAGACGTTACTGGAAACTGAAGGTGTGGCAATTACGCCTGGGTGTGATTTTGGTGACAAAAATGCCGGATCATTTGTGCGTTTTTCGTATACTAGTGATATGGAGCATTTAAGTGAGGCAATATTGCGAATTGAAAGATTTTTGGAAAATAAGTGAGTTGAAACGATGACAATACATTCTTGTTCGGTCAAACAATTAAAAGAAAAAAAGCAGGCAGGTCAATTTGTTGGTTGTATGGTTTTGGATGTTAGAGAATTAAGTGAGTTGGCAATAGCAAGGATCGAAGGCAGTATTCATATCCCAATGCATCAAATACCTGAGCGATATACAGAACTTGATAAAGAGCAGAATATTATTGTGATGTGTCACCATGGTGTACGAAGTCAACAAGTTGCACAATATTTGGAACACTGTGGATTTTCAAGTGTTTTTAATTTGTCTGGTGGTATTGATGCGTGGTCTTGTGAGTGTGATCAATCAGTACCTCGCTATTAGCCTATTCTGAAATAAAGCAGTCAAAGGGTTCGACAGTGACCCATTTTCCAGCAGGTAATGATTGGCTTTGTTCGTCTAAAACGATATAACAATTGGCCTCACTGGTGCTACTTAAAATATGAGAGCCTTGTTGGCCTGATGAAATAACTGTGAGATCGCCATTGCTGTTTTGTTTAAGAATGCCGCGCTGAAAGTCTCTGCGACCGGGTATTTTTTTTAGGGGGCTTAAGCATTGAGCCTTGAGTTGCAGTCGCTTTGTAGGGCGGAGGCCGGAGAGTTGTTTTATTGCGGGTTCTACGATTTGTTGGAAAGTGGCAATAACTGAAACAGGGTTTCCAGGCAAGCCGAAGAACAAGGTGGCGTTGAGACAACCAAAAGCCAGTGGTTTTCCGGGCTTCATAGCAATTTTCCAGAAATCTATTTGCCCAATTTCATCCATGATGTCTTTGATGAAGTCAGCCTCTCCGACCGAGGCACCGCCGGTTGTAATTAAAATGTCGTATTGGTTGGTCGCATCTTGTAATGTTTTTCTTAATAATTCGTAATGGTCGGGGTATCGACCCAGATCGGTGCAGTTGTAGCAGGGGTCATTTAAAAGTCCATTTAAGGCGTGACGATTACTATCGAAAATTTTTCCGCTGTCAAGCGGTTGGCCAACAGTGGTTAGTTCATCACCTGTTGATAAAAAAGCAATATTTACCTGACGATAAACAGAGACTTCATAGACGCCTGCTGAAGCTAGAAAACCGAGATCAACAGCGGTTAATTTTTTGTGTGCGGGTAGTAATAAGTCACCTTTTTTGTAGTCCTCGCCTGAATATCGAATATTTTCATAGAAAGTAGGGTTAGCAGGAAAAGTTATTGTGGTATCTTGCACAAAAACAAGTTCCTGAATAATGATTGAGTCTGCGCCTTGGGGTAAAACAGCACCAGTGAAAATTCGGGTGCATTGGCCGGGTAATAATGTTTTTGGGTAAGGTTTTCCAGCCCATGAGGTTCCACAACAGATTAATTGGAAAGACTGGTTAGGGTTGATCCCGAGGCTATTCAGGGCATAGCCATCCATTGATGAGACGTTGTTAAAAGGATAATTATACTGTGCAAAAACTGGCTGTTGAAGTACCCGGCCTAAGGCAGTATGTAGTGATAATGTTTCATGGCCATCGATAGCTTTAAGTTGATTTCTGATTTTAGCGTTGGCTTGTTCAATAGGGAGAAGGCTTTTAGCCTTTGTATCACAAAGGTTAGTCATGGGATATTTTTAAAAAGGATTCTAAAATAAAGTCGGCAATGACCGGTGGATTATTTAAGTCAAGCAATTTTAGGTGTTGGGGGAGAGTAAGTTTGCTATTGCTGGCGACAGCTAAGATAGAAGAGTCATTGGGGTATAAAAGTGGTTTGCCATGTTCTGGCCGATGAATTTCTATTTTTGGGAAGCGTTCTGCTTTAAAGCCTTCAACTAAAACTAAATCAATGTCTATTAGATTTAAATGGGCAAGTTGGTCAATTAAGCGTGGTTCTTTTTCAACGGCGAATTCGGTCATGATAGCACGGCGTCTTTTGGAAGCTAACAAGACAGTATCCGAGCCTGCCGAACGAAATTGATAGCTATCTTTTCCTGGCTGATCAATATCAAAAAGGTGATGGCTGTGTTTAATCACGGCGATGCGGAGACCCTTTATTTTAAAAAGGGGGATTAACTGTGTTAATAAAGTCGTTTTTCCAGAGCCGCTGTATGCCGCAAAGCCGACTAAGGGTGTGTCAATGTTTCCCATAGGTTCTTTGTTAAAATCAAAATAAAAGATGTTCTAAATCTTATTTTAGTATATAAAATCAGTCACTATTATAGCCAGTATAGAAACCTGAAATAATAAGAAAATGATTTTAGGTTTATACTAAACGGGTTTTTAAAATTTTTTGATTTTATGTTTAATGAGGTGGCATTAGTTTGATACGACTTTATGTTGTTTTAATATTGATCTTTTTATTGCTTTTTTCTCTTCGCTGGGTGCGCCGTCAGCCACCAGAGAAGATAGCAATGCTACTCAGAAAACTGGGATGGTTTGTATTGATAGGGATCTTTGTTGTTTTAGTTATGTTAGGAAAATTGAATTGGCTTTTAGGCGTGTTAGGTATTTTTTTTGCTTTTCTAGGTCGGTTATTACCTGCTTTTTTGCGTTATGCGCCGATTTTACAAAGAATTTGGTTTATGTTTGCTGCATCAAGGCAGGGACGAGCAGATGAAAAAACTCCGAGCAATAATTCTAACAGTATGACCGTGACGCAGGCGTATCAGATTTTGGGATTAAAGCCTGGGTGTACTGAGAAGGATATTATTCAGTCACATAAACGATTAATGATTAGAGTTCATCCGGATAAGGGGGGGTCTGATTTTTTAGCAGCCCAATTGAATACGGCTAAATCAGTGCTTTTAAACAAATGACAATGACTATTTTAGCCAAGTTAAAGAATTCCAAAGGACTGCTCGTTGTTTTATTAATATTTGTGCTTTCGGGTTGTTCACAAAAGTATAATTTTGCACCAGTTCGGTCGTATGGTACAAGTTTAAGCGAAACAGTTCGTTTTTATAGGGTTCAGCCGGGAGATACCTTGTTTTCTGTAGGGTTTCGTTCGGGTCATAGTTATCATCAATTAGCACGTTGGAATAATCTTTCACCGCCTTATAAGCTTTTGGTCGGTCAGAAAATAAAGCTTTTTAAACCAGCAAGTCAAACGAAACCATTTTCCTCTAAGAAGAAAAGACCACGTAAAGGCAAAAGAACAGGGCTTGTTAAGAGAAAAAATTTAGGTGTGACAAAAGCTTTTAAAGGAAGAGTCAGGTGGCAGTGGCCTTTGAATGGCCGGTTGCTCAAGTCGTTTAGGAAAACGGGGTTGAAAGGTATTGATATTGCCGGCAGGTCAGGTCAGGAGATTGTTGCGGTAGCCGATGGAACTGTAGTCTATAGCGGTGATGGTTTGAAAGGTTATGGAAACCTGATTATCATCAAACATAATGAACAGTTTTTAAGTGCCTATGCTAATAATCGACGCCTGTTTGTTCAAGAAGGGCAAGCTATTAAGCAAGGTCAGAAGATAGCTGAGGTGGGTCGAAATAATGATAATCATTTCGTTCTCCATTTCGAAATTAGGAAAGATGGTAAGTCTGTTAATCCCACTCATTATTTACCGAAGAGCAAATGATTGTTCATAGTTTGGGTGTATGACCTGAGTCATGATGTTTTTATTGTTTATACTCGATAACCGACTGCCAAGTCATATTAAAGTAGCGTGGTTTTTCTTTTTAGGTTATCAGGATTTGAGCATTGCAAATTGCAAAAGTTTATTGATTTGCAATTTTTTTTATCTCTCCTCTCTCTAGCAGTGTAAGTAGAATCAACCTTTACTGGATTGGCATTTTTTTTGCTCATTGCTTTTCTGCACCTAGAGGAGAAGATTATGAGTTTAGGATTAAATGTATCAAATGTATCAAGTGAATCCAGTTTTAATGAGTGTGTTTTTAGTCAATCTGAAAAGGTTGAAGCGCGAGTTGTGGATAGGAATGCTGCAGAGAGTGGCGATCCAACAACAGCCTATTTTAACGATTTAAAGCAATATCAATTATTAACAGTTGAAGAAGAACAACACTATGCCAAGCTAGTTTTACTTGGAGACAAGAAAGCGCGAACAATAATGATCGAAAGTAATTTACGCTTAGTTGTCAAAATAGCTAAAAGGTATTTGAATCGTGGGTTATCTTTTCTAGATCTTATTGAAGAGGGTAATTTGGGTTTAATCCGTGCAGTCGATAAGTTTGATCCGCATCGTGGTTTTCGGTTTTCGACTTATGGTGTGTGGTGGATTCAAGAAGGCATCGAAAAAGCCTTGATGCATCAGGTAAGAACCATTCGATTGCCAGTACATGTGGAAAAAGAATTGTATGCATGTATTAAAGCAGAAAGGAAACTAGAGGTTAGTTCTGAGTGTAAGCCTAAAGCGGAAGAGATTGCTTTGTTAACAAAAAAACCAGTTGATAAGGTTATCAAAACGATGGCATTAAAAGAGAAAGTCACATCGGCTAATGCTTTAATTGGTAAAGATACTGAAACATCAGTTCTGGAAATGATTCCAGATGAGGTAAGTTTCTCTACATCAGAAATATTAGATCACTCTACTATTGAAGCTATGTTGTCAGGTTGGTTGGTCCAGTTAAGTGACCGTCAACAAGACATTATTTGTGAACGCTATGGAATCTGTGGGCATAGTCCTAAAACACTAGAGGAGTTATCTCATAAATACGGGGTTACCCGTGAGCGGATACGTCAAATTCAAAAAGATGGGCTAAAAAAACTTAATAACATTTTAAGTGAGAGCGGTTTTACTCGTGAAGCGGTTCTTTAAAGAGCGATTGTTGTGTTACTTTGAACTGGGAGTGTTTCTAATTTTTAAGTTTTGTAAAAAGAGCACGGCAATGGTTGCGCCTAAGGCGTCTGCAGCCCAGTCATAAGGATCAGTAAACCGGCCGACAATAAAGGATTGGTGCCATTCATCAGTGGCGCCAAAGAGCAGACAAAAAAGGATGGTCTGATAACACGTTTTTTTAGAAAAATAGGGGAAACAACGGTAAGCGAGACAAGCCATGACAAAATAAGTTGTCGCGTGAATTATTTTATCGAAATAAGGAAATGAATCTGGTAATGGAACGCTCGATTGATGAGAAACCCAGAAAACTAAGGAACAATACAAAAATAAAAAAAGCTGGTGTAGTGAGCGTGTCGGTGCCAGAATAAAAAGTTTAAGAGTATGTAGCGGTTTTTTCATAATGAAGACAGATTTAGAAAACATTTTTATTATGGCGGAAAATTGTTTATACAACGGTGATGTTGAGTCTATTTTAGCGCGTACTAAGCAAGCAGAGGTTCTTTTCAAGAGTGGTAGGTTAAGTTTTGAAGATAATGGCTCTCTTCGATCCGTTATGGAGGCACAATTTCCAGGGCGACCATTGTTATTACCACCTCAAGAAATGCCCAAACGGTCATTGAATACGCCATTAGGTGTTCAGGCTTTCTTCCATGCCATTGCTCATATTGAATTTGTTGCTATTTATCTTGCTTGGGACCTATTGTATCGGTTTCGAGGATTGCCACTTAAATTTTATCATGATTGGCTCAGTGTTGCTGTTGAAGAGGCAGAGCATTTTGTCATGATTAGGGAGCATTTGTTGGCAATGAGTGTTGACTATGGGGATTATCCGGCACATAACGGCTTGTGGTCAGTTGCTGAGGATACTGCAGATGACTTGTTAATGCGATTAGCATTTGTACCACGATACCTCGAGGCAAGAGGGTTAGATGTCACGCCACCAATGATTAAGAAATTCAAACATTTGAACGATAATAAGAGTGCTGCAATTTTACAACGTATTCTCGATGATGAAGTGAGGCATGTTAAATTAGGGAGTTTTTGGTTCAAGTATATTTGTAGTGAGCGTGGGCTTAATGATGAAGAGAGTTATTTAAAGATTATAAGGCAGCGTTTTAAAGGGGCGCCGAAGGGAGGAGTTTTAAATAGAGAACTCCGCTATAAAGCAGGGTTTTCATCTTTCGAGTTGGAGGGGTTGGAGCATTGGGGTAGCGGTTAATTCTACAAATTAACCGCTTTGAAAATGCGCTATCAGGTGTAGTGGTTTTGAATATAGTTTTCTACAATTTCCTGAAATTCTTCGGCTATTTTATCACCTTTTAACGTCACAGTTTTGATGCCGTCTTCATAAACGGGAGCAACAGGTGTTTCGCCGGTACCGGGTAGGCTAATACCAATGTTGGCGCTCTTGCTTTCACCTGGTCCATTAACTACGCAGCCCATAACTGCAACGGTCATATCTTCTACGCCTTGAAATTCTTTTCGCCAAATTGGCATGTTATTGCGTAAGTGAGATTGTATGTCTTGTGCTAGTTTCTGGAAATAGTCGCTAGTGGTACGGCCACACCCTGGGCAGGAAACAACCATGGGGGTAAATGAACGGAATCCCATTGTTTGCAATATTTCTTGCCCAACATAAACTTCTTGTGTACGTGCGCCACCAGGTTCTGGTGTTAAGGAAATGCGAATAGTATCGCCAATGCCTTGTTGCATTAAAACAGATAGTGCGGCGGCTGATGAAACTACGCCTTTGGTTCCCATCCCAGCTTCAGTTAGCCCAAGGTGTAAGGCATAAGAGCATTCCTCTGACAGCGTTTGGTAAACGCTAATGAGATCTTGAACATTACTCATTTTGCAAGACAAGATGATTTTATCGGCACTCAGGCCAAGTGCTTCGGCCTGTTGTGCACTTTCAAGCGCAGAGGTGACAATTGCTCTTCGGGTTACGACGGCTAGTTCATCGGGGTTTTCTTTTAAGCGATTTTCATCAAGTAAACGGGTTAGTACCGATTGATCAAGGCTTCCACCATTAACACCAATGCGAACAGGCTTGTTATATTTGCAGGCAAACTCAATCATTTGTGCAAATTGAGGGTCTCTTTTTTTACCTTTCCCGACATTACCAGGATTAATACGATACTTGTCTAATGCAACGGCACAATCGGGGTATTTTTCCAGTAATTTATGGCCATTAAAGTGAAAATCACCGACAATTGGTATTGAATAACCTTTTCGATTTAATTCGTTCCGAATAGCAGGAACTGCCTGAGCGGCTTCTTCATTGTTGACTGTAATTCTAACCAGTTCTGATCCGGCATCGGATAACTCCATGATTTGCTTTACGGTTGAATCAATATTGACCGTATCCGTATTGGTCATGGACTGAATAACAATAGGGGAGCCGCCACCTACTTTGACGTTACCAACCATTACTGCATGTGTATTTTTTCGGGCGCTCTTAGACATAATTAAATTTTAGATTGGTCAGTTGAGTTGTAAAAAGGGGAGTTGTTTTGTAAAAAAAACATTAAGACTCCTTAAAATCTACCATTATAACAGCTCAATATATAAAGTTGATAGTGGTTAAGGTGTTGATTTATTTAATTTCTATTTGGGATGTGGGTTTGTTTTGGTGATTTGTGAGGCTGAAAAAAGGATTCAATGAAAGTGCGGTAATTAAACCTATCATCACCAGTGTCAACAAAAAGAGTAAAGGGTGGTGTTTTAAGCGATCAAAAATAGATTCTAATTGATTTTGGTTTTTTAGATCAGCGTGTTCGCGTCGTATTTGTAATCCTCTATCGATTTGATAGGAGTGGATCAATGTTTTGGCTGCATTAAGATCATGATGATTGACAAGCCAAATGGCGGCAACCCCAATACCCCAGCGGCCTGCCGATGTTTCATAATAGTCAATATGTTGGTCGTTAAGTATTTTTCGCACATCTTCGGCTTCATCAAGGGTTACATGATTGAGTTTGAAAAGTAGGATAGCCATAGTTTTTCAAGGTGATATTTATTGTTTAATCTTCAGCGAGTTGTGTCAGTTGCGTTGCTTGATGCTCGTGAATCAGTGGTTGAATAACTTGACCTAATTCGCCTTGAATGATTTCTTCGAGTTTGTACAAGGTTAAATTAATACGATGATCGGTTAATCGACCTTGCGGGAAATTATAGGTTCGAATGCGCTCGGAACGGTCTCCACTGCCTACTTGGTCTTTTCGAGAGGCTGCTTGTTCTGCATTTAGTTTTTCTTGCTTAGCGGATAGCAAGCGTGTTTGTAATAGTGACATTGCGCGTGCGCGATTCTTATGTTGTGACCGTTCATCTTGGCATTCAACTACGACACCTGAAGGAATGTGGGTAATTCGAATAGCAGAATCTGTTTTGTTGACGTGTTGTCCACCCGCACCTGATGCCCGAAAAGTGTCAATACGTAAGTCGGAGGTATTAATATCGATGGCATCAACTTCTTCTGCTTCAGGCATAATAGCTACGGTGCACGCTGAAGTATGTACGCGGCCTTGAGATTCAGTTTCGGGGACACGTTGTACGCGGTGTGTGCCGGACTCAAATTTTAAATGTGCGTAAACGTCTTGGCCTAGAATACGCATAACGATCTCTTTATAACCTCCGTGCTCTCCTAGTGTTTGACTAATAGTTTCAATTTTCCAGCCTTGGAGTTCTGCATAGCGTTGGTACATGCGGGCAAGATTTCCCGAAAAAATAGCGGCTTCGGCTCCGCCAGTGCCTGCACGGACCTCAATATAAATATTGCGATTGTCATTAGGGTCTTTTGGTAAAAGCAAAATTTGTAGTTGGTGGGTTAATTGTGCTGCCTGTTCCTTAGCTTCATGAAGTTCTTCTTTTGCCATTTCCCTAAGTTCAGGGTCGGGGTCATTTATTAGTTCTTCAGCGCCCTTAATCGCCTCTAATGTGGCTGAAAACTGCTGGTAACAGTTTACTATTGGTGCTATTTGGGCATATTCCTGACTAAGTGTTCGGAATTTATTTTGATTGTTTTGGGTTTCAGGTTCTGAGAGTAATGCTGCGACTTCGTCGTAGCGTTCTTCGAGCCGATCTAGTCGGTGTTGTATGGACTTGTTCACTTGATTTGATTTGTTTTTGTGAGTTTATAAAGTTCGCGAGCAGCGGCAATGAGGTCATGTCTGTCGTTGATCCCGGCTTGTCTGATTTGTATGCTAGGTGTATGTAGTAATTTGTTGGTGAGTAAATGAGCGAGTTGTTCAATGACTTGTTCAGGATTGGCTCCCCTTTTAAGTGCAATGCGTGCGTTATTTAATACTTCTTCACGGGTTTGTTCCGCTTGATGCCTGAAGTCGGTGATGGTTGACTGAGCACCTTGCGAGCGCAACCAACTGAGGAAATTTTCTACTTGGGTGTTGATTATTTCTTCGGCTTTTTCTGCAGCTTGTCGACGAGCCCCGAGGTTTTCCTCAATAGCATATTGCAAGTCATCAACGGTGTACAGGTAAATGTCTTCAAGTTGTGAGACTTCCGGCTCAATGTCGCGTGGAACGGCGAGGTCTGCAATAAAAATCGGTTTGTGTTTGCGTTTTTTTATAGCACTTTCAAATCTACCTTTACCGAGAATCGGAAGCTGGCTAGCAGTTGATGAAACAACGATATCCGCTTTGGCAAGGTGAATGGGTAATTCAGCGAGGGTAATAGCATAGCCATCAAACTGGGCAGCTAAATTGTGGGCTTTGTCGTAGGTGCGATTGGCGACAATGATTTGTCCTATTTTTTGTTGGTGAAGATGTCTGGCTGTGAGTTCGATGGTTTCACCAGCACCAATCAGTATTGCGGTTTGTTGGTTAAGGTTGTCAAAGATGTTTTGAGCGAGACGAACAGCGGCAAATGCAACTGAAACGGGACTGGAGCCAATTGCAGTATCTGTTCGAACTTTTTTTGCTGCAGAGAAGGTGTGTTGAAATAATTTTCCTAGTTGTTTGCCTAGTGTACCAGCCTCGTAAGCAGCGTGATAAGCTGTTTTCATTTGGCCTAAAATTTGGGGTTCGCCGATAATCATAGAATCAAGGCCACAGGCTACTCTGAACATGTGGCGGATAAGCTCAGGGCCGGTGTGTGAGTATAGATAAGGTGTAATTTCATCTTGGGAGAGATTGCTATGGCTTGTGATCCAATCAATAATGATTTGTTGGTTGTCGCAATTTAACTGGCAGTAAAACTCGGTCCGATTACAGGTTGATAAAATTGCAATTTCGTTAATCGCAGATTTCTGTCTTAGGTCGATAAGTGCTGCAGATAAATGTTCTGCAGGCAATACTAAGCGTTCTCTAATTGCGAGAGGAGAGGTGTTGTAATTAACGCCGATGGCAAGTAAAGTCATGAATCAGTAGTGTTGACGTATTAACGGCATTAACAGTGAATGGTGGGGAAAAGAGTGCATTTTTAACTTATAATTCAATAGAGGCATCAGGTTTTGAAATAATTACCAATGAAGTTGTCATAACAATGTAGTATTTTAAGTAAAATTTAGGAATTTAGCCAACCAGCAACGGCATGTACAAATGGATTTTTCGGTATTTATAGTTTTTCGGTGGTCTTTCGAGTGAATAAGTTCATGATATTAAAAGTATTTGTGATTTTGGTGATAACTTCTTTAGGGGGGTGTTCAACGTTCCCTGAGAAAGTTACCGAGCGAGCTGTTAGAGCAGTAGAATTGCAAAAGACAGCAAAAGTTAGCCTTAATCTTAATCGAAGTCAGGATAAGCTAACGCCTGAAATTTTGTATTTGTTGTTGTCAGCTGAGTTGGCAGCACAAAGAGGAATCTATGACATAGCCCTTGATGGTTATATTCAGGTTGCTGAAAAGGTATTTGATCCGAAAGTGGCTGAAAGAGCCACAAAAATAGCCTTATTCAGAAAGAATTACCAAGAAGCTCAAAAGGCGGTTTCGCTATGGTTAAAGCGTGATCCTGAAAATTTGATTGCTCGGCGTGTTGGCGCTATGTTGTCTATCAAAATGAAAAACGAGGCAACTCTTTTTGAGCATATGCAGTTTATTTTAAAAGCGGATCCGGCAGGGTTTGAAGGTGCTTTGTTTGAGCTAATTAATGCGCTGGCGTCGGCGCAAGAGAGTAATAGTGTTTTTACAGTTTTAGAGGAGCTATTACGGCAATACCCAAGGAAAGGGTCAATTCATTTGGCACAAGCTATTTTGTCCTTGCAGCAAGGTGATTTGAAGCAAGCCAGGAAAAAAGTAGCTGAGGCTTTGTTGTTGCAGCCAGATTGGGTGAGAGCGCATGTGGTTGAAGCTCAGGTCGCTGTTCAATTAAGGGACTATCTGAAGGCTGAGAAGATATTGCTACGCGTTATTAAAAAGCGCCCCAGTATGGTTGAGTTAAAAGTATTGCTGGCGCAAACGCAGATCAAAAACGGCAAGGTTGCTGCGGCTGCAAAGACCTATCAGGAGGTTTTAGATTTGCAGCCGTATGATATGAGCAGCCAATACGCACTTGCGATGGTTTATTTACAACTTAATAAAAGTGAACAGGCAAAATCAATTTTGTTAAGTTTAGTGGATAAGCCAGCTTGGGGTGACCGGAGTAATTTTTATTTGGGGCGAATGGCGGCAATTGAGGGTGACTTAGAGCGTGCAATTGGGTGGTTTGATCGGGTTTTGAGTGGAAGCTACCTTTTTGGTGCGCGAATTAATGCAGTAGAATTATTGATGGACAGCGGGTTATTTGAACGTGCTGGTTTGCGGCTTGATGAAGTTAAGGCAGTGAATAGTTCGCAGGAATTACGGCTTGTTTTGCTTCGGTCACAATGGTTCAGTTTGCAGTCGATGTACATTGAGGCATTCAATCTATTGACAGCATCGTTAGAAGAAGTACCGGACAGGAAAGAGATTTTATATACACGTGCTTTGGTCGCTGAGAAATTAGATAAGTTAGCAGTTCTTGAGTCTGATTTGTTGAGTATTATTGATAGATACCCTGATGATGCTAATGCCTTGAATGCATTGGGTTATACCTTGGTTGATCGAACAGAGAGGCTAGAAGAGGCTGAGGTCTATTTGACGCGAGCTATTGCACTAAAAGGACAGGATGCAGTTATCATTGATAGTTATGGTTGGTTGAAATACCGACAAGGACTTTATGAGCAAGCAGTTAGTTATTTACAAAAAGCCTATCAATTAGAGCGAGAGCCTGAAATAGCAGGTCATTTGGTAGAAGCGCTTTGGGTCATGGGGCGAAAACAAGAGGCGCGAGGTGTTTTTGAAGAGGCGGTGAGTCAATATCCTGCTGATGCGTATTTGTTAGAAATTTCACAAGATAAGGAAGGTTTGGTTAAAGATTGATGCGGAAAGAATGGGCGCTGCTCTGGTTTTTCTGGGTGCTTGGGGTGAGTGGCTGTTCTATCGCGCCAAAAGTCAGTGACCATGGTGGGATTGATCTGGATTCGAGTTTCATTTTTAGTGAGCATGATTGGGTTTTTCGGGGGCGTTTGGCTGTTAAAAACAATAATGTGGCTGAATCAGCACGGATAAAATGGCAGCACGACTCTGATGGTGAAAGGTTGGTTCTTTATGGGCCTTTGGGTCGGCAGTTAGTTGTTGTTTTATTAATGGGGGAAAGTATTGTTGTTGATTATGGGGCGGGTAATAAAATAACTCTACAAGACATTGCTCAGGGTGTTGATTTTGGATTGGGCTTTGAGGTTCCTATTTTAGCTTTTAGGTATTGGGTATTAGGCTTGCCGGCACCTAATCAGCAGTTTGTTGATACGCCCGAGGGGTTTAAGCAGCAAGGCTGGCATGTTTTGGTGTCAAAAATGAATAAAGTAGAGATGTATAATTTGCCCAAGAAGATTCAGTTTTCTCATGAGGCGGTGAGGCTAAAGTTGCTGGTAGATCAGTGGCAATTAAGGTAGTTTTTCAGAAATTTTTTTAGAACGTGAATTGTGGTGATTATGAGAAATCAGTTATGGCGGCAACAATGGCCGGCGCCAGCAAAGTTAAATTTAATGTTACAGATTGTCGGGCGTCGAGAGGATGGCTATCATCAGTTGCAAACAGTATTCCAATTGATTGATTTTTGTGACTGGTTATCTTTTGAGTCATTGGAAGAAGACCGGGTGTGCTTAGATACACCTATTGTTGGTATTGCTGAGGCGGATGATCTGACGGTCAGGGCTGCGTTGTTATTGAAGAATGAAACAGGTTTTACAGGGGGAGTTTCAATTGCTCTTATTAAGAATATTCCCATGGGAGGCGGGTTAGGTGGGGGTAGTTCTGATGCTGCTACCACGCTGGTTGCACTGAATGCTCTTTGGGGTTTGGGTTTGTCACTGCAGAAATTATCAGAATTAGGGCTTGAGTTGGGTGCGGATGTGCCGGTTTTTGTACAAGGTTATAACGCATGGGCTGAGGGTGTGGGCGAGAAATTGCAGCCTATTGTGCTGGCAAAGAGTTGGTATGTGATCGTAAAACCACAATGTCATGTTGCAACTAAAGCAGTTTTTTGTGCTAAAGATTTGACACGAGATAGTAAACCTATCACAATAGGCGACTTTCATTCGGGTCAGTATCAGAATGATTGTTTAAAAACGGTTCGGGAAGATTATCCCGCTGTTGATAGTGCGTTGACAATGTTATCCACTTATGGGGAAGCAAGGTTGACTGGTACTGGGGCTTGTGTGTTTTTGCAATTTAGCCTTGAGGATGAAGCTAGAGCGGTTTTTAAAGAGCTTAAGAAGAACGGTGTTGAGGAAGTTTTTTTCGCGGCTGGAATTGCGCGTTCGCCGGTGTATCAGAATTTGGGCTATCCCGATTTTGATCAAGTTTAAAATTTAAAGTATTGGGCCGTCGCCAAGCGGTAAGGCACGGGGTTTTGATCTCCGCATACCCAGGTTCGAATCCTGGCGGCCCAGCCATTTGCCTTTAACTGTATTTAATCTTTCAATTGGGAGTGACTCAGTGGATGACGCCTCGTTTATGGTTTTTTCGGGGAATGCTAATAAAAAATTAGCAGAAGGAGTTGTTAAAAGGCTTAGTATGCGATTAGGCATGGCTAGTGTAGGCCGATTTAGTGATGGCGAAGTTACTGTCGAGATTGAAGAAAATGTTCGGGGCAGAGAGGTCTTTGTTGTTCAGTCAACTAATGCGCCGACAGATGAGAATTTAATGGAGTTGCTGGTTTTGATTGATGCATTGCGTCGGTCTTCAGCGGCTAAAATAACTGCAGTAATTCCTTATTTTGGTTATGCCCGTCAGGATCGTAGATCAAGGTCTGCCAGAGTACCGATTACTGCAAAGTTAGTGGCAAAGATGATTGAGGCAGCTGGCGCTAGTAATTTGCTAACAGTTGATTTGCATGCTGATCAGATACAGGGTTTTTTTGATATTCCTGTTGATAATGTTTATGCCTCGCCATTATTGTTAGGCGATATATGGCGGCAAAATTACCAAGATTTGATGGTGGTATCGCCGGATGTTGGGGGGGTAGTTCGGGCGCGAGCATTAGCGAAACGTCTTGATGATGCTGATTTGGCGATTATCGATAAGCGGCGACCAAGAGCCAATCATGCTGAGGTGATGCATATCATTGGTGATGTGAAGGGTCGCACTTGTGTGTTGGTTGACGACTTGGTGGATACAGCAGGGACTTTATGTCAGGCTGCTAAAGCGTTAAAGGCTCATGGGGCTAGGAAGGTGGTGGCTTATTGCACGCATCCGGTTTTATCGGGCAAGGCGTATGAGAACTTGGCAAGTTCACTTATTGATGAGTTAGTGGTTACGGATACAATACCGTTGGCTGATGGGGTGTTGGAAACAGGCAAGATTAGGCAGTTAAGTGTAGCGGAGATGATGGGTGAAACCATCCGGCGTATGGCGGAGAGTGAATCGGTCAGTTCGATGTATGTGGATTAATATGTTTTTATGCAGTTTTAAAACTGCTTATATTTAGGTTGGGAGAATTAGTAATGTCGGATGTATTTCAGTTTGATGCGGTAGCAAGAACAGGGGCGGGAACCAGTGCCTCAAAAGCGGTGCGCCGTGAAGGTGGAGTTCCTGCGATTATTTATGGTGCGGGTAAAGAGCCTCAGCAAATAACGTTGTCACATAATGCTGTTGTTAAGCATTTGGAGCATGAAGCTGTTTATTCGCATATTTTGGAAGTAGTGGTCGATGGTAAGAAAGAGAAGGCGGTTTTAAAAGGCCTTCAGCGACACCCAAGCAAGCCTAGGGTTTTGCATATGGATTTTCAGCGGGTGAGCGCTAAGGATAAGTTGCGTGTTCATGTGCCATTGCATTTTGTTAATGCAGAAAATGCAGTAGGCGTTAAAAAAGGCGGTGTAGTAACGCATAGTCAGGTTGATGTTGAGGTGGTTTGTTTGCCAAAAAGTTTGCCGGAGTTCATCGAGATAGATTTGCTGGCGTTAGATATGGGTGAGTCGATCCACTTGTCTGAAATTAAGTTACCTAAGGGTGTTGAGATTGTTGCATTGGCGCAGGGCGCTGATCATGATTTGCCTGTGGTTTCGGTGACTGCAGTTCGAGGTGGTGCGGCTGAAGAAACAGAAGAGGTTGGCGAAGAGGCTTCGGGCGAGCAGGAGTAGAGTGTTCGTTGGCTAAGCTTCGCTTGTTGGTTGGTCTGGGGAATCCTGGGCAACGTTATATTAGGACCCGACATAATGTCGGGTTTTGGTTTTTAGATGATTGGCTGACTCAGTTGGGGTCGGTGAATTGGCGCAGTGAGTCACGTTTTCAAGCGGAATTCGCTGAGGTTTGTATAGCAGGCCAATCAGTTATTTTTTTGAAGCCCCAGACTTATATGAATTTAAGTGGTCAGGCGGTGGGTAAGGTGCTTCGGTATTTCAAAATAACAACTGAAGAAATGTTGGTTGTGCATGATGAGTTAGATTTTGACGTGGGTATCATTCGTTTTAAAAGCGGAGGTGGTCATGGTGGTCATAATGGGTTACGGGATATTATGTCGACAGTAGGGAATGGTCAGTTTAACCGGATGCGAGTCGGAATTGGTCATCCTGGAGATAAGAACAAGGTCTCAGATTATGTTTTGTCTGCGATACCACTGAGTGACGCAGAAGATATTGAGTCTGGGTTTGAGCGGGTTTGCTTGAATTCTGATTTGTTATTGCAGATGCGTTTTGATCAGTTAAAAAATAAAGTTCATTAGTTGATTTAGGTTAGATTACTACCGCCTTATTATTAAGGAAGTAGATTAGTTATGTTTAATGGCCGAAAATGATTGACAGTTTGCTCCAATTAGAGCAAAATGTCGGACTTTTGTACTGGAGGGGTTCCCGAGTGGCCAAAGGGATCAGACTGTAAATCTGACGGCTCCGCCTTCGGAGGTTCGAATCCTCCCCCCTCCACCATGCTATCACTAAGCAAATAAGATTAAACGCGGGTGTAGTTCAATGGTAGAACTCCAGCCTTCCAAGCTGATCACGTGGGTTCGATTCCCATCACCCGCTCCATAATCGGTTGGCTGTGTTGGTTTAGTAGTTAAGTTGGGTTGATTTTGGCCCATATAGCTCAGCGGTAGAGCACTTCCTTGGTAAGGAAGAGGTCACCGGTTCAAGTCCGGTTATGGGCTCCAAGAATTTTATTTAACAATTTATATTTAGGTTTTGTAGAGGTTAGTAAGATGGCTAAAGAAAAATTTGAACGTACCAAACCCCATGTTAACGTAGGCACGATTGGCCACGTTGATCATGGTAAGACGACCCTGACAGCTGCGATTACGAAAGTGATGGCTGAGGTCCAAGGTGGCGAGGCAAAAGATTTTGCAGATATTGACAATGCTCCAGAAGAACGTGAGCGCGGTATTACGATTGCAACATCGCATGTTGAGTATGAGTCAGATAACCGCCATTATGCGCACGTTGACTGCCCGGGTCACGCGGATTATGTGAAGAACATGATTACGGGTGCTGCACAGATGGACGGCGCTATATTAGTTTGTTCAGCAGCGGATGGTCCGATGCCACAAACACGTGAGCACATCTTATTGGCACGTCAAGTAGGTGTGCCTTACATTGTGGTGTTTTTGAATAAAGCCGACATGGTTGACGATGAAGAGTTGGTCGAGTTGGTAGAAATGGAAGTTAGAGAGCTTCTGGATTTGTATGAATTCCCAGGAGACGATACACCAGTAGTTATTGGTTCGGCCTTGAAAGCATTAGAGGGTGATAGTAGCGACATTGGTGCGCCATCTGTAGTGAAGTTAGTGGCGGCAATGGATGATTATATCCCTGAGCCAGAGCGAGCAGTAGAAGGGTCATTTTTGATGCCGATTGAGGATGTGTTTTCAATTTCAGGACGTGGTACAGTTGTTACCGGTCGTGTAGAGCGCGGTGTAGTGAAAGTCGGCGAAGAGATTGAGATTGTTGGTATTAAAGAAACAGCAACAACGACTTGTACGGGCGTAGAGATGTTCCGTAAGTTGTTAGATCAGGGTGAGGCTGGCGATAACGTCGGTGTTTTATTACGTGGTACGAAGCGTGAAGAGGTTGATCGTGGTCAGGTGTTAGCGCATCCAAAGACAATTAATCCGCATACTCATTTTGAAGCAGAGATTTATGTTCTGTCTAAAGACGAGGGTGGTCGTCATACGCCATTTTTCAATGGGTATCGTCCACAGTTTTACTTTAGAACGACAGATGTAACAGGAGCGGTAGATCTTCCGGAGGGTGTTGAGATGGTAATGCCTGGAGACAATGTGCAAGTGACAGTTAAGTTGATTGCACCGATTGCGATGGAAGACGGTTTGCGTTTCGCAGTAAGAGAAGGTGGTCGCACAGTGGGTGCGGGCGTAGTAGCTAAAATTATAGAGTGATAATATGTGGTAACCCAGTCTTTGGTGTAGGGTTGCCGCAGTTATATTAGCAGTAGGCAGTAGGTCAGTGGCTCAATTGGTAGAGCAGCGGTCTCCAAAACCGCAGGTTGGGGGTTCGAGTCCCTCCTGGCCTGCCATTCTGTTTTTTTTAAATTTAATATAAATAAAAGAGTAATAATGTCAACTCAAACCGAAGCGGCTGCATCTGTGATGGATGTTATAAAACTCGTAGTCTCTGTATCTTTAGTGATAGCAGGTCTGGCTGGTTTTTATTATTTTTCAGAGTTCCCGTTTCTTTACCGGGTTCTTGGATTGGTTGCCGTAGTTTTGGTGGCTATGTTGATGGCATTAACATCTACCTCCGGACGTAATTTTAGTGCTTTTGTTCGTGAAGCACGTCAAGAAGTTAGGAAGGTTGTTTGGCCTTCCCGTCAGGAAACTGTTCAGACTACATTGACAGTGTTCGGAATGGTTTTTGTTGTTGGTCTGATCTTGTGGTTATTTGATATGTTTTTGTTCTGGGGCGTTCAGGTTTTAACGGGTCAGGGGGGCTAGAATGGCTCTTAAATGGTATGTTATTCATGCCTACTCGAATTATGAGAATAAGGTTCGTCAGGCATTAGAAGAACGCATTGAGCGCGAAGGACTGCAGGATCATTTTGGTAAAATCATTGTCCCGACAGAAGAAGTTGTTGAAATGCGCTCGGGTCAGCAGCGTAAGAGTGAAAGAAAATTTTTCCCTGGTTATGTTTTGGTTCAGATGGAATTAAGCGATCTGACTTGGCATATGGTCCGGGATGTTCCTCGTGTTTTAGGTTTCATCGGTGGTACTGCCGATAAACCCGCGGCAATTACCGATGCAGAAGCAGATCTGATATTGAACCGTGTTGAGGATGGTGTTAATAAGCCTAAGCCTAAAGTATTGTTTGAAGTGGGTGAGGTTTTGCGTGTTGTTGATGGGCCGTTTAAAGATTTTGATGGCGTTGTCGAAGAAGTAAATTATGAAAAAAGTCGCTTAACAGTGACCGTTATGATTTTCGGGCGTTCAACACCCGTTGATCTTGAGTTTACTCAGGTTGAGAAAAATTAATAAATTGTTTTTTACGGGGAGCCGTATTGGCGTTTGTACCCATATTGGAGTTAATAGCTAATGGCTAAAAAAATTGAAGCATATATCAAGTTACAGGTAAAAGCGGGTGAGGCTAATCCAAGTCCACCAGTCGGTCCAGCTCTGGGTCAGCATGGTGTCAATATTATGGAGTTTTGTAAAGCATTTAATGCTAAGACTCAGGAATTAGAGAAAGGAATGCCTATCCCGGTAATTATCTCTGTTTATGCGGATCGTAGTTTTACTTTTGTTACTAAAACGCCACCCGCATCAGTTTTGTTAAAGAAAGCAGCTGGTATAGCGAAAGGTAGTGGGGTTCCTAATATTGATAAGGTGGGAACGGTTACCCGTGCGCAATTAGAAGACATTGCAAAAACTAAAATGCCTGATTTAAATGCGGCAGATTTAGATGCTGCAGTTAAAACGATAGCCGGAAGCGCTCGTAGTATGGGTCTGAATGTGGAGGGTCTATAAAATGGCTAAATTAACTAAACGTGCTAAAGTCATTCAGGAAAAAGTCGACTTCAATAAAGCTTATTCTATTGATGATGCAATGAGTGTCCTCAAGGATATAGCGTTGTCAAATTTTAATGAGTCAGTTGACGTCAGTGTCAACTTAGGTGTTGATGCGCGTAAATCTGATCAGAATGTCCGTGGTGCAACGGTGTTGCCAAATGGTACGGGAAAAACTGTTCGTGTTGCGGTGTTTACGCAAGGTGAAAATGCAGATATTGCAAAAGCTGCGGGTGCTGATATTGTCGGAATGGACGATTTAGCGGCTGAAGTTAAAAAAGGCGTTATGGATTTTGATGTGGTGATTGCCTCCCCTGATGCCATGCGTGTTGTAGGTCAGTTAGGACAGATTTTAGGTCCACGTGGTCTGATGCCTAATCCAAAGGTTGGGACTGTGACTCCAGATGTTGCGCAAGCTGTTAAGAATGCGAAATCTGGTCAGGTTCGTTACCGTACGGATAAGGCCGGTATTATACATTGCTCTGTTGGTAAGGTTAGTTTTGACGGCAATGCAATTCAGCAAAATTTACAAGCTTTAATTGCTGACTTAAAAAAAGGCAAGCCTAGCTCTGCAAAAGGTATTTATTTGAAGAAAATAACCTTGTCATCAACAATGGGTCCGGGATTGTTAATTGATAAAGCTAGTATTGGTGAATAGTTTTTAAGAACGCGTTAGGTTCTTAATAAAGACTTTGGGTTACCGGTTTCGGTAATCGTCAAAGACCGTAGGTGCGTAAGCATAATTAACAGAATAATAGTTATCCTGCGTAGATGGTGTCTGGAGCTGAATAATCAGTGAAAGTAACTGTTAGGTTGCATTATTAGGTAGGAAATCTAACTAATGGTGTGTAATGAAAATCTGGTGATTACCAGAAGAATTTCGGAGGTAAATTGTGGCATTAAGACTAGATGACAAAAAACTTGTCGTCGAAGAGGTTGCTGCTATCGCCGCTGACGCGCACTCGGCAATTGCTGCTGAATACCGTGGTTTAACGGTAACAGAAGTAACAGAGTTACGTCGAGTTGCACGCGAGTCAGGTGTTTATCTGCGGGTGGTAAAAAATACGTTGGCACGACGTGCTGTTGAAGGAACAGAGTTTGAATGCATGAAAGAGGGGATGACCGGTCCTCTTATTTTTGCTTTTTCAATGGAAGATCCTGGTTCAGCTGCACGTGTAATCAATGAATTTGCAAAAGAACACGATAAATTAGTGACTAAATTAGTTTCAATCGGTGGTCAGTTATATGATGCATCTGAATTGAAGCGTTTAGCATCTCTACCTACGCGTGATCAGGCTATAAGTATGTTAATGGCTCTGATGAAAGCTCCAGTAGAGAAATTTGTCCGTACTTTAGCGGAACCACATGCTAAGTTAACACGTACTGTTGCAGCGGTAAAAGATCAGAAAGAAGCGGCGTAAGTCTCTTTCACATGTAACAAACGAAACGAAAATATAGAGGAAAAAAATTATGGCACTTTCACAAGAAGATATCTTGGAAGCGATTTCAAACATGAGCGTTATGGAAGTCGTTGATCTGATTTCAGCAATGGAAGAAAAATTTGGTGTTTCTGCTGCAGCTGCTGTGGCTGCTGCTCCTGCTGCTGCTGCTGATGGCGCTGCAGCTGAAGAACAAACAGAGTTTGATGTGGTTTTAACAGGCCAAGGTTCAAATAAAGTTGCAGTTATTAAAGCAGTACGTGGTATAACTGGTCTAGGATTGAAAGAAGCTAAAGCTGAAGTTGAAGGTGTACCTTCAACAGTAAAAGAAGGCGTTAGTAAAGCAGAAGCTGAAGAAGTTAAAAAACAGTTAGAAGAAGCAGGAGCTTCAGTAGAAATTAAATAGTTAATTTCTGTTCTGTTAATTAGGCATAGCCTATTATAGGTATCTGGCTGGTGACTTATAGTCACCGGCCTTTTACTGTTTGTGTAAGCTAATCAGAAGTACCGTTCTTTACGTTGAAGGAAATATGCACTATGGTCTACTCTTTTACCGAGAAAAAACGAATCCGTAATAATTTTGGCAAGGCCTCAGAGGTTATTGATGTCCCTTATCTTCTTGCCACACAAATTGATTCATACGCTAATTTTTTACAGTCAGGTCAATCCCCTGAAACTCGGGAAGAGTTAGGGTTGCATGCAGCCTTTACAACTGTTTTTCCAATTGTAAGTCACTCCGGATATGCTGTTCTGGAATATGTGAGTTACCGATTAGGTGAACCTGTATTTGATGTTCGGGAGTGTCAGCAGCGCGGTGTGACATATGCAGCACCGTTACGTGTTTTAGTCCGTCTAGTGATTTACGACAAAGAATCACCATTGTCTGCTAAGGCAGTTAAAGATGTACGAGAACAAGAAGTTTATATGGGTGAGTTACCCTTGATGACGGATAATGGTACTTTCGTTATTAATGGTACTGAGCGTGTAATTGTTTCACAATTACATCGTTCCCCTGGTGTGTTTTTTGATCATGATAAAGGTAAAACGCATTCTTCTGGAAAATTACTATTCAATGCACGCGTTATTCCTTATCGTGGATCTTGGTTAGATTTTGAATTTGATCATAAAGATACCTTGTTTGTCAGAATCGACAGACGACGTAAGATTCCAGCAACTATTTTACTAAAAGCGCTTTCATACAATAATGAAGAAATTATTTCTTTATTTTATGAAACTAATAAATTCAGATTGTCTGATGACCGTTATTTGTTTGACATTATTCCTGAGCGTTTAAGAGGTGATATCGCGACATTTGATATCGCCCATGAAGGAACTGTTTATGTTGAGGAAGGGCGGCGTGTTACAGCCAAACATATTCGCCAAATGACCAAAGCTGGAGTGGAGCAGATTGAGGTTCCAAGAGACTATTTGTTTGGAAAAGTATTAGCTAATAATTTGATCGATGAGTCTACTGGTGAAATAGTTGCAGAAGTTAATGCGGAAATTACGGATGAATTATTAACAGCGATTCAAGCTGGTGGTATTAATGATATTGAAACCCTGTTTGTCAATGAACTTGACAGAGGGCCATATATGTCCAATGCCATGAAAATTGATAATACCAGTAATAGGATTGAAGCATTAATTGAAATATATCGGATGATGCGTCCGGGTGAGCCGCCGACTGAAGATGCGGCAGAAAAGTTATTTAATAATTTGTTTTTTAGTTCCGATCGATACGATTTGTCTGCTGTTGGTAGAATGAAATTTAATCGACGCCTAGGGCGTAAAGAAATTGTTGGAGAGGGAGCATTAACAAAAGATGACATCATTGATGTACTGAAAGAGTTAATTGATATTCGCAATGGTAATTTGAATATTGACGATATCGATCATTTGGGTAATCGACGGGTTCGTTCGGTTGGGGAAATGATTGAAAATCAATTTCGAGTTGGTTTGGTTCGTGTTGAAAGAGCTGTTAGAGAACGATTAACTCTGGCTGACTCTGAAGGTTTAATGCCTCAGGAAATTATTAATGCTAAGCCAGTATCAGCAGCGGTTAAAGAATTTTTTGGATCTAGCCAGTTATCGCAATTTATGGATCAGAATAATCCATTATCGCAGGTTACACATAAACGACGGGTTTCTGCTTTAGGGCCTGGAGGACTAGCGCGAGAACGAGCCGGTTTTGAGGTTCGAGATGTACATACCACGCATTATGGTCGTGTTTGTCCGATTGAAACGCCCGAGGGGCCGAATATTGGGTTGATTAACTCTTTAGCTGTTTATGCTAGAACAAATAAGTATGGTTTTCTAGAAACGCCATATCGTAAAGTAGTTGATGGTAAAGTAACTAATCAGGTCGATTACTTATCTGCCATTGAGGAAGGGGAATACATAATTGCTCAGGCTAGTGTGGCAGTTGATGTTAACAATCAATTGGTTCAGGGCCTAGTTTCTTGTCGCTACAAGGATGAATTTCAATTAGCAGCATCAGAAGATGTGCAATATATGGATGTATCTTCAAAGCAAATTGTATCGGTAGCAGCATCAATTATTCCTTTTCTTGAGCATGATGATGCCAACAGAGCATTAATGGGATCGAATATGCAGCGTCAAGCTGTTCCGACCTTGATTGCTGAGAAACCATTAGTTGGTACGGGGATGGAGCGAACTGTAGCTAAAGATTCAGGTGTAACCGTGGTTGCTAAACGTAGTGGTGTGATTGAGAAAGTGGATGCTGCTCGAATTGTTGTACGTGTTGATGATTCAGAAACTGAGGCTGGAGAATCAGGGGTAGATATTTATAACCTGATTAAATATACCCGTTCGAATCAAAACACATGTATTAATCAAAAGCCATTAGTTAAATTGGCTGATACGGTTAAGGCAGGAGATATTTTAGCTGATGGGCCCTCGACAGATATTGGTGAGTTGGCCTTAGGTCAAAACATGCTGATCGCTTTTATGCCTTGGAATGGGTATAACTTTGAAGATTCTATTTTGGTTTCCGAACAAGTAGTGAAAGAAGATCGTTTTACGACGATTCATATCGAAGAAAAAACTTGTGTCGCCCGGGATACCAAGCAAAGCCCTGAAGAGATTACAGCAGATATTCCTAACGTGAGTGAAGAGGCACTATCCAAATTAGATGAGTCTGGCATTGTCTTTGTTGGTGCTGAAGTCAAGGGTGGTGACATATTGGTGGGTAAGGTGACGCCGAAAGGTGAAAGTCAACTGACACCAGAAGAGAAATTGTTACGTGCCATTTTTGGAGAAAAAGCGGCAGACGTTAAAGATACTTCATTGCGTGTACCTAATGGTATGGATGGTCATGTTATTGATGTTCAGGTCTTTACTCGTGAAGGCGTTCAAAAGGATGCTAGAGCCCTGTCTATAGAAGAAGACGAAATAAAACTAGCTAAAAAAGATTTTGATGACCGTCGATTTATTCTTGAGCAAGATATTTACAGCCGTGTAGAAAAGTTGTTGTTGGGCGAATCGATGGAATCATCGATGTTAGGTTTTAAAAAGAGTAAAGAGATCACTGCTGAAGTATTACAGGGAATGGAGCAGAAAAAATGGTTAACTATTACGACAACCAATGAAGATCTTAATGTTCAATTAGAAGCGATTACAGTGCAAATTGAGCAATTACGTAAAGAGTTTGACAAGCAACTTGAAATTAAGCGGAATAAAATCACAATGGGTGATGACTTAGCACCCGGTGTTATAAAAATGGTTAAGGTTCACTTGGCCGTTAAAAGACGAATTCAGCCTGGGGATAAAATGGCTGGCCGCCACGGTAATAAGGGGGTTATTTCTCAAATCGTTCCGGTTGAAGACATGCCTTATACCGCTGATGGTCGACCAGTTGATATTTTGTTAAATCCATTGGGTGTGCCCTCACGGATGAATGTTGGCCAGGTCCTAGAAACGCATTTAGGGTGGGCTGCTAAGGGGCTCGGGTTTAAGATTGATGAGATGATTCGGGCTCAAGCTAAAATACAAGATATCAGAGACTACTTGGGGCGTATTTATAACACTAGCGGTCGAGAAGAAGATCTAGATAACTTTTCTGATAAAGAAATAATGGAAATGGCAGCCAATTTGACCGGAGGTGTTCCGATGGCATCACCTGTTTTTGATGGTGCGTCTGAGGATGATATCAGGTCCATGTTGAAGTTAGCTGATTTACCAGAACATGGGCAGGCAACGTTATTCGATGGGTTGACCGGTGATAAATTTGAGCGTGAAGTTACTGTCGGTTATATGTATATGTTGAAATTGAATCATTTGGTTGATGACAAAATGCATGCAAGATCAACCGGGCCGTATAGTCTTGTGACGCAGCAGCCGTTGGGTGGTAAGGCGCAATTTGGAGGTCAACGTTTTGGAGAAATGGAAGTATGGGCACTTGAGGCTTATGGTGCTGCTTATACCTTGCAGGAAATGTTAACTGTTAAGTCAGATGATGTTAGTGGGAGAACAAGAATGTATAAAAATATTGTCGATGGTAAGCATGATATGGATGCCGGGATGCCTGAATCATTTAACGTATTAGTTAAAGAGATTCGATCTTTGGGAATTAACATTGAGCTCGAAAGACAGAAATAATCCAGAGCATAATGGCTTATAGACACGCTGGGTTATTCCAGATCGTATCGTTTGATTAGAGGACAAGCGCTTGAAAGATTTATTTAATGTTTTAAACCGTCAAGGTCAGGTTGAAGACTTTGATGCAATTCGAATTGGATTGGCATCACCGCAGAGAATTCGGTCGTGGTCATTCGGGGAAGTTAAAAAACCTGAAACAATTAATTATCGAACATTTAAACCTGAACGAGATGGGTTGTTTTGTGCCAAGATATTTGGTCCAGTTAGTGATTATGAATGTCTTTGTGGCAAGTATAAACGCCTAAAACACCGAGGGGTGATTTGCGAAAAATGTGGCGTTGAAGTGACCTTGTCAAAAGTTCGTCGTGAGCGAATGGGTCATATTGATTTGGCTAGTCCAGTTGCGCATATCTGGTTTTTAAAATCTTTACCTTCTAGAATAGCACTTTTGCTAGATATGACTCTGCGGGAAATTGAGCGAGTTTTGTATTTTGAATCATTTGTAGTGCTAGAATCTGGGATGACACCATTGGAACGTGGTGAGTTGTTAACGGATGATGAATATCTAGAGAAAGTTGAGGAATATGGAGATGATTTTGATGCAAAGATGGGTGCGGAAGCCATCTTCGAGTTGCTGAAATCAATCGATTTGCCGGGGGAAGTCACTGATCTACGCGATAATATTAATGCGACGAGTTCTGAAACTAAAATTAAGAAGTTTTCTAAGCGTTTAAAGGTATTAGAAGCGTTGCTAGCTTCTGATAATCGTCCAGAATGGATGATCTTGACTGTTTTGCCAGTCTTGCCGCCGGAATTACGACCTTTGGTTCCTCTGGATGGTGGTCGTTTTGCAACGTCTGACTTAAATGATTTGTATCGCCGTGTCATCAACCGGAACAATCGATTAGGACGGTTATTGGAGCTAAATGCACCGGATATAATTGTTCGGAATGAGAAGAGAATGCTTCAGGAGTCTGTTGATGCCTTATTGGATAACGGACGACGAGGACGGGCAATTACCGGCACGAATCGGCGAGCGTTAAAGTCACTTGCAGATATGATTAAGGGTAAGCAGGGCCGTTTCAGACAGAATCTATTAGGAAAACGAGTAGATTATTCTGGGCGTTCAGTTATTGTTGTTGGACCTACATTGAAATTACACCAATGTGGTTTACCGAAGAAAATGGGTCTTGAGTTATTTAAGCCATTTATTTTTAGTAAACTCCAGTTGCGTGGTTTAGCGACCACAATCAAGGCCGCTAAGAAATTGGTTGAAAAAGAAGGTGGTGAAGTTTGGGATATTCTTGAAGAAGTAATTCGAGAGCATCCGATTATGCTTAACCGAGCGCCGACATTACACCGATTGGGAATTCAGGCCTTTGAGCCGACTTTAATTGAAGGTAAGGCAATTCAGTTACACCCATTGGTTTGTAGTGCCTTCAATGCGGATTTTGACGGTGACCAAATGGCGGTTCACGTTCCCTTGTCAATAGAAGCGCAACTTGAAGCCAGAACATTGATGATGGCTACAAATAATATTCTTTCACCAGCTAATGGCGAACCTGTTATTAATCCGACACAGGATGTAGTATTAGGGTTATATGCAATCAGTCGTGAAAAAATAAATGCTAAAGGCGAAGGTAGTATTTTTGCCGACCTAGATGAAATCTATAAAGCGTTGCATTTTAATCAGGTTGAAGTTCGTACGAAGATCCAGCTACGGATTAAAGAAAAAGTTTTTAATGATTTAGGTGAGTTTGAATATCGTACCAGTCGGGTCAAAACGACAGTGGGTCGTGGGTTAATTTGGGAAATTGTTCCTGAAGGTATTCCGTTTAGTGTAGTCAATTGTGATATGACTAAAAAGAATATCTCAAAGTTAATTGATTACTGCTATCGGAACTTAGGAATCAAAGATACTGTTGTCTTGGCGGATCAATTGATGTATCTAGGATTTAGGTCGGCAACGAAAGCCGGAGTTTCCATTGGTCTTGAAGACATGGCTGTTCCAAAAGGTAAATCACCCATTATTGAATCATCTGAGCGAGAAGTAAAAGATATCCAAGATCAATACGCTTCTGGTTTAGTAACAGAAGGTGAGCGTTATAATAAGGTAGTTGATATTTGGTCGCGAGCTAATGAGCAAGTGGCTAAAGTAATGATGGAGGGCCTGGGTGAAGAAGATGCGATAGATGCCGAAGGCAATGCCGTTAAAGAAAAGTCATTTAATTCTATTTTTATGATGGCTGATTCCGGGGCGCGGGGTTCTGCGGCTCAAATCAGGCAGCTTGCAGGAATGCGCGGATTGATGGCCAAACCAGATGGTTCAATTATAGAAACGCCAATTACGGCGAATTTCAGAGAAGGGTTAGATGTATTACAATACTTTATCTCGACTCACGGTGCGAGAAAAGGTTTAGCGGATACAGCACTTAAAACAGCCAATTCAGGTTATTTGACCCGTCGGTTAGTTGATGTTGCGCAGGATTTAGTCGTCTCTATGCACGATTGTGGTTCTGAGGGTGGGTTAACCTTAACTCCAATCATTGAAGGGGGTGACGTAGTCATGCCGTTGAGTGAACGGGTGTTAGGGCGTGTTGTTTCAGGTGATGTTCTTGATGGAGCCGGTGAAAAGGTCTTGGTTCCAGCTAAAACCATGTTAGATGAAGGTTTGGTTGCTTTACTAGAGGAAAATGGGGTCGATGAGTTATTGGTTCGCTCTATTATTACCTGTGAGGCGCGTCATGGTGTTTGTTCCCTTTGTTATGGGCGTGATCTGGGTCGTGGGCATTTGGTTAATAGTGGTGAGGCTGTTGGTGTTATTGCGGCGCAATCAATCGGAGAGCCTGGAACGCAGTTGACCATGCGTACTTTTCACATTGGTGGTGCTGCGTCGAGAGCTGCAGCAGTAAGTAATGTGCAAATTAAGTCTGAAGGGACCATTAAGCTGAATAATCTTAAAACGGTTCAGAATAAAGAAGGAAGTTTGGTCGCTGTTTCACGTTCTGGTGAGGTTGGAATTGTTGATAAATACGGCCGTGAGAGGGAGCGATATAAAATCCCTTACGGGGCTGTGATTTCTAAAAAGGAAGGTGGTCAAGTTAATGCCGGGGATATTATCGTTACTTGGGACCCGCATACACACCCCGTTGTAACTGAGGTTCGTGGGTTTGTTAAGCTTGTAGATTTTATTGAAGGAATTACGGTTCGTCAGGAGTCTGATGAGGTTACCGGTTTAAGCTCTTTAATTGTAATTGATCCTAAGCAGCGGGGTAGTGCTGGTAAAGAATTGCGTCCAATGGTTAAATTGGTCGATGAAAATGGGGATGATTTGTATCTTTCAGGTACTGAGATTGTGGCACAGTATTTTCTCCCGACTGGGGCGATAGCAAATATTAAGGATGGTGAAGAAGTTCAGGTCGGTGACGTATTAGCTAGAATCCCACAAGAGTCGAGTAAAACCCGTGATATTACCGGTGGTTTACCGAGGGTAGCAGACTTATTCGAGGCGCGCAAAACTAAAGACCCCGCAATTTTAGCGGAAGCAACTGGTGCAGTTTCATTCGGCAAAGAGACAAAAGGTAAGCAAAGAATTGTTATAACCGATTCAAGTGGTGAGCAATATGAAACCTTGGTTCCGAAATGGCGTCATATTACGGTTTTTGAGGGTGAATTTGTTGAAAAGGGTGAAACCATTGCTGAAGGTGAGTTAACACCGCATGACATTCTACGGTTACGGGGTATTGAAGAGTTAGCGGCTTATTTAGTTAAGGAAATTCAGGATGTTTATCGTTTGCAGGGCGTTAAAATTAACGATAAACATATCGAGGCGATTATTCGACAAATGCTCAGGAAAGTTGAGATTACGTCTTCAGGAGATACTGAATTTACCAAAGGTGAGCAGTTAGAGCGATTATTGGTTAATGAAGTCAATAAGAAAATGGAAGTAGAAGATAAGGTTCCTGCTACTTTTGCACCGATGCTTTTAGGTATTACTAAAGCGTCATTGGCAACAGAGTCATTTATTTCGGCTGCGTCATTTCAAGAGACGACTCGGGTGTTAACTGATGCCGCTGTAAGAGGGTTAAAAGATGAGCTTCATGGTTTAAAGGAAAATGTAATTGTTGGGCGTTTGATTCCGGCCGGTACTGGGTTGGCATACCATGCGCAACGTAAGCAGAACAAATTAGATCGTGAAAATGTTTTTGATGTTGTTGAAGAAACAAAAGTTGATATTGATGAGGTTGAAGAAGCGCTGAAAAAAGCTTTGAATACTGAGATATAGCTTTTATAAAAAAAGGGCGCAAGCCAATGTGATTACTTGTAAGTAGGTTGGCTTTTTTTGAGTTAACCTACTTTTTTATGTGATGCAAATAGTTTCGTTTTCTGTTTTGAGGGGCATGCAGACGTTCATTTGTCGTTCATAAATTAGGTAGTGCTTGACTTGTATGAGTTAACTATTTATTATAAGCGGCTAGCTTGTTATATCAGGTTAGTTAAAGAATATTTGAGATTCCGTTGTACAGTGTGCGACGGTTTTTTTATTGCCTGATGCTTAAAAATTAATTTGGAGTCTAAAAGATATGGCCACGATTAACCAACTGGTTCGTAAGCCGAGAGTTAGAAAGATTGTAAAAAGTAATGTGCCTGCATTGGACGCCTGTCCACAAAGACGGGGGGTCTGTACGCGTGTTTATACAACTACCCCTAAAAAGCCAAACTCAGCTTTACGTAAAGTCGCTCGGGTAAGATTGACTAACGGTTCTGAGGTGAGTAGCTATATCGGTGGTGAAGGGCATAACCTTCAGGAGCACTCCGTGGTCTTGATTCGTGGGGGTCGTGTTAAAGATCTTCCCGGTGTTCGTTATCATGTAGTGCGAGGAAGTCTTGATACTTCAGGTGTTGATGGAAGAAAACGTGGGCGTTCGAAGTATGGCGCTAAAAGACCAAAAAGTTAACCAGGTACAGTAGAAAATGTCTAGAAGAAGAGCGGCCGAAAAAAGAAGTATACTTCCAGATCCAAGATTTGGGAGTGAGTTATTAGCGAAGTTCATGAATATGATCATGGTAAGTGGCAAAAAGTCAGTTGCTGAGAAGATCGTGTACGGTGCTTTAGATGTGATTGAGAGCAAAGGCCATGAAGCACCTTTGGATGTGCTGGTTAAGGCTCTAGAGAATATTCAGCCTCGTGTAGAGGTGAAGTCTCGTCGTGTTGGTGGGGCTACTTATCAGGTTCCTGTTGAAGTTATGCCGACGCGTCGTGTCGGGTTAGCAATGCGTTGGACGATTGATGCAGCTAGAAAAAGGAACGAGCGTAGCATGGCCTTGAAGTTGGCAGGTGAGTTGTTAGATGCCTCTGAGAATCGAGGTGCGGCTGCGAAGAAGCGTGAAGATACTCATAGAATGGCAGATGCGAATAAAGCATTTGCGCATTACCGTTGGTAATTGATAGTTAACAGCTGATAGTGATTTGAAGTGGCTCGGCAGACAGATATTAACCGATATCGTAATATTGGGATTATGGCCCATATTGATGCCGGCAAAACCACGACTACCGAGAGAGTTCTTTATTATACCGGTGTCTCTCATAAGATAGGCGAGGTGCATGATGGGGCGGCGACCATGGACTGGATGGCGCAGGAGCAAGAGCGTGGAATTACGATAACGTCTGCTGCAACCACTTGTTTTTGGAGTGGAATGGAAAAGCAGTTTCCTGAGCATCGTATCAATATTATTGATACTCCTGGGCACGTTGACTTTACTATTGAGGTAGAGCGTTCATTACGGGTTTTAGATGGTGCTTGTTCTGTTTTTTGCGCTGTTGGCGGGGTAGAGCCACAGTCGGAGACAGTTTGGCGTCAGGCAAATAAATACCAAGTGCCGCGGTTAGCATTTGTTAATAAAATGGATAGGTCCGGTGCTGATTTTTTTCGGGTAGTTAGTCAAATGACTGATCGATTAGGTGCCAGGCCGGTAGTGATGCAGATTCCGATAGGGGCTGAAGAGGATTTTAAAGGGGTTGTTGATCTCGTTAAAATGAAGGCTCTTTATTGGGAAGAGGGTAACATGGGGGTTGCATTTGAAGAAAAAGCAATTCCTGAAGATATGCTGGAATTATGCGGAAAGTGGCGTGATTCCATGATTGAGGCGGCAGCAGAGGCGAATGAGGACTTATTAGATAAGTACTTGGAGTCAGGAGAGTTGTCAGAGCTAGAAATCAAAGCGGGCATAAGGCAGCAAACGATAGCTAATGATTTAGTGCCAACAATCTGCGGTTCTGCTTTTAAGAACAAAGGCGTTCAGACGATGTTGGATGCGGTTATAGAGTATCTGCCGGCGCCGACTGAGGTGGCTGCTATTAAAGGTGTTTTAGCAGATGAAGAGACGGAAGAAGAACGTCCAGCGGATGATGAAGCTCCTTTTTCCGCTTTGGCATTTAAGATAGCGACGGATCCGTTTGTTGGGACTTTGGTTTTTTTCAGGGTTTATTCAGGAATCCTGGCTAGTGGTGACCGGATTTTTAATTCGGTAAAGAAAAAGAAAGAACGTGTTGGCCGTATTGTACAAATGCATGCAAACAGTCGACAGGAAGTTAATGAAGTCTATGCTGGTGATATAGCAGCTGCAATAGGGCTGAAAGATGTTAACACAGGGGATACCTTGTGTATGTTGGGATCTGAGATCGTTCTGGAGCGAATGGAGTTTCCAGAGCCAGTAATTTCGGTAGCGGTTGAGCCGAGAACGAAGGCGGATCAGGAAAAGATGGGTATTGCGTTAGCAAAGTTGGCGCAAGAGGATCCTTCTTTTCGTGTTCATACGGAAGAGGAGACTGGTCAGACAATTATTTCAGGGATGGGTGAACTTCATCTTGAAATTATTGTTGATCGATTACAACGAGAGTTTGCGGTTGAAGCGAATGTAGGTGCACCGCAGGTTTCTTACAGAGAAACAATAAGATCCTCTGTTGAGTGTGAAGGAAAATTCATACGTCAGTCCGGAGGTCGTGGTCAATACGGTCATGTGTGGCTTAAGTTGGAGCCGCAACCGGAAGGGTCTGGTTATGAATTTGTTAACCAAGTGGTAGGTGGTACAGTCCCAAAGGACTATATACCGGCGGTTGATAAAGGTGTGATTGAGCAAATGAAAAATGGTGTTTTGGCCGGTTTTCCGGTTGTCGATGTCAAAGTGACTTTGTTTGATGGTTCGTATCATGATGTTGATTCGAATGAGATGGCTTTTAAAATAGCCGGTTCGATGGGTTTTAAGGAGGGTGCTAAAGAAGCGTCTCCGGTATTGCTTGAGCCGATTATGGAGGTGGAGATTATTACGCCTGAAAGCCATATGGGTGATGTGGTTGGTGACGTGAATCGTCGCAGAGGCATTATTCATGGTATGGATGATACGCCTTCAGGTAAGGCGATAGTATGTGAAGTGCCGTTGGCTGAGATGTTTGGTTATGCAACCGACTTAAGGTCAGCAACTCAAGGGCGTGCAACTTATAGCATGCGCTTTGATAAGTATAAGGAAGCACCGGCAAACATTACCGATGCGATTGTTAACAAGTATTCTTAAGGATATTTCATAGTATTTAAGGTGTTAGGGCATGGCTAAAGAAAAATTTGAACGTACCAAACCCCATGTTAACGTAGGCACGATTGGCCACGTTGATCATGGTAAGACGACCCTGACAGCTGCGATTACGAAAGTGATGGCTGAGGTCCAAGGTGGCGAGGCAAAAGATTTTGCAGATATTGACAATGCTCCAGAAGAACGTGAGCGCGGTATTACGATTGCAACATCGCATGTTGAGTATGAGTCAGATAACCGCCATTATGCGCACGTTGACTGCCCGGGTCACGCGGATTATGTGAAGAACATGATTACGGGTGCTGCACAGATGGACGGCGCTATATTAGTTTGTTCAGCAGCGGATGGTCCGATGCCACAAACACGTGAGCACATCTTATTGGCACGTCAAGTAGGTGTGCCTTACATTGTGGTGTTTTTGAATAAAGCCGACATGGTTGACGATGAAGAGTTGGTCGAGTTGGTAGAAATGGAAGTTAGAGAGCTTCTGGATTTGTATGAATTCCCAGGAGACGATACACCAGTAGTTATTGGTTCGGCCTTGAAAGCATTAGAGGGTGATAGTAGCGACATTGGTGCGCCATCTGTAGTGAAGTTAGTGGCGGCAATGGATGATTATATCCCTGAGCCAGAGCGAGCAGTAGAAGGGTCATTTTTGATGCCGATTGAGGATGTGTTTTCAATTTCAGGACGTGGTACAGTTGTTACCGGTCGTGTAGAGCGCGGTGTAGTGAAAGTCGGCGAAGAGATTGAGATTGTTGGTATTAAAGAAACAGCAACAACGACTTGTACGGGCGTAGAGATGTTCCGTAAGTTGTTAGATCAGGGTGAGGCTGGCGATAACGTCGGTGTTTTATTACGTGGTACGAAGCGTGAAGAGGTTGATCGTGGTCAGGTGTTAGCGCATCCAAAGACAATTAATCCGCATACTCATTTTGAAGCAGAGATTTATGTTCTGTCTAAAGACGAGGGTGGTCGTCATACGCCATTTTTCAATGGGTATCGTCCACAGTTTTACTTTAGAACGACAGATGTAACAGGAGCGGTAGATCTTCCGGAGGGTGTTGAGATGGTAATGCCTGGAGACAATGTGCAAGTGACAGTTAAGTTGATTGCACCGATTGCGATGGAAGACGGTTTGCGTTTCGCAGTAAGAGAAGGTGGTCGCACAGTGGGTGCGGGCGTAGTAGCTAAAATTATAGAGTGAGTGTGATGGCAAACCAAACAATCAGAATACGGTTAAAAGCTTTTGATCATAAGTTAATTGATCAGTCTGCAGGGGAGATAACTGAAACCGCAAAGCGTACGGGTGCGATGGTTAAGGGGCCAATTCCATTACCGACGAAAAAAGAACGATTCACAGTGTTGATTTCGCCGCATGTTAACAAAGATGCACGAGATCAATATGAATTAAGAACATACAAACGTATGCTCGATATTGTAGAGCCTACCGATAAAACGGTCGATGCTCTTATGAAACTAGATCTGGCAGCTGGTGTTGATGTTCAGATTCAACTTAATTAAGTAATAAGTAAGCAGAGAGGAATTGACAAATGTCAATGGGTCTTATTGGACGTAAATGTGGTATGACGAGAGTCTTCGAAGTGGATGGTTCTTCGGTTCCCGTTACTGTATTGCAAGTAGAGAATAATCGTGTTACTCAGGTTAAAACAACTGAGCGTGACGGCTATACTGCATTACAGGTAGCAGCGGGTGAGAAAAAATCATCAAAAGTTAACAAAGCAATGGCTGGTCATTATTCGATCGCTGAGAGTCTTGCTGGACGTGGACTTTGGGAATTTAGGGTAGAACCAAATGAGGCAGATAATTATAAATTAGGCGCTGAATTACCTGTGACCTTGTTTGAAAAAGGTCAGTTGATTGATGCGCGTGGTGTCAGTATCGGTAAAGGTTTTCAAGGTGGTGTCAAGCGACATAACTTTGGCATGCAGGATGCAACACACGGTAACTCAATTTCACATAGATCGAACGGTTCGATTGGCCAATGTCAGACACCAGGTCGTGTTTTTAAAGGTAAGAAAATGTCTGGTCATATGGGTGCTGTTAAGGCAACTGTTCAGAATTTAACGGTTCATTCAGTTGATGAAACAAGAGGTCTTATCTTGGTTAAAGGTGCTGTTCCCGGTCCAAAAGGCAGTGATGTTGTTATAACGCCTGCAATTAAATTAAAAAATAAAGGTTAAGCTATGGTTTTAGAAGTTAAAGCAATTAGCGATCAAGATTCAGCTGGAGCAGTTGCTGTATCAGAAGCTGTTTTTGATCAACCATTTAATGAAACATTGATTCATCAATTGGTGACTAAATACTTGGCAGGTGCGAGAGCAGGTACTAAGGCGCAAAAAAATCGTTCAGCTGTGAGCGGTGGCGGTATTAAACCGTGGCGTCAGAAAGGTAATGGTCGTGCCAGGGCTGGTACTTCACGGAGTCCGTTGTGGCGATCAGGTGGGGTCACGTTTGCGGCACAACCTAGGAATCATGATCAAAAATTAAACAAAAAAATGTTTAAAACAGCAGTGAAGTCTATTTTTTCAGAACTGCTTCGTCAGGATCGTTTGGTTGTGAGCAACGACATTGTTCCGTCAACACCGAAAACAAAAGAGTTGGTTGCAAAACTAACCAATGTACAGGTCAGCAGAATTTTGATCGTTACTGATGAGATAAATGAAAACCTCGAGTTGGCTTCGAGAAACATACCTAATGTATCTGTAACTACTTCGAATTATCTGAATCCTGCTTATTTGGTTGGTGCTGATAAGGTGATTATGACAGAGCAGGCGTTAAAGCAGTTAGAGGAGCGGTTAGGATGAATAATCATGAGTTAGCAAGTTTGATTTTGGCACCAATTGTATCGGAGAAATCAAGTATAGCTGCTGAAAAAGACAAGCGATTTGTTTTTAAAGTGCAAACGCGTGCAACAAAATATGATGTTAAAAAATCAGTAGAATTAATGTTTGATGTTGAGGTTGACTCTGTTCAAGTCCTTAATGTTAAAGGTAAGGCAAAGCGATTCGGACGCACATTTGGCAAAAGATCAGACTGGAAAAAGGCTTATGTAAAATTGAAGCCTGGCCATGATATTGATTTTGCTTCAGCCTGATAAATAAAGAATAAGCTCAATAGATACGGTGAACACATGGCAATTGTAAAATCAAAACCGACCTCCCCAGGATCGCGGTTTGTAATTCGCATTAAAAATGACGACTTACATAAAGGTAAACCTCACGCGGCCTTGTTGGAGAAAAAAAGTAAAACGGGCGGTAGAAATAACCAGGGAAGAATTACTACGCGTCATATTGGTGGCGGACATAAGCAGCATTACCGGGTTATTGACTTTAAGCGAATTAAAGATGAGATTCCGGCAACAGTAGAGCGTTTGGAATATGATCCAAATAGAACTGCGAATATTGCATTAGTGTTGTATAATGACGGGGATCGGAAGTACGTCATTGCACCGAAAGGGATTGCGGTCGGAGATGAGATCATCTCGGGACCACATGCTCCTATAAAAACAGGTAACTGTTTACCGCTACGAAACATGCCGTTAGGTTCGTTGATTCATTGTGTTGAATTAAAGCCTGGAAAAGGTGCGCAAATAGCAAGAAGTGCAGGCACATCAGTTCAGTTGGTTGCGAAAGAAGGTGCGCATGTCACTTTAAGATTGCGTTCTGGAGAAATGCGTAAGGTATTGGCAGAATGTAGAGGTGTTGTTGGTGAAGTATCTAATTCTGAACATAATTTAAGATCGCTAGGTAACGCTGGTGCATCAAGAAGGCGAGGTGTTAGGCCGACCGTTCGTGGTGTAGCGATGAACCCAGTCGATCATCCACATGGTGGTGGTGAGGGTCGTACTTCAGGTGGTCGTCATCCGGTTTCACCATGGGGTGTACAAACAAAAGGGTTTAAAACCCGTAAAAACAAACGTACTGATAATATGATTGTCAGACGCCGTAAGAAGAAATAAGAGAGGTTAGCGTGTCACGCTCTATAAAGAAAGGACCATTTGTTGATCATCATTTGCTTAAAAAAGTAACTGATGCAGTTGAGTCAAATAGTAAAAAACCCATTAAAACATGGTCACGTAGGTCTATGATTTTACCTGATATGTTGGGGTTGACCATTGCAGTTCACAATGGACGCCAACATATGCCAGTATTGGTCACAGAAAATATGGTGGGCCATAAGCTGGGCGAGTTTGCGCCTACGCGCACCTTTAGAGGTCATTTGGCCGATAAGAAATCAAGATAAGGTTTTTTAAAGATGGAAATATCAGCAAGATTAAATAATGCACCCATGTCCGCTCAAAAAGCGCGCTTGGTTGGTGATCAGATCAGAGGGTTGCCTGTCGATAAAGCATTAAATGTTTTAAAATTTAGCCCCAAAAAAGCGGCTGAACTAATGCTTAAAATTCTTGAGTCAGCAATTGCTAATGCAGAACATAATGAAGATGCTGATGTTGATGAATTGAAAGTTTCAACAGTGTACGTAAATGAGGGTTCAACACAAAAACGCCTACGAACACGTGCTAAGGGTAGAGCGAACCGGATTTTAAAGCGTTCGTGTCATATAACCATTAAAGTAACAGAATTCGAGTAGGGGTAATTGTAATGGGTCAAAAGGTACATCCAACGGGTATACGTTTAGGAATAGTTAAAGACTGGACCTCAAGGTGGTATGCTAATTCAAAAGACTACCCTGTGTTGTTGAGTCAGGATTTGAAAGTGCGTAGTTTTCTTAAGGAAAAACTAGCGCATGCTTCAGTCAGTAGAATCCAGATAAACCGACCTTCAGGAAATGCTCAAATTACTGTTCATACAGCTCGTCCGGGTATCGTCATCGGAAAAAAAGGTGAAGATATTGATAAGTTGCGCACGGTAGTTTCTTCAATGATGGGCGTGCCTGTTCAAATTAATGTTGAAGAAATAAGAAAACCTGAGTTGGATGCACAATTAGTTGCAGAAGGTATTGCGCAACAATTAGAACGACGCATTATGTATCGTCGTGCTATGAAGCGTTCAGTTACGAACACCATGCGTTTAGGTGCTGAAGGAATTAAGATTAATTTAGGTGGTCGTCTTAATGGTGCTGAAATTGCACGTAGCGAATGGTATCGCGAAGGACGTGTACCATTACATACATTAAGAGCAGACATTGATTACGGTTTTGCTGAAGCAGAAACAACTTATGGCATTATCGGTATTAAGGTTTGGATTTTCAAAGGCGAAGTTTTTGGCTATGAAAGTCAGGAAAAATCAACTGTTTCAAAAAATAATAAAAGTAAGTAGAAGACGATGCTTCAACCAAAAAGAACAAAATTCAGAAAGCAGCATAAAGGACGGAATACCGGTATTGCTGTTCGGGGCTCAAGCGTTAGCTTTGGCGAATATGGTTTAAAATCAACATCCCGTGGTCGGCTGACCTCACGTCAAATTGAGGCGGCACGTAGAACCATTACCCGACATGTAAAACGGGGTGGTAAACTTTGGATTCGTGTTTTCCCTGACAAGCCAATTACTAAGAAACCTTTAGAAGTCAGAATGGGTAAAGGTAAGGGTAGTGTCGAGTATTGGGTCGCCCAGATTAGACCAGGTACCATGCTCTATGAAATTCAGGGGGTTTCTGAAGAGCTCGCACGTGAAGCATTTAAATTGGCTGCAGCCAAGCTTCCTGTCCAAACAACTTTTACATCTCGGACGGTAATGTAATGAAAGCAAGTGAACTACGTGAAAAAAATTCACAAGAATTAAATCAAATGTTGACCGATATTACGCGTGAACAATTTAATCTAAGAATGCAGAAAGGCACAGGACAACTTGCTAAAACTGATTCTATTAAAAAGAATCGCCGCGAAATTGCGCGTATTCATACCATTCTTAAAGAAATGACGGCTTCAGACTCATGAGTGAAAATACAGAAAATATACGGACAACTACCGGTCGGGTAGTCAGTAACAAGATGGACAAAACGGTTACAATCAGTGTAGAGCGTCTTGTAAAGCATCCTGTTTATAATAAGTATATAAAACGTTCGACAAAATTAATGGCTCATGATGCTAATAATGAATGTCAGGAAGGCGACCTTGTTACTGTAACTTCCAGTAGACCACTATCAAAAAATAAAAAGTGGGTTTTGGTGGAAGTTTTGCAACGATCAAATAACTAATATAGAAAATATCAGTCAGGATTAATCATGATTCAAACTCAATCAAGGCTAGGCGTTGCTGACAATAGTGGTGCAAAAGAAGTGATGTGTATTAAGGTGTTGGGCGGTTCCCATCGTCGTTATGCAAACATTGGTGACATCATTAAAGTCAGTATTAAAGATGCAATCCCACGAGGGAAAGTGAAAAAAGGTGAGGTGCATAACGCTCTAGTGGTTAGGACGCGCAAAGGTGTACGTCGATCAGATGGCTCTGTTATTCGTTTCGACGGTAACTCAGCAGTTATTCTCAATGCCAGTTTACAACCCATCGGAACACGTATTTTCGGGCCGGTAACCCGTGAGTTAAGGACTGAGAAGTTCATGAAAATTGTATCACTTGCTCCAGAAGTGCTTTAAGTAGATAAGGTCACAAAATGAATAAGATCAAAAAAGGTGATGACGTACTGGTTCTCACTGGCAAAGATAAAGGTAAGCAAGGGGTGGTAAGCCAGCTTGTTGGTAATGATAAAGTCTTGGTGGCTGGTGTGAATCAGGTCAAGAAACATCAAAAACCTAATCCGCAAAAAGGAATTGAAGGCGGTATTGTAGAAAAAGCAATGCCTATACATATTTCAAACGTGGCTTTATATAACCAAGCAACCAAAAAAGCTGACAAAGTTGGTTTTAAAACGCTTGATGACGGCACAAAAGTGCGTTTCTTTAAATCCAACAATGAAATTGTTGACGTATAAATTTCGGATAATCGATCATGGCTCGTTTAGAAACAGAATATAAAGAAAAAATTGTACCTGGTTTAACCAAAGAATTTGGTTTCAAGTCAGTTATGGAAGCGCCCAGAATTACCAAAATCACTTTGAATATGGGTGTTGGTGATGCAGTTGCTGATAAGAAAGTAATTCAAGCAGCAGTTGCTGACATGGAAAAAATTGCCGGTCAGAAAGCCATTATCACTAAGGCAAGAAAGTCGATTGCGGGTTTCAAAATTCGTGACGATATGCCGATCGGTTGTAAAGTTACATTGCGCAGTGATCGGATGTATGAGTTTTTGGATCGTTTGATCAGTATCGCGATTCCTAGAATTCGAGATTTTAGAGGCATGAGTAGTAAGAGTTTTGACGGGCGTGGTAATTATTCCATGGGTGTTAAAGAGCAAATTATTTTTCCAGAAATTGATTACGATAAGATAGATAAGATTCGTGGCTTAGATATCACCATTACTACAACAGCTAAAAATGATGAAGAAGGTTTGGCCTTACTGAAGCATTTTAATTTTCCATTTAAGACTTAAAGGCTACGTTATGGCTAAGAAATCAATGATTGCTCGTGAACGTAAACGCGAAAAATTAGTTAAACAGTTTTACCAGAAACGTCAAGAATTAAAGGCGGTTATTATCAATCCGAATACTTCCCGAGAAGATCGTGAAGTAGCCCAAATCAAGTTGCAAAAGCTACCAAGAGATTCCAGTGGTGCTAGATTGCGCAATCGTTGTAATCTCACGGGTCGTCCTCATGGTTATTACCGTAAATTTGGCCTTGGGCGTAATAAATTAAGGGAATCAACCATGCGTGGTGAAGTGCCAGGGCTTTCCAAAGCCAGTTGGTAATCGTCCCTAATATTAAAGAGTTGGAGCAAAACTTATGAGTATGTCAGACCCGGTAGCGGATATGTTAACCCGGATTAGAAACGGTCAATCAGCAAGCAAACATGGTGTTGCTATGCCGAGTTCTACAATGAAAATTTCAATTGCTAAAGTATTGAAACAAGAAGGTTATATCGCTGATTATGCAGTTGATAAAAATGGTAATCATGACGAGTTAACCATCACTCTAAAATATTATCAAGGACGGCCTGTAATTGATAAAGTTGCTCGGGTCAGTAGGCCTGGGTTGCGTATTTATAAGTCAAAAGATGAATTACCATCGGTTTTAGGTGGTCTTGGAATTGCCATCATTTCAACATCTAAAGGTGTGATGACTGATAGAGCTGCACGTGCTATTGGTAACGGTGGCGAAGTTATCTGTACAGTTAGTTAAATTTAGGATAAATCAATGTCAAGAATAGCGAATAATCCTGTGGTTATCCCAGCCGGTGTCGATATTAATCTGGATGGAAACAATATAACTGTTAAAGGTTCAAAAGGACAGTTGACTCAGGTTTTGCATCATGCCGTTAGTTGCGATCTTTCTGATAATGTTATTAAGGTCAGTTGGGATAAAACGGATAAAAAAGCAACAGCCCAGGCTGGTACAGCTCGGGCTAATATTAATAATATGGTAACGGGAGTCACTGTTGGGTTCGAAAAGAAGCTAACTTTAGTTGGTGTCGGTTATCGTGCTCAGGTTAAAGGTAAATCTTTGAGTTTATCTTTAGGGTTATCGCATCCAGTCGATTATCCTATGCCGGAAGGAATTACTATCGAAACTCCGAGTCAAACAGAAATTATTGTTAAAGGTAGTGACAAGCAACAAGTCGGTCAGGTTTCTGCTGAGATAAGAGCGTACCGACCACCTGAGCCTTACAAAGGCAAAGGCATACGCTATGCCGATGAGCATGTTGTTAGAAAAGAAGCTAAAAAGAAATAAGGTAAATTAATGAATAAATTAGCAGCCAGAAACAGACGTCGTATTAAGGCGCGTAGCCATATTAAAAGGCTCGCTGTGAATCGCCTGACGATCCATAGAACATCGCAACATATTTATGCTCAGGTTATTAGTGCAGATGGTACTTCAACATTAGCCAGTGCATCAACGACTCAGGCAGATGTGAAATCTTCATTGACTAATACTAGTAATGTAGAAGCAGCAAAAGCTGTTGGTAAACATATCGCAGAAAAAGCAATTGCAGCAGGAATTACTGAGGTTGCATTTGATCGTTCAGGTTTTAAATATCATGGTCGCGTAAAAGCTCTAGCGGATGCTGCACGTGAATCTGGTTTGCAATTTTAGAGGAATAGAAGAATGGCAACAGCACCTTCTCAAGGTAATACAAACACCGATGGGTTCGAAGAAAAATTAGTATCAGTTCGTCGTGTAGCTAAAGTGGTAAAAGGCGGTCGTGTTTTTGGCTTTTCTGCGCTGACAGTTGTTGGTGATGGCGAAGGACGTGTAGGTTATGGCGTGAGTAAAGCACGTGAAGTTCCAAATGCAATTCAAAAATCAATGGAACAAGCACGTAAGAACATGCGTCAGGTATCTTTGAAGGGTGACACTTTACAATATACTATTACGGCCTCAACAGGTGCTGCAAAAGTTTATATGCAACCGGCATCAGAAGGAACGGGTATTTTAGCCGGTGGTGCAATGCGTGCCGTTTTTGAAGCGGTTGGTATTCATAACGTATTGGGAAAGTGTATTGGTACGAATAATCCGATTAACGTCGTTCGGGCAACTATTGATGGATTGGCTGAAATGACAGATGCAAAACAGGTAGCTGCGAAACGCGGTCTTTCTGTTGATGATATTACGGGATAACAAAGATGGCCACACAAAAGACAGTCAAGGTCACGATGACCAAAAGTAAAATTGGCCGTTTACCTAAACATAAGGCTTGCTTAAGCGGTTTAGGTTTACGAAAAATAAATCAAACAGTTGAAGTGATTGATACTCCTGAAAATTGGGGAATGATCAATAAAATCTCTTATATGCTTAAAGTAGAGGCGGAATAATGTTTTTAAATACCATTAAGCCGAGTGCTGGAACCAAGAAAAAAGCCAAGCGAGTAGGTCGTGGGATTGGTTCTACCTTAGGTAAAACCTGTGGTCGCGGTCATAAAGGTCAAAAGTCCAGAAGTGGTGGTTTTCATAAAGTTGGTTTTGAAGGCGGTCAAATGCCTTTACAACGTCGATTACCAAAAGTAGGTTTTAATTCTCGATCTAAAAAATTTACAGCACAAGTTAGATTGTCTGAGTTACAAGGTTTGAATGTTGAGGTTGTTACTCTACAAACATTGATTGATAATAATTTAGTTCCGGTCATAACTAAAAAAGCAAAAGTAATTATGTCCGGTGAACTTAATGAGGCAGTGAATATTCAGGGGTTAAGTGTAACGCCTGGTGCCAAAACTGTGATTGAATCCGCAGGCGGAAAAATAGAGGCGTAAGTGAATACTACAGCAGCGCAAATGCAAAATTCATCAGGACGATTTTCTGAGCTCCGCTCAAGATTATTTTTTGTTCTAGGAGCTTTTTTTGTTTACCGGATCGGTGCGCATATTCCCGTTCCAGGAGTAGATCCTGAAGCTTTAGCTTTAATGTTCAAACAACAAGAAGGCTCAATTCTGGACATGTTTAACATGTTTTCTGGAGGGGCTTTAAAGCGCTTGAGTATTTTTGCTTTGGGGATTATGCCTTATATTTCGGCATCAATTATTACGCAACTATTGGGTGTGATGGTCCCTGCGGTCGAACGAATAAAAAAAGAAGGTGAGGCTGGGCGTCGGAAAATAACCCAGTACACACGTTATGCCACCGTGGTCTTGGCTACTTTTCAGTCAATTGGTGTATCTATTGCTTTACAATCACAAACAGCGGGTGGGTTGCCAGTAGTAGTTAATCCTGGTATTCATTTTGTGTTTATCACGGCAGTTACTCTTGTTACGGGGACTGTTTTTTTAATGTGGTTGGGTGAACAAATTACTGAACGTGGAATTGGTAATGGTATTTCATTGATTATTTTTGCTGGTATCGTTGCTGGATTACCGTCGGCCATCGGAGGTACGATGGAGTTGGCTCGGACGGGTGAACTTAATGGTGCTTTTATTATTGCATTATTTTTTATTGCTTTAGCAGTAACAGCTTTAGTTGTTTTTGTTGAGCGTGGTCAACGTCGCATTGTCATTAATTATCCTAAACGCCAACAAGGTAAAAGGATGTATGCAGGGCAAAGTAGTTTTTTACCGTTGAAGTTAAACATGGCAGGTGTAATTCCTCCCATTTTTGCTTCCAGTATTATTTTATTTCCATCGACTATTGCGGGTTGGTTTAGTGATGTTGAAGGTTTGGGTTGGTTGCAAGAAGTATCAATGGCATTATCACCAGGTCAACCGATTTATGTGATGTTTTATGCCTTAGCGATTATATTCTTTTGCTTTTTCTATACAGCATTAGTTTTTAATGCTAAAGATACAGCAGATAATCTCAAGAAATCTGGTGCATTCGTACCCGGTATTCGACCTGGCGATCAAACAACGATGTTTGTTGATAGAGTTTTAACTCGACTAACGCTAATTGGTGCTATTTATATCACGGGTGTTTGTTTGTTACCTGAATTCCTGATTGTTTACTGGAATGTACCTTTTTATTTTGGTGGTACATCATTGCTGATTATTGTTGTGGTTGTTATGGATTTTATGTCACAGGCTCAAACGTTGATGATGTCTCAGCAATATGATGGCATTATGAAGAAAGCAAATTTTAAAAAATAAATTAATTTAGAAAATAGGAAAAGCTAATGAAAGTAAGAGCTTCCGTCAAGAAAATATGTAAAAACTGTAAAGTTATAAAACGTAATGGTGTCCTTCGTGTTATTTGTAAAGACGGACGTCATAAACAACGTCAGGGTTAGTTTTTTATTGAGCTAAAACTAGGGGGATGGTATAATTCCCCGCTTAACTTGAGAGTTTGTAATAGGAGATCAGTTAGATGGCACGTATTGCCGGAATAAATATATCAGATCATAAACATGCTGTTATCGCTTTAACTGCAATTTATGGTATTGGTCGTACAACAGCAAATGAGATATGTAATGAAGTCAATATTAAACCGGATGTAAAAATTCGTGAGTTGACTGAAGAGCAATTAGAATCAATTCGTAATGTGGTTTCAAAAATGACCGTTGAAGGTGATTTGAGACGTGAAGTTACGATGAATATCAAACGGTTAATGGATTTAGGTTGTTTTCGTGGTATTCGTCATAGACGCGGCTTACCGTTACGCGGGCAGAGAACCCAAACCAACGCCAGAACTCGAAAGGGTCCAAGAAAACCCATTCGTAAATAATAGCAGTTAAGAGGATAAGATATGGCAGCTCCGAGCCGTAGTAAAAAAAGAATTAAAAGAGAAGTTGCCGATGGCATAGCCCACGTACATGCCTCTTTTAATAATACCATTATTACTATTACAGACCGTAAAGGTAATGCACTCTCTTGGGCCACAGCCGGTGGTTCAGGTTTTCGAGGATCTAGAAAAAGTACCCCGTTCGCAGCGCAAGTTGCAGCAGAAAAAGCCGGTGAAGTAGCTAAAGAATACGGCGTTAAGAACTTAGATGTTATGATAAAAGGCCCTGGCCCAGGACGCGATTCTACTGTTAGGTCACTGAATGCGATTGGTTTCAAAATCAACAGTATTATTGATGTAACACCGATCCCGCACAATGGCTGCCGTCCCCCTAAGAAACGTCGCGTATAAAGAATTTGGAGTAATTTAGAAATGGCAAGATATTTAGGACCTACCTGTAAACTGAGTCGACGTGAAGGCACTGACTTATTTCTTAAAAGTCGGGGAAAATCGTTAGAAGGAAAGTGTAAATTAGATACACCTCCAGGGCAGCATGGTGTCAGACGAAATAGACCTTCAAACTATGCTCTGCAACTTCGTGCTAAGCAGCGGATGCGTCGTATCTATGGCGTGCTGGAAAAACAATTTAGAAATTATTACAAAGTTGCAGCCGGTCAAAAAGGTTCAACAGGTGAGAATTTGTTAAATTTACTGGAAACACGTCTTGATAATGTTGTTTACAGAATGGGTTTTGCTGCTACACGCGCTGAAGCTAGACAATTAGTTTCTCATAAAGCGATTGAAATCAATGGCAAAATTAATAACATACCTTCAGCAAAAGTTACTGCAGGCGATGTTGTTTCGATTCGTGAAAAATCTAAAAAACAATTACGAATTATTGATGCTTTAACAGTTGCTGAGCAGTACGGTTTTCCTATTTGGATGGAAGTTGATGTCAAAGCGATGTCTGGTACATTTAAATCTCTCCCTGAGCGTGTTGATTTGGGTAGTGATATGAATGAGTTGCTGGTTGTTGAGCTTTATTCTAAATAATTGATTTATTGAGGTTGCATATATGCAGAATCCGTTATCCGGATTGTTAAGACCTGGCATGGTTCAAGTTGAAACCATCAGTTCTAGTCGTTCTAAAGTTGTTATTGAGCCGCTGGAGCGTGGTTATGGTCATACTTTGGGTAGTGCCTTAAGAAGAGTAATTCTGTCGACCATCCCGGGTTATGCCGTTACTGAGATCGAAATAGAAGGGGTTCAACATGAATACTCCTCTATTGAGGGTGTTCAGGAAGATGTGATTGATATTATTCTTAATCTTAAGAATCTAGCAATTGTGTTACATGAAAAAACAGAAGTTGAATTAAAAGTTTCAAAGCAAGGTCCTGGTGAAGTTTTAGCTGGCGATATTGAATTAACACATGATGTTGAGATTATTAATCCTGAGTTAGTTATAGCTAACATTACTCAGGACGTTAGTTTCAATTTGAGAATGGTTGTAAAAGGAGGTCGTGGTTATGAGTCCGCGGTTGATAGAAAAAAATCAACTGACCAGTCTTCAGTGACCGCTATTCAAATTGATTCAGGTTATAGTCCTATACGTAATGTGGCTTACGCGGTTGAGAAAACGCGAGTTGATCAACGTACAGGCTTAGATAAGCTAGTTATAAGTCTAGAAACTAATGGTACGGTTGACCCTGAAGAAACCATCAAGATGGCAGCGACAATTTTACATGATCAATTGTCGGTTTTTGTCGATTTTGAAAAAGTTTCAGAACTTGAAGTTGTAGAAACAGTTGAGCCAGAAGAGCAATATGACCCAGTTCTAATGCGTCCTGTTGATGATTTAGAGTTAACTGTTAGATCAGCGAACTGTTTAAAAGCAGAAAACGTTTTTTATATCGGTGATTTGATTCAACGAACCGAAAATGAATTACTGAAAACACCGAATTTAGGCAAGAAGTCATTGACTGAAATTAAAGATGTTTTAGGAACTAAAGGATTAACTTTAGGCATGCGTCTTGAAAACTGGCCTCCTGAAGGTTTAGCGCGTCGTATTGACGATAATATTTAAAAAAATAATAAGGTTTACGTCGAAATGAGACATCGTAAAACAGGTAGAAAATTAAACAGGAACAGTAGTCACCGTAAAGCACTATTTAGCAATATGGTTAATTCCTTGATTAAGCATGAAATCATAAAAACGACACTCCCTAAAGCTAAAGAGCTGAGAGGTTTTGCGGAGCCGTTGATTACCCTAGCTAAAAATGATTCAGTAGCCAAACGTCGTTTAGCTTTCGCTCGCTTACGCGATAAAGATTCTGTAGCTAAATTATTTGCAGAATTAGGTCCGCGTTACCAAGATCGCCCAGGTGGTTATTTGCGTGTTTTAAAGTGTGGTTTTAGAACAGGTGATACAGCTCCAATGGCCTACGTTGAATTAGTTGATCGCCCAGAACCAGTGAGTGATGACACTTAAAGTTCGAAGTGGTCTTAATTGACAACAAAAAAGCCGGATTTAATCCGGCTTTTTTTTGTCTTGAGAAAATTGGTATGGCGTTATTTTTCGAGTAAATCAATTTTACCTTCTTTGCCATTCCATTCTTCAGCATCTTCCATTGGTTCACCAACATCGGTAATAAGAGGCCATGTCTTGGCGAGTTCAGCATTGAGTTCAATAAAAACCTCTTGGCCTTCTGGTAATTCGTCTTCAGAGTAAATTGCTTCTGCTGGGCATTCTGGTTCACACAAGGTGCAGTCAATACATTCGTCTGGGTCAATGACTAAGAAATTAGGGCCTTCATGAAAGCAGTCGACAGGACAAACGTCAACGCAGTCGGTAAATTTACATTTGATGCAGTTTTCAGTGACAACAAAGGTCATAACTTATTCCTAAAAGTAATTAATAGTTAATTAATTAATCATAGCAGAATGACCTCTTAAAAAGAACAGTCATACTGAGGCGAATGCTAATTTTAAACCCATTAAAAAAAGAATAATGGCAATCATGGGTCGAAGAACTTTGTCAGAGAGTTTTTTACCAAAGAAACTGCCAGCATATACAGCAGGGATACCGCCGACCAGTAGTCCGGAGAGCAAGCTAAAATCGACACTGCCCAAGTGCATATGACCAGCACCGGCAATCAGAGTTAAGGGGACTGCATGGGCAATATCGGTGCCGATAATTTTAATCGCAGATTTTTTTGGGTGTAAGATAAATAAGATTGCCGTACCGATAGCGCCAGCACCAACTGAAGAAAGGGTGACGACAATACCCAGAAAAATACCAGAAATAGTGGTGACAACCGGTCGTTTATGGCGTAAATGCGTGCGCAAGTTGCGTCCTACTGCGTACTCGCCCCGTGCAGCAATTTTATTTTTCAACAGTACTAAACAAGCAGTAAGAATGAGCATCAAACTTAGTGTAGCCATCATCATATCTTCCATGGCCCGTTGTTGTTCCTGATGGTGACTAAAGTAAGCAATGGTTACTACAGAGCCGGGAACACTACCGCCCAGGAGGTATTTGACCACTCGCCAGTCAATGGTGTTGTGACGGTGATGAAACCAGATACCGGTACATTTGGTGATTGCTGCATAAATCAAGTCGGTACCCACGGCAACAGCAGGGTTTATACCATAGCCTAAGACTAAAATCGGTGTCATCAGTGACCCGCCTCCAACACCGGTTAGGCCGACAATAAAGCCGACTAAAGCACCGGCGGTAATATTTACTATGTCCACGATTTAATGAATAATTGATCAAAAGTTCGGCTACTATAGGTTAAATAGGGTATAAATAAAACTGATATTAATTTATTACAATATAACCCATTAGAATATAGATGAAATTAACGCAGTTAAGGGCTTTAAGGGCGATTGTTAAGCACAATTTCAGTATTTCAGAAGCCGCTAATCAGCTGGCGTTGACGCAGCCGGCGATCAGTAAACAAATACAACTGCTAGAGGCTGAGTTAAAACTGTCTTTATTTATCAGGCACGGCAAACGGTTAACCGGCTTAACCGATAGTGGTATAGAGGTCCACCGGCAGGCGATGGGTATTTTAAATCGGGTCGATGATCTGTACCAGTTTTCTAATCAGGCACAAGGACAAACCGGGTCGTTATCGATAGCCACCACCCATACGCAGGCACGGTATGTATTGCCTGCGGTGGTTAATCGGTTTAAGTCAATTTACCCAAGGGTTAAGTTAGAACTTCACCAAGGTTCGCCGAAAGAAGTTGCGCGGCTGGCGTTTACCGGTGAAGTTGATCTGGCAATTGCTACAGAAGCGGTAGGTGAAGAACAAGGCTTAGTTGCACTACCGTGTTATCAGTGGAACCGATGTGTCATTACTCCAAAAGAACATCAATTAACGCAACAGCGGGTCTTAACCTTAGAGCATTTATCGAAAGAACCGATTATCACCTATGTGATGGGCTATACCGGGCGCCACCGCATTGATGAAGCCTTTGCAGAAGCCGGATTAACCTCTAATATCGTCTTGACGGCAGTGGACTCCGATGTAATTAAAACCTATGTTCGTTTTGGTTTAGGTGTTGGAATCATTGCTAATATGGCTTATAACCCAGAAGAAGATGCGGATTTAATCGCTATGGATGCAAGGAGTTTATTTGGTACTAGTTATTCCAATGTTGCGATACGTAAGGATAAGTATATTCGACCTTATATTTTAAGTTTTATTGAAATACTGGCGCCGCACTTGACTGGTAAAATTGTTAAAAAAGCATTGTGTGAAACAGATGCTACTGAACGTAAGCAATTATTAGCCTCAATGACTCTGCCTTTTTATTAGAAGTTTAGGTTTAAATTTTGAACATAGATTGATACTTGTCTTATGGGGTCATCTTTGCAAATGCAGTTGAATGAAAAAGGCGAGTAAAAAAACCTTTTTTGCCGCTAACTTTACGAGCGTTGGCATTGGCAAGGCCTAAGCGGGCTTCTTGTTTTAACTGGTTATCAGCAAACTTCTGGTTCTCGCGTACCGGTGCATTAATTGCTTTAGTGAAAAAGTGACTGGCCTGACTGAGTTTATTTTTACTGAGTAAGAATTCACCGTAGAAATAGTTGCTGTCGATACCGTCTGGGTTAATGGATAGCGCTTTTTTTAAAGAATGTTCTGCCTTTTGGTCATTGCCAAAAGCAATAGGCCAGCCGGGAACCATAGAATAAAGACTACCCAGTGTTACAAAAGCAGAGCCATCCATAGCGTTTGGATTAATAGCAATCGCTTTGATTAATAAATCTTTGGCATGATGTATTGATGACAATGCATTAAAACTGCTTTCTTGTTCTGCGCGGGTTGCCAGTGTGATGGCCTGCCAGATGAACAGTTCAGGTTGATCTGGATAGGTCGTGTTGAGTTGTTTGATGCGATGTAATAGTTGACTGTATTGTTTGTATTGTTGTTTTTTCTTAGCGCTGTAGTAAATTTTAGCCCATGACTGCTCAATATCAGTGACAGTTTCTGCATACTCGCCTGCCGCTAACTGAAAGGAAAATAATAACAATATGATTGTCAGTAGTTTCTTCATGATAAATAGAAAATAACCCATTGATAGGTAAGGACTATAATCGACTGAGGTCTTAAAAGCAACTATTTAGTGTAAATAAACAACATTAGTTGCTGCTTAACAACATTTTGGTTACCAAGACGAGTAAGGGTGTTTAGCTAATTGATTATTATAATATTTATGTTCTAGAGTGACTTCTGCGCCAAGCCAGTCTGGTTTTGCAAAGACTTCATCGTTTGAGGTGAGTTCAATTTCAGCTACGATAAGACCAGCATTCACGCCGTGGAATTCATCAATCTCCCACAAGTGTTGTCGGTAAGGAACGAGATGACGGGTTTTGTCTATGAGTGGTTGTTGGCACAGTGTTTTGAGCATTTCTTCTGCATCAAGTAAGGGGATAGGGTATTCGTATTCATCCCTCTGGTTGCCAATAGTGGCTTTTTTAATGTTAATCCATGCCTGTGTGTTGCTAATGCGAATACGGGTTGATACATTGCTGTTACTCGAGAGATAGCCTTGCTTATAATGAGTTGAACGAGTGACACCAACGCGCCAGAGGTTATTAGCAAGAAGAAATTTATGTTCTATTTCAATACCCATCGTTGATAAAGAATGTAACTTTGTCGTTTGGGCGCATGTGCAGTGTTACAGTAGATTTATAAAAATTTATGGCTGCCATCGCAAAAAGGCGGTGTTTTAGTTTGGGTACAGCCACATAGAAAAATGGTTTTATTATCATCGGCAATAAAAGAGAGTGAGCGTTTTTCGGTAGCTGCAGTTTTATGTGTACCGTCACAAATAACGCCTTTTTCACTCAGACCACAACTACACCAGCAGTAACGTTTCCCTTCTTCAATCGTTATTGCTGTTGGTTTGTTTTTATTCTCAGTTTGACTCATGGCTAATCAATTCATTTAAATAAAAGGATTATAAATTAGCTAACAGCGAATGTCATGGCGTGGTTGTTGATTTAAGGCGAACAGTTCAGTATTATTCAGGAATTTTTCACTATACTCATGGATTTTGATCATGAGTTGTTTTATTTGGCTTAAGTAGGAGATTATTTTTTATGGCTTTTGAATTACCTGAATTACCTTATGCAATGGATGCATTAGTTCCTCATATTTCTCAAGAAACACTGGCGTTTCACTACGGTAAACACCATCAAACCTATGTGACTAATTTGAATAATTTAGTGGCAGGAACGGAATTTGAAGGGCAGTCGCTTGAACGGATCGTAGAGCGTTCAACCGGAGGTGTTTTTAATAACGCGGCACAAATTTGGAATCATACTTTTTATTGGCATAGTTTATCACCTAATGGTGGTGGTAACCCGACAGGAGCGTTAGCTGATGCTATAACCAAAGACTTTGGTTCGGTTGATGCTTTTAAAGAACAATTTGAAAAATGTGCAGTTACAACCTTTGGTTCAGGTTGGGCATGGTTAGTTAAAAATCCAGATGGTAGTTTAGCGTTAGTTAGTAGTAGTAATGCCGCTTGCCCATTAACTGACGGTCAAATTCCGTTGTTGACTTGTGATGTTTGGGAACATGCTTATTACATTGATTATCGTAATGCACGGCCGCAATACCTGAAGGCCTTTTGGTCATTGGTTAACTGGGATTTTGCAGCTAAAAACTTTGCAGCCTAAGGTACGCTAATCAACTTTATTTGCAGAGTTTTAGAAGAAGGCTTACTGAGAAATCAGTAGGCCTTTTTTACAGTGTCATTTTTTACCGGCTGAAGTCAGGTGGGTGTTTTGCCAAAAACTAGCTAAAATTGAGCCAGAAAGATTATGCCATATACTAAAAAGCGCACCAGGTAAAGCAGCGGTAATAGAAAAGTATTTTATGGCCAAAGCAACACTGAGGCCTGAATTTTGCATGCCAACCTCTATGGCAAATGTGCGGCAAGTTCGCTGATCGAATCGTAATAGTTTAGGTATTTGGTAACCAATGGTCAGGCCTAAAAGATTGTGTAATATAACCGCTAAAATGACGGGAAAAGAGATCATTAAAAGATTGTCATGGTTTAAGGCTACGATAATAGCAATAATAGTGATGATTGAAAGGCTAGAGATAATCGGCAGTAGATTTTGTACCGAGTGTAAATAAGAGGAAAATCTTGTATTAATTAATGTACCGGTAAGAACCGGTAAAAAAACCATTAACATGATGCTTTGCATCATGGCGCTGATGGGAACAGGTATGCTCTGATTCAGATAAAGATAAGTGAGTACCGGCATAAAAACGGTAGCACAAAGAGTCGAACTGAGGGTCATGAGAATCGATAAGGCGACATTCCCTTTGGCTAAAAAGCAGATTACATTGGAAGCAGTTCCTCCGGCACTACTACCGACTAAGAGTAGCCCAATGAATAGCTCGGTGGGTAATGATAAACTGGTGGCGATTATCCAAGCAAAAAAAGGCATGAAGAAGAATTGGATAGCCAGAACTAGAACGATGAGAATAGGCTGTTTTGTAGCGGCTTTAAAATCACTTATGGTTAGCGTTAACCCCATAGCAAACATCACTAGAGCCAGTAGCGGGATAATAAAAGGCTTTAAGCCTGAAAACTCGCTGTTGTAAAAAAAGGCAAGGACGGATGCAAGGATTGCAATACAAGGAAATAAAAAGGTAAGTTTGGCATTCATTGTTTACTTCTGTCGTACTAATGGTTATGTATTCAGCCAGTTATAGCTTTAGTGCTAGTTTAGCGTTAATAAATTTTTTGAATGAATTTTTTTAAATGTTTTTTAAAAAAGGATCATAACCAAAGGTATGCAATCAAAGGCAGTTATTAAAAATCTTAAGAAGGACATAACACTTTGCTTAAGTCGGGATAAATTTCTGTTAAAAAGGGAATTAGATCGTCTTCTCAACGAGCAGCGACAAGGAAAAATGAATGAGGAAAAGTTTTTACTTTTAGTTGAAAAGGTTAAGTGCTCGTTACAAAAAAAAGAAAGTCGACAGTCTTCAATACCCACATTGACATTTCCAGATCTGCCAGTTTCAGAAAGAAAAGATGAAATTGCAGAGCTTATTAGCGCTCATCAAGTGGTGATTGTGTGCGGTGAAACCGGTTCTGGTAAGACAACACAGTTGCCCAAAATTTGTTTATCTGTTGGGCGTGGATCGACAGGGTTTATTGGTCATACTCAACCGAGACGTATTGCGGCGCGTACTGTTGCCAATCGTATTGTTGAAGAGTTAGGTGAGTCGATGGGGCAGTCAGTTGGTTATAAAATAAGATTTCATGATAAAACGCAGGACAAAACCTTAGTTAAAGTAGTTACGGATGGTATTTTATTGGCTGAAATTCAAGCCGATCGTTTTTTGTCACAATATGATACTTTGATCATTGATGAAGCGCATGAACGCAGCCTAAATATCGACTTTTTATTAGGCTATTTAAAATGGTTAATACAAAGACGTTCGGATTTAAAGCTCATTATTACTTCCGCGACTATTGATCCTCAACGTTTTGCAACCCATTTTAATAATGCTCCTATTATTGAAGTTTCAGGACGAACTTATCCTGTAGAGATTCGTTATCGGCCTATTGAAAGTCATAGCGAAGATAATGAAGAAACGATGGATGTCCAGTCTGCCATCGTAGCGGCTGTTCAGGAGTTGTATCGAGATATTCAGGGTGATATTTTGATTTTTTTAACCGGTGAGCGTGATATTAGAGACACAGTTGAAACTTTACAAAAGTCGCATGGTCAAGTTTTTGATATTTTGCCCTTGTATTCAAAATTAAGTATTAGTGAGCAAGAGCGTATTTTTAAATCGGCTCAAAAGCCGCGTATTGTTTTGGCAACTAATGTTGCTGAAACATCGTTAACCGTTCCAGGTATTCGCAGTGTTATTGATGTGGGACTAGCGCGGATTAGTCGTTATAGTCAGCGAAGTAAAATTCAACGGTTACCGATAGAAACCATTTCCAAAGCCAGTGCTAATCAACGAGCAGGGCGTTGCGGTCGAGTTGCAGCGGGCATTTGTATCCGATTATATTCAGAACAAGACTATTTAAATAAGTCTGAATTTACCGAACCTGAAATCCTAAGAACTAATTTAGCATCGGTTATTTTACAGATGAGCACGTTAAAACTGGGTGATATTAAAGATTTCCCTTTTTTAGAACGACCCGATAATAAGATGATTCGCGATGGGGTTAAGGTGCTTCATGAAATTAATGCCTTGGACCTGAAGGAGCGTATGACACCTTTAGGTCATCAAATAGCTAGATTGCCTATTGATCCTAAATTAGCAAGAACATTAATAGCTGCTAAACAGTTCAATTGTTTGACTGAAATTAGCATTATAGTATCAGGGTTAAGTATACAAGACCCCCGGGAGAAGCCGGTTGATAAAATGCATTTAGCAGAAGGCAAGCATGCAGCATATAAGGCGGAAAATTCAGATTTTCTGAGTTTCATTAAATTATGGAATAAATATGAAGCTAAAAAAACTGAACTTTCGAATAACCGGCTTAAGAAATATTGTCGTGAAAATTTTCTTTCTTTTGTACGTATGCGCGAATGGCAAGATGTTCAGCAACAAATTAATCTGGTGATTAAAAATGAGTTGAAATTTAAAGTCAATCAAACACCAGCAGGTTATCAGGACATTCATCAGGCATTATTGACGGGGCTTTTATCCAATATTGGGTTTAAGCATGAACAGTATGAATATCTGGGGGCACGGAATCACAAATTTTTTATATTTCCGGGCTCAGGACAGCATAAAGTACGCCCGAAGTGGATCGTGGCGGCCGAGCATGTTGAAACCAGTAAAGTCTACGCGCGTAATGTTGCAAAAGTTGAACCAGAGTGGATTGAAGAGAGTGCGCAACATTTAATAAAACGTAGTTATTATGAGCCACATTGGGAGAAAAAAGCCGGGCGTTGCGCTATTTTTGAACGTACAGCTTTATATGGGCTAACACTACGAACTAAACGAAAAATTCCCTATGAACATGTGGACCCAGAAGCAGCCCGAGCAATGTTCATTCGTTTCGGGCTGGTTTATCAGGAGTATCAGACAACAGCAGCCTTTTTTAAAGCAAATCAAGTCCTTTTGGAGGAGTTGGATTATATTCAACATAAAGGCCGACGCGTTGATTTGATAGAAGGTGAAGAGTGGCTCTATAATTTTTATGATAACAAGGTAGCGTCATCGGTTGTCAATGGCGTAACTTTTGAGAAGTGGCGTAAAACGGCTGAGAAAAAACAGCCTAGGTTATTGTTTTTAAGTAAAGATAAAATTACCCGGGATCAACAGTTAACGATAGATGAGCTCGTTTTTCCCGACGACTTGGTCGTTGGAAAAACAAGAATTAAACTGCAATATAAGTTTGATCCTGGAAGTTCTGAAGATGGTGTTACAGCACAATTACCTATTCAACAGCTTAATCAATTGGTTAAGGAACCTTTTGAGTGGTTAGTGCCGGGTTTGCGCCATGAAAAGTTATGTGCTCTGATCAAAGGGCTCCCAAAGTTATGGCGGAAAAAATTTGTCCCGGTGCCACAAATGGTTGACCGTTGTCTGGAAATTGAGCCGGACTGTCAAACTAATATCTGCCAGTGGCTAAGTGATCGTTTACGGCGATTGACGGGTGAATCTGTGCCGTTAAACTTATGGTCGTTAACCAATATTTCTGAGCACTTAATGATGAATTTTAATGTTGTCGGGGATAATGGCGAACTAATGGCTACGGGACGCGACCTTCAAATACTTCAACAGACTTTTAAAAAAGCCTCAGTTATTAGTTTTGAGCAGATAGCGCAAGATGAATTAAATTTGACAGGTTATATTCAATGGGCATTTGATGAAATCCCAAAGCATTATCGTTTTCAAAAAGAAGGGCAAGATTATTTGGGTTATCCAGCTCTTATTGATGAAGGGGAAACCGTTGGGTTGCGGTTGTTAGAAACTGAATTGAAGGCAGAACAGGTTCATTTAAAGGGTCTGGTTCGACTTTTCCAATTAACTTTGAAGAAAGAACGAAAATATCTATTAAAGAACTGGTCATTCGGTACAGATGTTGAGCTTGCTTATCAGAATTTATTGCAACACCCTTATATGGGAGAAAATTTGGCTATTGAGCCACTTAAGTTTGATTGTCTTTTTCTTTGTTTTAGGGAGGTTTTTATTGGGTCTTCAATGATCAGGTGTAATGTAGAATTTGAACAAGCCTTAAAGAAAAAGTCCTCTTTGTCGGCATTTTCTATTCAGGTGACAACATTAATTCGCGATATATTAAAGTCTTATTTGCAGTTATCAAGGGAGTTGGCGCAACAAAATTTATCTCCCGAGATTGTTGAGGAAATAAAAACACATCTGAATGCACTGGTATTTAATGGCTTTGTCCGAGAGACGCCATACCCACATCTTTTAGCTTATCCACGATATTTAAATGCAGTGAGTTACCGTCTTGAAAAGATAGTTGAAGATCCTCAGAGAGACCAGCAGAAACTACATGAGATCAGTCAATTTAACCGGCGTTATTGGGCTAGTGTTGTCAAAAGATCTGAGAAAGAACCAGTGAAGCCGGCCAGTGAGAGCTTTCGGTGGAGTCTGGAAGAATTCAGAGTATCGTTATTTGCGCAACATTTGAAAACAGCCTATCCCGTTTCTGCTAAAAGACTTGAAAAAATGTGGGATTTTAAATAGTTGTTTATTTCTGATCGGTCAGGGAAGCAATTTTTTGTTCAAGTTGTTTTACTTTTTTGATAAGTTCAGGCAAATGCGTGATAGCAGTATCACTGCGTCTCACATCCATTAAGTGACGAGCAGGGTAGCCGGTTATTTTACTACCAGCGGGGAATGACTTAGAAACGCCGGCTTGTGCACCAATAAAAGATTGGTCGCCAATTTCAATGTGACCAACAAAACCGACTTGCCCGGCTATCAGAACCTGATTACCAATTTTTGTGCTGCCAGAAATACCAGTTTGAGCAGCAATTGCAGTATCTTCACCGATGATGACATTGTGAGCAATCATGACTAGGTTATCAATCTTAGCACCACGTTTGATTACAGTATCATCTACAGCGCCGCGATCAATGGTTGCGCCTGCACCAACATCAACGTCATCTTCTAAAATAGCATTACCTAACTGGTGGATACGAACAAACTTGGCACCATCTTTAGCATTACCAAAGCCATAACTACCAATGACGGCGTTGGACCAAATGTTACATCGGTGGCCAATCCTAGAGCCAAAATGAATAACCACATTTGGGTGAATCTCAACATTGTCACCGAGTTGGCAGTTTTCTTCTATGATAACACCGCTGTGGATGATGCAATTGGTACCGATGGTGGTATTGGCACCGATAACAACGTTGGCACCAATATGTGTGTTATCACCTATTCGGCAACTGGAATCTATACAGGCACTAGGATGTATCGAAATGGGGAGGTGAGATGAACGGTCTGGTTTAAATAATGCAACGGCCTTAGCCCAGCTCAAATAAGGGTTGTCAGAAACCAATTGAGGTATTTCAAGGTCTGCAACAGCGCGCCCGACAATGATGGCGGAAGCGTTTGATTGGCGGGCACTTTGTAGGTGTTTGAAATTGGTTAAAAAAGAAATTTCACCTTGTTGTGCTGTTGAGAGTGTAGCAACGCTATTAATGGGGTGTTCAAGATTGCCATGAATAAGTTCAGCATTGATTAAATCAGCTATTTGTCCAAGTGTTGCAGTCATAGGGTATTATTATTTAGTTTAGGGCTATACTGATTCTGTTATTTGTTGTTGGTACGCATTTTTGTGGGCAAGGTAATCTTCAGTAAAGGCATGAATGATGTCATGGTCATACGCTTTAATGCCACTGATCAGAATTTTCTTAAAGCCGTGACCAACTTGGCCATTATCGGTTACAACATTAAAGTGAAGATGAACCTCTCCACGCCGACCATTGATTTCTAAGGTATTATCAGCAGGTATGATTCGATGATCAGTGAAGTCAAGATGTTGTAATTTAAATGACATGCTCTCGTAGATGACGAGGGGGCGATTAGTATTGATCATGGTATTTTGTTCTGCCATCAGAGGTACTAAAACGTGCGGAAAGTTGAGGCCAGAAAAGGCGACATAATTCTTGATGAAATTTTCCACCTGTATTTTATCGGTGGTTTGATCGCCGTTGTCATTGACTTTGAGATAGGTATTTAATTTGTCATCATGAATATCGACAGTGTTACTGTTTTTCTCAGGGAAAATAAGGTTGATACCGTGACCGACCATATTTGAAAAGGTAAAGTGCATCTCCGTACTTAAACCGTATTTTTCCAGTACCAATGCAAACAGTAAATCACCCGGGACGCAAAAGCGTTTTGAATCAGGATCATGTAAAGGGTTAAAGTCGCCAGCGATTTCTTTGGCAAATTGGCTTGCTTGCTCTGCCGCAATTTGGATGCCTGAGTTGGACTTGGAATAGAATTCTTTCAAAAACATAATAACAGTGAAATATTGAGTTAAAGGGTCTGGTCTATTTAACAATTAATTTATGATTTTACCTGATTCTTGCCGCTAAAATAACCATATCAGCAGAACTGTGCCGAATTCGTGATGAATTTTTAATAAACATCACGTTGATAGCGTCGATTTTCAAGCAAGTTATCAATATAGCTTTCAGCCGCTTGTTCATCAATGCCTGCTTCAATTCTGACCGATTCTATGAGTGCTTTATGTACGTCTTTGGCCATTCGTTCTGCATCACCACAAATATAAAAGTAGGCCCCTTTTTCTAGCCACTCATAGATCTCTTTTGAGCGAGCTAAGATTCGTGTTTGTACATAAATTTTCTCTTCTTGGTCTCTCGAGAAAGCAAGGTCTAAGTTCGTTAACAAGCCTTCAGATTTCATTTGATCTAATTCATCACCATAGAGATAATCACAGGCCTGGTGTTGGTCGCCAAAAAAGAGCCAGTTTGCTCCACTTGCACCGATAGCTTTTCGTTCCTCAAGGAATGAACGGAAAGGGGCAAGCCCGGTCCCAGGCCCAACCATAATGACGGGTGTGTCAGGATTCTCAGGTAAACTGAAGTTTTTGTTAGCATGAACATAGACAGCTAACGTTTCAGGAGGGGTGATGCGACCATTTAAAAAGGTAGAGCAAACCCCCTCTCGATCGCGATCAAAGCTGGTGTAGCGAACTGATCCGACCAGTAATTGAACTTCTTCAGGGTGTGCTTTAATACTGGAGGCGATAGAATAAAGTCTGGCAGGTATGCGTCTTAAAATACCGATGAAGTCTTGTGGGCTAAATTCATTTACAGTGTAGTCTTCGACCAAGTCCAGTATTTGTCTGCCCCAGATATAGTCTTTGAATTGTTCACTATTGTCTTTATCTAGTAATGTTTTAAGTGTATCACTGGCGGTTAAGTCGGCAAATTTTTCCATATTAACCCGACTAAGTGCGGTAATATCAAGCCTTTCTTGAAAGGCTTGTTTAAGTGATAAATCGTCTTTACCAATGGTTACTCTGTCATCGCCACTCATATTGAGGGCAGTTAATAATTGCTCTACATAGCGGCTGTCATTAAGTGGATAAACGCCTAGAGCATCACCGGGTTCATAACTTAGTCCTGAACCTTTTAGGTCTATTTCTATATGGCAGGTTTCTTTAATGGAGCCTTCGCCATTTAGGTTAACGACATTAATAGTCGGGGCCATAAAGGGATTAGTTTTGGAATAAGTTGATTTTTTACTGGTTGTCTTCCCGGTTTCAGCGTTAGAAATAGCACCGGCAACTTCTTCTGCGGCAGTTTGATAAAGAGCTAAAATCTCTTCCATCCATGTCTCAGCAGGTTCTTCAAAATCAATATCGGCATCAACGCGGTCTAATAGTCGCGTTGCTCCGGATGTTTCTAAAAACGAATCGAAATCTTTGCCAGTCTGGCAGTAAAATTCATAACTGCTATCACCTAAGGCAAAAACAGCAAATTTTAATTGTGCCAGTTCAGGCGCTTCCCCATTTTTGAAATAGCTGTGTAATTTTCCTGCTGTTAATGGTGGGTCGCCTTCGCCTTGTGTGCTGACAATGACTAAAAGATATTGCTCATTAGGTAAATTAGCAACGTCATAGTCCATCATGTCTTGTATTTGGACATTAAAGCCTTTGGCTTTGGCTTGCTCTAGTAGATCCTCTGCTAAATGTTCGCCGTTGCCGGTTTCAGAGCCGAACAAGATAGTGAGTAAAGGGAGTTGTGCTGTATTGTTGGCTTGGGTTGAATTCGTAAAATCGCCAGGCGCTAGTCCTGAGCCACTTAATGCGGCAAAGTAACCACTGAGCCATAGTGCTTGCGCTGGGCTGGGCTGGCTGTTTGATAAGGCATTAAGAAAGCCGACCTGGTCAACGGATAGAGGGGTAGTTGCTAAATCACCGGTAATGCCGGTGAGGTTGGGCTGAACAGGAATAATTGAGCCATCAGGTGCTAAAGGGCCTTCTAACGTGATTTCCATCTGTTTCGATAAAGGCATACCGGTTCCAGCGGTATCCGACTCCATAAATAAGCTCGAAATAGGCCCATAAGCCATGAAAATCAGTCCTGGGACAGCATCAGAGCCTTTTTGCGGTTTACAGGTCACTTCAGCGCTTGTGCCATGAATGGAGATCATTCTGACACGGTCACCTTTGGTTAGCCCGAGTCTTGTCATGTCTTCGCCATGAATTTCTATCGTTGATGTTTCATCACGGTAGTCATCTTTTAATTTTCCTGCATTCAATGATGTACCTTGCCGGCTGGTACGAACGGGAACCAGGATCATGGTTTCAGCCATAATTTCACTCCAGATGTTATTTACTATTTGTAATTAAATAAAACTTTTCGGGTCTTAGCATAAGGTAAACCGATAAGATAATTCAAATTAAATATTATAAAGAGATAAAACTTCTCACTTCATTTATCTTTCTTGATAAGGTAGTATCAGGAT
>CAZEVO010000001.1:0-106402 GCA_964515235.1 uncultured Methylococcaceae bacterium | reverse complement strand
ACGAAGTCCTAGAATTTAACTGACCATGTGAGCTGATCACGCAAAGGTCTCAATAAAATAAATTAATTACTAATTGCACTTTCAACATTGTTTCCATATTGTTTCAATGAAACGTTATTGAAACAATATTCATCGCCGCAATGAAACCAGACACACTTCTTAATCATTGGCTTCTTGAACATGGAAGTCATTCAACAATCCTCGCTCTATTGCAGGCCTTTGAAAACAATTATTTCTTACTCGTTAACAGCCACCAAACCATTTTACACAGTAACGTTAAAACAACGCATCTATTACAGCCTATCAGCACCGATCTAATGGGAAGAACTTGTCCTCTCGAAATATTTAACCCTACCCTCGACAACTACTTGGAAGCTAAAACAATCAATATTGACGGCCTTTTATATCAAATAAAAGCTAACCCCATATTAGCAACACAAAAAGAATGCATTGGTCACCTTATTACTCTATCCATCCCACAGCCAACAATTGAATCATCCTTAGCCCCAGAACCAGACACCCTGACTCCACACACTAACTTCCACGGGATTCTAAGTCAGTCATCCACAATGGAACCCGTGTTTCAAATAATCAAGAATGCTGCCAGAACCGACTCCACGGTTTTAGTTCGCGGTGAAAGTGGTTCTGGAAAAGAATTAGTTGCTAAAGCTATACACACCTTGAGTAGCCGTAACAAGCAACCCTTTCTGGCTATTAACTGTGCAGCTTTATCGGCTAATTTACTGGAGAGTGAACTCTTTGGACATGTTAAAGGTGCATTTACCGGCGCTGTTAACAACCATACCGGTTTATTTCAACGCGCCCATAAAGGTACATTATTTTTAGATGAAATCGCTGAACTTCCTTTAGAATTACAAGCCAAACTACTCCGCGTCATTCAAGAACGCACCTTGACACCGGTGGGTGGAAACCAAAGCGTTACCATTGATGTAAGGCTTGTGGCCGCAACACACCATTCTCTCCGAGAACGAGTCACTCATGGGCTGTTTCGTGCCGACCTCATGTATCGTCTACGTGTCGTTCCAATTTTTATACCGCCTCTTAAAGAACGCCGAGAAGATATCCAACTACTCCTCTGGCACTTTACCAAACAAAACAACCTAAAGAAATTTCGCATTATCTCTAAAATTTCTCCTAAAGCTATGCAAGCACTACTCAATCACTCTTGGCCCGGTAATATCCGTGAATTACAAAATATCTTAGAGTATGCTTTTGTTGTTGGCCAAGGAAGTACGCTACATTATTCAGAACTTCCTCCCGAATTCAAAACAGTCAAAGAAAACCTTTCTCCCACCCCAAATATACATTTTTCTGGTGCATTAACCATTGAACAAGAACGCACAGCGATTCAAAATGCACTCACTCAATACCGAGGAAAAATAAACCCCGCTGCAGAAAGTCTCGGGATGAGTCGCGCTACCTTTTGGCGCAAAAGAAAGCAGCATAATCTATGATTTCAACACTGTTTCTGAAAAACAAGTAATTGATTATTTGCCGGCATGGCCATGTTTTTTCTCAAAATCATTCCGGCACTTGTCGCTAAAGAAATAATATCCTCAATATCACGAATACCACTTTGTGGATCTCTTAATTTTAACCACTGATCAAAATGAGCATTACTTTCACTGGTGTATTGATCGTTAACATTAAACGGTCCATAGATAACAACCGATGCACCTACCTTCAAAGTAACGGTTAACTGCTCAAAAAAATTAACGACCATAGCCCAATGCATGATATGGAAAGTATTGGCTGTAAATAAACCCTCAATAGACTTTTCAGGCCACAACCTTGTTCTAACATCTAACGCCAACGGCTGATTAATATTTTTCAAAGCACTGTCTTTAACACGCCGTGAAATAACCGATAAATTTACCGGCAAATCAGTCGGCTGCCAAATGATATGGGGTAACTGTTGCGCAAAGAAACAGCCGTGCTGTCCAGTACCACTGCCAATCTCCCACACGGTTATAGGCGTCGTAAAAACAACCTTGATCTGCTCAAGAATCGGTTTTTTGTTGTTTTCACAAGCTTGAGAGAATGTCATATCCTGCATCTTAAAAACCTCCCTAACGGTCAAAACCAAGAATTTTAAGTCACCGCAACCATTATCACAATCACCCCATTAATAGATCCTGTCATTAATTTCCTCTGAGTAATTCATGAAAATTTCATCGTGGGTTTATTTTTCTTCACCTGACTCATTGAATCTGCCTTAAAAATTATAAATAATCCTAACTATCGAAATTAATCCCATCATGATTTTTAATCCAAAAGAACGAATCATTATAAAAAGACATAAATCTAATGGATATCAAACTCATTCAAGATATTGACTCTGTTCCTGCAGATGAATGGAACCAGATAACCGGTCAAAACGATCCTTTCTTACAACACGCCTTTTTACTTGCCTTAGAAAAGAGTTTATCCGTTTGCCATAAAACTGGCTGGCAGCCTCACCATCTTTTAGTCTACTCAGACCAACAGTTGATTGCTGTGATGCCGTTATATTTAAAATTTCACTCTCAAGGTGAATATGTTTTCGATCACCTTTGGGCCAATACCTACCATAACCACCAGCACATTTATTACCCCAAGTGGCTGACTAGCATTCCCTTTACACCCTGTCAGGGTCATCGAGTCATGATAAAGAATGGTCATGACCGTCTATCCATCACACAGGAAATTATCAGTTATCTTAAAAATCATGCTAAGAATCATCAAGTCTCCTCATGGCATTGTCTCTTTCCCCTTCCAGAGCAAGCAAAACAACTTCAAAATCTTGGCTTAAGTATTCGTCTCGGCTTTCAGTTTCATTGGTTTAACAATAACTACTGCGATTTCAACGATTTTCTAGCGACTTTACGCGCTAAAAAAAGAAAACAAATAAAGCGTGAACGACGACTTATCGCTGAACAAGAGATCCAAATGAAAACCGTTAAAGGACACGCCATCACAGAACAACAATGGCGCTATTTTTATCAGTTTTATCAATTAACCTACCTGAAAAAGAACAGCCAACCCTACCTGACGTTTGAGTTTTTTAAACAAATTGCAGAAACCATGCCACAACAATTATTACTAGTCATTGCCGAATGCAGCCAATCACCCGTCGCAATGGCTCTATTTTTTACCGGAAACGACACCCTTTATGGCCGCTATTGGGGATGTCTTGACCAATTTAGTGGCTTACATTTTGAAACATGCTACTACCAAGGGATTGACTATTGCATTGAACATAACTTGAATCGCTTTGACGCTGGTGCTCAGGGCGAACACAAAATTGTGCGTGGATTTACCCCGGTCACTACCTACTCAGCACACTGGATTCAAGAACTACAATTCTCAAAAGCAATACACCGCTTCATTCAGCACGAAAAAGAAAATCACTCGACCTATAAGAAGTATTACGATGCACGCCTTCCCTTTAAAAAGAAGCCATTGACACCCACTTAGTTCATCGATAATGCCGCGCTACTGACTTTAAATCTGTCGGGTATGATGTCCTTCACCTTTATTGCTTGAATCACTGTGATGAGACGATACCTGAACCATATCTTGTGTTTTCTAACACCTAATCCGGTCGCGCGAAAAATCCATCCTTTGCAACAATCAGGAAACACTTGATAAACGGGCAAAAAAAACCACCCCGCTACAAAATGGGATGGTTAAACTTTACATAAAATGTAAAAAAATTCTAATTTAAGAGGAGATCTTAAATATGGTTCTATTTTATGCAACTTATTCACTATTGAAAATGTGGCACGTTGTCGCGCGGCAATTTGTCTCACAGCGCCTTCACTGCCTCACTTTCGACTACCCTTTCGATTTATTGACAGGAACCATGAGTTTCTTTAGACGATACCTCAACCCTTTAGTTGTCGCGCACAACAGGTTTGTCAAGGATGATTAGATTCCTGTGTTTAAAAACTTTCAACGTATTGTTTGTTTAGTCAACAACTCTGCCGTACTCACCCTGGATATGCCTCGCATTGTTTCCCTCGATCTTATTAATGGCATAAATCTGCTCAGGTGATGCCTCAATAATATACTTTAATACAAACCAATTCACTGTTTCAGTATAAGGCGGCGTTGTTAATGAGCCTTTGTAATGGTAAAAATTATTTAATTCTTCCTCTAAGGATGCGCTAAAAAGATCATGTAATCGCACAACTCCTTTTTTTATAGCGGCGTGACTATGCGCCTTTTCCGGTATTTTTCCTAAAAACTCACTGATAAACTTATTTTCCTGACCCATTTTAAATAAAACACCGATCACTAAATAATGCGGGTGGTCGCCTTCATATAAGGGCGCTCGGTAATTAACAATATGCATTTCCATCGGGTAAGTCACGCCATCAACTAGGTGCTCTGAAGGGGTATGAAAGTGCATTTGCTTGAATTCATAGGTCATACCGTCACTGGTGATTGTGCTTCCCGCCTCGAAATCTAATTGTACGGTATGACCTAAGTTTTCAATTTCATTAATAGCATCTTCAAAATGCAACGTCACCTTGTGACGCCCTAAATCATGCTGTTTCTGGGATAAAATATTAATCGGTGATTGAATTAAGCCATGCTCAAGACCCGGTAATGAATAAAACGCCTTACCTTCAACATCATCAACGACAGGCTCCAATGAACAACTCATTAGAACAAGACTTAAAAGAAGATATAAATGACTACCAATAGATTTGACAATCGTCATAACGCTACCATGTGGAAAAACAAATTTTCTTTAATTTAGAAGTTAAAGGCCATATTGACCAATAAGGTATGATTCACCAAGTTCCCTTGGCGTTCACGGAAAATATATTGATTTAAATAGCCCAAACCTAAATGCGTATGCTGATCTAATTTAAAATCAAGCATCGCTGACACACGATTCTCACTAACTCCAGTCTGCCCCCAAGAGCTATTGTTCAACAAAACAAAAGGTTCTTCGGAAACGACTAGACTTATTTCCGACAAGACAGGCAAAGACCACCGATACTCTATCATCTGACGAATTCGCCACGCTAAATCACTATTATTCTCGGCATTCTTAAAACGCTGTTCAAAACGTGTTCGTAACCTTAAAAGACCTGTCCCGACATGCCGTGTCCAAAGTAAATCCTGATAGCTTCGACTCTCCTCATATTCCTGTTTAGCAACTGGGGTCAACCAATTATGGGTATACCCTAACCAAACACTTAAACTATCGCTCAGTTGATAGCCCATTTGTGCAAACAATAAGTATTCCGTGAGATCCTGATGATCACTTCCTAATCGGGTTTGACTCATTACATTCCAACGAACTTTATCCAGGCGGGGTGAAACCTTACTCATATCGCCTTCTAAAGTAAACGATTGCCATCCGTAAAAATCGTCTTCGGCAGCCGATGCAAAAGGCATACTCAACACACTCACCCAAACAACCATTAAAAAAACATTTGGCTTCAACACTAATCTCCTTCTCAAACAATAACGCATCATTAATTATACCAATAACACAACACGGGACATGTTACAGTTTCTGGTAGTCTTACATATGAACTTAGGGGGTTCACCCACTATGAGGAGACAAAGAATGTACTACGTTAGCTATTTTCCCTTAGTCCTTAGAATTTAAGAAATTACGGCACAACTACCACTCTTCTAATCAGAGAGGATTGACCGTGACCATAAAACTATAGCGAGTTGAATCATACTGCTCTAGATCGAAGTTGTAAACATCAGCAAGCGTTGCCGCACACCGTAGTGAAAAACAATAAGACTTACCAAAACTATTTACTGGATAATCGGTTTTGCGACACCTTCAAGATATTGAATAGATCAAATTCTACTCATTAACTTGAGTCATTGGAAATAACGGCGACTGATCACGGCCAAAAATAATATTTATCTAAGGATTAATTTCTCTTGGACCAAGCGATGTTCAGATATTAGACACTCTCAATGATTTCTTAAGCTGAGTAAAGGTGGCTTCTGAAAACTAACGACAAAGTGAAAACAGACAAGACACTCACTCGCCAAGATTAGAAATCCCATGTTTGGATAACATCATAACGAACTCCAGAAAAAGCATTAACAGATTCAAGCAAACAAAAACTTTCAACTTGCCAAGAAAAATTACCAACGCAAGCAGAATATGGTCTAAGCGCACCCTTAGCAACCGTTAGATGCGCTTGGTAAGGTCGACGATCGACTAAAACACCTAATTGCTCAACACTTTTTTTAATTTGATTAACAACATTGAGTAATGCACTGTTAGCTTTTACATCTGTCAAACAGAGAATATTCGGCCTTGTCCAGTGCGTTATTTGCCTGAATTGCACGAAAAATGGAGGCGATGTTACTTGCGCCATACTGCGACAAATCTCAATCTGTATTCTCGGCTCAACTAAACCTAGAAACACTAAGGTAACATGATAATTTTCAGCGTCCACCGGCTTACAATCAATAGGCAATCTGATAGAGCGCTCAATGGCTTTCATCAATGCTGGTGGGGGATATAATGCTAAAAATAATCGCTTTGCCATTAATTCAGGTCTTATTTAAAACTCAATTCCCTGTTCGGCCATAATGCCCTGATCAAACGCATGCTTTATGGGCTGCATTTCAGTAACCGTATGCGCTACCGCAACCACTTCTTCTGCAGCACCGCGTCCAGTTAAAACCAAATGCATCCAAGGGGGTTTTGTTGCTGAAATAAAATCTGCAATTTCCTTACCCGTAATCCAACCATAACTACTACAATAATTTATCTCATCAAGAACAACTAAATCAAATGCCTCAGATACAATTTTTTCCTGACTAAACTGCCAAATTTTCTGTGAGGTCTTAATATCTTGCTCCGGATTCTTGGTATCCCAGGTAAAGCCATCGCCTAAAGCATGCCATTCTATATTATCAAACTGCACTGCTGCTTTTTGCTCGCCAGTTTGCCACTGCCCTTTTATAAATTGTATAACACAAACCTTTAGACCCCAACCTGCAGCACGGAAAATCATACCAATAGCACTTGATGACTTACCTTTACCCTCGCCCGTATGAACTAATACGACTCCATTTCTTCTTGCTCTTGCTTTCATAACTTTCCTAACAAACAATTCAACACATACGCAGATCATTAGAATACCTTGCTCAGTAAAATAATGTAATAAATAGGAACTGCTACAATAGTAATTCCTTATTGATTTAACCGATACCGTGAATATTACCGAAACTATTGCAAAAGAATTAGCTGTCCGCACTAAACAAGTAGACAATGCAATAACTTTATTAGATCAAGGCGCCACTGTCCCTTTTATTGCTCGTTACCGTAAAGAGGTGACACAAGGTTTAGACGACACTCAATTACGACAACTCGCCGAGAAATTATTGTATCTCCGCAGTCTTAATGACCGGAAACAGAGCATTATTACCAGCATAAAAAATCAAGGTAAGTTAACACCCGAACTTAAACAACAGATTACTGACTGTCTCACCAAAACTGAGCTTGAGGATTTTTACTTACCCTACAAACCAAAACGGCAAACCAAAGCACAAAAAGCACGTGAGGCTGGGCTTGATAAACTTGCAACAACACTGCTCAACAATCGATCAACCCCCCCGTTAACCATTGCCAACAAGTTTCTGAACCCAAGTCATAATATCTCTGACAATATCACCGCACTAGAAGGGGCAAAACATATTATTTCAGAACAACTTTCTGAAACTCCGGCATTAATTCAGAATTTAAGAAACTACGTCTGGAATCACGGTATTTTAAGATCTTCGGTTATAAACGGTCAAGAACAAGTTGGCCAGAAGTTTTCTGACTACTTTAATTATCAGGAAGGTATTAGAAAAATACCTTCTCATCGCGCCCTTGCTCTTTTTCGTGGGCGCAATGAGGGCTTTTTAAGGATAAGCATTGAACCAACAGCAACCCAACCCTCTAACTTTGATCATGCCAAAAACTTAATCACACAACACCTAGCCTGTAATAACCTCCAGAACCCAACTGACCGGTGGTTGCAGGAAGTTGGCGCAAGTGCACTTAAAAATAAGTTACTCCCTCGTATAGAAACTGACTTATTTTTAACCATACGTGAATACGCAGAGACCGAGGCCATTAAAGTATTTTCCAACAATTTATCCGATCTTTTATTAGCCGCACCCGCTGGCCCTAAAGTAACCATGGGACTCGATCCCGGCATTAGAACAGGAGTAAAACTTGCCCTTGTGGATGCGACCGGAAAACTCATCAATACCGATACCCTATACCCACATCCGCCTAAGAAACAATGGTCTCAAAGCATCAACACCTTAACGAAACTCATAAACAAATATGCAGTTGAACTCATTAGTATAGGTAATGGAACTGGGTCAAGAGAAACTAATCAAATGGTCCTTGACCTGCTAAAACAAAACCCTGAGCTCAACTTAACAACCGTCACTGTTTCTGAGGCAGGTGCATCAGTTTATTCAGCCTCAGAATTAGCAGCAAATGAATTCCCCAATCTTGATGTTTCACTTCGCGGTGCTGTATCTATTGCGCGCCGACTACAAGACCCCCTTGCTGAACTCGTTAAAATTGAGGCGAAAGCTATTGGTGTGGGTCAATACCAACATGATGTTAATCAGAATGAACTGTCGCGCAGCCTGAATGCAGTGGTTGAAGACTGTGTCAATTCTGTCGGTGTTGATGTCAACACGGCTTCTGCCGCCTTGTTAAGACAAGTCTCCGGACTTACAGAAAGTGTTAGCCAAAATATTGTACGTTACCGTAATGAACAAGGTGCCTTTAAAAACCGATTACAACTGAAAAAGGTTCCTCGTCTCGGTAATAAAGCCTATGAACAATCAGCCGGTTTTCTAAGAATTATAAATGGTCAAAACCCATTAGATCGTTCTGCCGTTCATCCTGAATGCTACCCCATTGTTCAAACTATTGCCCAGCAAACAGGAAAACCGATAAACCAACTCATTAATAATGAGCGCCTACTATCTTCAGTAGACCCCCAAAAATTGACTACACCACAATTTGGACTGCCGACTATTCTCGATATTATTGCTGAACTCAGAAAACCCGGTCGCGACCCTCGCCCTGAATTCAAAAATGCTCAATTTAAAACTGGGATTGAAAAACCATCCGACCTGTTACCCGGAATGATTTTAGAAGGCGTGGTGACCAATGTTGCTAATTTCGGCGCCTTTGTTGATATCGGTGTACACCAAGATGGCTTAGTCCACATATCAGAATTAACTGATAGCTTTGTAAAAGATCCAAGACAAATCGTTAAAACCGGTGAAATTGTAAACGTCTGCGTGTTAAACATAGAACCCAAACGTAACAGAATCCAGTTAACCATGAAGATTCACAAAAAATGAGCCATCACTAGTAATTTAAATGAAAGCACTTTTATTATCCGCCTATGATGCTAGTAGCCATCGCTATTGGAGAGAAAGCCTACAAGAGAACTTACCTAATATTCACTGGACCCAGTTGGCTCTCCCTGCACGGTTTTTTAACTGGCGAATCAGAGGAAATCCTTTAAGTTGGTTTGCCGAGCAATACAGCACACTCTCCCAACCTTATGATCTAATAATCGCAACATCAATGGTTGATCTTGCTACATTAAGAGGTCTGGTTCCAACGCTTACAACCGTACCAACTCTCGTTTATTTTCATGAGAACCAATTTGCCTACCCCGACAACCCACAACAACCTAAGCCCTCTATTGAAGCACAAATCACTAGCCTATACAGCGCACTTGCTGCCGATCAAGTCGCTTTTAATTCGGTTTACAATCAACAAACATTTCTGACCGGCGCTCAACAATTGCTACAAAAAATGCCCGATCATGCTCCGTTAGACATCATTGAACATCTAAGAAATAAATCATCTATTTTACCTGTACCCATCGCACCGATATTCTTTAAAAAAATGCCCAAAAACAATACCGGCCCTCTCACTCTAGTCTGGAATCATCGTTGGGAATTTGACAAAGCCCCTGAGCGACTTTATTTGACACTACAAAAATTAAAAGCGTCATCAATTGATTTTAAACTTCATTTACTGGGTGAGCGGTTTAGAAAAAAACCACCTGTTTTTGAAAAAATAAAAAATGAATTCACAAGCTCACTGGGAATAATTGACTACATAGATAACCTTAATGATTACCAAAAAACATTAGCCAGTGCCGATATTGTCATTTCAACTTCACTTCATGAATTTCAAGGTTTATCAATTTTAAATGCAGTCGCATCGGGTTGTATTCCTGCAGTACCCGACCGCTTGTCCTATCGTGAATTATTCGACAAGCGTTATCGTTATACCAGCTTTCTGGATAATCCAGAAAATGAAGCCGCTGCACTTTGTCGACTCATCGTCACTCTCGAACAAGAAAAACAACAAGCAATACAGCCTAACTTAAAAAACTTGGGTTGGCTAAAGATGAGACCAAAATATCAACGCTGTTTTAAACAATTAATAGGTCATTAATCACTAAATTAAGCAACTACCTCCAAACGACTAAAACCACTTTGCTCACGACTCATCCTTATTTGTGTTTTAACTCGCTCTTGTAGTTCCTGAACATGAGAAATAACACCTACTAATTTTCCTTCATGACGTAAATTTTCAAGTGTCGTCAAGACAACATATAAGGCTTCATCATCTAAAGTTCCAAAACCTTCGTCAATAAATAGAGAATCTACGGCACGGCCATAATTCGCTATTTCAGAAAGCCCCAGTGCTAACGATAAACTTATGATGAAGGTTTCTCCCCCGGATAAAGTCTTCGTTGAACGTTGTTTATTATCTTGCAAGGAATCAATAACCTCTAGAGCTAAACCTTGCTTTTCTTTAATTTGGCTTAGACTGTATCGGCCACTAATTTTTTCCAAATAGTCATTACTAATCGTTAATAAGTTACTAGCAATATCCTGTTGAATTCGTTTCCTAAATGCCCGGTTATCTTCTGATTCAAACTCAGCAAGCACCTGTTTCGAACTATCAAGACACTGTTGCTGCTGCGCTATTTTCTGATTCACTTCATCGGTATTACGTAGCAAATTAACCTGCTGAGCCAAGATACTTTCCACGTGATGAGATTCTTGCTCGGCGATATTTAACTTATTTTCTACTAGTTGTAAACGTTGCTCTATATCTTGCCGGCTAAAATCAAATTCATCCTGTAATTGTTCTAATTGAGACTTTTTCTCAACACGTTTTTCCTCTAAAGCGACTGCACTGGCACCCAAATCAAGCAATGTTGCTTGTGTCTCTGGTAAACGCTTTTTTTCACTAGCAAGTAAATACACTTCATCAGGATCCGCAATACCCTGATCTGCTAATATTCCCATAATTTCTTTTGAGATACGATCACGCTCCTCATTACAGATCTGAATTTCCGCATTTACAGCAGCGATTTCTTCTTGTTTTTCATACAAATTAACATGGAGTCGCATTGTTTCAGCCACATTAAGTTGTTTTGTATAGCCTTCTAATTTTTCAGATAATAAGATATTTTCTTCCTGACATTGAATACGTTTGACTTCCAACTCAGCCAGTTCAGTCGTTAATTCAGTCCGGCGTAAAGCATAAACTTGGAAATCCTGTCGGCGCTGGTTTAAACGTGTAATCAACTTATCTTCACGCCCTTTAGCGGGGATCTTTTCTCCTAAAAGATTTATTTTGTCTGCCAAATTAGTTTGTATATCCTGCTCCACCTCTAATGCATTTTTCAACTCCATCTCTATAATTTTAACTGGTGAAGATTGAATCTCACCCTCAGAGTTATACTGTACTGGCAAACTTATCTCTTGCTCCTCTAGGGCTTTCAGTTCATCTCTGAAGGTAACTAATTGTTGCTGGTATTTTTCTAGCTTAGGGGTAATGGAATTGTAACTCTTTATAATTTTCTTAACATGCTCTAAGTTATTTTGTTCCTGAACTTTGAGCCTTTTCAAAGACTTTAAATTATCAATCGTCAATTCACTACTAACAATATTTAATCGTGTACAAAGATGACTCCATTCCGCTCTCATTTCTGTACGATCACGCTCATCTTCTCGACGTTTTTCTTGGAAATCATGAAACTCTTTGAGCTGAATTTTCATCTGATTTCCACGATCTCGAAGATAGTCCACTTTAGCTGTCTGATCAGCTAATAACTGTCTTGAGTCACCGATTTCTGGCAAAGCGACTGTAAAAGGATGATCTAATGAACCACATAATCCACACGGCTCACCGTCTAACAAGCCCTCTCTGTCAGCATGATGTTTTCGTATTTTAATTTCCCAAGAAACCGTTTTCTGCAACGTATTCTGAATCTTTTGTTCTTGCTCTAATTCAATCAACAGCTGTTCATAGTCATCTGCTAGTCTTGGCGGAATTTCGACTTTAACAGGAGCTTGGCGAAACCAGCCGCCCGCTTTGTCTTGATTAAATAACTTAAATTTCAGTGATAAGTCTTGTAATGCCTGAATCGTCTGATTACGGTTATTCTGATCTTCTTCAAGACCGTGAAGCTCCTCAAGACTTTTTCCATTCATCAAAGCATCACGTTTCTCTTTCAACTTAAAAATTTTGTTCTCAGTCTGCTCACCCAACTTTGTTAACCGCGTTATTTCATTCTGCCGCTTTTTATTAGTAGTTAAAGTTTGCTTGACATTTTTTTCTGCATTTTTCTTTTTTTCTTTGAGCGCATCAATTGCTAATCGACTGTCTTTCAATGCTAATAGATCAGGGGTATCATCAATCAAAATTTTATCCATTGATCGATTTTTCAGCCAACTATTTACTGTCTCTAAGATAACCTTTTTCTCCTGAACCTGGTCATCTAATGTTTGTAATAAGGTTTCCTCTGAGTCTTTATCTAATCGAACCTGTCCTAATTGAGACTTCAGTTTATCAATGTCATCAACTGGCCTTGAAAGTGTTTGTTCATTGGGGCTCGCATCCACACGCTCCACAGCACCACGCTGTTCTAATTCATTTTTAAGTTCATTAATCTCAGTCTGAAGTTCAGAAAACTCCTTTTGATATTGAGTAATTTTCTTTTCCGTATTTTCTGAATCTGTCAGTTGAGTTAGAACCTGATCAAGTTCAGTAAATTTTTCTAGCGTCAACAAGCTACTTTTTAATTGACTAACTTTCGTTTTATTGGCCTCAATGTCGCTATTAATCCGCTCAATATCACTTTCAACTAATTCGACTTCAGTGATCTGCTCTAACTGCTCCTCGAGCACTTTCTTTTCATGAATGAAATCTGTACTTTGAGCCTTAAAATCTGCTAAATCAAGACGTCTAGCCTCTAATTCTTCTGGCGTTAATAGCTTTATTTCATTCAACTGCATCATCAACAGGTCTAATTGCTGTTGCTGCTGTTCAACATCTAAAACAATATTCTGCTTGTAATCAGTATAGATTTCCTTTCCTAATATTTTCTCAAGAATATCCATGCGCTCATTATCAAGTGCTTTCAAGAAAGCAGAAAAGTCCCCTTGCGCTAAGATAATACAACGTGTAAACCTTCGAAAATCCATGCCGGTCAATTCAGCAATAAACGCTCTTACTTTTGCCGGTTGGCTTTCAATTATTTCTTGGCTACCATTGAGATGAATAACTTGCATCTCGGGTATTCTTACCTCTCCTTCATGACATTTAATTGACCACCGTGATTGAAATTTTCGTTCCCCTAAAGAAAAAGAAACTTCACAGAAACTTTCATTCTCTTGCTTTGTAACAACAAAATTAGACGGTTGATCAAACCTAACCGTTTCCCCATATAACCCTAATGTTATGACATCCAGAATACTACTCTTACCAGAACCATTCGGTCCAGTTATGGCAAAAACTCCAGTATCAGACAATGGTGATTCATTAAAATCTACCAGCCATTCTCCCTTGAATGAGTTAATATTCTTGAAGCGAATTGAATCTATTTTCATAATCCTGTCGCCTTAATGACAGCCATAATCCTTATATAATGTTGTCGATTATACTACCGATCATTTAGTTTCGCTCAATTTGAACCTCGACAATACCACTTAAATACCAAAAAAGTATCCTTTAAGCCTATTAAATGCACTAAATCCTAGCAGTAGGATTATTGAAAGTTTCTGTTATCATAAAAAAAACAGGAGACCAAATGAAAGCTATCTTAAAAACCGTTTTAAAACCCCTTCTAACCTGGATTTTTAAAGTAGAAGTACAGGGTATGGATAACTACCATAAAGCAGGACAACGCGTTTTGATTATTGCTAATCATACCTCTTTTCTCGATCCGCTACTTCTAGGTGTTTTTTTACCCGATGACGTCACTTTTGCAATTAATACTCACATTGCTAAAAACCGGCTTATTAAATTATTCCTGGGATTAGCTCAGGTTTTTGTCATGGACCATACGAATCCTCTATCGGTAAAATCGTTGGTCAATTTCTTAAAAACAGACAAGAAAACCGTTATTTTCCCCGAAGGCCGAATTACAGTCACTGGCTCCTTAATGAAAATCTATGACGGCACCGGTATGATCGCCAATAAAACTCAGGCTGCTGTACTTCCAATCCGCTTAGCGGGTTCCCAATACAGTTATTTTTCTCGTCTAAAGAAAACACACCGACTGAAACTGTTTCCCAAAATAACTATCCATATACAACCTCATAGTTTCATTACCCCCCCCAGTAATCTCAAAGGTCGCGCAAGGCATACCTACAGTAGCCAACAAATAACAGCTTTAATGACCCGAATGATGTTTGCCAGTAGCCGCTACCAGCAAACCATTTTTTCTTCTCTACTTGAGGCCCGACGCCGTCATGGTGGAAGACACCTCATTGTGGAAGATAATGACCGTCAGCCTTTAAACTATAACGCACTTATAACCCGTACTTTTATCGTAGGAAATCTACTCAAGAAATTGACCAATGAGACAGAAAAAACTGGCATTTTACTACCCAATTCGACCAAGACGTTAAATGTTATTCTTGGTTTACAATTGTACAACCGCATCCCCGCAATGATCAATTTTTCCATGGGCTCTGCCGGCATGGTTTCTGTCTGCAAAACCGCAATGATTAAAACAGTGGTCACCTCTCGACGATTTATCTCACTAGCAAATCTAGAGGCAGATATTGAAACATTAAGATCTTCAGTTCAAATAATTTTCCTGGAAGACCTCGTTGAAAACCTGACCTTTACAGACAAGATTTTTGCCTTATACCAATGTCATTTTGCCCAAGCTATTTACAATAAAATAACACCTCAAGCCACAGATCAAGCTATTGTACTATTTACTTCAGGATCAGAAGCTAGACCTAAAGGCGTTGTATTATCACACCAAAACATCTTAGCTAACCACAACCAATTGACCGCGGTAGTCAGTTTTACACCGCAGGACATTGTATTAAATGTTTTACCTATGTTTCATTCATTTAGTTTTACCATCGGTACACTATTACCCGTATTAAATGGTATGAAAACCTTCCTTTACCCAACGCCCTTACATTTCAATATCATTCCTGAAATTTCCTACGAATTAAATGCTACTGTCCTTTTCGGCACCAACACCTTTTTATCTGCCTACGGACAAGCAGCACACCCTTATGATTTCCAAAGTATTCGTTATATTTTTGCAGGTGCTGAAGCATTACAAAAGAATACGCGTGAGCTTTGGGCCGATAAATTCGGCATTCGAATTTTCGAGGGATACGGCGCCACTGAAACCAGCCCCGTACTGTCAGTGAATAGCCCCACACACTATCAAGCAGGTTCCGTAGGTCAGTTTTTACCGGGCATTGATTATCAGTTAGAAAGCATTCCAGGAATTAGCACCGGTCAACAACTCCACGTTTCCGGTAGTAATATCATGCTAGGCTATCTACTCCCTGATACCCCCGGAAAATTAATCCCTCCTACCTCGATCTATGGCCCCGGATGGTATAACACAGGAGATATAGTCACAATCAATGAAAACGGATTCCTAACTATTTGCGGTCGTAGTAAACGATTCGCAAAAATCGGAGGTGAGATGGTATCTCTTGCGGTTGTCGAAAAATTAGCAACCACCACTTGGCCTAATTCCCAACACGCGGCAACAACCGTTCCTGACATCAAGAAAGGTGAACAGATCATACTCATTACCACAGAGAAAAAGGCAACAGTTAAAACCCTTACCTCAACACTTAAAGACCAAGGGTTAAGCACCCTAAATTTACCAAAGACCATCCTTTTTAAACACGAAATACCCACCCTCGCTACCGGTAAAACCGACTACCCTAGCGTTGCTAAATTAGCATCCACTGCAGTCACGAATCAAGAATAATTATCTCGTCAGTCAATCTTATGAATAAAAACATTCTGATATTACTGGTCGTCCAATTTTTGTCAGCCTTTGCCGATAATGCGATTTTATTCACCGTTATCGCAATTGTTCTACAAACCGCATTCACTGCAAGTTGGTATATTCCTGCCCTACAAGCCGTCTTTCTAATTGCCTTTGTTGTACTCGCACCGTGGGTCGGTACAATTGCCGACCGTTACCCTAAGCCTAAAATACTGGTCATTGCAAACCTTATCAAAGCCTCAGGTGCATTTTTATTATTTCTCGACATTGAACCCATCCTCGCCTATGGAATTATTGGTATTGGCGCAGCATTCTATAGCCCAGCAAAATACGGCATATTACCTGAATACAGTCAGCAACAAGCATTACTAAAAGCCAATAGTTGGGTTGAAGGGTCCACTATTCTTGCCGTTCTATCCGGAATGGTTATTGGTGCAAAAATAGCCGATGAATCCATTGAACTAGCACTCATAACTGTCTTCATTTTATTTATAATTTCAGCACTCATTACACTACTACTACCACAACAAAAACCACACCCTCGTATTATGACAACGGGTATTGCTATCTTCATAGTCCAGTTTAAAGAATTCTTTTTTCACCCTCTTTGCCGATTCGCTTTAATTAATGCAGCAATATTCTGGGCCACTGCAGCAACACTTCGAGTTATCTTAATTGCCTGGGCCCCATTAACCCTACAGTTAACCGATGCTAGTGAAATAGCCGAACTCACTTTCTTTCTTGCCATCGGCATCATCCTAGGCTCCTCATTAGTTCCACAACTCATTCCCTTTGAAAAATTGCGTAGAATACTAATTCCTGCTTATTTTATGGGTGTTTTAATCATCATTTTAAGTCTGATTACGCAGCTAATTCCGGCTCGTGTTACTTTGATGCTAATCGGCTTTATGGGCGGGCTTTATATTGTCCCTATTAATACTATTCTACAAACCCTTGGTCATCAAAGCATTGGTAGTGGTCGAGTTGTTGCTTTACAAGGATTTTTTCAAAACATTGCGATGCTTTGCGCAATAGGTTTATACACATTATCGACCTCTTTATCATTACATCCGAACCATGCCATTATAATTCTAGGTTGTAACATTATAATCTGCGCAACCCTAGCTTTCTTTTACTTACCCAAAAATACATCATTAACCCCAAAAGAAAACAATTAAAACACTCTCAATGAATTATAAAGTAGCTATTTATGTCTATAAAAGAAGAACAACTCGCTGTTGTTAATGAGCACGACCAAGTCATAGAATTTAAGAACCGAGATGAAATTCACCGATTAGGATTACCTCATCGTGCTGCCCATATTTTGATATTCAACCAAGAACAAGAGCTGTTCTTACAAAAACGCTCCCATAACAAAGATATGAATGCGGGTTTATGGGATAGTTCAGCAGCCGGTCATGTTGATGCGGGTGAACAATACATCGATTGTATTATTAGAGAAGTCCATGAGGAATTAGGCATAAAGCTTAAATCATCTCCAGAATTCTTATTTAAAATCCCTCCATGTTATGAAAATGGCATGGAATTTATTAATGTCTTCCGTTGTCAGCACCCGGGACCTTTTAATCTCTGCAAGGATGAGATTGATTATGGTGAATGGTTTTCGAATAAAAAAGTTTCACAACTGGTTTCAGATGATGCACCACATTTAACAGCGACATTCAAAACAATCTGGAAACTTTACCTTACATTATCATAGCCAACTAATCAGAGTATCATCATGCCCATCACTCGGAACCAATTAACTACTTTTTATAATACCCATTTAAAGGTCAACGATTTTCAAGACTATGGTCCCAATGGCCTGCAGATCGAGGGGACAGATAAAATAAATAAAATTGCCTTCGCTGTTTCCGCAACGCTCGAATCAATATCTCAGGCTGTTGAGATTAAAGCCGATGCTTTAGTCGTTCATCACGGTCTTTTTTGGTCCTTTCATGGATCAAAGCCCTTAACTGGTATGTTTGCCCAACGTATTTTCCCCTTGATTAATCACCAAATCAATTTACTAGGTTATCACCTACCGTTAGACGCTCATTTGACTATGGGTAATGCTGCTGAGATAGGTAAACGCCTACACCTAAACAATATTGAGCCTTTTGGTCATTACAAAGGTTCTTCGACTGGCATTCAAGGACAACTCTTTCCTGCGTTAACAGCTCAGCAATTAGCTAATCGCCTAGAACTCATTTTAAAACACCCTGTCATTCTTGCTTCAGCAAACAAAAACTCTTTTATTCATTCCATTGGGATTATTACTGGCGGTGCTAACAGTGACTGGAAACTAGCCTTAGAACGAGGCTTAGATGCCTATATTACTGGCGAAATAAGCGAACATGACTGGCATGAAAGCCAGGAATCGGGGATTCATATGTTTGCCGGCGGCCACCATGCAACAGAACAATTTGGTATTCAAGCATTGCTTAAAAGAACCCAAGAGGAGTTTAATATTGAATGCGTGTTCTTCAACAGTAAAAATCCCGCATAATGTATCCAAACAGTACCTGAGACTTAACCAGGCTGTTATGCTCATCTTTTAGGTCTCACTTGATTAGAATTTCATTGACAATAATAACAATCAGAGCCAACTAAAATAGTACGCCACTCATGAAAAAAGAAAATATTACAATACCTATCAATGAAAAAGTATCAGTTTCCTCCGTTTGGCATCGTCCAGAAAATTACGACAGAATCTTGATTATTGCGCATGGTGCTGGTCAAGGTATGACATCTGGATTTATTAGCCAACTGCACGAGCAAATTGCAAAAAAAGAGATTCTTACCATTAAGTTTAATTTTCCCTATATGGAAAATGGTCGAAAAGCCCCTGATCGACCACTCATTCTAGAAAGTACTTGGCAAGCCGTTATCAATTATGTTTTAAAAGAAACCCAAGTTGATCCCAGAAAATTGTATATATCAGGTAAAAGTATGGGAGGACGCTACGCAACCCATATTGCCGCTAACACTGATATAACACTAGGAGGAGCTGTTGTCTTCGGTTATCCACTGCATGCACCAGGTAAAACAGATCGTTTAAAAAATGAACATTTTCACCAAATCAACTGTCCTTTATTAATTTTTCAGGGCACACGCGATACCTTAGGAAAAATAGCCTTATTGCAAGAGTCACTCTCAAACTTATCAGGCCAACACACATTAACCATTATAGATGGCGGCGACCATTCATTTAAACTCTTAAAGCGTCTGAATAAAAGCCCTGAAACGGTAATGGCCGAACTAACCGAAAAAACGAGTCAGTGGATTAAACAACATTAATCTAAACAACGCCGGTTAATTACCGAAAACTTAAATTAATTTAGCCCACAAATCATGTTCATCCGCATCTTCTATTTCAACCGTAACCCAGTCACCAACTTCTAAATGCGTTGCGCCATCAATAAATACCTGACCATCAATTTCAGGGGCATCAAAACGACTGCGGGCAACAGCACCTTCCTCCACTACTTCATCAATTAAGACTTGTTCAGTCGTACCAATACGTTTTTTCATTTTAACCATACTGATTTCAGCTTGATGTGCCATAAAGCGTTTTAGTCGTTCCTCTTTTACTCTTTCAGGAACCGGATCAGCTAATTCATTAGCGACAGCTCCCTTAACCGGCGAATAGGCAAAACAGCCCACGCGGTCTAATTGTGCAGCGGTTAAAAATTCCAATAACAACTCAAACTCTGCTTCCGTTTCTCCCGGAAAACCGACTATAAACGTACTACGTATAACAATTTCTGGACAAATCTGACGCCACGCTTGGATACGTTCCAAATTATTTTCTGTCGCAGCCGGGCGTTTCATTAATTTTAAAATACGCGGACTTGCATGTTGAAAAGGTATATCCAAATACGGTAAGACTTTTCCCTCTGCCATTAATGGAATAATATTATCCACGTGCGGGTAAGGATAAACATAATGCATTCTCACCCACACGCCTAATTCACCCAACGCCCGCGCTAAATCATAAAATTGTGTTCGCCATGATTGGCTACGCCAATGACCCTCCTGATAACGCAAATCTACGCCGTAAGCGCTGGTATCTTGTGAAACCACGAGTAATTCTTTAACGCCTGCAGTCACCAATTTCTCAGCTTCAACCAAGACATCATTAATAGGACGACTGACTAAGTCACCTCGCATTGAAGGAATAATACAAAATGTACAACGATGATTACACCCTTCCGATATTTTTAGGTAAGCGTAATGGTTCGGTGTCAATTTCACTCCTTGTGGTGGTACTAAATTCTTATAAGGATCTGAATCAATCGGCAGATGGTCATGAACAGCAGAAACCACCTGATCATAAGCATGCGCTCCTGTCACGCTTAGAACTTGAGGATACTTAGCGCGTATTTCACCTTCTCGGGAACCTAAGCAACCGGTCACAATCACTTTTCCATTCTTAGTTATCGCTTCCCCAATGCTATCCAGTGATTCTTCAACCGCTGCATCAATAAAACCACAGGTATTAATGACCACTAAATCGGCCTGATCATAATTGGCAACAACCTGATAACCATCAGTTCGTAAAGTTGTCAAAATTCGCTCGCTGTCAACCAAAGCCTTAGGGCAACCTAAACTTACAAATCCTACCGTAGGGTCTTTCATAGTCCTCTCTTTTATGGGTTATCTGCAATAACAATAGCACGCCGAGGAGCCGGCATTCCTTCACAGGTTAGATTCTGATTTTCAGGATCTAAGAAGTCTTGTAATGAATTAAAAGTCATCCAATCAGTTCGCCGCTGTTCTTCTACCGTCGTTTGATTCACATCAATCAGGCGAATATTTCTAAACCCACAACGCTTTAACCAATGGAGCAACGCCTCGCAACTGGGTAAAAACCAGACATTGCGCATTTTTGCATAACGCTCGCCAGGCATCATTACATGATGGCAATCACCCTCAGTAACCAATGTTTCTAAAACTAACTCTCCCCCCGGACGCAAGCAACTTCGTAAATCCTGCAAGTGATCAATCGGTGATCGCCGATGGTATAATACCCCCATCGAAAAAACTGTATCAAACAATGCCAATGGCGATGGTAGTTGCTCTAATGTCAGCGGTAATACATAAATAGCCGCATCTCCATACAGTTTTCTAACTGCGTGAAATTGCATCACATTAACCAATGTCGGATCAACACCAACAACCATCCTAGCTTGTTCACCTAACATTCGCCAGCAATGATAACCATTACCACAGCCCACATCTAACACCAAGCGATTATGCAATGGCGTAATCGCCTCTTTGAGCCGGTTCCATTTCCAATCAGAACGCCATTCAGTTTCAATAGGAATACCTAGAATATTAAACGGTCCTTTACGCCAAGGATGAAAAACTTTTAGCTTGTCCTTCAACTTCGCTTGTAAAGCCGGCGTCATATCGGTTGCATAACCAATCGTTACCGTATCGGCCTTAAGTCCCTCTGGCGAACCAAAACCTTCAGGCAACTCATCGACAATATCTTTCCAGACAGTTAGGCTACCGTGTTTTGACTGACTTAATGCGCGCTCAATTTGCGTAGGTAATAATTGCACCCATTTTTGTAATTTCGCCTCCGTCAGGACATCATATAACGGCTGATAATCAATCATTTTAAGGCTAATATCGAAGCAAAGTTGAAATATTGAAACCAAACCTCACTGCTGTCAAAACCAATATGCCGGAGTCTACTTTGATGGTCTGCTAAGGTTTCAGGCAATAAAATATTATCAAGTGCCAACCGTTTTTGACTTATCTCAAGGTTACTATAACCATTAGCTTTCTTAAATATATGATGCATATCCGTATGTAATTCATTTTGACGGTCATCAGAAAATTGTAACTTCTCCGACAAAATTAGAATACCGCCCGGTAACAACCCTTGATAGACATTTGTTAATAATAATAACCGATCGTCCAACGGCAAAAACTGCAAAGTAAAATTGAGGACAATAACAGAAGCCTGCTCGATGACAATATCTCGCACATCAGCCTCAATCACCTGAACAGGGATGACCCCATCATCCTCTTGAATAAGACGTTGGCATTGGTGAACCATTGCCGGTGAATTATCAACAGCAATAATTTCACAAGCAGTCTCTGTCATTTGATGGCGCATTGATAATGTAGCTGCACCTAAAGAACAACCCAAGTCATAACAAGTGCTACCCGGTTGTACAAAGCGTTCAGCTAATAACCCAATCGCCGAGATCATAGCTCGGTAACCCGGTACTGACCGTTGAATCATATCCGGGAAAACACTCACAACAGAGGCATCAAACTTAAAATCACCGACCTCTGCAAGCGGCTTAGAGAATATTGAATCTACCTTGGATACCATTAGTTACAATAAAAAAACAACCTTTTAATCATTAAGATGCCAAGGCGGCCTGGTTATTCTGACGTAATTGTTCAATCATCGCTTCTAAGGAACCCAACTTCTTAACCTGTCTTTTAAAACTATTTCTATAGTTAGTCACAAGGCTAACTCCTTCAATAGCAATATCGTAAACTAACCAAGTTCCTGTTGTTCGATGCATTCGATAATTAACGGCAATAGGTTGAATACCTGGCTGTAGAACTTCAGTCTTGACCATTGTTTTTTTAGCGTCTTTAGCCATTCTCAAAGGCAAATAACGAATGGACCATTCTTTAAATTCTAGAAATGCACGCGCATAGGTTCTAATTAATTTCACCTTGAACTCTTGCTTAAACGTTACTCGTTGTTCAGCCGTTGCCTTTTTCCACAATTTACCCAACACTAATTTTGAAATACGGTCAAAATCAACCCGAGGCTCAATAATCATTGTCACATTATTGTATACGTTGACAAAATCTCGACTCGCATCCTCATCTGCCAAACTTGCCTTAAACTGTGTAGAGGCTTCCTTTAAAACAAGTTGTGGTGCTAATAAATCTCCTGCCGTCACTTCCTTTAAAGGTATTAAACATACAGCTAATAATAAAAACCCTAACTTGATCACTATGTTATTTTTCATTTTAAGACTCATTAAATCCCTATGTTCACTCTGACATACTATCGATAAATTTTTATTATAAATCCCTGATACAATGGAACCTATCATCATTTAATTGTTTATTCTATCTGCAAACCATGGAAAATAACATTCATTTCCCTACAACACGTATGCGACGTCTACGAAGTAGCCAATTTTCGAGACGATTAGTTCGAGAGTCGCGGTTAACTACCGATGATTTAATTTACCCTTTATTTATTATTGAAGGCCATAATTTATCGGAACCCATTCCTTCAATGCCGGGAATAAATCGGCTTTCAATTGATAGGCTTGTTAATGAAGCTCAAGAAATTCTTCAACTAGGCATTCCTGCGATCGCCTTATTCCCTGTTCCTGATGTCAGCACTAAATCGGATGACGCTCAAGAAGCTTATAACCCTGATGGACTGATTCAACGTGCCATTACAACATTAAAAAAACAATATCCGGAATTAGGTCTTATTTCGGATGTTGCCTTAGATCCCTACACAACACACGGTCAAGACGGTCTAATTAACGATCAAAACTATGTTTTAAATGATGAAACAATTAATGTTTTGGTGAAACAAGCGCTCTCTCACGTACAAGCAGGCGTTGATATTATTGCACCATCCGACATGATGGACGGGCGCATTGGCGCAATCCGACATGCGCTTGAAAAGCACGGCTTTACCAACACAAAAATTCTCGCCTACTCTGCAAAATATGCCTCCAGTTTTTACGGCCCCTTTCGCGATGCAGTGGGTTCTGATGCTACTCTTGGAAATGCAGATAAGAACAGCTACCAAATGGACCCCGCCAATACCAATGAGGCTTTAAAGGAGGTTGCCATGGACTTAGCCGAAGGTGCTGACATGGTTATGGTAAAGCCTGGCACACCTTATTTGGATATTATCTATCGCATAAAACAAGAATTTAAAACGCCCACGTTTGCCTACCATGTTAGTGGCGAATTCGCGATGATTAAAGCAGCCGCACAAAACGGCTGGATTGATGAAAAAAATACAGTAATGGAATCTATGCTTGGGTTCAAAAGAGCCGGCGCTGATGCAATTCTTACCTATTATGCAAAAAATATTGCCCAGTGGCTAAAAGAACATGACTAAACTTGATCACTACGCTGTCTTTGGTGACCCTATCAATCATAGTAAGTCGCCGTTTATTCACCATCAATTTGCAGAACAAACTGGGCAAAAGATTCTCTACACAGCCCAACAAGTCCCAGCTAAATTATTCAATTCCCAACTCCGAAATTTCTTTAATCAGGGCGGAAAAGGCATTAACTGCACAGTTCCACTAAAAGAACTCGCTTATCAAGCCGTCGATCATGTAACCCATCGAGCCCAATACGCTAAAGCCGTTAATACCATTATTCAACAGACCGATGGCTCACTATTAGGTGATAACACTGACGGTATCGGCCTGATGATTGATATCACACAAAACCATCATGTCTCACTCAAAGCGAGCAATATTCTTATTCTCGGTGCTGGGGGAGCAACCCGTGGAATTCTTGCACCACTATTTGAACAAACACCTCAACAAATTATTATCGCTAACCGCACTATCTCAAAAGCACAACAATTAGCCCTAGAGTTTGACAATGCCATACCTATCACTGGCTGTGGTTTTTCCGAAATACCGGAACAAAAATTTGATCTTATTTTAAATGCGACATCTGCCAGCCTAAGTAATCAATTACCTCCTCTATCAACCAGTCTAATGAATTCACAGACGACCTGTTACGATTTAGCCTACAGTCAAAAACCCACGCCCTTTGTCTTATGGGGCCAACAATTCACTAACAAAAGTCTAGACGGCCTCGGCATGCTCGTTGAACAAGCCGCCGAAGCGTTCTACTTGTGGCGTGGAACTCGGCCGGAAACCAAACCTGTCATCGAAGCATTAACAAACACCTGTCTTTAATCCCCGGGTAACTAACTTTAACTTAACTATCACCTTAAAATTATTGTTCAGCTAAATACTGATCTTTCAGAGACTTATAATGCTGATAAGAGTAAGTTAGGAAATCTCTTTCCTTCACCGTTAACGGTCTGACTTTACGTGCCGGTGAGCCATGATATAAATAACCACTTTCTAAATGTTTACCCGGAGGCACTAGCGCGCCGGCACCGAGCATCACAAAATCATCTAATACTGCTCCATCCATCACAATCGCACCTATACCAATTAAGCAACTATGACCAATCGAACAAGCATGTAATACAGCACGGTGTCCCACGGTGACACCAGCAGCTAATGTTAATGAAATTCCTCCGAGCGCATAAGGACTATCATGAGATACATGTAAAATTGCTCCATCTTGAATATTACAAGCCTCAGCTATCGTAATCTGCTGAACATCGCCACGCACAACAGCCATCGGCCAAATTGATACGTGATCAGATAAAATCACATTCCCGATTACCCGGGCGGTTTCATCAATAAAAACACCACGCCCAACCTGGGGTTGCAAACCATTAAAACTTTTTAGTATTGTCATAAATACAAAAAACCTTCTTGACGTTAAGGCGACCATTATCATTAATTAATAAGAATGATCTTGTTACCAGTAAAATAAATGATACGATAAATCATAAAAGGCTGATACTCAACTCTAACTAGAAGACCGGTCCATAAACAACCCTATTATCATTAAGCACATCAAAAAAACATGAGCAACCCACTACTCACTATAAAGACACTACCGCCTTTTTCAGAAATAAAACCCGACCATATTGAACCTGCTATTGACCACTTACTGGAAGAATGCCGTACGATTGTTAATATGACAACTCAAACAACAGATTCTTTTAGCTGGGAAAACCTTGTCGAACCCATTGAAAGAGTTGAAGATCGCCTCAACAAGGCTTGGTCCCCTATCAGTCATACTAATTCAGTTGTTAACAATAAGGAGATCCGGAAAGCATATAATGCTTGCCTACCAAAACTCAGTCAATACGCAACAGAAATGGGCCAAAACAAGGCCCTCTATACGGCTTATTGTGAAATTTCAAATAGCCCTGAATTCTCCGGTTTCAGTCAAGGCCAACAAAAAACGATTCAAAATGCATTGCGTGAATTTGAACTATCTGGCATTAATCTTAATCCAGAAAAACAAGCTCGTTACCGTGAAATCAGCCAGGAACTTTCAAAATTATCAAGTAAATTTGAGGAAAATGTTCTTGATTCGACCCATGCTTGGAAAAAACATATTCAGAATGAAACCTTACTGGCTGGCGTCCCTGAATCTACCCGTAATTTAGCCAAAACAACAGCCGAGGCAGACAACCTATCGGGTTGGGTATTGACCTTAGACTTCCCTTGTTATCTGGCTATTATGACTTATGCAGATAATGCCACTTTACGCGAGGAAATTCATACTGCCTTTGTAACTCGAGCCTCTGATGTTAACCCTAAAACACCGCAATGGGATAACACAAATATCATGGATGAACTATTAGCACTTCGACATGAAAAAGCCCAACTATTAGGTTTCAATAATTATGCCGAATTATCACTGGCAACTAAAATGGCTGATACGCCTCAGCAAGTCATTGACTTCTTAGAGAATCTTGCACGAAAATCAAAAGAGCAAGCAAAAAAAGATTTCAGTGAGCTACAACACTTTGCAGCAAAAGAATACAATGCAGAAAACCTTAATGCCTGGGATATTAATTATTTCTCAGAAAAAATGCGTCAGCAACAACTGGAACTGTCACAAGAAGAAATACGCAATTACTTCCCTGTTTCACGCGTCATCCCTGGGTTATTCGCAGTAGTCAACAAACTATACGGCCTGACTATCAACGAAATTAATCACTTCGATCGCTGGCATTGTGATGTTCGTTTTTTTGAAATCTACGACCAGGAAAATGTATTACGAGGTCAGTTCTATCTAGACTTGTACGCTCGCCCCAATAAACGTGGTGGCGCATGGATGGATGATTGTGTCTCACGTAAAAGCGACTCTAATGGCCTACAAATACCCGTCGCTTACCTGACCTGTAACTTCACTCCCCCTTCTAACGATGACCCCGCCCTATTAAGCCATGATGAGGTCATTACCTTATTCCATGAATTTGGACATGGCTTACATCACATGCTGACAAAGGTAGATCAGATCTCTGTTTCAGGGATTAACGGTGTGCAATGGGATGCTGTAGAATTACCGAGTCAGTTTATGGAAAACTGGTGTTGGCAAAAACCTGCTCTGGAAATTATCTCCGGCCACTATCAAACCAATGAACCTCTTCCCGAATCTTTATTAGAAAAGATGTTGGCAGCTAAAAACTTTCAATCAGGTATGTTCATGATTCGGCAACTGGAATTCAGCTTATTCGACTTTCTGATTCATCTTAACTTTGATCCTTCTAAGTCGAGCCAGATTTATTCAACGTTATCGACTATTCGAGATCAATTTTCCGTAGTGCCAGTTCCGAGTTTCAATCGTTTTGCTCACAGCTTCTCACATATCTTTGCCGGCGGGTATGCCGCTGGTTATTATAGTTACAAATGGGCCGAATTATTATCTTGTGATGCTTTCTCAAAATTTGAGGAAGAAGGAGTCTTTAATCCGCAAACAGGAGCAAACTTTCTAACACATATTTTAGAAAAAGGTGGCAGTTTAGATGCAATGGACTTATTTGTAAATTTCAGAGGTCGAAAGCCCACCATTGATGCCATGCTACAACACAATGGAATAATTGTATGAGCTATAAAGACCTACGAGATTTCCTAACATTACTTGAAGACTCTGGAGAGCTTAAAAGGATTCAATATCCTGCTAACCCTTATCTGGAGATCACAGAAATATGCGACCGAACATTAAAGCAAAAAGGACCGGCTTTATTATTTGAAATGCCCAAAAACTCAAGAATACCTTTGTTAGGTAATTTATTTGGCAGTTCCCACCGTGTCGCCTTAGGAATGGGAGCACAATCCATTTCAGAGCTTCGTGAAGTAGGAAAACTACTAGCTTACCTCAAAGAACCAGAACCCCCGAAGGGAATGAAAGACGCTGTAGATAAATTACCTGTTTTTAAGAAAGTTCTACATATGGCACCGAAAATTGTTAAAAAGCCAAAATGTCAGGAAGTTACTTTCACTGGTAGTGAAGTTGATTTGTCAAGATATCCTATTCAGACTTGTTGGCCCAAAGATATAGCGCCACTCATCACTTGGGCACTGGTCATTACCAAAGGACCTCATAAAGAACGTCAAAACCTAGGTATATACCGACTACAGGTTTTAGAAAAAAATAAAGTTATTATGCGTTGGTTAGCTCATAGAGGAGGCGCACTTGACTTTAAAGAATGGCAAGAAGTCAATCCAGGCCAACCATTTCCTGTTGCCGTTGCCTTAGGTGCCGACCCAGCCACTATTCTGGGGGCTGTCACCCCTATTCCAGACACCCTTTCTGAGTATGCTTTTTCCGGCTTATTACGAGGTAACAAAACTGAGGTCGGACAATGCCTAAGTCATGATTTACAAATCCCTGCTTCTGCAGAAATTGTTTTAGAAGGCTTTATCTACCCGAATGAGACTGCTCCAGAAGGGCCTTTCGGAGACCATACCGGTTATTACAATGAGGTTGAAGAATTCCCTATTTTTACTATCGAAAGAATAACCCAACGAGAAAACCCTCTTTACCATAGTACTTATACCGGACGCCCTCCAGATGAACCTGCTATTTTAGGGGTCGCATTGAATGAGGTTTTTATACCCATTTTACAAAAACAGTTTCCTGAAATTGTTGATTTTTATCTTCCTCCAGAAGGTTGTTCCTACCGTATGGCTGTTATTAGCATGAAAAAACAATATGCCGGCCATGCTAAGAGAGTCATGTTAGGTACATGGTCATTTTTGCGTCAATTCATGTATACAAAATTTGTTGTGGTCGTTGATGATGATGTTGATGCCCGTAATTGGGAGGATGTCATTTGGGCCATGACAACACGCATGGATCCCGCAAGGGACATTACGCTTCTGGAAAACACGCCTATTGACTACTTAGATTTTGCATCTCCGGTCTCAGGTCTAGGCTCAAAAGCCGGTTTTGATGCGACTAATAAATGGCCTGGAGAAACAACACGGGAATGGGGTGAACCCATAATTCAATCTGCTGAAATCATTAAAAAAGTAGATGAAATATGGTCTAGTTTATAGGCGTTTTGTCTGTACTGCGCACAGATTCTGGGACTAAGTCAGCGCTATCTTCTGAAGATATTTGGTCCGATTGTGTCACCATAATCCCTTTTATTGGTTGATCTGATCCCAGAACTAACCCCTGCTTATACAATTCTGAAGATTGTTCATGATCCCCTTTCATCTTCATAATTTCAGCCAACATATGATAAGCAGATACACTAGGTTTCAGTCCGATACTTCTATTTAAAAAAACCTGAGCCTGTTCCCAGTTCCCTGATAGATAAAATAATTTACCAACCGTCTGTAGTAATACTGGATTTCTAGGATACAATTGCGCCCATTGTTCAACAACTTGAATTTGTCTATTAACATCGTCAGAAACAATTTCACCATAAAGATCAAGTAAAGCATCATCCTTATCAACCAACAAATGCTCCACAATTTGTTTTTCAACTGCTGCACCAGCACCGCATTGAATCATCGCTGTAAAATAATAATAAGCGACGTCCTTAATCGCTTTAATATCATCAGGAATTTCTTTCCATAAGCGTTCGACATCAACTACACTGTCGTTGCTGCTATGTTGTTGTAACAATCCGCCATAGACCTTGATCGCCAAGGTTTTACGTTCTGCCTCCAATAGGACCTTACCTTTATCTAAAATAGGAAATAACTCCAGAAGGGATTGCCAATCATCCTGCTTTAAAAAAACCTGATAAAGTAATTTTGTAACCCCTGGGTGAGAAGGGTCTTTTGCCTGCAAGTGCAACAAAATATCTTTCGCTTCAACTAGGCGTTCCAGTGATAAATCAAACTCCGCCTTTGTTAAACCAATCGCAAACTCCGAACCCGGCGCTTGATCTGCGGCCATGTTCAAATAACTTTCCCTGCTATCAGCTGCCCCTCGCAAATGTGCCGCTCTTGCTGCAGTCAAATAATAAACTAACGGCGCAGTACTACTTGACGCGTGCTTAATTAAGACCTTTTCTGATCGCTCCCAATTTCCTTCAGCACAATCAACCAAGCCAGAAACTAGCGCTTCTTTAGAACGATTTAAAGTAACATCGTAATCTTTTAACTTTATTTTTTTAGGGAGTCGAATAAACCAACCTAACCACCTGACCAACAAATAGAAGATCGTGAAACTAAACCATAATACAACCGCAAAAAAAGCTAAGGTACTTTCCAATGACCACCGACCGATACCAAGTATTACATATCCCGGATCTCCATTTTCAAATAAAGTCTCCCAACCATAAAAGATCATCACAACCAACAGCATCAGGGACGCTAAAACATAAATAATTCTTTTCACACTAAAAAACCCCTCAAAATATTCTTAATCTACAATTACAAGGCTTTATCGGCTTCAACTCTTAATTTACTTATATTCCTCAACATTGATAGCGACTTACTCACATCCGGCACATCACTATGAATCGGGGTATCTTGTAGTTCCTTAATTTCTAAAATAACCTGCTCGGCTTGTTCATTTATTTCATAATTACTTTGAACCCACTTCTTTGACTCTTCAAGGTCTTGCTTAAAAAGGTCGTCTTGATGCTGTAACAACGACAACATCGCTACTTCAATCTTAAGTTTTAACTGTTGTTTTATAAAATGAGCATCTTCCTGAGTAATAATGGCGCGTACCGGCTGTTCTACGCGACGAATACTAACTAAACCATTGAGGTCACTCAACAAATCCGACAGCCATGGTTCTACATCTTGTTCATCATCAATATTACTCCCTAATTCAACTGTAATTTGCTTACCTGGGTAAGGTAAGCGAATGGTTAATTCCTGTGAATTTTTTGAAATTAATTTTAATTTTGAATAAATACCTACAATATCAGGAACTTGAACGCTCTTGAGCAACGAAATTTCTTCTGCTATTTGTTCACGGACTTTAAAAACACTCCCACTGCCACTTTCTCTAAGGCGTTCATCTGCCGCAGTGAGTGCTTTAATTGCAGCATTTACGTCACCAACAAGATGCAAACGCTGATTAGCAACCGTCAACAAGTATTCGGCATCAGCAATTAACCAATCTCCTCGCGTTTTACCTAATTGCCTTTTAATCTGCTCTATAGAGAGACTCAATTCTTTCTTATTTGCTGCCAATTTTTCATCGTTTAGACCTGAAAAATTCTCTAGCGCCTGATTAACAACTTGGTCCTTATTAGAAATCTCAGATTCCATTGTTGAAAATTGCGTTTGAATAGTTGCAAACTGTGATTGTATAGCAGCCAATTGCTTCTGGTATTCGGTCATCTGCCCAGAGATTTCAATTAACTGCAGGTCTTCCTTATGAACCTCATCGATTAAATTTTTCAAATCATCACGTAGGATTTCAGAAAAATAGAAGCCAATACCGACAAGTGAAAAAATCAAAAATAAATTAAAAACGCCCAACCAAGTACTTTTAGTAAAACCATCGCGACTCATCTTAATTTCCGGATCTACAGGTTTATTTTCACTACTCGATTCAGTTTTATCTTCTATTTCCTCAGCCACAGCCCTCTCCATTCGAAATCTTTTTAACTGCTACCACAATATCTTCAGGCGCAGGGGTTTGAGTGACGACAACAAGTTTAAACCCCAAGCCCATCGCTTTCATTTTGATTCTTTCACTAATCACTATCAGTGGCTTTAACTTCAAAACTCTTTTAATATCCCCATCAACCATAGCCAACAGATTATCAAGCGCTTCATTACTCGTTATCGTGACAATATCAACCTTATTTTCAAGGTCTAACCCTACCATAACCTGATGTGATATTGGTGGTTTTATTCGTCGGTAAACCTCGTAATACTCAACTTCTGCTCCTAAAATACGCAATCTACCTGCCAACCACTCTCGACCGCCCTGCCCTCTTACAATCAAAAATTTAGAACCTGCAACATTGTGCTCACTGAGTGCTGCCAATAGTGCCTCACTATTGAAGCCTGAATCAGGAACAAGATCGACATGTAAACCAAAAGACTCGATCACCTGAGTTGTTGCTAACCCAACCGCCGCAATTTTCTTATCTAAAAAGGTATTTTGCAATGCGAAGACAGATGTCAAACTATATTTAACAGCATTAACACTGACAAAAATAACCCAATCGTATGCTCTGACTTTAGCTAAAAAAGCCTTTCCACCTTTTTCCTGTATAGCCTCAATTGCTAGAACGGGAAATCGCACCGAAGTAAACCCTGCTTGCTCTAATAACGAACATAACCTAGCTGCCTGATTTTCAGGTCGGGTTACTAAAACACGCGCATTGCCAGTCACAATTCAAAATTATCTATAAATAGACTGCTTGTAATATTTTTTTGGCTCCCTTTGCTAATAATTCTTCAGCAATTTCATAACCAATCTCTTTTGCCTGACCAATCGCTCCTAACCTTTCTGCTCGTATAATTTGCTGACCATTTGGCATTCCAACCAACCCCTGCATAAATAAACCATCGCTTTGCAATCTTGCAAATCCTGCAATAGGTACCTGACAGCCACCTTCTAATTGTTCATTCATAGCGCGTTCAGCAAGAACACATTGTTGAGTTTCATAATCATGTAAAACACTAATAATTTCAGCCACATAATCATCCCCTATACGGCACTCTATACCCAGTGCCCCCTGACCTACCGCAGGTAAACTTATTCCTGTAGGAATAATTTGTCTAATGCGATCTGCCATTGCTAATCGTTTCAATCCCGCCGCAGCTAAAATAATAGCATCAAACATACCGGCATCTAACTTACCCAAACGGGTATTAACATTCCCCCGTAAAGGCAAAATCTGACACCCAGGAATGGCTTGTGTTATTTGTGCTTGACGCCGTAAACTTGATGTCCCAATTAAAGCGTTCGCTGGTAATTCATCTAGACAATGATAACGATTCGAAACTAGGGCATCACAGGGGTCTTCACGCGCTAATATCACCTTTAGCTCTAATCCTTCAGGAAAATCCACTGGCACATCCTTCATAGAGTGAACAGCAATATCGGCATAGCCATCCAATAGCCCTTGCTCTAACTCTTTAACAAATAATCCTTTCCCTCCCACCTTTGCTAACGGTGCATCAAGAATTTTATCCCCACGAGTAGTCATTTTAACCAATTCAGTTTTCAAGCCAGGGTGGATTTGGCGTAATTGATCTGCTATAAAATTAGCTTGCCAAAGCGCCAAGGGGCTATTACGTGTGGCTATCCTAATTATCTGGTCATTCACTGAATAAAGTCCTTAATATTTTTATTATTAAGTTGTCATTGTACCTTGAATTTTAAAAGACAAAAATCAGTAAATCTGTACTGCTTCTTACTTATTGGCTATGATTCCTTATTTTGAGGATCTTGCTATAGCGTCCTAACAACCCCTTTTGATAAAAAAACTGTATCATAGACGCTTACGTTTTTAATACATCTCACCTTACGATCAGAATATGACTACATCAAACAAGGATAAACTTTGGGGCGGACGCTTCACGCAAGCAACAGACAGCTTTGTTGAAGCTTTTACTGCGTCGGCAAATTTTGACCAAAGAATGGCCTCACATGATATTCAAGGGTCTATCGCCCACGCTAAAATGCTACACAAAATCGGCATCTTAACCGACCATGAACTCGACAAAATACTTTCCGGTCTGGAAGAAATTTTATTTGACATTAGCAGCGGTAATTTTAATTGGTCAGTCGCGTTAGAAGACGTTCACATGAACATCGAAGCTAGGCTCACAGGAGCCATTGGTGATGCTGGCAAAAAACTCCACACAGGCCGGTCTCGAAACGATCAAGTGGCTACCGATATTCGCCTTTATCTTCGCGAAGAAATTGGTCATATTTGCAATGAACTCCGTCGCCTACAAACTGGCTTATTAAATTTAGCTGAACAAGAATACGACACCATCATGCCAGGCTTTACTCACCTTCAGGTTGCTCAGCCTATCACTTTCGGGCATCACTTAATGGCGTGGTTTGAAATGCTTAAACGTGACCGAGAAAGGATGCAAGACTGCCTAAAACGAATCAACATTATGCCCTTAGGTTCTGCCGCACTTGCAGGCACTAGTTATCCTATCGACCGCTTCATGACTGCCGAATTACTTGGTTTCGAGCGACCTTCCGATAATTCGTTGGACTCTGTCAGCGACCGTGACTTTGCCATTGAATTTTCCTCTGCCGCCAGCCTGATCATGATGCATCTATCTCGGTTCTCCGAAGAACTAATTTTATGGACCAGCACGCAATTTGACTTTATAGAAATCCCTGATACTTTTTGTACCGGCTCATCAATTATGCCGCAAAAGAAAAACCCCGATGTTCCTGAGTTAGTTCGAGGAAAAACAGGTCGGGTCAGTGGTCACTTAATTGCTCTCCTTATGTTAATGAAAGGCCAGCCCTTAGCTTACAACAAAGATAATCAAGAAGATAAAGAGCCTTTATTCGATTCTGCTGATACTGTAATTAACTCCCTGCGCGCCTTTGCTGACATGATGCCCCATGTCAAAGCAAAACGCCAAAACATGTATCTGGCTGCTAAACAAGGTTTCTCAACAGCAACTGATTTAGCTGATTATCTCGTTGGAAAAAACATCCCTTTCAGAGATGCCCATGAAATTGTTGGACTTGCTGTCAGACTCGGCATCGAAACCCAGCGCGACCTTTCAGAACTCTCGCTCGAAGAGTTGCAACAATTTTCTGATAAAATAGATAGCGACGTTTTCAATATACTAACACTTGAAGGCTCTGTGGCTGCTCGATCTCATCTTGGAGGTACTGCACCTAGCACCGTTAAAAAAGCAATCGAGAATGCCAGAAAACAAATGTAATACACTTCACCTGCTGTACTTACAACAGGTGAAGTAAAAGAGTTATAACGCTCTAGCTCTCAAAAAAGCCTGCTCAGATAATCTATGCCATGCGCTAACTTGTTGTTTAAAGTTCATGACCGAGTCATGCACTCGCCGTGCCATCGCATCGCTATCTGCCAATTCAGCAACAACATCTTCAGAAAGATCCAGTAACTTCTTAAGAACGTCATCAGGCAAAGCCATCACTTTAACCCCATGCTCATCCACTAATGTTTTTAATGCTTGATTATTACGCGCCGTATATTCTGAAAGCATATCCAAATTAGCAGCTTTACACGCGACCAGTACAATTTCCTGCAAATCCTGAGGCAAAGAATTAAATGCCGCCTCATTAATAAGGCACTCCATTGTTGAACCCGGCTCATGCCAGCCGGGATAATAATAATATTTTGCCGCCTTATGCAAACCAAAAGCCAAATCATTATAAGGCCCGACCCACTCTGTCGCGTCCAATGTTCCTGTTTGTAAAGCAGTAAATAATTCTCCACCCGGTATATTAACTGTCGTACCGCCAGCTCGTCTAAGCACCTCTCCGCCTAAGCCCGGAATCCGCATTTTTAGGCCGCTAAGATCTTCAAATGAATTTATTTCTCGATTAAACCATCCTGCCATCTGAACCCCTGAATTCCCAGTAGCCGCAGGAATAATTCCAAACGGCTGGTATAGTTCACGCCACAATTCCATGCCGCCTCCATAATACAACCAGCTGTTCATTTCCTGAGCTGTTAACCCAAAAGGCACTGCTGAAAAAAACTGCGTGGTCGCCGACTTACCTTTCCAGTAATACGCCCCGGAATGACCTAACTCCGCAACTCCATTAGAAACTGCATCAAACACCTCAAAAGCAGGTACTAATTCTTTAGCCCCATAAACCTTAATTTTAATTCGCCCACCACTCATTGTATTAATCATCTGGGCTAGCAAGTTCGCATTCGTTCCAAGTCCTGGAAAATTCTTAGGCCATGCTGTAACCATTTTCCAACGAAATTCTGCCTTGGCATTAACTGTAGTGGGCATAGTAGCTAATAGCGAACTCACGCCAGCCGCAACCATAAAACTTCTTCTTTTCATGAACACCCCTTATCTATTCTCTGTATACATTAACAACTTTAACTTTAAAGAATAAAATAGAATCGATACAATTACCAACCCTATTACTACCAACCTCCTTACAGATAGCCCAGCCCAATCTCATTAAAGTCTACTTCAAGGCTATTTTCTTCAATCTTTTGTCATATTCTTGTAACAATAGCCCCGTATCCTGCATGGACTTTACACTAAAAACTCTTTATAATTAAGGAGTTTAATAATACACATTCAACATTTAAGTCTTATGTGGAAACATTAAGACTTCAGCAGAAATTTCTAACGATTACGCAGGAGAGACATCAATGGCAATTAAAGTTGCAATTAACGGTTATGGCCGTATTGGACGAAACATTTTACGGGCACTATACGAATCCAATCGGACCGATGACATTCAAATTGTTGCAATCAACGATTTAGGTGACGCAAATACTAACGCACATCTGACCCAATACGATACTGCTCATGGAAAATTTCCTGGTGAAATCTCAGTAGATGGCGACGCTATAATCGTTAATGGCGACAGAATCAAGGTTTTTGCTGAAAGAGACCCATCTAAACTTCCTTGGGGTGAGTTGGGCATTGATGTTGTCCATGAGTCAACTGGTTTTTTTGCCAGCAAGGAAAAAGCTTCAGCTCATATTGCTGCCGGCGCTAAAAAAGTCATCATCTCCGCACCAGGTGGTAACGACGTGGATGCAACCATTGTTTATGGAGTTAACGACAACACATTAACGGCTTCAGATACCATAATTTCGAATGCATCTTGTACAACAAACTGTTTAGCGCCCTTAGTTAAACCGCTGTTTGATACGCTAGGTTTTGACCATGGCCTAATGACCACGATTCATTCTTACACTAACGATCAAGTTTTGACCGATGTTTTTCACCCTGACCTACGTCGAGCTAGATCTGCAACACAATCCATGATTCCTACTAAAACGGGCGCTGCTGCTGCTGTTGGCTTAGTGCTACCGGAATTAGCTGGAAAACTAGACGGTTTCGCTATGCGGGTACCAACTATTAATGTTTCTGTCGTTGATTTAACATTCCAAGCATCTAGAGAAACAACCAAAGAAGAAGTTGACTCTATTCTAAAAACAGCTTCTGAGACTTCACTGAAAGGTATTTTAGAATTCAATGACCAACCACTGGTTTCTATTGACTTCAACCATAACCCTGCCTCTTCTATCTATGAGTCGTCACTGACAAAAGTACTTGAAGGTAACTTTGTTAAAGTTCTTTCTTGGTACGACAACGAGTGGGGCTTCTCAAATAGAATGCTTGATACAACTGTTGCATTATTCAACGCCAGATAATTTTACTTAGGTCCTTAGTTCATGAAAAATCTTAGACGCACCAAAATACTGGCCACCTTAGGTCCTGCTACTGACGCACCCGGAGTGCTTGAAGGTCTGTTTGAAGCCGGACTCGATGTTGTACGACTTAACTTCTCTCACGGCGATGGTGAAACACAAGTTCAACGCGCTAATGCCGTACGTAATATCAGTACACAGACTGGCCGACATGTTGGTATTCTTGTAGACCTACAAGGTCCTAAAATTCGTATTGAACGCTTCAAGAATAACAAAGTTATTCTTGAAGAAGGCCAGACGTTTTCTTTAGACATCAACCTTGACAGTAATGCCGGCGATGAAACACAAGTCGGTATTTCTTATGAACCTTTAGCGCGCGATGTCAACCCTGGGGATCGTCTACTTTTAGATGATGGCCGCGTAGTCATGGATGTAATCAACGTCAACAATATGCGTGTTAATTGCACAGTTATTGTCGGCGGCGACTTATCTAACAATAAAGGAATTAATTTACAAGGCGGTGGTTTATCTGCAGCAGCACTAACTGACAAAGATAAAGCAGATATTTTGACTGCAGCCAAAATTGATGCTGATTATGTCGCGGTCTCTTTCCCACGCACGGCTGATGATATCCATGAAGCTAGAATGCTTTTAAATCGTGCCGGCTCTAATGCAGGGATTGTTGCAAAAATTGAGCGTGCTGAAGCACTAGATGTCATTGATGACATTATCATGGCTTCAGATGCCATTATGGTTGCCCGTGGAGATTTAGGCGTTGAAATTGGTGATGCTAATTTACCGCCGGTTCAAAAAGACCTGATTAAAAGAGCGCGGGCATTAGATAAGGTTGCGATTACAGCGACACAAATGATGGAATCAATGATCATTAACCCGATTCCAACACGTGCTGAGGTCTTTGACGTTGCAAATGCTGTCGTCGATGGTACGGATGTCATTATGCTTTCAGCAGAAACTGCCGCGGGTAAATACCCTATTAAAGCCATTGAAGCAATGGATCGCGTCTGTCTTGAAACTGAAAAACAACCGAATGTTAGACTTTCAAATCATCGCGTTGAATCGCAATTTGACAGATCTGACGAAGCCATAGCGATGTCGGCTATGTATTTAGCAAACCATGCAAACTGTAAAGCAATTGTTTCACTAACCTGCACTGGATCAACACCGTTGTGGATGTCTCGGATTAGCTCAGGGATACCAATTTTTGCTTTTACACACGAAGCTAAAACTGCCAGCAAAGTAACCTTATATCGCGGCGTTTTTCCTTTTCTATTTGAAGAAAACTCAGCGGATCAGGAAACACGATACCAAGCAATTTTTGACATCATGAAAAATCGCCATCAAGTTTGTGACGGTGATAATATCATTATTACGCATGGCGACTTTCATCGCGTAGAAGGTGGCACCAATACCCTCCAAATTGTTAAAGTAAGATAACTCGATACTGTACTCACATCTACCCCCTGCTTTTTTCAGAAAATAAAGTAAGGGGTAGAATGTAGTACTAGTGCATGTTAGCTTTCAACCACAAGCAAGAACCTTCACTTTCAGAGTCAATCGCTTGTAACCGAGCCTCATGTTCCAGCAATTCATTTACCGTACAAAGAATAACTGGTAACGGCGCCCTATCTCCCATTATCTGATTTATCTGTGAGACTACCCCGGCTTCACTATAGTTATCGTCTTCATCCCATAATGAAGATTGCCCCCCTGTCATCATTAAATAAACATCGGCCAGGATTTCTGCATCTAATAAGGCCCCATGAAGCGTACGATGGCTGTTATTAATCGCATAACGTTTGCACAAAGCATCCAAACTATTCCGTTGTCCAGGGTGTTTTTTTCTAGCAAAAACCAACGTATCTAGTACGGTGCAATGCGTCTCTAATGCACCATGAGAATAGTCCATTCGAGCTAATTCTGATTCTAAAAAACCAGTATCAAATGGCGCATTATGAATGACCAATTCAGAACCACGTACGAAATCGATAAACTCATCTGCAATATCTTCAAACCGTTGCTTATCCTGAAGAAACTCATTGGTGATTCCATGCACGTCGATAGCGCCCTGATCAATCACTCGATCAGGGTTCAAATAAACCTGGAAATGACGACCTGTCAAACGCCTATCAAGCAACTCAACACACCCTATTTCAATGATTCTATGGCCTTCTGCAGGTGATAAGCCTGTAGTTTCAGTATCTAGAACAACCTGCCTCATAAACTAATCACCCGATTGAATCCACACCCTGATTGGCTAAACGATCAGCATGTTCATTACCCTCATTACCGGAGTGACCTTTCACCCAAATCCAATTGATATCATGCCGGGTCATCGCCTGATCTAACCGTCTCCATAAATCTTCATTCTTGACCGGTTTTTTTGCTGCTGTTCGCCAATTCCGCTTCTTCCAATTAACTATCCACTCGGTAATCCCTTTTAAAACATACTGTGAGTCAATATTTAAATCGACCTTGCAGGAAGACGTTAAACTCTCAAGCGCCATAATCGCTGCCATTAATTCCATACGATTATTAGTTGTAGCAACCTCACCGCCAAAGAGTTCTTTAGTATGTCCTTGATACTTTAGAACAACACCCCAGCCACCAGGCCCCGGGTTGCCACGGCAAGCACCATCTGTATAAATTTCAACCATTGTCATTTTGTCATGCATTAAAAATACACCATTACTATTAATTGTGAAGATCTCTAATTATTAAATTGGTTTTAAAACAGGAGTCTTATGTTGACTATCTAAATCTGCTAATTTAATAAAATTATTACATCGTTTAATGCCTCTTAATGCGTAAGCCATTACGAAGTAAGACTCTGCTCTTAAACGATAATCTTGAGGTTTTTGATAATGCTGCCGACAATCAAAACCTGCGACGACCTCTATGTCGTAATTAAGTGATATCAACTTATTAATAAATTGCGATCGACTTAACGCTCGATTTGGCGGTCGTATTTTATTCAGTGTCTTAGCCAAAGCATAATCAAAGGCAAACCAACTCCAAGGATTAAAACTGATAACAATCACCTCTCCCTCAGGTTTTAAGACCCTATTAATCTCATCAATAACAGATAGAAAATCATTCGTAAACTCTAAAAAATGAGGTAGCAAAATCAAATCAATAGACTCTGTTTCAAAAGGCAAAAAACTAGCCTGACCGACAACATAAGGACATATTGTAGAGCATTTCAAAGGTGTATCAAAAATAATCGAACTACAAAAAAAATCTTTTTCCCAACCTAGAAAACCTATTTGTAGTACCTGCTGCAGACTGCTAACCGAAAGACTACGCCTTAAAAAAAAGGCTTCATTATGCCGTAATACCCTTCCACGTGGCGTTTCAAACCACTGATTAAGAAGTTGTCTAGTCACAAGATTATTAAATAAAAATCAATTTATAAATGAGTTAAAATAGATAGCTATTTGACTGCATTATATTGCTTTATTAACTAAATTAATGAAATATTTTTTTATCTTGATTAATATTCTTCTAAGTGGATGCGCCATACAAAATAAGCTTATCCTCAGTCAAGATAACACACTTACAATTAAAAAAAACACGCAGCAGCATCTGGTTACCACTTTACCCCCTCCGACGGCCAAACCTCAAAATAATATTTGGCAACGAATCTTTAATCACTACCAACTACAAGAGATTCATCATCCTAAAATTACCCGAGAAATGGAGCGCTATTTAAAAAACCCTAAATTTCTTGAAATCATCCAAAAACGCGCTGAACCCTATCTTTACCTGATTGCCGAAGCAACAGAAAAGCAAGGACTCCCTGGTGAATTAGCATTTTTACCTATAGTCGAAAGTGGTTTTCAACCCAATGCCTACTCCTCAGGGAAAGCAGCTGGCCTTTGGCAATTTATTCCATCTACAGGCCGCATGTTCGGCCTAAAGCAAAACTGGTGGTATGACGGTCGCAGAGATGTTTATACTTCAACGCAAGCTGCAACACGCTACCTAAAGAAACTGAATAAGGAATTCGATGGCAATTGGTTATTAACACTGGCATCTTATAATGCTGGAAAGGGGAATGTTCGGAAGGCAATCAAAAAAAACAAAAAAAAACATCGCTCAGTAAGCTACTGGTCCCTGCCACTACCTCAAGAAACACGCAGTTATGTTCCAAGATTGCTGGCACTTGCAAAAATTTTAAGAAATGCAAAACATTATAATTTACCTCAACCCCCCGTCAAAAATGAACCATATCTCGATTTAGTTCATATTAATTCACAATTAGATCTCAAAAAAGCGGCCGAAATTGCACAAATCCCGTTAAAAGAACTCCTTCAACTCAATGCTGGCCTGAACCGCTGGTGCACTCCCCCAGATGGTCCACACCACCTCCTATTACCAATTACAAAAACAGCATTATTTAAAGAAAACCTACGCAAGCTACCCGCCGAGGAATGGGTCACTTGGCAACGCCATAAAATAAAATTCGGCGAAAATTTAGGTAGTATCGCACTCAAATATCACACCACCGTTAAGGCAATTAGAGAAGTTAATCGCCTTTCTAGCACACTTATCAGAACAGGGAAGTTTCTTCTCATTCCTTCGGGTGGCTCAAACAGCCAATACAAACATTACCTAACAACAATAAACCCTATTAAAAACCCAAATACGGTTGAGAAGCCTATTACCTATACTATTAAAAAGAATGATAACTTATGGTTAATTGCCAAGAAATTCTCAACATACTCAACTAAGATTGCCAAACTGAACCATCTCAAATTAGATGCTTATCTACAACCAGGTCAAAAACTTAAAATCCCTCAAAAAAACAGGACTAGTCTTCCCGGACATTCATCCATTAGCAAGGCACTACAAAAGATTTATTACACGATCCGCCAAGGTGATTCTTTATCGCGTATTTCTAAGAAATTCAACGTTTCAATTCACAACCTTAGAAAATGGAATAAAATAGGCCGTTATATTCAACCAGGTCAAAAGCTAAAACTTCTTATCAACATCACCCAACCCTCAGGTTAATCGAAATTAATCTTAGGAACAGCATTCAATAATCGTTGAGTATAAGGCTGCTGAGGATAATTCAAAACTTGATAGACTGGCCCAGACTCTACTATCTTCCCTTTATACATTACAGCGAGTTCATCAGCTATTTCTGCGACAACGGCAAGGTCATGGGTAATAAACAGATAACTAATGCCATACTGACGCTGCAACGACTTTAACAATTCAATAATCTTCTCTTGTACTGAAACATCTAATGCGCTAGTGGGTTCATCACAAATAATAAGTTTAGGCTGAACAGCCAAGGCTCTAGCAATACATATTCTTTGTCTTTGCCCCCCTGAAAATTCATGTGGGTAACGCATTGCACATTCAGCAGGTAAGCCAACCTGCTGCAATAATTCAGCGACCTTAGATTGACGATCTGCAAAAGAAAGTTGCGAATGCAGTGACCGCATTCCCTCATCAATAATTTGTCCCACTAACATTCGAGGATTCATTGATAAAAAAGGATCCTGAAAAATAATTTGTATCTTTGACCGCATTAACCGCAATGACTCACCTTGTAAGCCGTTAATCTTTTTACCTGCCCATAAAACTTGGCCCTCTACTTCTGCAATCAAATTTAACAACCCTTTCGCTAGCGTGGTTTTACCACAGCCAGACTCTCCAACAAGCGCTAAAGTTTGACCTTCTTGAATACTAAAACTGACACCATCAACAGCCTGCATATGACTTACTACGCGATTAAAAATGCCTTTCCGGATTGGATAAGAAATTCTAACATTGACCAGCTCTAGTAAATTATTTCTCGTTAAAACTGCTTTTGTCTTACAACTATTAAAAGATGGTAAAGCTGCTAATAATGTTTGTGTATAGGTGTGCTTAGGGTCCTTAAATAATTGCTTAGTAGGTGCGACCTCAACAATATGACCTCTTTGCATGACAGCCACTCGGTCAACCACTGTTGATACCAATGCGAGATCATGACTGATTAACCATAAACTCATTCCAATCCGCGCCTGAATCGCCTTCAGCAATATTAAAATTTGCGCCTGTATGGTGACATCCAAAGCAGTTGTCGGCTCATCTGCAATCAATAAATCAGGTTCTCCAGCTAATGCCACTGCAATCATAATGCGTTGCAACTGCCCACCTGAAAACTGATGTGGAAAATCATTCATACGACTCTCCGGTGACGGTATCTCAACTTGGCGCAACAATTCCACTACACGATCCTGAATTTCGAAAGACGATACTGTAAAATGTAGCTTAATCACTTCCGCAATCTGAAAACCAATACTCTTAACTGGATTCAAGGCAACCATAGGGTCTTGGAAAATCATAGCAATCCTTCGCCCTCTGATTTCACACATTCCCATTTCCGTTAAGGTCAATAAATCCTGATCCTTAAAATATAAGTACTCCCCATTCATTTTTGCACTATGCGGTAACAACCGAAGCACTGCCAATGCTGAAACTGACTTTCCAGAACCAGATTCGCCAACCAAACCAAAAGTCTCAGCCTCAAAAATATCAAAACTAATATTGTCCACTGCCTTAACTGTTTCATTTTCTGTCTGAAACTGAACAGACAATCCTTTAACAGATAAAACACTATTGGCCATTTTGACTACGCCTCGGGTCAAATGCATCCCTAACAGCATCCGCAAACAAATTTGCCGTCAAGACCAAAACAAACATAAATATAAAAGCTGCAATCAAGGGCCACCATACCACAGGCTCTCTTGCCATTTCCAAACGCGCACCATTGATCATATTGCCCCAACTATAGGTACTGGGATCCACGCCAATATTAATATAAGACAATACCGCCTCTGCCAAAACTAAGGCACTAAAATCAAGAACCACAGAAATCAAGATTATATGCATTACGTTTGGAAGAATATGCTGAGCGATAATACCAAAAGGCTTAACACCTAATACGGTTGCGGCCTGAATATAGCCCATTTCTCGTAATTTTAACGTCTCCGCACGCAACATTCGACAAAGCCCTGTCCAACTGGTAACGCCCAGGATTAGACATAAAAATAACAATCGCAAATCAGCTCTACTTTCAAGATTTGTGAACGATTCTGCATGATTTGCCATATAAACTTGCACCATTAATATTGATGCTGCAATCAGAAGCACACTGGGTATAGAGTTCAATGTGGTATAAAGATATTGAATTAAGTCATCAACCCACCCTCGATAAAAACCCGCCAAAAGCCCAAAAATAATAGCCAGCGGTAACATAATAAACGTTGTTAAAGTTCCAATAACCAACCCCGTTCGAACACTTTTTATAGTTTGATAAAAAACATCCTCACCCACCTTATCTGTTCCGAGTACATGATAATGGGTTGATAATTCCATTAACCCAGCCCCACCCATCATAAGAATAATTATCGTTGTTCCAATAAAACCGGGCCGATATTGATGCAATTTATATCCTAAACTTTTACCCCGAAACAACCAATAAATGCCTAAGCCCACCAAACACAAAGAAAACCCTTTACTTAATCCAATCATTAATCTCATAAATACATCAGAAGTTTTTTCAAGTTCGGGGTTTGCTAAATGGCTACCCCCAAATTGCAAGCGTGGAAAAGTCCAGACTTGATGCTCCGCCGTTAAAGTAATATATTCCTTACTGTAAAGATAAGCAGAGAAAGGAGCAGAATAGGTTTTTTCATTCTGCTGCCACAATGGCTTAACACAATAATCTAACACACTAATAATGTCAGAAGATTGCTGCCCTTCCTCCCTGAAATGAATAGAATCTAACAGCCCGACCGCCAAAAAGAACAGTAAAATTACCATCGATACCATGGCACTCTTATTAGCCGCTATCTTATTAAACGGTCGCTTAAGACTTTCATTATTTCTTAGAAGGAATCCGAGACTAATTGAGCTAATTAACAATAGATAAATGAGAGCATCAGTCCATAAAATGATCATTTCATATTACCTAGGATAGTTTAACGCGCGGGTCAACGAGGGTATAACAGAGATCCGTCAATAATAATCCAATAACATAAAGTACCGAACCTAAAAAAACCATCGACCTGACAATTGCAAAATCCTGACGATTAATCGCATCAATGGTATAACTACCCAATCCAGGAATACTAAAAAAAGATTCCATAATTAAACTTCCCATAAACAATAATGGTAGGACAACCACAACCCCTGTTAAAATTGGAATCATTGCATTTCCTAGAACATGTCTGAATAATGTCTGTGTTTCAGATAAGCCTTTTGCTCGGGCCGTTTTCACATAATCTTTTTCAACCTCTTCAATAAATAAAGCACGATACCACCGTGCACCCGACCCCAACCCCGAGATCACACTAATCAAAACGGGTAAGATCAAGAATTTGAGCCCATCCATACCAGAGCTAAATCCTGATATAGGTACTAATTTAAGCAGTTTACTAAACAAGAACTGCCCACCAATAATATAAAACAAGGCCGATATTGACATAATCACGACGCAAGCTACCACCCCCCAAAACTCGACATAACTAGACCTAAACAAAACCATCAGAAGGGCAGCAACAATATTGACCAATAACCCAAGCAACAAAGAGGGTAATGCAACGGCTAGACTTGGCCACATTCGTTGTTTAATATCAGCGGCAATATCTCTGCCACTATCAGAAACACCAAATTGAAAGACAAATAACTTAATGGATTTCTGATAAAAAATCGTCTCAGTAATTTTATCGAGATAACGCCCTTCTGGATTTACAAATAAGGGCAAGTCATAACCATGCTCAACCTTCCATTTTTTCACAGCATATTCGGTAACATGCTTCTGACCTAATTGCATTCTTGCCATATCGTCAGGCGTATTAACCACAAAAAATAAAAAGAACGTTAAAACATTAACGCCTAACAGTAGTGGAAACGTATACAAAAGACGACGAAAAATATATTGGATCACAATTTTCCTTAGCCGCTAAATTAAAAAAATCATCTTAATATTCATTAATCACCGCCTTTTTCCGCTGGCGATAAACGATTAACGCTGGGAGCATTAACAGAACAATTAAACCAGCCAATAACGCAAGAGGCCACCATAAAGGTACATTCCAAAGCTGGCGTAATCGATGTCGTTTTTCACTATCAATTCGGGTATATTTCAACTTGTTATTAGCCATAAGATTAGGCTTTAGGTTGTGATACCAACTATGAATAAGTGAGTAGCTTTTAGGATAAAACCCTAAAACCCAAGGTGCATCATAACGAATAATTTCTTGTAACTGATGAATTTTTTGCAATCGTTCAGGGCCATTAGTTAAATTACGCATTTGCTCAAAAAGTCGATCATAGCCCTCATTCTGATAATTAACTGCATTTTCTCCACCTGTTTTAATTTTAGAATGCGGCCCATACAATAGGAAGAAAAAGTTCTCAGGATCTGGATAGTCTGCATTCCATCCCCATAAAAATAATTGCGCGTTACCTGAACGAATTTTTTGCTGGAATCGATTGTAGTCTGTTGCCCTAACAACTAATTGAATCCCTAATTTTGAAAATTGTTTTCTATACCAATTCAAACGTGCTCTATCATCTGGACCACTAGCTGCAGTATCTAAATAAAGCACTAAAGGTTCCTTTGTTGAAGGGTCTATTCCTGATTTAAAACCAGCTTCATCCATTAATTGCTGAGCAATATCAATCGATTTACGCTGATAGCCATCATCCCAATCATAAACATAAGGGTTTAAACCGCTTAAGCCTTCTTCAAACCCAAAAATTCCGGGCGGTAATAATCCTTGCGCCGGCAACCCCCGACCATTCATAAAAATAGAAATATATTCTTCATAATCTATGGCGATTGAAATAGCCTGTCTTAATTTTCTTGCTTTATCTGATTTTCCCCCAACAATCGAATCAATCATATTAAACCCCAAATATGAAATAGAAGTTGTAACTGCTGTCTGCAATTGAATCTCTTTTTCTTTTAGCTCTGGCGTCAACGCAGCTTTACCAGCACCGGTAAATTGAATAGCTTGATCGAAACTATCTGATGCTACGCCAGAAGCATCATAATAACCCTGCAAGAACTTGTTCCAATAAGGGATTGTTTCTTTTTCTAAAACATAAATCACCTTATCAATAAAAGGTAGCCGTTTATCTGCATCGTCTAATAACCCTAACTCAAAGTCCTGAATCTCGCCAGAATGAGGATAGCGTTCTAAATGGAAATGAGGGTTTTTAGACAAAACCATTTGACGATTAGGATTATTTTCCAACAACATATAAGGCCCCGTCCCTACGGGAAACCAGTCCAATGAGATGTTTTTTTCAACCAATCCTGACTGTCCATAAAAAACGTCCGCCTCCCAAGGCATTGGTGAGAAAAAAGGCATTGATAACCAAAAAATAAATTGTGGATACTTACCAAAAATCCTAATCCGAAAATGATATTTATCTATCACTTCAACACCAGAAAGGTTTTGTGCTCTGAATTCCAACCAATTCTGGTTTTTAACTTCATGAGATAATTCATCTAAACCTACAATATATTGCTTCATCAATTCTGCAATTGGAGAATGTATTTTTGAATGAACTAAACGCTTAATCTGGTAAACATAATCTTCGGCAACCAATTCACGGGTTCCCTGTTTGTTAAAATCATTAATTGTTGAAATACCGGCCAAATCATCTGCTGTTAAAGCATGGTAAATATAACCCTTTGTCTTTGCTAACGCCGGGTGTGGTTGATAATAAATTCCTGATTTGATTTCAATTAAATAATCTGTATATTTCACTACTTCTGGCTCAGCTTTCGTCGCCACCAAATGTCCTGACCCATCCTCCGCTAAAAAACTTATTTCAGGCATTTTTGTCGCTGTTAAAGGAACTAATTGATACGGTCTTTTTAAATAATGATATTGAAACAGCGGTTCATAAATTTGCCCTATAATTGCATATTCATTTGAACTGTATGATACCGCTGGATCCAAATGTTTGGGCCGCTCTGAAAAAGAACTGTATAAAATTGATTTACCATCTGCCGCTACTGAATAAGGGTTATTCAACATAGAGTCATTACAACCGCTCAATAACAGGCAATTTATTAATACTAAGCAACGCTTACACTTAACAACGAACATTAAATACTCATTTCCTTAAATTTACTGGACAACGATAAAGAGCTCATAGATACTTAAATCTATTCTATCAACAATTTAACTAGGAGATAATAATGGGTTTTTTGCAGGGCAAGCGTGTTTTAATTGTTGGTCTAGCCAGCAACCGCTCAATCGCGTGGGGAATCGCCAAAGCGATGCACAGGGAAGGCGCTGATCTAGCGTTTACTTTTCAAAATGAAAAACTACAAGGCCGCGTAGAAAAAATGGCCGCTGAATGCAATTCAAATATTACGGTAGAGTGTGATGTCAGTTACGATGACCAAATTAACGGCGTCTTTGACACTTTAGCTCAACACTGGGATGGCTTAGACTGCATCGTCCACTCTGTTGCTTTTGCTCCTAGAGAAGCCTTAGAAGGCAGTTATGTGGATGCCGTTACACGAGAAAATTTCCGTATTGCCCATGATATTAGCTCCTACAGTTTTGCCGCACTTGCTAAAGCAGGTAAGCCAATGATGGAAGGCAGGAATGGCTCTCTGCTCACCTTAAGCTACTTAGGCTCTCAAAGAGCAATTCCCAATTACAACGTCATGGGGGTTGCGAAAGCCAGTCTCGATGCTAATGTTCGTTATATGGCCGCATCACTAGGTCCCAATGGAACACGCGTGAATGCTGTTTCTGCCGGTCCAATCAGAACTCTTGCAGCCTCTGGTATCAATAACTTTAAATCGATGCTCAGTAAAGCGGCAGACACCGCGCCCATGAAAAAGAATGTGTCCATTGATGAAGTTGGAAATGCCGCTGCATTTTTATGCTCAGACTTAGCCTCCGGAATTACCGGAGAAATTCTATTTGTAGATGCAGGCTATAATATCGCAGGGCTAGCAGCAACGAGTGAATAATTATTTTTAATATTCATAAAAAAAGGGGCTTTAAAGCCCCTTTTTTAAACTGATTATTACCCCTATTAAGGTGCCGAAATATTAACTTCTGCGCTAGCCTGTAAATCACTTAAAACCGCATCGAAGTCACCTTCAGCCAATAATTTGGTAATGTTGGTACGTGCAATACCGAATTCCTTTTTGTTTGCTTTTGCCAATTCTCCTTCAGTGACACTTAACAAATTCACTACGGCCTGCTCACCTGATTCCAAAGCGACAATCATCGTCGTAGCTTGATCACTTTTAGGCTTTGCACCGATAAAAATGGCACGATTTATTTCCCAAGGTAGATCACTACTATTTCGAGCTAAATCATCAGCTACAACAAAAGAAAAATCGTTTTTCTTAGCTAATACCTCTAGGGATTCCCCTGATTGTACTAACGCCTTAAGTTCCTTTGCTTGCTCAAGAGTTTGCTGTTTTGCAGCATTACTATTAAGTTTATCTACAATCATTTCACTGACTTCTGACAACTCTCTTGCCTTTGATGGCGCATGTTCCAAAACTCTTAAAACAACTATTCGATCAGAACCTAACTCTATTACTTCACTATTATTTCCTGCTAAAACATCTTCAGAAAATGCTTTTTCTCTAACTGCTTCTTCTGCTGAAATATCTTTATTACCTTGAGAGCGGGTAAAGTTTTCGGTCTTCTTAACGGCTACACCAATTGACTCTGCAGCGACGTCCAAAGTATCAGGACTTTCAAAACTTATTTCAGCCAGTGTTTCGCCTAACTCATAAAAAATATTTTCCGCTTCAACTTTTTTGAACCCGAGCTCAACAACAGTTTTAACTTCTTCATACGGTTTAACAACACCTGCTGTCAACTCTGTCACTTTAATAATATGAAAACCAAACTCTGTTTCCACAGGCTCAGAAACCTCTCCTTCTGCCAATCCTAGTGCTACTTTTTCAAAGTCAGGGTCCATATCTCCAGCGACAATCAATCCCAAGTTACCACCTTGACTAGCTGATAATTTATCTGCTGAAAATTCGCTTGCAAGCACTTCAAAACTACTGGTATCCAAACGCTCTTTTATCTGTCTTGCTTGCTCTAAAGCCTTACTCTTATCAGATAGCAAAATATGGCTGATTTTACGACGCTCGTCTGTTCTAAAGGCATCTTGTTGTTCTTGATAAAAAGCCTCTAATTGCGCTGGTGTTGGCTTAATATTTTCAGCAAGATCATCTAAGGCCAATTCGATATATTCAATAGAAACAGTCGCTTCAGTTCGGTAATTATCAATATTGTCCTGATAGTAAGATTGAATTTCTTCATCTCCAACTGCTCCTTCTGTTGAAGATAACGGAACAACTACAAAATGAGCTGAACGTGTTTGGTTCTGAATTTTAAAAAACTGTTCAACATCATAATCCGTAGAAAAACCACTTTCCACAATAGTCCGTTGAAATTGCTCCATAATCATCGCTTTCTTAATTCTTCTGACAAATTCATCCGAAGTGATTTTTTGCTGCGACAATAACGCCTGATAACGCTCTTTATCAAACTTACCATCAGTTTGAAAATATTCTAACGTCGCGACAAAATCTCGAACAGATTTATCTGTTACTGCAAGCCTTTCATCTTCAACATGCTGTAATAAAACTTCATCTCGAATGAGTTTTTCCAATGCTAATTTTTTTAACTGTGTTTCATCAATATTCACACCCTTAAAATTTTCACTGTATTGACTATAGGCACGGTTAATATCTCGCTGAAAAAATTCTTTATCACCTACTGTTGCGACCGGAGTTTCTTCACCAACATCTAGATAATTCTGAATTCCCCACAGAGCAAACGGAACACAAATCATTAATAAAATAAACCAAGAAAAAACACCTTGGGACTTTTCTCTAATCTTTAGCAACATAATGCTTTACCTTGAGCAAACATTTAAAATATTTTTCATATAGTCACATACAAAAAAACCCCAGACTGTTCGGTCATGGGGTTTTTTCAGAATAATTGGCGGAGCGGACGGGACTCGAACCCGCGACCCCCGGCGTGACAGGCCGGTATTCTAACCAACTGAACTACCGCTCCAATTCTTGGTGGGTGCTGAGGGGATCGAACCCCCGACCCTCGCCTTGTAAGGGCGATGCTCTCCCAGCTGAGCTAAGCACCCAGAATCAAAAAAGCTATTTTACAGAATCTTTAAGCGATTTTCCAGCTTTAAATGATGGAATGTTTGCTGCCGAAATTGTAATCTCTGCACCGGTTTGTGGATTACGCCCTTTCCTCTCTGCACGATGCTTTACCAGAAATGTACCAAAACCAATTAACGCCACCGAGTCTTCATTCTTTAACGCATTAGTAACAACATTTGTAAAGGCTTCTAGCGCTTTACTTGAATCTGCCTTTGACAGTCCAGACTCCTCGGCCATAGAATCAATTAATTCCGATTTATTCATCTATATTCCCCTTCTTTGGAGGTTGTAATTTAAATTAGCTTAAATGCTAAACCAGAAGCTAGTTTATCTGGTGCGCACTCAAATTGTCTATGCTTTTATAATTATTTTTTAACAACACTACATCTCTCCTACCCACCATCAATGGGCAGATAAACGACTTGATTTCGACGCAACTGCTTCTGACTTTTCACTCGCCTCTGACTCATCTTCCTGAAGCGCTGTCGGTTGATATTGTAATGCGGCCTCAAGCACTTCTTCTATCCAACGCACTGGTTTAATCACCAATTTATCTAAAATATTATCAGGAATTTCCTTCAAATCCTTTTCATTTTCCCAAGGAATCAAAATTGTAGTAATTCCTCCCCGATGTGCCGCCAATAACTTTTCTTTCAAACCCCCAATTGGCAATACTTCACCTCTTAAGGTAATCTCACCGGTCATCGCAACATCCGATTTCACTGGAATGTTTGTTAACGCGGACACTATAGCAGTACACATTGCAATCCCAGCACTCGGACCATCTTTGGGTGTCGCTCCTTCCGGAACATGAATATGAACATCATGTTTCTGACTCGCCTTCTCATCTATCCCCAATAACTTCAAACGACTCTGAACTACCGTGCCAGCAACTCTGATTGACTCTTTCATCACCTTCTCAAGGTTACCAGTCGGATCCTTAAAGTTACCCTTACCTGTGACCAACGCTGCTTCTATTGTCAGCAACTCACCACCTACCTCAGTCCATGCCAAGCCAGTGACCTGTCCAATGCGGTTATGCTCCTCTGCTTGCCCATAGCGAAATCGCTTAACACCAAGATACGTCTCAATAGCGTCTTCATTAATGACTATTTTCTGCTCCCCGCCTGTCGACAATAGTTCTTTAACTACTTTACGACAAATTTTGGAGATTTCACGCTCCAACCCTCGAACACCAGCTTCCCGGGTATAAAACCGAATGATGTGTTTAACAACATCTTTAGAAATTTCAATTTCACTTTTCTTCAGACCATTATTTTCCACTTGTTTTGGAATCAGATAACGTATTGCAATATTAGTTTTTTCATCCTCGGTGTACCCAGCTAAACGGATAACTTCCATTCTATCGAGTAATGCCGGCGGGATATTTAAAGTATTTGCTGTAGCGACAAACATCACATCCGATAAATCAAAATCAACCTCAAGATAATGATCAGAAAAAGTATGGTTTTGCTCGGGGTCTAACACTTCCAACATTGCTGACGCGGGATCACCCCTGAAATCTGTGGCCATTTTATCAATTTCATCTAATAAAAACATTGGATTACGTGTTTTTACTTTTGATAAGTTTTGTAAAATCTTTCCAGGTAAAGATCCAATATAAGTCCTTCGGTGACCACGTATCTCGGCCTCATCACGAACGCCACCTAAAGCCATCCGAACATATTTACGATTGGTCGCTCGTGCTATAGACTGCCCTAATGACGTTTTTCCAACACCAGGCGGTCCAACCAGACATAAAATAGGCCCTTTCAACTTTCTAACACGCTGTTGTACCGCCAAATATTCTAAAATCCGTTCTTTAACCTTCTCTAAACCAAAGTGATCCGCATCAAGAACCTCTTCTGCGATTTGTAAATCATGCCGTACTTTAGTTTTCTTTTTCCAAGGGACGTTAATCATCCATTCAATATAGTTACGAACGACAGTCGCTTCGGCTGACATAGGCGACATCAGCTTTAATTTATTTAATTCTGACTCAGCTTTAGCCCTTGCCTCTTTAGACATACCTGACTTTTCAATATTTCCAGCCATTTCCTCAATTTCATTAGGCACATCATCCATCTCACCTAATTCTTGTTGAATAGCCTTCATTTGCTCATTCAGATAATACTCTCGCTGGTTCTTTTCCATTTGTTGTTTGACACGACCGCGAATCTTTTTTTCCATTTCCAGAAGACCCATCTCACCTTCCATGAGTGTCATTAGGTTTTCCAAACGATCAGCAACATCAATTGTCTCTAAGATAATTTGTTTTTCTTCAATTTTTAACGCCATATGCGCAGCAATAGTATCTCCTAGACGACTAGCGTCATCTATGCCGGCAAGCGAACTCAAGACTTCAGGTGGGATTTTGTTATTTAATTTGACATATTGATCAAATGAATTAATCACTGCTCGAATAAGAACATCAGCTTCATCCTCATCCAAATCAAGTGAATCCTCTAAGGTTTCTACGATCGCAGAATAGAAATCCCCAGTTTCCTTGATTTCTGAAACACTGCAACGGTCACAACCCTCAACCAGCACTTTGACTGTGCCATCAGGTAATTTAAGCAGTTGTAGGATATTTGCTAATGTCCCAATTTCATATAGATCATCAACTGTAGGATCATCAATTTCTGCTTCTTTTTGTGCAATTAACAAGATTTGCTTATCTTCTTTCATCGCGACATCTAACGCATCAATAGACTTGTCTCTCCCTACAAACAACGGGATAACCATATGCGGATAAACAACTACATCTCGCAATGGCAAAACAGGCACTAAAGAATTAGTCATTGGTAAAACGGTTTCATCTGGTTCCATGGCGTAACCTTCTAGTAATTCAGTACAATTGCTTACGCAATCTGCAACTAATTATGGTGTCGAACTTCAAAATAACAAGCACTTGATCAAATAACCATACCTAACCCGATACGTTATCAACTATTTATACTCACTTAACAATACAACGTCTCAAGAATCTGCGCCAGATACAGCTAAAGAATCATTTTCATAAACCAAATAAGGTGAGTTTTCACCTTCGATCACAGAAGCATCAATAACAACCTTAGTAACACCTTCAGCTGAAGGTATTTCATACATCGTATCTAAAAGCACTGATTCCACAATGGTTCTTAGTCCTCTTGCACCTGTTTTCCTTTGCGTAGATTTTTTAGCTATTGCCAACAATGAATCATCTCTAAATTCCAACTCAACACCTTCCATATCAAAAAGTAATTGGTACTGTTTAATCAATGAATTTTTAGGCTCTGTTAAAATTTTAATAAGTGCCTCCTCATCTAATTCTTCAAGAGATGCTACAATAGGTAATCGCCCAATAAACTCCGGAATCAGACCATACTTAATTAAATCTTCCGACTCAACTTTCGCAAAGGTTTCACCCACATTGCTGCTGTCTAATTTACTTTTCACATCGACAGAAAAACCAATTCCACTTTTCTCTGTCCGATCTTTAATAACTTTATCCAAACCAGCAAAAGCACCACCCACAATAAATAACATATTACGGGTATTTACTTGTAAAAACTCTTGCTGTGGATGTTTTCGCCCCCCTTGCGGTGGAACAGACGCAACAGTACCTTCAATCAGTTTCAATAAGGCCTGCTGAACCCCTTCACCTGAAACATCACGCGTTAAAGACGGGTTATCAGATTTTCTGGAGATTTTATCTATCTCATCAATATAAACAATTCCTGATGCCGCTTTCTCAACATCATAATCACAATTCTGTAGTACTTTCTGAATAATATTTTCTACATCTTCACCGACATAACCAGCTTCTGTTAAAGTTGTCGCATCCGCAATAGTAAAAGGGACATCTAACAATTTCGCCAACGTCTCAGCCAACAAGGTCTTTCCTGATCCGGTTGGCCCAATCAATAAAATATTGCTTTTAGCTAACTCCACATCGTCTTTCTGTGGGTTATTATTAAGGCGTTTGTAATGATTATACACGGCAACAGCCAAAATCTTCTTAGCACTATTTTGACCGATCACATACTCATCTAAAACCTGATTAATCTCTTTCGGTGTTGGGAGGTCGGTTTTCTCAGAACCTGGCTCCTCCTGCAGTTCTTCACGAATAATATCATTACAAAGCTCTACACATTCATCACATACATAGACAGATGGGCCCGCAATTAACTTCCTAACCTCATGCTGACTCTTACCGCAAAAAGAACAATACAGTAACTTATCATCATCTACACTACGCTTATCATCACTCATTTAAAATCCTCTGAAACCTAATTTATCAGATTACTCTTGCGTTAAATGTTAATCAATTTAAAACAAAATAAGAACATTCACTTATCAGACGTTGTTTCCCGACTAATTAAGACCTGATCAATCAAGCCAAAATTCACCGCATCAGCCCCACTCATAAAATTATCTCTATCCGTATCTTTCTGGATTTTCTTCATTGATTGCCCTGTATGTTCTGCCATAATTCGATTAAGACGATCCCGAACTAAAATAATTTCTTTGGCATGAATATCAATATCCGACGCCTGCCCTTGAAAACCACCTAATGGCTGATGAATCATCATTCTAGAGTGAGGCAAACAAAAACGCTTACCTTTAGCACCGCCGGTAAGTAACAAGGCTCCCATACTAGCTGCTTGCCCAATGCACATCGTAGAAACATCTGGCTTAATAAATTGCATGGTGTCATAAATTGCCAATCCAGCAGAAACTGATCCCCCCGGAGAGTTAATGTATAAATGTATATCTTTATCAGGATTTTCTGATTCTAAGAAAAGTAGTTGGGCAACGATCAAATTAGCCATATGATCTTCAACTTGACCAACCAAAAAAATAACCCGCTCTTTCAATAATCGCGAGTAAATATCAAAAGAACGCTCTCCTCGAGCCGTTTGCTCGATAACCATTGGAACTAATCCACTATTGGTCATAGTCAAAGCGCTTTCATTAAAGTTAGCCATTTACAACCCCTGAATTATCTGGCGTCATTAAATCATCAAATGCAACATCTATTTCAACCACATTATTTTTATCAATGACCCAGTCTATCACCTGTTCTTCAAGAATCATCTTCTCGACATCATCCAAACGTTTTTTGTCTGCATAATACCAATTTACCACATCATCCGGTTTTTCATAAGTATTGGCCATCACTTCAATTTCTTGACGTACTCGCGCAGCATCCACTTTAATAGCATTTTCTTGAATAATTTCAGCCAATACGAGCCCTAATGTTACCCTGCGTTTAGCTTGCTCTTCAAACATTTCACGCGGCAAATCACTATCATTCACAACCTGATTTTGGCGTTTAGCATTTTCCTTATAAGGTTGTTTGAGCATTTCTATTTCCTGATCAATCAATACATCGGGTAAATTAATAGAAAATTTATCAAACAAGGAATCCATGACCTGATTTTTAACTCGCCGTTTAATCGCCTGACCTAATTCAATTTCCAAATTTGATTTCACTTCGCCCTTAAATGAATCAATATCGTCCGCTGTACTACCAAAGGACTTAATAAAATCTTCATCCACAATAGGCAAATGCACCTCTTCCACAAGAACAACCTCAACATCAAATGTAGCTGTTTTCCCCGCTAAATCAGTATTACCGTACTCTTCAGGAAATACGATATCAAACGTTTTATGCTGCCCAGCGCCTAAACCCAATAACTCATCTTCAAAGCCTGGAATCATTTGATTGGTTCCTAATTCCAACTGATAACTCTCAACCTTTCCATCTGTAAAGTTCTTATCGTCACAAACACCAGAAAAATGAAACGTTAAACGGTCAGTCACTTGGCTATTACGCTCTACTGCATTCCATTCTTTTTTGTTGTGGCGCAAGGTTTCAATTGTTTTTTCAATATTTTCTGCTTGCACACTACAAAGAGGTCGTTGAACTTCAATGTTATCTATTCCATCTAAATCAACTTGCGGCATGATTTCAAAATCTGCAGTATATTCAAAACCATTATCTTTTTCTTGATTCTCACCGGGTAGAATATGCGGTGGCCCTGCTGGTTTTAAACTTTCACTCTGTAACGCCTCATAATAGGATGACTCAATCAACTCACCAGTTATTTCACCCCTTACTCTTTCACTAAACATTTTCTTTACGACATGAAAAGGCACTTTACCGGGTCTAAAACCATCTAACTTAACGTCTTTAGCCAATGTCTTAAGCCGAGCATCCATCTTTTCTTGAATAATTTCTTCGGATACACGAACAGTCATTTTTCTGCTCAAATCAGAAACTTTCTCAACAGAAATTTGCATTTATTTACCTCAATAAATTTACGGGGATATAAAATATAGATTGGGTCTGATGATGTTCTGCTGACAACTTAAAAGAAACTGAATCAAGTTATAGAAGGGTCAAACCAACATCCATTAGAGTATTAAAGTATGGTGCGAATGGAGAGACTCGAACTCTCACATCAAAGATACTGGTACCTAAAACCAGCGCGTCTACCAATTCCGCCACATTCGCATTTGAATTATCAGGGAATTATAACTTAAAATCCCCTGACCTAACAATAAAAAATATTTGATCAGTTTATGAAAAAACTCTTTTCTGCCCTCACCCCTCTCGCGATATTAACAATTGCAATTGTTTTTTCAGGGTTTCTTGGTTATTTCTTATTTATCGCTATTGATGGCGCTATTCCTTTGAGAAAACTCATTAGCAAAACTGCATTAATTTTGTTAATTCTCAGCATTTTCCCCATGATGTATTGGCTAAAATTGTCAAAGACTGACTTAGGCATCTCTCACAAGAAAATTTTTTCATTACAAATAATAGTAGGATTACTGATTGGCATTACCATCCTAACCCCTTTATTCCTGACCTTTTACCACCTCAACATCTGGGTTTTTGATGAAAACTATCACTTTACACTTGCTACAGCAACCCAAAAGATACTTAAAATCCTACTTATCTCATTTCTTATTTCCGTCCCAGAAGAAGCATTGTTCCGAGGAATTTTACTTACCAGTCTTAAACGCGTAAACGGAACCCAATTGGCAATTTTTCTTAGTGCCTTTTATTATGCCGGACTACATTTCCTCAAAAGTAAAACAGAAATACCTGCCGATGAGGCCAGTCTCTACAGTAGTTACTACCTCATAACAGACGCCCTTACTCAACTCACCAATCCTGAAAACCTGTCTGCATTTATTGCTCTGATGAGCGTAGGTGTATTTCTTGCCATATTACGAACCCTTTTCCCTATGAGTCTAGGTTTATGCATTGGCATCCATGCTGGCTGGGTCTTTCTTATTAAGTGCAACTCGGCTTTCTTAAATCGAAATCCTGACTCTGATTGGTATTTTATGGTCAGTAATTATGATGGCGTGATCGGCCCTATGGTCACTATCTGGCTAACAACCATTACCGCATTTTTCCTAATCTACACTTACTATAAGAACAGGCCCATCAATAGCTGACTTGAACTTTAAACCCTAACCGTCTTATGCTCTCTGCTATTCGATCTAACTGATAGTCCTGCATTGGTGAAATCAATAACGCCTCTGGTTGCAAAGAAGGTCGCGCCACAGTGTATAAATAGACACCTTGTATCGCCACTTTTTCTCGTATACCTTGCAAAAACAGGTGGTAAGTTCTCATCTCATCTTCACAGTTTATTTTTTCCTCATAATTGAACAAACACGTTTGCAACCAGAGTTCACAATATTGAGCAGCAAACTGTATATTCTCAATCACCCTTTCAGTTGTTATCAACGTGTTATTAATCAAATCACGCCCTGCTAAACTTGCACTATCGACCTTAAACCAAACACGTCCGCCTAGTGCTCCCCAGACCGCCAACCCTTGTCTAACCCGTTTCCTATGCAGCAAGCTCCCATTAGTAATTAATACTAAGTCCATCAAACCCATTCTATCCGTACCTTCCAAAACCTCTTGGATGACTTTAATCGCTTCATAAAAACAATCAAGACTAGTAGGCTCACCATTCCCTGAGATCGATATATCTTTAATCTGCTGATATTCAATATCAATAGAAAAATCTTTATAAAAACGCCCTGAATCGACATAATCTAAAAAAAAACACAACTCATCTCTTAATTTCAATAAATCGACTTCAGGAGCACTCCCAAGAGCTAAATCCGGAACCTGACAGTAAACACAACGCCAGTTACAGGCATTGTTTACATTAAAATTAATGCCCACAGAAATGCCCCCAGCTCGCCTCGACAAAACTGGATAAACATAAGTCAATCCTGCTACATCACGACTATGATCCCGAATTGTTAACTTTGTCCCCATAAAGCAAATAAAAATAGCTCGCAAATATGATATTCTATTCGCTTATTTTACTAATCAAAAACATTTTTTAATGATCTTATTTTTTGGAGAAACAGTATGAGTGAAAGAATTGTATTACGGACCGGTGAATCCTTAGTCGCTGGCGGTCCTCCGGGAACAGCAGCAGAACCTGAAATCATTATTGGCGAACTAGATGGTCCAGTGGGTACAGCTTTAGCAACCTTAACAGGAGATCAGGTTAAAGGGCATTCACGCGTTTTTGCAATTTTAAATACTGACATACAAGTCCGGCCCGTTACATTAATGGTAAGCAAAGTAACTGTTAAGGATAATCGCTATACCAATATCCTGATGGGTACTGTCCAAGCTGCCATTGCAAACGGGGTTTTAGATGCTGTAAGAGCCGGTGATATCCCAAAAGAAAAAGCAAATGACTTAGGTGTTATTGTTTCCGTATGGCTAAACCCCAGCGTTGCTAAAGATGATAATCTTGACCATCAAATTCTTTTTGATATTCACCGCAAAGCTACAGCCCAAGCTATTCATAAAGCTATGAACCATCAACCTAGCATTGACTGGCTACTGGAAAACCAAGATAGCATTACCCATAAATATTTCCAAATGGGACTTGACGGTAAAATCTAATTTCAGTTAAAAACAGCCTGAAAACCCTAAGGCTTACTCACGTAGCCTTAGGGTCCTCGCACAACAATCAAAATAGACGAAACCGGAACAGCTTACCTCTTTCCAGTTAATTGACCTAACCAATACAACACCCATTGTGACTAAAAAACCTACGCTCAGCTTTCTCGCTTCTCACGGAGGGTCGGCTGCAAAAGAGATTATCCGAGCAATACAGAACAAGTCATTAAATGCTGACATCGGCCTGGTTATTACCAATAACCAACATTCTGCTATTTTTCAATGGTGCTGCGAAAATAAAATAAGAATTACCTGCATCAATAGCTCAATTCACCCTGATGGCGAACAAGAGGACATAGCAATTAAAAACGCCCTCATCGCCGCTAAAACAGACTACGTCATTTTATCTGGCTATATGAAGCGTATAAAATCGCAAACACTTCAATACTTCTCAAACAAAATACTGAATGTTCACCCCGCCTTACTTCCTAAATATGGCGGTCAGGGCATGTATGGTGATCGTGTGCACCAAGCAGTACTCAACGCAAAAGAAAAAGTCAGCGGCGCAAGCATTCACTTTATTAATGAAATTTATGATGACGGCCCCATTATTGCTCAAAAAGAAGTTCCCGTTTACCCCGATGATACTACTGAGTCACTGAGACAACGCGTACAAGCCATTGAGACAATGCTTTACATTGAATCCATTAGCCAAATCATAAAGAATCATTAGGCCATTCTAAACACTCTCCACCCGAACTAAGATTTCACCCTGTCCGATTTCTGCTATATCCCCACCATACCGATGGACACGATTAAAATGTTTTGACGAATCCGAAAACTTAGAGTCAAATTTTGACATCGCGCTAAATAACATCGGTAGGAATGAAAAGGTATGCGTTCCACAGTCGCCAAAAGTTGCAGGAACCTTTGGCTGCTGCCACAACAACAAGGTTCCTCGTCGCATACCATAACCAATATTTAGGCCCGTTTCACCCATCACTGCAATAGTTCCAGCTATCATTCTAGAACCGCAATAATCTCCTACGTCGCCTTCAATCAGAACCATTCCACGTCGCATATGATCACCAACACGGTCACCCGCGTTACCACTAACAATCACCGTTCCTCCTTGAAGACCTTTTTTATTTCCTGCCAGCGCACTCGCTAGGAAATCACCCACATCACCCACAACTTGCAAAAGTCCATTTTTCATCTGACACGCCGCATAAATGCCGGTATTACCTGAAACCATAACTTGACCCGACCGCATTTCCATCGCTAAATAGGCACCCACATCACCCGTGACCCGGATTTTACCACCATCTAATTGATGTCCAATATAATCTAATTTAGAAAAACTGTTATCAATGTGTATATTCCAAACATCCGAACCTGAAAGGGTGAATAACTCATCAACACGTATTTTTCTTTTACCATTTTGTAGTTCAATAGCGGCTATCTCTGCCAACTCTAGACCGTCTAACTTATCACATGTAATCGGCGACATATCAACGCGCTGAGCCGGACGATATTTCATTGTCAACGTCAAATCAGTCATTCATGATCTCCTGTAAATGAAAATGATAGGGGCCTAATTTACCACCATAATTACCCGCACTAATGCGTTTAACACCATTATAGGCACCAATCGAACAAAAGGTCTCCATTCCTACTTTCATCGCTTTTTTAATATCAGCCTCACTCAGCCCATCAATAACAATTTCCATCACTGACTCGATCTCTGGCGATAACTCAGACGTTGTAATACCTTTTAAAGTTGGACAAAAAGCATCATTAGTTGACGCGGTCAACGCCGGGTACTTTGACCCAACTTTAGAACCTGATCGTACTACGCCTCCCGGAAAAGGTAAGATAACATTAGGTACTTTTCGCATTTCAAGAACGGCTTTTTCACAAGCCTCTAATGCGTCCACCTCAGACTCTGCCAGAATAAGTAAATTACCCCCACCAATCGCATTAACCTGCCCCGTTGTCTCCTCAACCAGAAACTCCCCATCCATTACAGGAATTCGCCAATAACGATTATCATTGATTACTTTAGAAGTCTGAAAACCATCTCCAAAATAGCGCAAATTTTTACCCAATGGAATCCGTTTACCCCCATCAATACCTGAGAACAATGCAGAAGTAGGTGAAGTCAATACACTTTGTCCTGCTCTCGTTTCAATCTGCTTTACTAATGATTTGGCCCCCATGGTAAACAACATGGCTGAAACACCAGGACGTCCATCCGGTGTTTCTGAAGGTTTTAAGTAACGTTCAATATCCGCTTCACAACCACAACCTATAACTGACGTCGCAAAGCCAGTCATTGATTTAGCCGCATTAAAAGCCCACTGCTCTGTTTGTGCCGTAATGATGACACGCGTTGCCTTCATCGGAAATGCTTCCGCAAAGGTATGATCAATTAATACACCATTCACGATCATACCGTAACCCTCTTCGTTTCCTGAATGGTCAACGTATTCCGACCGTCTTCAGTCATTTCATCATTACTGATCTTGAAGTTTCCCATTTTCATGGTCATGTGCCGATTAAAATATTTTGCCAGATCCTTTTCAATACCCTTATCAAATTCAGGCCTAACAATGTTCGTAGTACCCCATTTAATATGAACAATTTCACCATCTTGAACCACTAACTCACCATCCTTAAAAACATAATCAGGTGTTGCAAACATCTCCTCCCGATTATCATTAGGCGTATATACCGTAATATCAGCAAAGGCACCCACGCCCAAATGACCACGATCAGCCAAACCAACTAACTTCGCAGCTCCAGCACGCGTCATAATGGCAATCTCTTGCAAGGAGTACTCTCTTTCAATAGCTGCCAGTGTGGTCATCTTCTGCGCTTCAGGATGAATCGTTTTCAGCATATCGTTGCGAAAACTTCGATCCATAAGCAAGCGGATTAAATGCGGATAAGAAGTAAAAGGAGCACCATTTGGATGGTCTGTAGTTAAAAATATTCGCCAAGGATCCTCAACTAAAAGAAAGGTTTCTAGCCCAATCGCCCACTGCAAAGCATTCACAAAATTCTGATCCCGGTACTTAAATGGAACCAGCCCGCAACCAGCATCACATTCAATATCCATACAGACCCATTTATTGGGATTAGCATGCTGATGATTAGCATACTGTTTCATGCTATCTCCCGATGCCGTAACTGTTTGACCAAACATGACCTGCCCCACATCAACAGTAATATTCTTATTCTTGTTAATAGCCTCAGCAATCTCAGCAGCTCCAGATGAAAACTTGAAATCACCCTCAAGGCCATAACTATGAAACTGAATATGCGTTAAATGCATGGGCAACCCATCAACACTACCAATGGTTGCTAATGTCGTATCTTTATTCCCTGGCACTCCTAAGTTACAACCATGCACATGCAATGGATGTGCAATTCCCAACTCTTTGACCGCCGTTGCCAGTACACTAAGAATATCTCTAGGCGTCACATTGTAAAATTGATTATATTCGTCCAAATCAAGTTGGCGCTGATTAAACTTGAAAGCATTAATTCCACCCGGATTAACAACTTTTACACCAATTCCTTTTGTAGCATTAAGTATCCAAGCCACATAATCATTTATTGCTTGCTGATCTTTCTTAGCAGCCATCATCTGCAAAAAATAATCATCACTTCCGATCAGAACATAGCCACCTTTATCCAAAATAGGAATATCACCCATTTCCATATGCGCTTGACGAGCATTAACTGGTAATACCGCAGGCTCGAAAACCGACGTATAACCCATTTCAGCATATCGATACCCAGTAATATAAGAAGAGGGTAAAGCCCGACCTGTCCCTGACCGCGTTATTTCAGTGACAGCAACCGGATCAGCCCGCTGATCTTCTGGTAATAAAATTCTGGCAATATTATTTTTACCGCCACCAACATGGGTATGCATGTCGATGGCTCCGGCCATTACTACTTTCCCATAAAGATCAATTTCCTGATCAACCTGCGTCACTTCTGCTCCAGATACAATTCGATTATTATCGATATAAATATCCAGAACTTTGCCATTAATATTATTTTCTGGGTCAAAAACCAGACCACCGGTAAGTTTTATTATCATTTTCTATAACGCCTGATCAATTAATGTCAGAACTTCCGCAGTTGACGGCAACCCTGACTCTCTTAGTTTTTGTAAGCGAATAGCAACCACACTATCCATTCTAAAAGCATGGCCATAATGATCAATCCCAGGGGTACCAACCGGAATAAAAACATCAGGTTCTTTTTCAAAATGCATCCCTGAACGACCGACCACAATTAATGGAATAACATCAGAGGGCGGCACCGCCTGTGTATTAAAATCATGCACCCATACCATCACATCAACTTCTTTGTTTTTCAATAAAAAATCTGTTTCATAAAGAAAAGGATCATAATCGGGAAAGCCTTTCAAAAAGGATAATCGGGCAGGGTAACCTGTTAACCAAGCACTCACTTGATTAGCTGTTTGATCACCTTCACACCCTCCCAACGGCAATCCAGAACAGCGTGTTTGTTTATTAAGTTCTTTAACCAATTCACAAATAGCCTGAACGGTTAATTCAGCATGTGAAAAATTTAGTTCGCTGGCTGACCACGTTACCACGCCATATCTCGCCTGTTTTAGCTCCTCAGCCAGTGCCTTTAAATCAGTTATAGCAATACCATCTATTTTATAATGGGGTATTTTTCGGCCTTTTATTAATGCCCTTAAAACCGCTACTACTTCAGGCAAATCCTCATCTGCACACGACAACACTTTAGCCTGAACACCTGTCGGCGATACTGTTGCCTGACCTGAAGGTTCCTTACCTAAATAAACCACTTTACGATCTGTTCCCTCATCTAGAAACATAGGCGCCTCGTTCCAGATAAACTGCTCATAAAACCTCGGTGAGATTTTTTCTAAATCGGTACCGATAACCAGCAATAAATCACACCGGTTTTTAACCTCCGCCAACGTTGTATTCATCCAACCAGAATCTTGCAGAGCAAGAATATTCCGGCGCGAGGCATTAAAAGCAATATTATCGACGACTGCACCATGATGATCTGCAAGTGAAACTAAAGCACGCATACCATTAACATCCGTTGCACAGCCACCTATCAATGTTTGATTAGAAGCGACCAGAAGTTCTGCTGCTTTTTTCACTGCGGTCTCAAGCGTGACCTCCTTCCCTTTAACTCTTGGCGTTATCTCTTCAATGGCCTGTTCAAATGCTGGCGTATTAATCGCGCAACCATTGGCAAGTACATTAATAGACAAACCTTCCACATTAAGCACCAAGTCATCTGTCCCCATGCCGCAAAAAGGACTGGGAACTTCAGTTTTTGTTGTCATATATCGTCCTATGTGGGTTTTCCACAAGAAATTTATCTAAAAAAAAAGGCCGCAGTTACTAATAAACTACAACCTTCCCTAATATTGCTTGATCAATTATTTCCTAATATCAAAAATCAACTACCACCCTTGAAAAAAGGAAAAAAATAACAAAACAACAGAAATTAACGTTTTGAGTATTGAGGACGTTTTCTCGCTTTATGAAGCCCCACTTTCTTACGCTCAACTTTTCGTGAATCACGAGTAACAAATCCGGCGGCACGTAAAGAGGGTCGTAGCGTCTCATCAAACTCCATTAATGCCCGAGAAAGACCATGACGAATAGCACCAGCTTGTCCCGAAGGACCGCTGCCTTTAACAAACACATCAAGATCAAAGTCTGATGTCATTTCAAGGTGCTCTAATGGTTGACGCACAACCATTTGGTCTGTTTTGCGTCCAAAATAATCATCAATATTTTTGTTGTTAATGGTAATTTGACCAGAACCTTTTTTCGCATAAACGCGTGCAACTGCACTTTTACGTCGTCCTGTTCCATAATACTGAACTTCTGCCATAGTTTTTTCCTACTAATTCTCTAGATTTCCAGAACCTTAGGCTGTTGCGCCTGATGATCATGGTTAGGACCTGCATATACTTTCAACTTGCGAAACATTGCTCTGCCCAATGGGTTCTTAGGTAACATTCCTTTAACAGCCGTTTTAATGATTCGGTCAGGGAATGTTCTTCTTAATTTGTTGAGGTTAACCGACTTAAGGTTTCCGACATAGCCTGTATGATGATAATAGACTTTATCTTTTTCCTTATTACCCGTAACATGGATTTTTTCCGCATTAATTACAATAATGTAATCTCCGGTATCAACATGGGGCGTATATACTGGTTTGTGTTTTCCGCGTAAACGTTTTGCAATCTCGCTTGAGAGCCGACCTAAAGTCTTCCCCTCAGCATCAACAACATACCAATCACGTTTCACCTCTGCTGGTTTTGCGCTAAATGTTTTCATCAGTGCTTCGTATTTGATTGAGACAATATAAAACCGGTAATTATAATGAATAAAATACTACTCATCAAGTCTTTTATCTACACAACTTACCGTTAGACCTATAATTTAATCTTTAAGGCATGTAACTTCCGATACAAGTGGGTTCTTTCCATTCCAATTACTGCCGAAAGCTTAGCAACACTCCCGCCTGTACACTCAAAATGATACTGAATATAAGACTTTTCAAACTGCTCCCTCGCCTCTTTTAATGATAAATTAAAGAATTCAGGCATCGCAGAAACTTCAGAAACTTCAGAAACTGCAGATCCTAACGCTTTTTTCACTTCGTCAACATCAATCTCTTCACCAACACCGAGTATAAGTAATCGTTGAACGACATTCTTCAACTCCCGCACATTCCCTGGCCATGCATAATTCCGCAGAAAGTTCTGCGCCGCTATTGAAAATTTACGATACGACAACTTTTCCTCTTTTACAAAGAAATCAATATAAAAACTCAATAGTAAGGGAATATCCTCACTATGCTCCCGTAACGGCGGAATATCAAAACTGACGACATTCAACAAATAAAAAAGATCTTGACGAAACTGGCCAGCACGAACCTCTGCTTCTAATGATACTCGCGTGGACGCAATAACCCTAACATCGACAGAAACCGGGGTACTGCCTCCTACCCGCAAAAATGAACTTGAGTCCATCGCGCTCACTAAACGTAGCTGCGTCTCCAGATCCATGTCAGCTACTTCACCCAAAAACAGCACTCCACCATGCGCCCTTTCCAACAATCCTGGATATATTTTTCCTGATTCTTCTGTACCAAAAAATTCAGTCGCAGCATTCTCTGATGCAATACTCCCTACCGACACGTCAACAAACGGCCCAGAGCGTCGGGGACTAGCATTATGAAGGTACCGAGCAAATAATTCCTTTCCCGCACCCCCTTCACCTGAAAAAAGCACCCGCGCATCATGTTGAGCTAATCGTTTTAATTGATCTTTCAATTGCTCAATATTGGCCCCACTCCCAACAGGGTCAACTAATCTGTTAAGTTGCAATTTTAAACCTGCATTCTCGCTTTTCAGTAAACTGGCTTCCAACCCTCTTTCAACAACTAATAATAATTTCGCCAAAGACAATGGTTTTTCTAGAAAATCATAAGCCCCTAAACGCGTTGCTTCTACTGCAGTTTCTATAGTTCCATGCCCTGACATCATTATTATCGGCACATTCAAAACCCCATCTGAAACCCACTCCTTAAGAAGCGTTATGCCATCCGTATCTGGCATCCAAATATCCAATAAAATCAAATCAGGCTGATCACTTTGCTTAAGCTCTCTTGCTACCTGTGCGTTTTCCGCCATAGCAACTTGATAACCTTCATCCTTAAGAATCTCATAAACCAACTGACGAATATCTGGCTCATCATCTACAATCAATACTTTCGTATTATGCTTTGACATAGTTAATTTTGTCCCAATTATTATTAATTACTCAAGAGGCAATTGAAACACAAAACCAGCCCCTTCATGATACTCCGTATCCAACCAAATACTACCTCGGTGCTCTTCAACTATTTTTTTCACAATAGCCAGCCCCAAACCGGTTCCCTTTTCTTTATGTGTAATATAAGGCTCAAAAATATTATCCTTTTGCTCCTCTCGGATTCCCGGTCCGTTATCGTAAATACCAACCTCAATCATCTGTGCATTTTTTTTATCTGAAAACTGCACGGCAATCCTGATACAGCCTTCAAAGGCTAACGCCTCCAAGGCATTCTTAATTAAATTATGTAATACCTGACGAACTTGAATCGGATCTGCTTGAATGGTCGGTAAATTGTCTCCCAACTGCACTTCAAATTTAGTTTTCGGCTGTAGTGAGTATAACGCGACCACCTGCTGAATTAAATCAACTAAAGATATACTTTCCGTATTTCTTTTTGATGGCTTCGCATACTCCGCAAATTCATCCACCATTTTCTTCATAACCTCAACTTGCTGAACAATAGTTTTAGTTGATCGCTCTAACATAGTTGCCGAATTATCATCCAATACCTTGGAAAGCTTTAATTGTAATCTCTCAGCTGATAACTGAATTGGTGTTAATGGATTTTTTATTTCATGAGCCAACCGTCGAGCAACTTCACCCCATGCCGCATTCTTTTGGGCTTGAACCAAATCAGAAACATCATCAAACACAATAACCGCACCAATCCGGCCATGACTTTGAGAAAACAACGGCGCCCCTCGACACAGAATTTCCTGCCGTCCTTTAGGACCTAATAAACTGACATGTTGTTGCCAGGTGAAATTCGCATATTCCATTTTAACGTGAATCATCGCCACTAAATGCTGCAAGTCGGAACGCCCTTCCGTAAATGCTAATAGCGGCTGACCTGAGAATTGGTTAATTGCACAATGAAATATAGCATCTGCTGCTTGGTTAGCAGTCCGAATATTAAAGTCACCATCGAGACTAATAACTCCAGACGTTAAACTGGATAAAATAGTTTGTAAATAAGCGCGCTGATCTTCAATTTCAATACTTGATAATCGCGCCTCATCTCTAGCGATACCTACTCGTCGGCTCATCTTATTAAAAGAGTCAACCAAAAACCCCATATCATCATGCACACGAACAGGAAGCTGCTGAGAATAGTCCCCAGATGCAACTGCTTGCGTCCCTTTCACTAATTGTTTAACAGGAGCAATAATGTTCCGAATACTAATAAAAGCTATCCAAATAGCGGCTAGCAAACTCAATAATAAAACCAAGCCTAGTGTCAAAGAAAAACTTATTTTCAATGAGTTCCTTAAATAAGTCATTTCCTGATAACGTACAAAAGCAAATTCAATAGAATCAGCCAGATCAGCTATACGCTGAGAAACTGGAAACAATGCCTGTAAGAATTGCGGGTTTTCAGTATGAATCTTTACGATTGCACGCACACTCAGACCTTCATCATTCACAGAATCGAGACCGATGTAATTATCCCCACCGCCCAAAATAAGCAAGGTATTTTCTACATCTGGCAATTCCATAGTTGACGAAATACTACTAAAAGCCACAATATGCCCCTGACCGGACAGTAACGTTAACTCATCTGCAGAAATACCATCGCGCAACACTTCAATATCAACCCGTTCACCGGCTTCTATGTACTCAGCCAGCTTTTCCAACTTCTTTAACTGAGCACGCATATTCTGCTCTAAAGAAACCTGACTAATCTCCAATGCATCATCCATAGCTCGATCGATTTCAACATTAAACCAACTATCGATACTCTGATCCAGAAATTGAACTGAGTAGTAAAAAACAATCCCTGCTGGCGCCAATGAAAGCAAAACAAACAACAACACCATCTTAATCGTTAACTGCGAACCTGCTTCACGCTTTCTAATTTGCCGAATCAACGAATAAACATTAACGCCGACCAATAACAAAAGAATGACTGAGCCCGCTGCATTGATAAGTACTAATGAGGAATATAACTGACTTAACTCTGATGATGCCTGAGTAGCTGAGCTCATCAAATGAAGCGAAAGCAATACTAAAATCAGCAATAAAATTGCTAAAACACTAACCGGTAGTTTTATTTTTGAAAAGACCATAAATCCCACTGACTAGTAAGCATCCACTGCGAGTCATAATAAGCAACCAACCGCAAAGGTAACGGTAATCTTTCTTTATCTAAAGCAAACAAGGCTCCGATAATATACGTTGTTTCACTAAACGCATCTCTATCCGCTGTAATCAATATTTCGTTTAAAACACCCATTTCCTTCAGCGCTAGCTCTAGACTGGTAAATTTCGTTTCTGTTCCGTTCTGTTCATCTTTAACTCGATAGACACCCATTAATGCATGATAGCTAATTTGGTACCGACAAATGATCTCCGCTATTTTCTCATTCCAAAAAATATCACGCGGCCGCCAAACTCGAAAAGTAGCAACCCATGCTAAGGAGACCCCGCTTTGCAACGCTTTTTTAGCTTCTTCAGTTAACTGTAAGGCAATAACCGCATCCAAAAAAAAACCTTGTTCATTTTCCCTGATATCTTTGCTTAAAAAACGAATATCTTTTTGCTCACCCATGACAGAGAATGACAGACAAAGCAAAGTCCCAAACAACAAGAACCACTTAATGCTTTTCGATGACTGCATAATAAAACCCATCCATATCATCAGTACCCGTTAGAATTTGACGCCCATGCGGTCGCTCTTGCCCCCAAGAAGCATCAATAGTCACAGAAAAAGCATCCTGGTAACATTTTAAAAACCCTGTTATCTGTTCTTCATTTTCCTGCTGTAAAACGGAACATGTCGCATAAACTAATCGACCGCCGGGTCGCAATAAAGACCAGCATGCCTTTAAAATTTCCTGCTGCACCGAGACAATAGCGTCTACATCTGTAGTTTGTCTAAGCCATTTTATATCCGGATGCCTACGAATCACACCAGTTGCAGAACAAGGCGCATCTAATAGAATTCGATCAAATAACACGCCATCCCACCAATCTTCTGGATGAGTAGCATCGCCGATTAATAATGAGGCTTCTGAGCCTAAACGCACCAAATTTTCTTTAACCCGAGACAAGCGTTGAGCGTCAATATCTACCGCTACGACAGACTCAAGCTCAGGCTCTACTTCCAGAATGTGAGTTGTCTTTCCACCGGGAGCAGCACAAACATCTAACACGCGCTGACGGGGATGTAAATCCAATATTGTGGCTGCTAATTGCGCCGCGCTATCTTGCACAGTCGCATGACCGTCCAAGAATCCTGGTAAAAACCCAACATCAATCGGCTTGTCTAAAATCAATGCCGAAGGGCAATACGGAGACAACACGGTACTAATTTCCTGTTCAGCCAATATTGCCTGATAATCCACACGTGAGAAAAATCTTGAATTAACACGAATAACCATGGGAGGCTGGCGATTATTTGCCTGTAAAACAGAAAGTGCTTGTTCTGGCCACTGGTCAAGCAAACAACAAACGAACCATGGAGGATGCGCTTCTCGAACTGACAAGTCTCCCCTGTTAACCTGATTATCAAGGTCTTCTTGTTCTCTGAGATAAGTTCTGAGAATGCCATTAAGTAAGGGCCGCGCCCATTTTTTTTTCCGAACAGCTGAAACTGTTTCAGAAACAGCTGCGTGAGACTTAACCCGCATAAATTTGATCTGATATAAACCTAGCAACGCCAGAATCTTAATATCCAAATCTTTAATAGCTTTACGGGTTAGTAAACTCAACAAGGCATCTAAATAAAAATACCACCGCATTACACCAAAACATAAGGCCTGAATAAATGCACGGTCTTTTTTTGATTCAATTGCTGGTAAAACCTCATCCAAAGCTGATGTTAAAGAAACATGATCTTTTAATACCTTATGTAGAGCTTTCGCCGCAACATATCTAGAATTCACAACAACTCACACAAAAACCTCTGCTTCTGTACACAAAAAAAATAGAAAAACCAATGTGGTTAACATATTTCAAGTTACCCAAGTATCATTCCAGTTACCTCATACGCATTCAAAAAATCGGCGCTGGGCATGCGTTTTCCACCCGGAAGTTGTACTTCCAATAATTGCAAAACTCCCTGACCCGTCATGACTTCCAGAACTCGACCTTCACCCACTTGAACAGAGCCTGGCATCCCTTTCGTGGACGACTCACACGCTTTTGCTCGCCAGACCCGTAATACTCGTCCTTGATACAACGTCTGAGCAACAGGCCAAGCATTTAAACCTAATACTTGTCTGGCTAAAATCATAGCTGGTTTTTTCCAATCAATGAGTGCCTCATTTTTCTGCAACTTATCTGCATAAGTGACTTCATTTTCATTCTGCTCAATACGAGTGACTATACCTCGCTCAAGTGAAGGTAATATTTTACCTAGACCCTCCGCGCCTAAAATTGCCAACCGATCATGAAGCTCACTAGCGCTCTCTTCCGAACCAATTGTATATTTTTCCTTATGAAGCATAGCACCCGCATCTAATTTGAGAACCATTTCCATAATCGTCACACCCGTTTCAGTATCCCCGGAAATAACCGCCCGTTGTATCGGCGCGGCACCACGCCAACGCGGTAACAACGAAGCATGAACATTAATACAGCCTAAACGTGGTGCATCTAAAATAATTTGCGGTAACAATAAACCGTAAGCTACAACCACCATCAGATCAGCCTCCAAAGCGATTAATTCTGCTTGCACCTCTGGTGATCTTAATGATTCTGGTTGGAAAACAGGAATTTGTGCTGATAATGCCACTGCCTTGACCGGACTCATTTTCAATCGACGACCTCGACCTGAAGGTCGATCAGGCTGTGTATACACAGCAGACACTTCATGTCCTGAATCTAAAAGCATCTGCAATGTTGGCACTGCAAACTCAGGTGTTCCTGCAAAAATAACTTTCATAGCCGCCTATCTCTCAATGCACCCTTCCTTATTGATTACGAGAACGGTAGGTTTTATGTATTTTTTCCAACTTTTTCTTAATTCGTTGGCGTTTAAGCGGTGATAAATAATCAACAAACAACTTCCCATTCAAGTGGTCCATTTCATGCTGAATACATATTGCTAACATTCCACTAGCTGAAAACTCAAACAGCTCACCTTCCCGATTAAGGGCAGAAACAACGACTTTTTCTGCACGCTCGACCTTTTCAAAAAAACCTGGCACAGATAAGCAACCTTCTTCAGACACATCCATACCTTCCTGCTCAATGATTTCCGGATTTACGAAACAAAGTGGCGCATCTTTATCCTCACTAACATCCATCACAATAATCTGCTCATGAAAATTAATTTGCGTCGCTGCAAGACCTATTCCATTTGATTCATACATCGTTTCAAACATATCATCAATCAAGGTGCTACGTTTCGCATCAATCACATCGACAGGTGATGCGACCTTGCGCAATCGATCATCAGGAAATTCAAGAATCGTCAAAATACTCACAACAATTTTATTAACCTTAATTCAAAAAATATCATTTTATCTGATTTAACCTAAACTTTGTATGACTACTCCAAAAACACAATACTTTATTATTAATCCCACTCCTTTCAAGCACCTAATCAACCCAGACAATCGTGAACCACTATGAATTCAACAAACAACAATAAATTCTGGTGTGCTCTTTTACGTACCCCTAAAATCGGCTGTGCAACGTTCAATAAATTACTTTTAAAAACAACACCTGAAGCATTATTTCACTCATCAACCAAAGATTTACAACGCTGGGAACTTCACCCCTTAAGTATTCAAGCCATCCAAAACCCTGATTGGGATGCTGTGAACAAAGACTTAAACTGGATAAATCAAGACAACCATACTCTTATCAAAATAACTGACCCCCAATACCCACCACTGCTTAAAGAAATATCTAGCCCTCCTCCACTACTTTTTATAAATGGTAACCCTGAAGCACTTCTTAAAACCCAACTAGCTATTGTCGGTAGTCGAAATCCTTCTGCTACTGGATTAGAGACAGCCCATGAATTTTCAAATTCACTGGCAAAACTGGGATTCACCATAACCAGCGGGCTAGCTCTTGGAATCGATGGCGCCAGTCATGAAGGTGCACTTCATGCACAAAAAGAAACCATAGCTATTATGGGAACAGGACTTGACCGAATCTATCCTGCACGACACCACTCTCTAGCTCAAAAAATTGCACATTCAGGCGCCCTAGTATCAGAATTCCCAATAGGGACGCCAGCAAAAGCTCATCACTTTCCCCAAAGAAACCGTATTATTAGCGGCTTGTGCTCTGGTCTTTTAGTTATTGAAGCCACACAGCGCAGCGGATCTCTCATAACTGCTAAAATGGCTCTCGAACAAAACCGAGAAGTTTTTGCTATTCCTGGTGCGATTAAAAACCCCTTAGCTCAGGGTTGTAATACTCTCATTCAAGAAGGCGCTAAGTTGACAACCCAATGCCAAGATATATTAGAAGAGCTCAATGTCGCTCCAAAGGTCACCGAAGACATCACTCGTCAAAGTCGACCTTTATCACTGACCACAACCCAAAACAGCATTTTGGAAGCAGTACAATTTAGCCCAACACTACTCGACACCATTAGTGAAAATACCCGTCATTCCACTGATTTAATACTATCGACTTTATTACAACTTGAAATTCTGGGGCTCATTTCATCGGAGAATGGATTCTACACCCGCATAAAATAACTAGAACACACGAATAAAAACCATGTCATAATGGACTTATGAAAGAAAATATTTTTGAAGTTTTAATGTATTTGTTTGAGAACTACCTTGAAGAAGTTGATGATGCTTTAACCAATTCGAACAAAATAAGAGATGAACTGCTTACTGCCGGTTTTAAGCCAAAAGAGGTTGATAAGGCTTTTGATTGGCTAGAATCTCTTTGTGAAGAGAACTCAGTTCATCGTCCAACCACCTCTTCTTTTCGGATCTTTAGTGCACAAGAAAGAACGCGTTTAGATACTGAATGCCGTAATTTTATTATTTTTCTGGAACAGTCCGGCATTCTGTCTTCAACCAACCGCGAACTGGTCATCGATCGATTAATCGCGCTAGACAATGAAGATATTTCATTAAAAAAATTACAATGGGTTGTCCTAATGGTATTACTTAGCCAACCAAATGAAGAAGTTGCTTTTACTCAAATGGAAAACATAGTTTACGAAGACAACTCTCCTTTTTTACATTAAAAGACCCCCATATTTTGGTCTTGTTTACAAATATCGGGGCGTCATTTTTCAATTTCAAAAAAGTCTCTGGACTTTACCCCGTTGATTTCATTATTATTTACACAATAAATAACGGCCCACATAGATTATACCCATGAGCAATAATCTCGTTATCGTAGAATCACCGGCAAAAGCCAAAACAATAGAAAAATACTTAGGCAATGACTTCCATGTTCTGGCCTCCTATGGCCATGTTCGAGATTTAATTCCCAAAGAAGGTGCTGTTGATACTCAGAATGACTTCACCATGAAATATGAAGTGATAGAAAGAAATCAGCGACACGCTCAGGAAATTTCAAAGGCTGCCCGCAAAGCTGACGCACTCTATCTGGCCACTGACCCCGATCGCGAAGGGGAAGCAATTGCCTGGCACCTGCACGAACTATTACAAGAAAAGAAAATTATAAAAGACAAACCGGTTCACCGTATTATTTTTCATGAAATTACCAAAAAGGCTGTTACCGAAGCCGTCGCTACACCTCAAAAATTATCAACGAACATGGTTAATGCGCAACAAGCCAGACGCGCACTCGATTATTTAGTAGGTTTTAATCTTTCACCTTTACTATGGAAAAAAATTCGTCGTGGATTGTCTGCAGGACGTGTACAAAGCCCTGCGCTACGAATGATTGTTGAACGAGAACTTGATATTGAAAAATTTGTCAGCCGAGAATACTGGAGTGCTGATGCTGCTCTGACCAGTAACACTGAGCATTTCAAAGCCAAACTCACGCGCTATGACAATAAAAAAATTACTCAGTTCAGTATTGAAAATGAAACACAGGCAAAAACCATTCAGGACGTTCTACTAAAGGAAGCCAATGGTCAATTAGTAATTGAGAAAGTTGAAAAAAAACAACGCAAACGGAACCCTGCCCCTCCTTTCATTACTTCAACTCTGCAACAAGAAGCATCACGAAAATTAGGTTTTACTACGAAAAGAACCATGATGGTAGCGCAACAATTATACGAAGGTGTTGCACTTCAGGGCGAGTCAATTGGCCTAATCAGTTACATGAGAACTGACTCCGTCAATTTGGCAACTGAAGCTGTTACTGAGATTCGCGAATTAATTAGCCGCAAATATGGTGCCGACCACGTTCCTGAACAACCGCGTCAATTCAAAACAAAATCCAAAAATGCGCAAGAAGCACACGAAGCTATTAGACCTACTGAGTCTTCCAGAACTCCGGATTCTATCAAGACTCACCTCACAGCCGATCAGGCTAAACTATATTCACTGATCTGGAAACGCACCGTTGCATCACAAATGATTCATGCGACTATTGATAGCGTCTATGCTGATCTAGCATGTGGCACAGACCATACCTTCCGTGCAAATGGTTCGACCATTGCTAACCCTGGATTTATGTCTGTGTACTTAGAAGGAAAAGACGACACGAAAAAAGGTGATGACCAAGAATCATTCCTACCGCCATTAACTGAAGGTAAAACTGTCCAATTAGACGAGGTCATTATCGGACAACATTTTACTGAACCGCCACCTCGCTATGGTGAGGCAAGCTTAGTTAAAGCACTAGAAGAATACGGTATAGGAAGGCCTTCTACCTACGCCTCTATTATTTCAACATTGCAAAATCGTGAATACGTCACTCTGGACAAAAAACGCTTTTATCCTACAGATGTCGGACGTATCGTCAATAAATTTTTAACTGAACACTTTACCCAATATGTTGACTACCAGTTTACTGCTAATTTAGAAGACAACCTTGACGCTGTTGCCCGTGGAGAAAAAGAATGGGTCCCACTGATGCAAGAATTCTGGCAACCATTCACCACCCTTATTCATGACAAAGAAGAAAGTGTTCAACGCAAAGATGTCACACAAGAAAGTTTAGATGAACAATGTCCTGAATGTAACAGCCAACTATCTATTCGATTAGGTCGTAATGGTCGTTTTATTGGCTGTACCAATTATCCAGACTGTTCTTATACCCGTAACTTAAATGATGATGCTCAATCAGCAGAACCTCAAGTTGTTGAAGGGCGTTCCTGTCCAAAATGTCAAAAAGACCTAATCATCAAAACCGGCCGATATGGGAAATTTATCGGTTGCAGCAGCTACCCTGATTGCAAGCATATTGAACCTTTGGAAAAACCATTAGACACTGATGTTCAATGCCCCAAATGCGAAAAAGGCAACATTCTTAAACGCAAATCTAGAAACGGCAAAATTTTCTATTCTTGTGAAAAATATCCAAAATGTGATTATGCTATTTGGAACGCACCAGTCAAAGAAAACTGTCCCGAATGTAACTGGCCTATACTCGCCTTAAAAACGACTAAAAGGCGTGGCACAGAAAAAGTATGCCCACAAAAAGAATGTAAGTTCGCTACTCCTTATGAAGGCGACCCTGAAGATGCTGAAGGTCCTAAAAATTAATAACTTTTCTTATTTTTCAATTGCTTAATGACTATTCTCTGTATAATTAGCTATTTTGTTTCATCGGGAGGTCTTGAATGACCACGTTAATTGGAATTATCATGGGTTCGAAATCAGACTGGGAAACCATGCAGCATGCGGTACAGATCCTTGAGAAATTTAATATCCCTCACGAGGTTGAAGTTGTATCGGCCCATAGAACCCCCGATAAACTATTCCTTTATGCTGAAACAGCTGAAATGAAAGGTATTGAAGTCATTATCGCAGGTGCCGGTGGTGCAGCACATTTACCCGGAATGACTGCGGCAAAAACGCACCTTCCTGTTCTTGGGGTTCCCGTCCAATCAAAAGCACTGAATGGCATGGATTCGCTCTTGTCAATCGCACAAATGCCAGCCGGCATTCCAGTTGGCACCTTAGCAATTGGTAAAGCCGGTGCAATTAATGCTGCTCTTTTAGCCACTGCTATTCTCGCTAACAAATACCCTAGTTACAAAACAGCGTTACAAACCTTCAGAGAAGAACAAAGTAACAATGTTTTACAGTCTCCCAACCCACGCCCGGATCAATCATGAAAATAGGTATTTTAGGTGGTGGACAATTAGCCCGAATGCTTGCACTAGCAGGCTACCCACTAGGACTGGACTTTGTCATAATCGACCCGAGTAGTGATGCAGGCGCTATCGGTTTATCCAATCACTTGCATGGTGCCTATAATGATGAATCCCTGTTACAAGAATTAGCTCAACAAGCGGATATTGTCACCTACGAGTTTGAGAATGTGCCCGCTAGTATTGCTCAGTTATTAGCACGACATACCCAAATCGCACCTTGTGATCGTGCTCTTGCAATCGCGCAAGACCGGTTAATTGAAAAGAATTTTTTTCACGAACTTAATATTCCTACCACCCATTTTGCCGCCGTCAATTCTCTTGATGATTTGGAACAAGCTATTAAAACCATTGGTTTTTCAGCAATATTGAAAAGCTGTCGAATGGGTTATGACGGTAAAGGTCAGGCCTTACTACATGGCCCTGAAGATCTAGTCAGCGCCTGGAATTCAATGCATAACAATCCCGCCATTGTTGAAGGGTTTGTCCCCTATACCCGGGAAATCTCGATTATCGCCGCTCGCCGCCCTAACGGTGAAACAGTATTTTACCCGATATCAGAAAACAGCCATAGCCAAGGGATTTTAAGAGTTTCACGTTGCTGTATTAATGACCCCAAACAACACGAAGCTGAACAATATCTATCCCGTATTCTGGAAGAACTTAATTATGTAGGGGTTATTGCGCTTGAACTTTTCGATGTTGAAGGACAATTGTTAGCAAATGAATTTGCACCTCGCGTCCACAATTCCGGACACTGGACCATAGAAGGTGCTGAAACCAGCCAGTTTGAAAATCATTTGCGCGCTATTTTAGATTGGCCTCTAGGATCCACTCAGGCGACAGGTTATTCTGGCATGGTCAATTTTATTGGAGGCCTTCCTACAACCCAAGAAATTTTAGCTATTGAAAATACTCATCAACATCTCTATGCTAAACAGCCCCGCCCCGGGCGGAAAGTAGGTCATGCAACTGTCAGAGCAGATGACCGACAACTATTCGAATCATCTCTAGAAAAATTAAACCGGTTAGCCGAACAGAACATAGCCTAAATACTTATCATAAAAGTCAGTTATAGGTTACTTCTACCCAGCTTACTTCATTCTAATTAATAAATTGCTATGTTAAATATTTCAGCATTTAAAATACGACAATTCAAACAATATTTAGATCAAGGACAGATTATCGCCTACCCAACAGAGGCTGTTTATGGACTTGGTTGCGACCCGCTCAATGGCAATACAGTTGAACAACTGTTAACGATTAAACAACGCCCGGTAGAGAAAGGCCTCATTCTGATCGCATCTTCATTTGACCAACTCAGCCCTTACCTTGAGGTTAGTAACAACAATCACCTGCAACAAATGTTATCAACCTGGCCCGGACCCACAACCTGGGTCGTACCTGCACAATCCTGGGTTCCTTCTTGGCTGCGCGGCCAACATTCCAGCTTAGCGGTCAGAGTTACCAACCATCCTATAGCTGCCGCATTATGCAAAGAATTTGAAGGTGCAATTGTCTCAACTAGTGCTAATATCAGTAACAAACCAGCCGCAAAAACACCGTTAGCTATTAAAAAACAATTAGGACGCAACATACCCATTTGCCCTGGTAATCTGAGTGGGTTACAAAGTGCCACGCCTATATATGACCTAATAACCGGACAACAATTTCGTTAAACTGCCTTTACTGTCTTGATCGATAGTACCTCCTAAATTGGCTCCCAGTAACAATAATCCAATTTATATGCCGGCCCGTCTGTCGTCAAAGCTGCACTTAACCCTGAAGAAACCTTCAGGTCGGTGACCTGCCAATCTGAAGGTTGCCCACAACCATGCGGCACACTCAAAACTTTAATTGGCTTTTGAAGTGACATTTCACAATCTTTCAGGCCTAATGAAATGCCCCGTCCCACCGCTTTTACAAATGACTCTTTTCGGGTCCAAAGGCGATAAAACATTACTTTCTGATCGTCGGGTTTTAGTTGTTGCCAACTTAACAGTTCTGTCTTTGCAAAACATCTTTCTGCCAACGCATTTAAATTAATGCGCTCCCGACAAACCTCTATATCTACACCAATTTGTCGCTGACAACCTAGAGCAATCACTAGCTGATCTTCTGTATGTGACAAATTAAATGCAACATACTCATCGTCACTATTCTGCACTACATAAGGCTTACCGAAACGACCCTGAAGCAATTCAATCGTCTTACCGCTACTCACGGCCATATAATCCGCAAGGAGTTGTCTTAAAATAGCCCTCGAAATCACAAACCGTTGCCGTATTTTAACCACCTTCAAACTTTGGGCTCGCCGTTTCTCGTCCAGTGATAAAAATGACCAACACCTTGCGTAATCAGCCTTGGATAAATCTGCAAACCATATTTTAATAATTGACCTCTCCACGTTACTTATCTTACTAATCCCAATCCTTCACCACGAAAATCGCTCGCAGCTTCCATGGTCTGATTATCTTTTTGCCATAACACCGCTTGCATATCACCATAGAGATTATTTATTTCTTCTAAACGGTGCCCTCGCAACTTCAAAGCAAGGATTTCAGCTTCTGTTAATGCTGATGATTCGTACTGAACCTTATCAGGCATAAACTGATGATGAAAACGCGGCGCATCAACTAGCGTCTGAATATCAGCGCCCTTAGAAAATTCTAAAATAGCCAATAAGACCATTGAAATGATACGACTTCCTCCCGGAGTTCCCAAGGCAACAATGAATCGTTCATCTTCTAAGAAGGTCGGTGTCATACTCGATAGCATTCGCTTCCCACCTGCAATTGAGTTTGCTATTCCACCAGTTAATCCATACCCATTTATAGAGCCGATACGACTTACAAAATCATCCATTTCATTGTTTAACACAACCCCCGTTCCCGATGCAACAAAGCCAGAACCAAATGGAAAATTGATACTTAACGTTGCCGCCACCCGATTACCTTCACTATCCATTACCGAAAAATGCGTGGTATTTTCCCCTCCACGATGAACCGTTAATGGTCCGTTAAGCCGACTACTTGGCAATGCTTTTTCTGTTTGCATCGCAACTCTCAAACCTGCAGCATAGTCGGTACTCAATAATTGTTTAACAGGAATCTGAACAAAATCCGGATCTCCTAAATAAACCGCCCGATCTCTGTATGCTCGCCGCATCGCTTCAATAATTAAATGCTTCCGACTGACTGAATCCATCTTATCTAACGGGTAGCCTGCCAAAATATTCAGTATCTCAAGCAAAACAATCCCTCCTGAAGAAGGCGGTGGAGCACTGGTGATTTTAATACCCCGATATTCACCCGATACGGGTTTACGCTCTACAACTTGATATTTCTCTAAATCAAGTAATGTCCAAATACCTCCTCCCTCTTGAACACTGTTCACAAGCTTTGTAGCAATTTCGCCTTGATAAAATCCTGCCCAGCCTAAAATTGAAAGTAATCGTAGAGTTCTTGCCAAATCCTTTTGTCGTAAAAAGAACCTAGTCTCCGGCAACTTTCCCTGATCAAAAAAAATCGCCTGTAATTCATTGTTAACTGTCATCTGAAGAGCCCGATATTTCAACAAACGACGAAATCGTTGCCCTACGTAAAAACCATTCTCAGCCAAATTTATAGCAGGTTGAAGCACCATTGCTAATGGCAAATGCCCGTAGTTTTCAGACAAATGTACCAAGCCTGCAGGTAAACCCGGCACACCTGCAGCTAATGGTCCTTGTGTCGATGCATTCTTAATTACCTCACCTTGTTCATTTTGAAATAGACCTTGATGAGCTGCTAGTGGCGCCTTTTCCCGTGCATCAATCATGACATCGAACTGATCACTCGCCCGATGCAACAAAAAAAAACCACCGCCACCCAGCCCAGACCCTTGCGGCTCAACTACAGACAAAACCGCAGCAACAGCCACAGCTGCATCAAAAGCATTCCCACCCAAAGCTAAAACATCTAAGCCTGCTTTTGTTGCTAACGGATGAGCTGATGCGAGTGCCACTTGCTTTGTCTGCGCAAAACAAACTGAACTTATTAATCCATAAATAACAAAAACTGCTTTAAGCACTAGCAATCCAGAAAATATCAGTTGCTTAAAGGTCGAGATACCCATTACAAATTAAATGCTATGATAAAGTTCATTATTCTATCACCTTGTAAAACAATACAGTTATGGCAAATACAAAACCAACTCTCGGCTTAATCGGCATTGGGTTGATGGGCCACCCTATAGCACTAAATTTGCTAGCTGCTGGGTACTCATTAAACATTTGGAACCGAACAGCGTCAAAATGCCAAGCACTGGTAAAAGCCGGCGCCCATCTCAAGGACTCTGTTGCCCAACTGACTCAGGCCTCAGATATTATTTTATTATGTTTGTCAGATACCGATGCAGTTAAAACGATCATAAACGGTAGTAATGGGATTATCAGCTATGGAAATAACACAAAACAGCTGATTGATTTATCCAGTATAGACCCAGCAATAACAGTGCAGTTAGCCAATGAGCTTAAAGAAAAAACAGGAATGAGTTGGGTTGATGCTCCCGTTTCAGGTGGTGTTAGTGGCGCCCAAAACGGGACTCTCGCGATTATGGCAGGCGGCACAATATCAGCCATTGAAACAGCAAAATCTATATTAGAACCATTATATGCGCAATTCACCCACATGGGTGACACAGGTTCTGGACAAATCACCAAGATCTGTAACCAAATGATTGTCAGCTGTAATGTTCTCGTAATTGCTGAAATGGTCGCCCTTGCAGAAAGTGCTGGGGTTAATGCTGACAAAATACCCACAGCACTGACCGGCGGCTTTGCCGACTCAAAACCCTTACAAATTGTTGGTCCTGAAATGGCTCAGAAAAATTTTTATCCTGTAAAATGGCGGGTTAAAACCTTATTAAAAGACTTACAACTGGCGAACAAACTCGCAAACCATTACAGTAATACCATTCCGATGTCTCAACTGGCTGAATCATTATTAACACAGCATGGGAATCAAGGCTATCTTGAAGATGACCCCAGTACACTAATAAAATTATATTCCAAAAATTAATAATGCCTCGTTTTAGTGCTAATTTAAGTTTATTATTCCCTGAGTTGGAATTCACCAACCGGTTTAGTGCCGCTAAAGCTCATGGCTTTCAAGCCATTGAAATACAATTCCCTTATCAAGAAACAGCTGACACCCTATTAAATTTATTATGTGAAAATGACCTTGAGCTGGTTCTTTTTAATGTTGATGCTGACGATCTTCTTCAAGGCGGAGAAGGGTTAGCCTGCATACCCGAGAAGCAACAGCAATTTCAAGAGGCCGTTGCACAAGCAAGTTCCTATGCCAAAATATTAAACCCGCAATTTATCAATGTCTTACCGGGTCGGGCGATCAATCCCGCAAACCACAACCGTTACTGTGATCAATTTTATAAGAACCTTCATTTTGCTTTAACACACTTTTCAGAAATTGGGGTAAAAACAGTCTTTGAAGCTATCAACACCTACGACCTTCCAGGATTTATCGTCTCGCAAACACAACACATGCTAGAAATATTGACCCAGATCAAAAATCCCAATCTCATGCTGCAATTTGACATTTATCATATGCACCGCATGGGTGAGGATGTCTGCCACTTCATTAAAGAACACACCTCACTCATTGGTCATATACAATTTGCCGATTACCCCGGACGCCATCAACCCGGCACTGGCACAATCAATTTTGCAGAACTCTTTGATACCCTTGACCACTCAACTTACTCAGGTTGGTTGGGTGCTGAATACCTGCCTCAGGGAACAACAACAAGCAGTCTGGATTGGCTAAAAAAGATCACTCACCAATCTTAAGTGATCTTTAAATACTTTTGGTAAAGCGTCTCATGACTCTCTTCATGCTCAGGATCTTTATCAATACAGTCCACTGGACAAACCTCAATGCATTGCGGTAAATCGTGATGCCCTACACATTCTGTACACAAGGCTGGATCTATAATATAAATCTCCTCACCCTGAGCAATAGCTCCGTTAGGACATTCCGGTTCACACACATCACAATTAATACACTCATCATCAATAATTAAAGCCATTATTTTCCTTTTCTAAATTTTTCAACTAACGCCTTTTGTACGTGCCGTGGTACGAATTTTGACACATCCCCTCCTAATGCTGAACTTTCTTTAATCAAACTGGAAGATAAGAAACCATATTTTTCAGCTGGTGTTAAAAACATCGTCTCTAACTCTGGAGACAAATGCCGGTTCATTCCTGCTAATTGGAATTCATATTCAAAATCAGAGACTGCGCGCAACCCTCGTAAAATAACACTCACTTGCTGTTCAAGTGCACAAGTTACTAACAATGAATCAAAACGAATCACATCAACACGTGGTAAATGAGAAACCGATTGCTCCATCAGTGCAATGCGATCATCAATAGTAAATAACGGTTTTTTAGCTTGATTAAAAGCAACCGCAACGACAACCCGGTCAAAAAGAGAAGATGCTCTTACAATTAAATCCAAATGCCCGTTTGTGACCGGATCAAAAGTACCCGGATAAATTGCAGCAACCATTAAGCATTCTCAAAAGTAAAAAAAAGGTAATTTTATCTTATAAATAACCAAAAACGTAGTAAAAGCATTACTGTCGATACTGGAACAGTTGATATCGTATTTCACCGGCTTGTTTATCTTTTAATAATTGCCAATTATCAGGTATCGCTGATAAATGCCAAGAACGTTCCGCTTCGATATAAATTTTAGCTTGATCTGCTAACCAACCCTTGCCCGCTAATGTCTGGCAAGTCACGTCAACAAGCCCCTGCCCAAACGGGGGATCTATAAAAACCAAATCAAATGCTTTACCCCTGCTTTGCAAATATTGCTGAACGTCCATCTCAATGATTTGCAATTTCTCTGCCGCTAATTGTTTTTTATTTGTTCTCAAACACTGACAAACGCCAGCATCTTTCTCAATTTGAGTAACACTACTCGCACCACGTGATAAAGCCTCAATTCCCAATGCGCCGCTTCCTGCAAACAAGTCCAGACAATGACTACCAACAAGATCAAACTGCAACCAATTAAATAACGTCTCCCGGATGCGACTGGGCGTAGGTCTTAACCCCGGGCTATCCATAAAGGTTAATACGCGGCTACGCCACTGACCGCCAATCACTTTGATCTTATTGGCCATTTTCCAATGCCTTCCTGCCGACGGTAACTGTTGTCAATCCGTTCGGCATAATACGACGTTCAAAAGCCTCTTTGATTTGTTCTTTTGTCACGGCTAATACTTTTTCAGGATATAAGGTCAAATAATTCAGCGGTAAATGGTGAAAAGCAATCATGGAAATATATTCTAATAACTTCTTATTAGTATCAAAACGCATTGCAAAACCACCTGTAATATTTTTCTTGGCAGCCGCTAATTCAATATCAGAAGGTCCATTTACAACAAAGTCCTTCAATGTTTTATGAATAACCACTAAGGCTTCATTCAGTTGATCATTACGAGTCTGAGCACCCATAATAAATGGCCCTTTTCTAGCCATTGGCGAAAAATAACTATAAGCACTGTAAGCCAACCCTCTTTTTTCACGAACCTCTTCAAACAAAAGAGAAACCAGACTGGCACCCCCTAAAATATGGTTACCAACCACAAGTGGAAAATAATCAGCATCATTACGATCAATACCAAGCGTTCCAGAGAGAACATGAGTTTGCTTGGAGGGGTAGTTAATATGTATATTTTTCATTAGTTGCTCTTGCACTTCCGGCAAATCAGGCGCTTTATTACCACGATTCATGCTAACTGTTAAGTGTTCTGCAATTTCCCGTGCATGATCCTCCGTTACATCCCCGACGATCACAATTGTTGCATTTTCAGACACATACCATTGCCGATAAAATGCTTTAACATGATCAAGATTAATTTTAGACACTGTCGTTATTTCACCCAAGACCGAAAAAGCATAAGGATGTTGGCCGTATAATGCCTGATAGAACGATAATTTTGCCAGCGCCGCAGGGGATTCTTCTCGTTGTTTTAAAACCGTTAAAACCCTGTTCTTTTCACGATCAAAATCAATACTGTTAAACGATGGTTGTGTTAACAATACCCCCATCGTATCCAATGCTGGATTAAGTAACTCAGGGGTAGTTAACGAACGCAAATCAAACCATACTTGATCGACAGAAACGCCGCTACTCAATAACGCCCCCACACGTTCAAACTTCGCAGCGATCTCATCAGCATTAAAAGCGCCTGAACCCGACTCTAATAACTGTGCAGTTAATGAAGCAAGCCCTGACTTATCTGTCTCAGAATCACGCGCACTACCGGCATCAAATATCACTCGAATATCCACTAACGGCAAGCCTTCGGTCTTAACAAAGAAAACCGGGGTGTCGGTTGTCGTCTGCCATTGTTCAATCATTACTTCAGCTCGCAATGACGAGGATAAAATAACGCCTAAAAATAAGATCAGTAATCGTTTAATGCCCATGATTCACTCCTTGTAAGTCATTCGTTTGAGTCAGTGAACCTAAGGTTTGTGGCTCTAGAGTTGCAATATTTAAATGCTCATCAATTAAATATTTTTTAGCAACCATCTGAATTTGTTCTGCCGATATTTTATTAATCTGTTCAACATAATCACTAATTTTAGGCCACCCTAACCCTACCATTTCAAAAATTCCCAATAACATACCTTGATAAAACATCGAGTCATGTTCATAAACAGATTGCGCTAAAACCTGAGCCTTTACACGAGCCAATTCGTCAGGCGACACTAATTCATTTTGTAACCGCATTACTTCTTCTTTAATCGCCATTTCTATCGTGCTGACTGAAACCCCTTCAACCGGTGTTGCCGACAAGGTAAACAAACTGGATAAGCGCGCAGACAAGTCATAGCCAGCACTTGCTGAAACGGCTATTTGCCGACCACGTACCAATTGCGTTGTGAATCGAGCACTATTACCACCATCTAAAATGCCCGCTAAAACTTCCAGTGCGTAAGCATCTTGCTCATTATCAATCGTATTCAATACCGGCACTTTATAAGCCATATAGACTGAAGGTAGCTTAGCCGGTAATTTAACTGACATTCTTCGGATACCTTTTTGTGGCATTTCAGTACGCGGTTTAACCGCAACTAATTCACTCGGCTCTAACGCACTAAAGTATTTGTCCGCTAACTGAAAAACTTCATCTGCATTGACATCACCTACTACAACCAAAGTCGCATTATTCGGCGCATACCAACGCTCATACCATGTTTGTAAATCACTGACCTTGTAATTTTCAATATCTGCAGGCCATCCAATGACAGGGTTTTTATATGGACTATTTGTATAGGCCATTGCCATCAAGTATTCATACATCTTCGCTTGCGGATTATCTTCCGTACGCATACGTCTTTCTTCCAAAACGACCTGCAATTCTTTAGTTAATTCTTCATCCAATAAATGTAAATTCCGCATACGATCAGCTTCCATTTCAAAGCTAACCGCTAAACGAGATTTTTCTAGGGTTTGAAAATACGCCGTATAATCCCGATTGGTAAACGCATTCTCTTTACCACCATTCTCAGCAATGATTCTAGAAAATTCACCTGGCGCATACTTCTCTGTCCCCTTAAACATCATGTGCTCTAACATGTGAGAAATACCGGTTATACCACCATGTTCATAACTGGAACCGACCTTATACCAAACCTGTGAAACCACAACGGGCGAGCGATGATCTTCCTTTACTAAAACCTTTAATCCATTCGCTAACATAAATTCATGTGTGGCTAATGCTTGTCCATAACTCGGTGTTGCAAAAGATACGGCAACCATCAACCAAATAGCTCCCCCCCAAAATCGTTGATGATGATACAATCGAAATCTATGGTTTATAATTTTTTTAAATTTTGGCACTTAAATAACTCCTTAAAGATATAACATTTAATTAAACCTACCAAAGTAAAAAAAGTCAGCAGTATAAACATATTTTATACGATACCCTTAAAATTGATACTCAACTTTAATTTATGTCACCCACACACATACAACCGTTCTGGAAAAACTATTTAGCACTTTGTAAACCCAAGGTCGTCGCTCTCATTATTTTTACAGCGGTTGTCGGCATGCTTCTAGCGACTCCCGGTTTTCCACCATTACAACCCTTCCTATTCGGCACCTTAGGCATCGGTTTGGCAGCTGCATCGGCAGCTGCAGTCAACCATTACCTTGACCAAAAAGCTGATGCCAAAATGGCCCGGACACAAAACCGTCCACTTCCGCAAGGAGATATTAGCCCTCAAAATGTTATTAGCTTTGCACTTTCATTGGCTGTTATCGCCATGGCCATTCTGATTATTTGGGTTAATCATTTAACCGCTGCTCTTACCTTTCTATCCTTGATTGGGTATGCCATTATCTATACGGTGTATCTTAAACACGCGACCCCACAAAATATTGTCATTGGCGGAGCGGCCGGCGCTGCTCCTCCTGTACTTGGCTGGTGTTCTGTGACCGACTCCATTCACCCCTACGCTCTACTCTTATTCCTAATTATTTTCGTTTGGACCCCGCCGCATTTTTGGGCATTAGCCATTGCCAAAAGAAAAGAATATGCAAAGGCATCAATCCCGATGCTACCGGTTACACACGGAGCCCAATACACCCGCCTACAAGTCTTGCTGTATACCATTTTACTCATTATCGTCACCCTCCTGCCTTATCTGACCGGCATGAGTGGTTTAATCTATTTAGCCTCTGTGATCCCTTTAAACCTTGGCTTTCTTTATTTTTCCATTCAAATGATAATTACCAAAGAAGACCGAATCGCGATGAAAACCTTTGGCTTTTCTATTATTTATCTCACTGCTATCTTTTCAACCTTATTAATGGATCATTATTTTTCACTTTAAAATCCACGAGAAACCAAATCAAAAAAGCGGTAAAATAAATGATTCCTAGCGAAAATAACGAAACTTATGAAAATAACAGATAATAGTGTAGTGTCAATTCATTACACGCTAAGCAATGATACCGGCGCCATTCTTGACCAATCAACAGAAGACAACCCGTTAATTTATTTACATGGCAAGGGTAATATTGTCGCAGGACTTGAAAAAGCATTAACCGGAAAAACTACCGGTACCAAGTTAGACGTTACCGTACCCCCTGCGGAAGGTTATGGTAACCGAGAAGAATATATGGTTGAAACGGTCAACCGAAGTATGTTTGAAGGTCTTGACGAAATTAGCATTGGTAAACAATTTCATGCCGAAGGAAATACTGGACCGGTTGTCGTGACCGTTACCAAAATTGACGGTGATGACATCACAATTGATGGCAATCACCCTCTAGCCGGTGAGAACCTTAACTTCACTGTAGAAGTTGTTGCTATCAGAGAGGCTACCGAGGATGAGTTAGCTCACGGCCATATACATGGACCGAACTGTCAACACTAAACAACTCCCCACCAATATTTTAGATAGAATTCCGTAATTATTATCAACGTTCTCAAAAAATAGCAAATTGCTAAAACTTAATTCACTTAATAGTTAAGGATACTGATCATGTCAACATTTAATAACGTTACTATTATCAAAGAAGCCAATGTCTATTTTAATGGTAAGGTTTCTAGCCGAACCATCCAATTCAACGATGGTTCAGAAAAGACTTTAGGATTTATGCTACCGGGTGAATACCAATTCAATACTGCCAGCAAGGAATTAATGGAAATAATCGCTGGTGAACTATCACTCTTACTCCCTGATAGCAATCAATGGAACACCATTAAAGCCGGTGAATCATTTGAGGTACCCGGCAACTCACAATTCACTGTCAAGGTCATTGAAAACTGTGATTATTGTTGTTCATTTCTAACTTAATTGCTAGAAAAGCATGGGGTTCCCATGCTTTTTTGAACCACATCAGAAACATTTTTAGTCCATTGACTATTGCTGATCACCACCTTACCCGCCGCCCCATACCTTTCACACAACCATTTATCAGTCTTATTCATTGAATAACCAAGTCCTGATACTATCCTGAACGCATGTTCATTGCTTTTTAGTGTTACAGGATAGACCAGGATGTCAAATTTAGCGAAACGTCTAATTATTTCAATATGTGTCATTATCATATTTATTCTTTTCTTAAGCAATTTAACACGTTTTCTGTCTGCTAAGAAAGATCTGGCGCTATTATCTCTCGACACCAGCCAACCGCTCAACAATCACCTCGTCTATTCAACAATCCAAAATATTTCCAACCTTCTAACCTATAATATTATTTGCGCAACCGCCGCTATGTTCTTGATTGTCATTCTGATTAATATGACCCGACTAAGAAAGACCATTGCATTACGTAACGATGAATTAAATCAGGAAATATGCCAAAAAGAAGCCGTATTAAGTCAATTAAAACAAAAATCACATCTTGATTCGATCACTCAGTCACTTAACCGCAGCGGCTTACAAAAATTTTTAACCCATCTTATTCATAACAAAGATCAAGGCACACTTGTCGCCCTTGGCATTATGAATTACAGTCAAACTGTTAATATTTTTGGGTTTGCAACCAGCGAAGATATACTCATTGAATTTACCAATAGAATTGGCAAAATCATACCCCATGCAACAGGTATTAGCCGTTTAGATTGCGGTACCTTTTGTTTGTTTTTAAAAGATCATTCAATTAAACAAGCTAGGACTCTTTTTAGCAACAACATCAATCTCTTTGAAATGGTTATTGATACCGGTGCCGGACCCATTCAAAGCCGATGTGCCATTGGCCTGATGCATACCCGTAATCTTCCTCAAACTGCTTACCTCATTGAAAAAACACAACAATATAGCTCAGACTCCCCAAATCCTGAGCACGTAGTCAATCAGCAACAAGCCAATAAGTTCTTACAACATCTGATTCATACTCTTAATTTAGCTCAAGAAAAACCTTCCACTAAACTAGCAACCTACGAAAATTATTTAGAAAGCGAGAACTTAAAAACCAGTACTCTTCGTACAGAAATGATCGAAGCACTAGTCCGTAACGAGTTTTCATTACTGTACCAACCACAATTCGACCTTAATGGTTCATCAATATTGGGCATAGAAACATTAATACGCTGGCGTAAAAGCAATCAACATCGCATCACCACTCAACAAGTTATCGACGAACTTGAACAAAGTGGCAATATTATCTCAGTCGGTGGCTGGGTTCTTTTACAGGCTTGTCAACAAGCGACTAAATGGCTAGAAAAAAACCCTCAATTACTTAAAACCATTTCCGTTAATGCCTCAGCCACTCAAATCATTGATGGTATTTTAGTGAGTCAGGTTACCGATGCGCTTCACAGTTCTGGGCTCCCTGCCCATTTTCTTGAAATTGAACTAACTGAATCCGTATTAATTAAAAATGAAATTGATGCGCTTAAAACAATTACGAAGTTGAAAGAAATAGGAGTGAAAATTGCTCTAGATGATTTTGGTAAAGGCTATGCTTCTATTGGTTACCTGAGAAAATTTCGTTTTGACACAATAAAAATAGACAAATCGTTTATCAACCAGATTGATTCCAATACGGATGACATTGCCATACTCTGCGCCATACTCGACTTCCTCAAATCACTACAGTATCAAAACATTGTTATTGAAGGCGTAGACTCTGATTTCAAACTAAAAAAATTAAGAGAATTAGGCTACTCAACCCGAATACAAGGTTATGTTTTTAGTAAACCCCTAAAACCTTGTGAAATTGAGAGCCTTGCTAACCACAATCTGTCACTCATTTAAACAAATGATATATCATGTTAAAGTGACTTTCGTTGTAGCACACTTCTTTAACTCAATAATCCACAAGAACTATTATTGGTTTCTGACCGTACTTTAATAGCAAAGGACTAATTTATGATGACTGATTGGTTTAATACATTTTCTTCATCCTCTTTTATGCCTCATGCACAATGTTTCTTGTGGCAAGAAGATTTATTGGCACTTTACATCGTTAGTGACAGCCTGATTGTTATCGCCTACGTCACTATTCCTTTCGCTATTATGCGTTTTGTAAAAGCCAGAACCGATATCGCTGTTAATAAAATCGTTGTGCTCTTTGCCGCCTTTATCCTATTGTGTGCCACCACACATCTTCTCAATATTATTACGCTTTACTACCCTCTCTACTGGCTTTCAGGGTTAGTCAAAGCACTCACGGGTGTTATCTCTCTCTTAACGGCTTACATCACCTGGCAGCTAGTACCTAAATTAATTATCAAACCCAGCCTGTTAAAAAACAACTTTTCATTCCATGACGCTTATACTGACTCAGTAAAATATTCGCCTAACGCGGTAATCTACACCAATGCCACCGGTAACATCATTTACCACAACCTAGCAGCTTTGCAGCAAGATCAAGCAATAGTTCTGGGTCAAAAAGCCTTTTTCTTTAACGAAGAAAAAATAGGCACACCCTTATTTAAAAGAATTTGGCGCCAGCTAAACGCTCTCAAGACTTGGCAAGGTGATATACCCCATGCAATAGAGGAAAAAAAACACTATTGTCATTACACGATAACACCAATAATAGCAACTACCTTTGAGGGATTAGAAGAAAAACAATATTCCTCGGTCGCCATTGATATTACACGACGCGTGGAGGCTGAAAACCTTAATCAATTGCTAATAAGAACAGATCCATTAACTCAATTACCTAACCGAGTCACTTTTCGAGAACAAATTAACCACACGATTAAAGTCGCCAAAGAAAAAAATGCTCAATTTGCTATTTTATACATCGATATCGATCGATTTAAAGCAATTAACGATAATTTTGGCCACCATATCGGCGACCATATACTCAAAATAGTGAGTCAACGTATGCATTCGTCTATCCGTAAGAACGATATACTTGCACGCCTCAGTGGCGATGAATTTTGCATATTACTGAACCCTTGGACGGCCCAAAATAATACGAGTGATATTATCAATAAGATAACATCCCCACTACAAAACCCTATTCTGATCCCAGAAGAAAAATTAAGCCTCCATGTGTCCATCAGTGTTGGCATTGCCCTGTACCCTAAGCATGGCGAAACTTACGACGCATTAGTACAACACAGCGATACGGCGATGTACTATGTTAAAAAAATCGGTCGCAATGGCTACGCTTTTTGCTCACAAAAACTACTCTCAGAAAACCAAAGAAAACAAGAAATATCAATCGCGCTCCAAGATGCCATTAAATACGATCAATTAACCTTAATGTTTCAGCCTAAAGCGGAGATATCAAACCAGTCCATAACAGGCTTTGAAACACTGCTACGTTGGCAGCACCCCGAAATGGGTACTATATCACCCAGCGAGTTCATTCCGGTTGCCGAACACACCGGAATAATCCAGAATATTGGCAGTTGGGTCATCCGAAAAACCTGCGAACAAATCCAGTTATGGCAAGATCTACCAAAAGAACCCTTTAGTTTTGCTATTAATATTTCGGCACAGCAATTGCTTCAAGAAACATTTGTGAAGGACACGCTCGATATCATTGAGAGTACTCAAGTTAACCCAAAGTTTTTAGAATTTGAGATTACCGAAAGCAGTTTAATCAACAACCCCAATCAAATCCGAAAAAAAACACAAGAACTCAAACATAAAGGCATTAAACTGAGCCTTGATGACTACGGCACCGGCTATGCTTCGTTAAGTATTCTGACTCAACTTCCCTTCGATATTTTAAAAATTGACCTGTCATTCGTTCACAGCATGATCAATAATAAAAAGCACCGTATCATCATTGAAAACACCATCTCCATGGCACAAGCACTGAATATAAAAGTCATTGCTGAAGGGGTTGAAACCGCTGAGCAATTTGAACTCTTAAAATCCTATTATTGTAATGCATTCCAAGGACACCTCCTCTCACTGCCATTGACTGCTCAAGACGTAACTGACCAGTACTACAAAGACAACTACGTCTAAACTCCAATATGACTCAAAGGCGATTTAGACCAACTCTGATTTTCTACCCTAAAGCATTGACAACCTTTTTTCCTATACGTTTCAAAAAACCAGGTTCTAATAATTGTCTCGCTTGTTGCGTCTCCAGGGCATCCGGGGCATAGTCTTTCAACCCCTGATAAAAAGCTTTTGCTAATGTACTCTTGCCTAAAAAATTAAAGTAACAACACATCACCAATGAAAAAGCATTATATTCTGACGGATGGAAACGATTACGCCTCGGATAGAGCGCTTTTAAATCAAACTTATTATCAAAGATAATCGGTATCTGGCCAAAATGCTTGCGTTGAATACATAACTGCGCAAAATGACAACGCGCAATAAGACTACTCGGATTGACCCGATAATTTTCCTCAATACTCTGTTCTTGAAGCACTACATCAATACGACTATAGGCTGCAGACAAATAGTTATAAAAAGTCGGCACTTTCGGATACTTATTTTTTAGCGCTTCCAATTCTGGAATAACTTGCTTGGCCTCCTTATCCATTCGATCATACAAGGCATTAGCTTGCTGTTGAATGGCTTTAGGGAGTTTAAAAAACTTAGCATCCATTACCGCATCGTTACCAATCTCATAAATAGATTGCTCTATTTTCTTATTTTGATCCGGTGCCCTGTGGGCATTTTTTTTATTTTTAGCCATTATTACTCATCATTTCTACTATTAGTTACCAAATCAAATCATCAGGAATTTTATAATCGGCATATGGGTCTTCGTCATTCTCCGGGTCGACTGACTGATCCGGCTCATTTACCATGACAATTAAAGTTTCATCACGCTGTCTTATTTTTTCTGCAACACCTGCCGGAATAACATGATACGACTGGTCAAAACGAATAACGGCCAGCCGGCCTTTAACCAAATATTCGCGAACACTTTCCGACAAATAAAGCGTCTTCACTTTGTTATCATCAGAAAAATTAAACGCCGCCCCTTCTGGCTCTTGAGCTAATTTATTCAGGTCAATTAATTGTTTAATTTGTGCTAATACAGCAGTTTTTTCTGCCTGCTCTTTAATCTTTCGGTTCAGTTCACGGTCTTTCTCCGCCTTCTGCTGTTGCTGTTTTTGAAACTGCTCTTTAGTTTCATTAACCGTTTCGATCTTATGCTTTCGCTGTTGTTTTAGGCTTTTATGTTTATCTGATCGGACCTTTCTAACTTTCGCATCATTTACTAAACCTGCTTTTAATAACTGATCGCTCAATGAATTTCCCATAATCTACCTAACCTATTATCTTAACTAAATGTTAAACAAAACACTGACTCTAACTTAATTAAAAACAACTCGAATAATCAAAAAACATACCTTGGCAATCAAAAAATACTCGTGGAAAATAAATTCGAATAAAAATACGAAAACCAAAATCTAAAAAGGCCGTCAAGGTTATCAGTCGTGCCGCTGCAGCCCAAAGTCGATGACCGGTATATACTGACATCCGCCAAGTCGCTATAGTCCACCAGATAGATACTGTCATACAGGTCAATAATAAGGTGTCCCAACTCGGAACACTAAAGGCCGTATTTCGTACCAACCAATCTCCCCCTACTAATAAAACATTCAACAAAATACAGAATGGCCAAAAAACCTGCCATAACGGTAATTGTCCATACCAGGCATCGTAAATATAGGGTGCCTGATTACGAATGAATTCAGACTGTTCATGCAATTGTGTTGGTACTACATTATGATATTCTTTAATTGGCGAACTAATGTATAAAAGGCCAAGGAGCATCAAAGCTATAGCAATAAAAACGAAAGGATCCAAAAAAACGACCTGCTCCGAGATAACGGGAAAAGTAAAAAAGAACATAGTTAATAAGAAAAAAGTCAAAAAAAGTTAATTAGCTATTATCATCTTCTTCTTTAATAAATTCCACCTGTTGTTCTAACTCAGCCCGCTGTTTTTCCAAAACTAACAATTCAATTTCACGCTGTAAGAATTCATCAGATTTTTGAGTCACCTCAAAACGCTTCCGTTGCTCAATTTGCTTGGCCTCCAATTCAAGTTCGAGTAATCTAGCGTCATGTTTTAATTGCTCAACTTGCAGTTTTTCTTCCAGTTTTTGCTTGGCAACCATTCGAAATTCCTGCTCCATTATTTCTTTTTCTAATTGTTTTTCTTTAAAATGGTTCTCTTGCTGAATTTTCTGTTCTTGGATTTCAGAATCGGCCTCTAACCAGCGCAATTGTTTTTTCTCATGTTCTTTTAGGTCGAAAGCTAACTGTTTTTCATTAATTTTCTCAGTATGAGAAAAGCCCACGGTTTGCATCTTATCTTCAGAGGCTTGTTCCAACAACTGCGCTTCTTTTAGATGATCAATTTTCGCTCGGGTTTCCAGTTCCTTAATCGTATTATCATGCTCCAACTCGCGCTCACGGAGTTCTCGCTCGACAACAAATTGTGCTTCTTTTTGCTGCCCCCATTCGACTAACTGACGCTTCATACTATCTGAGTTTTGTTCCTGATGCTGACTTCTATAATCTGCTTCTTCAGAAAATTGATCTAGTTGCATTTGCTTTTGTTCCATTTTTATTTCATGCAACAATTCTTCTTCACGCAACAATTCTTCCTTCTTTTTTACCGTAAATTCAAAATTTTTACGCATGACCTCCAAATACTGCGTCTGATGTACAAAGCGCTGATCAAAAGCACCCTCTTCTTCTAATTCCTCAAAAACTGGCTCTAATTTACAAACCGCACGGCACTGGATCCCCTGTACCATCAAAACTTCTTGAATAAGATTTTCTATTTCTTTTTCAGTATTTCCTAGACCACCAGCTATCCAATGCCCCTTTTCTAATTCCCGTAGTTCACCTGCTAAAATATCCAAAACCACACCCTGGTAATTCTGCTTAATGAAAGTTATCAACTCCGGGATAAATTCCATATTCGAACGCGCAAAGTCATGAGTTGGCTGAAACCGCAATTGTAATGCAACACTAACCGTACAAAAGCCACCAAATAAAACGTATTGTTCTTCGAGTTTCCAATCTTCAATTGGTAAAGGAAAAACTCGTCTAAAGAATCGCTGAACATACTTTTTCGGCTTTGGGTAACAGCGCACAAAAGGTCCAAATTGAGCTATGACAATTTGTCTGTCACCGGAAAAACCAGGCTCCCAGACAGTCCGGCCGGCAATATTCTTGTTTTCTTTCAGTCCAGCTAAAATCTCATCCAGTGGCCATAATTGATCATCCATTAGCACTGCTCATCCACAGGGACAGAAGATACATTATCATCCTCAATCCTTTTTAACTTAACACCTAACCGGTCAGCGATTAACGGATACAAGTTAGGCGCAAACTCCACTGTCCGTCGATCAATTTTTCGTAAAAGACCACGACTTAATAAAAAACCAACGGCAAACATACGAGACCAGTCTGAATAACGCCGGGCCTTTTCGATCGGACTTTTTTCTATGATCATTTCTAACTCATCATTTTCATTAATCCTAAACTCGTTAAACTCACGTATACATTGAAAAACTAAATCTTCTTCCTGTTCAGACAACGGTGCTGGCGCTTTAAACTCAAGACGATAGGACAGCAGAACCGTAAAAAAATCAACCATTGCAGCACACACTAGAGCGAAAATAGATAAGCCTTCCCACATAGCAAAAGAGGGTTTTACCCCCTGTATATATGCTCCATAAGTCATTAATACTGGAGCTTGAGGGATTTCGTGACCTACTTGAAAAGCAACCCGATGGAAATTTAACTGCACAGCCTGCAAACTTTCCTGAACGGACTGATATTTCTTTTCCAACGTTGTCGAGTGCACCGAGCCTAGACCATTCAAGTTAGATTGTACGGCTCTGATATCCTTATCTAAGGACATAAAGGTTTCCTCTAAACGCTTATTTTCCTCTTGCTTACTCTGATACAACTCGTTAAAACGTTTCCAAAAAGGGCCTTGACCCACTTGATTTTTATAGTTCACAGATATTTCAGGGTGGGTACCAAAATATGCCGCTGAAACCTCTTTTGATGCCAGTTCTAATTCTGCTCGTTTTTGCTCAAAAATCTCAGTTTTCAGTATGACAATACTATTAATATAATCTTCAATTTGCTGGCGTACTTCTATTAAGCGATTATTCTGTATCGTATCGCGCTCTGAAACTTCATAAAATTTAAAATAGGAAAATGAAACTGATGCAGCTAAAGAAATAATCAATGACAGTAAAACAGAGAGATATCGAAATCGATTGGCGCGCCAATGAATTCCAGCTAGCTCCAGAGAACAAATCACAATGATAGATTGTATTGCAATAGTTATAACCAAAGCGATCCAGGGAATAATAAAATGAGACATCCCATAATAGGTGGTAAACCCAGACGCGATACTTAGCATCAAAACGATAGGGATTGTCCAGATTCTTAATGAAGACACAAACAATGCCTGAATCTTATTAATAACCGCGCTAAAACTGCTTTGATTGTTGCTCAAAATGCCCACCCCGGAAAATCAACTAATTCAATTATAACCGCTCCAAACGAGCAAGCAAAACTGTTAACTAACATTATCAAGCTAAAATCTTTCCAAATCTTTATGCGATACCTCTCCATGATGTACATGCATTGCCCCAAATTCTGCGCACCGACGTAGCGAAGGCAATCCTTTTCCAGGGTTTAATAACCCGTGTTCATCAAAAGCAGCTTTCAGTGCATGAAATTGACTGATCGATTCTGGTGAAAACTGTACACACATCTGATTTATTTTCTCAATACCAACCCCATGTTCACCAGTAATCGTCCCGCCTACGCGTATACTTAATGATAAAATTTCACTACCCAGTCTTTCTGCTTTTTCAAAGTCCCCCGGCACATTACCATCATAAAGAATTAAAGGGTGTAAATTACCATCTCCGGCGTGAAATACATTCGCAACCGGCAAACCATAGCGTTCAGATAATTCAGTAATAGTCTTTAATACGAAACCCAATTGATAGCGAGGAATCGTACCATCCATACAATAATAATCCGGTGAAATACGCCCTACGGCAGGAAAAGCTGCTTTTCGACCAGCCCACATCTTTTGTCGTTCAAATTCATTGCTAGCGATTTCTACTGTTTGAGCGCCTAAACTCAATAATAACGGATAAATCTGTGCTGATTGTTCTGCGACTTGTTCCTCTGTACCATCGATTTCACATAATAAAATAGCCTTTGCGGCGACCGGATAACCGGCATGACAAAAATCTTCCGCCGCACGAATAGCAGTATTGTCCATCATTTCCAATCCCGCAGGAATAAAGCCCTCGCCAATGACTCCGGCAACAGCTTCACCTGCAACTTCAACACTATCGAAAGCAGCCATCATCACTTGTGTTGACGGAACCTTGGGTAATAACTTAACCGATACTTCAATAATAATTCCCAGCATTCCTTCAGAGCCTGTCAAAATAGCCAAGAGGTCATATCCCTCACTATCAAAGCCATGACTCCCAATCACCAGCAAATCACCAGCCATCGTCAATATTTTTAAACGCAAAACATTATGTGTCGTCAAACCATATTTAAGACAATGTACACCCCCCGAATTTTCCGCAACATTTCCACCAATAGTACACGCAATTTGAGATGACGGATCCGGCGCATAATACAAGTCGTCTTTTGCCACTTTTTTCGATATAGCTAAATTAGTAACTCCCGGCTCAACGACTGCCAATAAATTATCACGGTCAATCGCAAGGATCTTATTAAACTTCACCATCGAGATTACTACCCCATTATCTAGTGGTAAGGCTCCCCCTGATAACCCTGTCCCTGCACCTCTGGCAACTACTGGAATACCATAATGACAACAAAGTCTTAATATTTTTTGAATTGCTTCTACCGTATCAGGCAGTACAACCATCCATGGCATAGTCTGATATGCTGCCAAGGCATCACATTCATAAGGCTTCAGCGTTTCCGGCTCAACAAGAACCGCATTCGCCGGCAAAAACACTCTGAGTTCTGCCAGAAACTCAGATTTTTTTACACTATGGGAGATTCTCTCAGCAGCATGAATTGGTGGTATCATAAGATCTTTTACAGAGACTCGTCATGTATTGTGTCAAAGTGCAATCTACCATAGAAGACACGATTAAAAAATCACATTTCATTGGAATTATTGCCCCTTGTCATTCACTCGCTGAAATCAACCAACAATACCAACAAATTCAGCAACAACATCCCAATGCAAACCATATTGCTTTTGCCTATCATCTAAAAAATAACGATAAAATCTTAATCCGTTGTAATGATGCCGGAGAACCCAGCGGTACAGCAGGAAAACCCATTTTGAATCATTTAGAAGGCAATCAACTAACCAATGTAATTATTTTGGTAGTCCGTTATTTTGGCGGTATTAAATTAGGTGCCGGCGGTTTAAGTCGTGCTTATGGCAACCTAGCTAAAGGCGCCATTGCTAATGCAAAATTAATAAAATTTATTGATTATGACACCTTAATTTTCACACTCCCCTATGATCAATTCACGCACTTTGAATACCAACTAAAAAAAATCAACGGATCCATTTTGGAACAATTATTTACCGAAATAATTACCGTTAAAGTCAGAATTCCATCAGAACACCAGAGTGAATTTAAAAAACTATTTCCTTAAATACCCTTATTTTAAAAATTAATCCGCGCTTAATCAGTACAGTTTTTTATTTTTTATAGGATAATGCCCCCATTTTACAAAAACATAAATCACCATGGAAAATTGCCATCCTGAGCAACGCTGGATTAGCCATGCCGAACCCGAACTCGGCCTTGGTATTATTCTTGAGGTCACATCCCATCGTATTACTGTGTCATTCCCCGCAATTCAGGAGCAACGCATCTATGCCCGCCCCACTGCTCCGTTAACACGAGTCAAATACACACCGGGAGATTCCTTTAATACCATTGATAAACAATTGCTCACCGTTAAAAAAAATCAATGTATTGATAACATTATTCATTATCAGTGCCAAAACAGCCAACAAGAGAATGTCACTATAAAAGAAAGCCAACTCAGTCCCTACTTACAATTCAACAAACCACAAGATCGTCTTTTTACCAATCAAATCGATACTGGGAAATGGTTTGAATTACGTTATCAAACACTACAGCATAGCAACCGACTGCAACAACTAAAGGCCCGCGGCCTAATCTCCGGCCGTACTTCATTACTCCCGCATCAACTATATATTGCGCATGAAATTGCAAACCGAAGTTGTTTTCGTACTATTCTTGCCGATGAAGTTGGCCTTGGAAAAACTATTGAAGCAGGACTCATTCTTAACCACCGCATCCTGACAGGTCGCTCAGGAAGAACCTTAATTATGGTTCCTGAACCTTTATTACACCAATGGCTGGTAGAAATGCTACGTCGTTTCAACCTTAAATTTAGCCTTTTTGATGAGCAACGTTGCCTTGAGTTTCCACATGAAAATCCATTTTTAACTGCACAACTGATTTTATGTAGCCCAAAATTATTTTCCGAAAACCCACAGCGCCAACAGCAAGTCCTTACAACTGACTGGCACACCTTAATTGTTGACGAAGCCCATCACCTAGAATGGAGTGAAACCGCAACCAGTCCTGAATACCAATTAGTCGAAGAACTCAGCCAAAACACGCCTAATATTTTATTGCTCACAGCCACGCCTGAACAATTAGGCATTCAAAGCCACTTTGCTCAACTACGTCTACTAGATCCGGACCGGTTCTTTTCCCTCGATGAATTTATTCAGGAAAAACACTTTTTCCAACCTGTCGCTGATGCAGCAACTCACTTACTTGAAAGAAAACCTCTACCGAATGAGCTCATCGAGAAACTAACCCCATTACTACAAAAAGATCAAACCGAAAAACTAGTAGAAAAGGCTAATAACCATGATTATTTAGCCCAAGATGAGTTGCTCAACATTCTTTTAGATCATCACGGCACAAGTCGTATTCTATTTAGAAACTCGCGCCAAACCATCGGCGGTTTTCCATTACGCCAGTGCCACCCTTATCCTCTACATGAAAAGCCTGAACAAAAACCTTTTCTCACTGATCTTAGCCAGGAGAAAAACCCTTATTTCATCTGGCTCATTGATAAACTCAGATCACTCAGCAACGAAAAAGTACTACTCATCTGTCATCATGCTGAAACCGCTATTAACCTCGGAGGACAATTAAAAAATCGCAAAGGTATTAAGGTTGCTATTTTTCACGAACACCTCAGTATTATTGAACGAGACCGGGCAGCAGCTTATTTTTCAGACCCTGAAAGTCACGCTAATATTTTGCTATGTTCTGAAATTGGTAGTGAAGGCCGTAACTTTCAATTTGCCAAACATTTAATTCTATTAGATTTACCCGATAATCCAGACTTACTACAACAACGCATTGGTCGTTTAGACCGAATTGGGCAAAAGGAAATTATTCAAATTCATATTCCCTACTTAACCCACAGCAGGCAACATCTTCTCTACCGCTGGTATCAGGATGGGCTCAATGCATTTGAACAGAACTGTTCGGCAGGCGTCCAAATATTTCAGAAACTACAAAAAAAACTCACGGCACTTGATAGCTCCTTCTCAACTGATCAATTAGAACATTTAATAACTGAAACAAAGCAATTACGAAAAACCATTGAACAAGAATCACAACGTGGTCGTGACCAATTACTCGAAATTAACTCCTGCCGATATGATCAGGCACAGGCGATTGTAGCTGAAATTATTGCATTGGAAAAACAAAACAAGTTATGGCCCTTTATGGAAACTTTGTTTGATTGTTATGGCGTTAATACCGAATTTCACTCACCAGATTGTTATATTATTACACCTAGCAACCACCTACGAATTGATCACTTCCCTGAACTCCCCGAAGACGGCTTAACCATCACAACCCAACGTTCACAAGCCTTAGTTCGTGAAGACAGACAATTTCTAAGCTGGGAGCATCCTATGACTACCGCAGCAATGGATTTAGTCTTATCCAGCAACACTGGTAATGCCACTATCAGTGCCATCAAACATTCCGCTTTAACTGCGAATCAATTTTTAATTGAAACGCTTTTCATTATCGAATGCAGTGCACCTAAGGACTTGCAGATTGGCCGGTTCTTACCGCCAACTCCAATCAGAATATTAATTGACCAAAAACAAAATAATCTTTCTAAAAAAATACCTCACAACAGCCTATCCGAAACTAACCCTGCTATTGAACCTGCAAAATTCAATTCGTTTTTAAACAGTCAACGAAAACTAATTGAACACCTCATTCAATACGCGCACGCTGAAGCTGAAAAACAACTGTACGTACATATTGAAAAAGCATCTCAAATGATGGAAAAAGAACTTAACAATGAAACAGACAGACTTAAAAGACTACAACGCTATAACCCCAGCATCAAACCTGAAGAAATTGATACCCTGATCAAATCAAAACAGCTCTCTAAGCAATCTATTGAATCATCACAACTTAAATTAGATGCCATACGCTTATTAATCACTCAATAAGCGTTAAGTCTTCCATTGATTTAACGCTTTTTAATCACCGTTAAAAATTCAAGGATATTTTTATTGACTGTCTGTGGCCATTGACTATGGGGCTGGTTTCCTTCGCAATAATAGGTCCTTACATTTTGTGCACAATTAGGATAACTAATGCAGCCATCTGCTAGCTTCTCAGGAATAGGATCACACCCATTACAGCCAGCCCACCAGCCTGAAGACTCTATTCCAAAACCAGGAAAAAGACGATCATTAGCGCTGTGGATAACCATAACCGATAACGGGGCTGGGCATTGGTGCTCGTAAAGTTCACGGAAATTTATCCCGGCAGCACTTGATACAATCGCCGCCGGAGTTGCATTAGCATCAGACATAAACCCTAAAGCCATAGCAACACTACCGCCGTCCGAATGCCCTAGATAAAAAACACGATTTTCATCGACACACCATTTCTTACTAATCATTCGAGGTATTTCAGCTAATTCGAGAGAGGTTGTCGCCGATAATGGCGGGTGATCCGCATAAGCAATAATAAATCCTGACTGTGTTGCAGGAAAGGTCAACTCCGTTAAAACCTCTGTCTTAGACCGATTAGCTTTTGCTGGTGCAAAAACCATCAGCAATGGATGTGCAATCGTTGCATCATAATTTTTAGGTGTACGAACATTAAATTTTATTCCACTAGAAGACTCTTCACCATAAATGATACCTTGATCACCTAAACGTGAATTCGCACTACAATGCTTTACATCCTTCCAATCCATATAAGGAGCACTGCCTAATTTAACCGTGTTATCAAATCTTGAACTGAATAAATAAGTAACGACAAATAAAACAATGCACGTCAAAACTAAGATTAGTAAAACCTTAGTTCTTAAACTCAAAGATAAAAAAAATGCTTTAATCTCAGTCTCAGTCTCAGTCATTTTCTAACCCTGCTACATTAATTTAAAGACCTTGCTCGGTAAGTCTTATAACCATAGCCTCCTGATGCTATAACCAGAATTATCAAGCCCCAAAAACGGAAACCGAACCCAGATTTAGGTTCTATATTAAAAGGTAAGTGAGTGTCCAACTCTTTTCCTTTATGAACAATCGTAATATGCGCAAGATACGCACCTACCCCAAAGGCAGTTAAATCCAGATTCTTAGCAAAGGTACCAGAACTATATTTCGCAGGTTGCTGATAAAAAACACGGGTTCCTTCAGGTTCCTTTGTGACTTCGTAAGCAATGGTAATCTGCCGTAACTTTTTACCTTCGTAATCAAACACTAAATTTGTCTGTCCTAAATAAGGAATTTCCTGACAATATTGTTTAGACTTCGAAAATGTTGGCGTATAGGCGGTAAAGTGCATTGGCTCGTAACCCACTTGAATTCGACAAGGGTCACGCTGTTCGTCTTGACTTCGGTGTGCGAAACTATCACCTACCAAAGAAAAAAACAAAATAACAACAAGACATACAGGTACTTTAAAAAAAAGACGATCACTCATGACTAACATAGCTCACCGATCCTAAAAACTGAAAGTAATCTAGTACATACTAGCTTACTCGCTGATTAATAAAAACAGTTTTCTAAAAAACCATCCGTATTCTATTCAAATAATGGCTGCTTTAACAAAGCTCTACCTTGAGCATGGAGCTAATATTTGATTATTAAGAGCAATAAAGTGGAGATAAAATTTCGTTAAAAACACTTTAACGAGAATCGGCTTGATGTTTAGTCTTGATGAAATCCATGTGTGAAATATGTAGTAAATCAGCAATTTTACGAACGAGATGCTCCTCATAAATATCTAATTCACCATCAGAAAAAG